>NZ_JAWOTH010000024.1:0-42696 GCF_033338745.1 Vibrio sp. Vb1026
TCAATGAATACTGAACATTACATAAAGTAATGTTTGAATTGACTGTGCTGAATCTTTCGATTCAATGGTCACTTCGTTTCATTGAAACCTAATTTGATACCGAGGTATCGAATTGGATTATCATCAACGAGTGCCCACACAGATTGATAGGTCTATATTGTTAAAGAGCAACTCTTCTTTGTGATTGACATCACTTGGGAAGAGGCGGCCATTCTAGCGAGATAATTTATTGTGTCAAACACTTTCTTCAAATTATTTCGTTTTTCTTTTCAGCCTTATCAACTTCGCTTAACCCCTTGTGAGGCCTTGCCCTGTCGACGAGGAGGCATTATAGAGATCGCGCTCACATTGGCAAGTGTTATTTTTCAAAAATTGCAAAAATAATGGTTAAACGATGAGTTTTCGATCAAACCTTTATTTATTCAACTTTACCCCAAACTCTCACACAACTTATCCACAGAATTGTTCTTTGAGACGTGTTTTTCAAGTACCATAAATAAAGAAAGCTGCTTTATTGCAGCTATCTTTATTAAACTTAACCTAAACTCTATTTAAAGAGCATTATGGCTATATGCCAGACCCATCTTGTTCAGAGCCATCATCTTCGTGTAGGCCACATTCTCGCTTTAAGCCAAAGAATCGAGTTTCTTCCTCTGACATTCCCGGCTCCCATTTACGAGTAGTATGTGTATCACCAACTGAAAGGTAACCTTCATCCCACAATGGGTGGTATTTAAGGCCGTGTTGTTCTAAGTAGTAATGAACGTCTTTATTAGTCCAATCAATTACTGGTAGAAATTTAAACACACCGTTCTGAATTGATAGAATCGGTAAACCTGCACGAGATTTACTTTGCTCTCGACGCAGTCCAGAGAACCACGTTCCAACATTAAGCTCTTTTAACGCTCGACGCATCGGCTCAACTTTATTGAGCTTGTTGTATTTTTCAATTCCCTCTACGCCTTGCTCCCATAATTTTCCATATCGAGCTTCTTGCCAATTCGCACTTTCCTTGGCTCGATAAACTTTTAAATTTAGGTTGAGAGCATCTGTCAGCTCATCGATAAATCGGTACGTCTCAGCAAACAGGTAACCAGTATCGGTTAGAATGACGGGGATGTCCGCTTTGGCGCGAGTAACTAAATGAAGCATAACCGCGGCTTGAATACCAAAACTAGAAGAAACCGCGAACTCGCCTTCTAGATTATCTAAAGCCCACGCTACTCTCTCTTGTGCTGAAAGCTTTTCGAGCTCGACATTAATTTGAGCAAGACGGAGGATTTGCTCCGTCTTTGTTAATGTCAGTAACTCTGTGAGCTCCAGCTTGGATGCTACAGAATCAAGCATGAAAGTCCCTCTTTGATACGAGCACTTCTTGGATAATGCCAGCACGAATAGTGAAATCGCCAAAGGCTTCGCCTTCTTCACGCTCTTTCGACCATCGAGCCACCAGCAGATCAATCTCTTCTAAGATTTGCTTATCCGTGATGTTCTCTTTATACATTTTTGGTACTCGAGTACCGGCACGGTTACCACCTAGGTGCAAGTTGTAACGACCCGGCGCTTTGCCAACTAGACCAATTTCAGCCAACATTGCGCGACCACAACCATTTGGACACCCAGTTACACGCAAAATGATGTTGTCATTTTCTGGTAGGTTGTGCTTCTCCAGAATCCCCTCAACATCAGTAACAAACTGAGGAAGGAAACGTTCAGCTTCTGCCATCGCTAGCGGACAAGTTGGAAAAGCAACACAAGCCATTGAGTTCTTACGCTGTTCACTTACGCCGTCGTCCATTAAGCCATGTTCACGAGCGATCTTTTCAATCTTCGCTTTTTCGTTTTTAGGTACACCCGCAACAATTAGGTTTTGGTTTGCTGTCATGCGGAAATCGCCTTTGTGGATTTTGGCAATTTCAGCAACACCCGTCTTAAGTGGTTTACCTGGAAAGTCTAATAAGCGACCATTTTCGATGAAAAGCGCTAAATGATATTTACCATCAATTCCTTCTACCCAGCCAATACGGTCACCACGTTCTGTGAATTCATATGGACGGCTTTGCTCAAACTTAACACCAGCACGTTTCTCGACTTCCGCTTTAAAGACATCGCTACCTACACGATCCAATGTGTATTTGGTTTTTGCGTTCTTACGGTTTGAACGGTTACCCCAGTCGCGCTGAGTTGTTACTACAGCTGCGGCAACATCAAGTGTCTTGTCCAGCGGAATAAAGCCAAAGTCGTCAGCGCGGCGCGGATAAGTTGATGTATCGCCATGCGTCATCGCTAAGCCGCCGCCGACCAGGACGTTAAAACCAACCAGCTTGCCGTTATCTGCAATCGCTACGAAGTTGAGATCGTTAGCGTGTACATCTACGTCATTTTGCGGTGGGATAACCACTGTGGTTTTAAACTTACGTGGTAAGTAGTTCTTGCCTAGAATCGGTTCGTCTTCTTCCGTGCTTTCTACTTTTTCACCGTCTAGCCAAATCTCTGCATAAGCGCGTGTTTTCGGAAGCAGGTGTTCACTGATTCTCTTCGCCCATTCGTAAGCTTCTTGGTGTAACTCTGACTCCACTGGATTAGTGGTACACAACACGTTACGGTTTACATCACCCGCGGTTGCAATCGAATCAATGCCAATACTGTTGAGCGTTTGATGCATCAACTTAATATTCGGTTTTAATACCCCATGAAACTGGAACGTTTGGCGAGTCGTCAGACGAATACTTCCATATAAAGAGTGCTCCGTTGCGAACTTGTCGATCGCTAACCATTGCGTTGGCGTGATGATGCCTCCAGGCATACGAGCACGAAGCATCACATTATGTAATGGTTCCAGTTTTTGCTTTGTGCGTTCATTACGGATATCACGATCGTCTTGTTGATACATACCGTGGAAACGAATTAACTGGAAGTTGTCGGCAGTAAAGCCACCAGTAATACGGTCCTGTAAATCTTGCTCAATGGTGCCACGTAATAAGTTGCTTTCTCGCTTCAGGCGCTCGTTATCAGATAGCGGCCCTAACTCTTCACCTAATACAACCTGCTTATTATTGTCCGTAGAAAAAGTCATTAGTACACATCCCTCTGATAACGTTTCGCTTTACGTAGGTCATTAATAAATTGTTCTGCATCGTCACGCGGCATCTTGCCTTCTTGTTCAGCAACGATAACCAATGCGTCGTGCACATCTTTTGCCATACGCGTTGCATCACCGCAGACATAGATATAAGCGCCTTCTTGGATCCACTGCCACACTTGAGCTGCGTTTTCTAAGATGCGATGTTGTACGTAAACCTTTTCTACTTGGTCACGACTAAAGGCAACATCCAATCGGCTTAGTACTCCTGACTTGAGATACTTTTGCCATTCCACTTGGTACAAGAAATCTTGAGTGAACGTGCGATCACCAAAGAACAACCAGTTTTTGCCTTCAGCATCGCGGTTTTCACGTTCCTGAATAAAGCTACGGAATGGTGCGATCCCTGTGCCAGGACCAACCATGATAATTGGAGTACTATCATCTTCCGGCAGTTTAAAGTTGTTGTTATGCTCAACAAATACTTTAACTTCATCTCCCTCTTCGAGACGCTGTGCTAAGAAACTAGACGCACCACCATATCGTTTTTCGTCGTTTTGTTCGTACTCAACCAAAGCAACCGTTAGGTGTACTTCTTCATCGACCTCTTCTTGGCTTGATGCAATAGAGTAAAGGCGTGGAGTAAGACGACGAAGCAAACCAATCAACTCATCTGCGGTTAACTTGGTTTTCTTTTCTGCCAGTACATCAACGATTTGAGTATTTGCAGAGTACTCGCGAAGCTTATCTTTATCTTCAACTAACTTTTGTAGCTTCTTGCTACCGGATAACTCGGCAAACTTTGTGATGAGCTGCGGGTTAGATGTTGTGATTTCATATTTACTCACAAGAGCACTGTGGATTGACAAGCTTTCACCATCAACGTCAACAGTCTCAACCCCAGACAAACCGACCTTACCAAGAATGGCATTTGCAAGTTCCGAGCTATTTTCAAACCACACACCTAGTGCATCACCTGGCTGATACGTTAAGCCCGAGCCTTCTAAGTCGATTTCTATATGACGAACGTCTTTTCCAGAGTCACGGCCCGTGATTTTTTGACTGGTCAGTAACGTCGCAGTGTACGGATTTTGTTTATTGTAAGGAGAGTGCGCAGTCGCAGCTTGACCCACAGGAAGTTGAACCACATCCGCTTCAGAGCCAGAAGAAAGTGTATCTTTTACCTTGTCTAACGCATTCTTACGCCATTCAGTTGCGCGGGCTTCATAATCCACATCGCAATCAAGACGCTCGATAAATGGAGTCGCGCCTAGCTTTGATAGGTAAGTGTCGAAGTCTTTACCGGTCTGACAGAAGAACTCGTAGCTAGAATCTCCCAATGCAATAACACCATATTGCAGGTTTGGCAGCTTAGGAGCCTTCTTCGATTGCAAAAACTCATGTAGCTCAATGGCATTGTCTGGCGCTTCGCCTTCGCCGTTAGTCGATGCCACAATAATGACATGCGTTTCTTTGGCTAAGTTTTTACCTTTGTAATCGCTTGCATCAAAAAGTTCGACTGCAATTCCTTCTGCTTTTGCTTCCTGTTCCAGAGCTTCAGCAACACCTTTAGCATTGCCCGTTTGGGAAGCAAAAATAATACTCAACTTACCTGCTGGCTTCGCTGATACGGCTGCCGTTGCTTGTGCAATTGGCGTTACCGCTGTGTTTGGTTGATTTTGAGCTAATCCCCAAAAATACCCACTGACCCAAGCAAGTTGCTGTGAAGACAACTCAGAGACAGTTTGTTGGAGTGAGCTAATTTGTTGGTCATTCAGAGGGCTTGCGATTGGAGGATTTCCTCCTTGCCCATTATTATCTTCAGACACATTCTTGTGAGAATACTCATTCTTTTGAAAAGACATTATCACGACATCCCTATTCATTGCGTGACGATAGAGTACCCACTCTCCTTAATAACAAGAAAGAATAGAAGTGAATGTTTTATAACTTTTTGGAAGTAAGAACGGCTTACTTTTTGCTCATCGATCTTCAATGCGGACTTGTTGAAAGCCTACTGCCATTGCCGATTTTGACGCAGTATCCAAATCTTCATAAAGACATTCTTCGCCGTGACTGTCCGTTAGAAAAACAAAACCACCGCGCGCATGTCTGAACTCTACAACCCAACCACCCTCTTGGATTGCAGGCTCAATAATCGCTTCGATAAGCTGATTTTCACGGAATAGATGTCTTAGTTCATTTATTGTCATCGCTATCCCTGCTTTAACTTTCACATTGCTCCTAGGTAAGCATGGTCTAAGTCAGCCAAATAGGGAGAAATTTCGATTAGATATAATGAAGTGATATAAAAAAACGCCGCTTATAAAGCGACGTTTTAAGTAAATCGAATATCTAACATGGCTGAATTTAGAACGCGTATTCCGCACTCACAAAGAAGCCGTTAGCAAAAATAAACTCTTTCCCTAGATCCGACATGAATTTATCGGACTCTAAATCAATCACACGGTAACCTCCACGAAAAGCCAGTCGAGCTTTTTCGAGCGGTACATTGTATTGAACACCTGCCATGAAATCGGTGCTTTTGATACCTTTGTTGTCACCAAAGTTTATCTCACCAATCACATCAAAGTTTGTATCCGGAACTTGAATTTCTGCGTAACCATACCAAGCCCAAATCAGCTCATCAAATTCTTCTACACGCCTGCTTGAGCCAGCATCAATGTATTTAGTGTCACTTAAATTACTGAACGTGAGACCCGCATCAAAGTGCAATAAATCATGCTCTAGAACGTGGTAATACAAGGTTAAATCGAGCTTATCGAACCCCATGTAATCCGCATCAACACTTGAGTAACGAAGGCGCGCATTAGGGACGTATTTTACATCATGTTCAATCGCCGCGTAAAAAGTGCCTGCGGTACTGCTATCTCGTCTCACTTCATTAACTTTAGTGTCGGCAGCCCATACCTCTGCACCGACTTTTGTCGATACAGAGTACTCTGCAAAAACAGGAAAAGATACTGCCAACGATAATGCCGTTAAAGCGATGTTCGCTTTATTTGTCATGTAGTATTTACTCCGAGATAGCTGATATTCACGTAGAGGACGTGAGAGGAAATATACCATATTCTCACGCCTCTCCATCAACTAAATGATGTTACTCATTATTTATAGCGGGGCTGAGCAACGTAATTCTTGAAGAACCAAATACCCAATGCAATCACGATTAACCATGGTAATAGTTTGAGTACCGCTCCAACCATTCCCAGTAAAAACATCACAACTAACGCAATACCAGTTGCTGCGAATACGGTCATCATTGTGATACCCGTAACCAACAAGGTCGCCGCAAAGACTAAAATAAAGATTAGCTCCAACATAATCACTTCTCCATTTGTTTTCAATAAACAGAGCAGTTTCCATACCAACTTACAGAAACGAAGTTAAGATTATGATTTTTAATAAAAAAACAAAGCCAGAGGCATTTCTGCACTCTGGCTTTATCATTCTTTAGTTGGTAATTTTAGCCATTCACTGGCGAATTTTACACATTCAATTCTTTTGGAATCTTAGCTAGCGCGTCTTGCAATACTTCTAGACCAGAACCTGGTTTGTGCGCATTTTCACTGATATGACGACGCCATTGACGAGCACCGGGCATGCTTTGGAACAAACCTAACATGTGGCGGGTAATATGACCAAGGTACGCACCTTTCGCTAATTGCGCTTCAATGTATGGGTACATCTCTTCAACAATTTCGCTGCGTTTCTTCACTGGAGCATTAGAGCCAAACAACTCTTGGTCTACCGATGCCAGTAAATATGGGCTTTGGTATGCTTCACGACCAATCATCACACCGTCAAGATGCTGAAGATGTGCTTTTGCTTCTTCTAATGATTTCACGCCACCGTTAATCGCAATCGTTAGGTGTGAGAAGTCTTGCTTCAATTGGTAAGCGCGTGGGTAATCCAATGGTGGGATCTCGCGGTTTTCTTTTGGGCTTAGACCACTTAACCATGCTTTACGTGCGTGGATAGTGAACTGCTCACAGCCACCCTTTTCTGAAACAATAGAAACGAAATCCGTTAGGAACTCGTAGGAGTCTTGATCATCAATACCAATGCGAGTCTTTACTGTTACAGGGATATCGACCACGTCTTTCATTGCTGCGACACAATCCGCAACTAACTGCGGTTCAGCCATTAGGCAAGCACCGAAGCGACCATTTTGTACGCGGTCAGATGGACACCCCACATTTAGGTTAATCTCATCGTAGCCACGCTCTTGCGCTAGCTTGGCACACGTAGCCAAATCTGCTGGGTTTGAACCACCAAGTTGAAGGGCTAACGGATGCTCTTCTTCGTTATAAGCCAGGAAATCTCCTTTTCCATGAATGATCGCACCTGTCGTCACCATTTCAGTGTACAGCAGGGTTTCTTTGGTCATTAAGCGATGGAAGTAGCGACAATGACGATCAGTCCAATCTAACATTGGTGCTACGGAGAGCCTGCAAGAATGAGTCATGATATAAACACCCGTTTTTATGTTGCCAAGGTCGAGCGCAGCAGTACGCTCAAAAAATAAGTCGGGTATTGTATACCCAAGCACCTCTGGGTGCTAGTTTCAGCGAGAATGATTTGGTTGGCTGACTAGCCAAGTGCTTAGGAATACGCAGAAGTAATACGAATCTGTCATTCGTTGATTCATTCTGTGATGATTATTCCGCCTTCACACCACCACCGACTTGCTTTAATTCATGATTTTCGTTCTGATAGTGGGTAAAATGAAGCATTTCTAAACGAACTTCGTATAGAAATGATTTATCATAGAGCACGTCCGATAGTTATGGTGAAAGGTTTGAACCCAACAATCATTGAACAAATTGAAAGTATCTGCGCAGAGCGTGGAGTACGACTGACTCCGCAACGCCGACGCGTATTTGAACTCATTTGTTCTAATCGCCGCGCCTCAAGTGCGTATGAGCTATTGGAGCAACTAAAAGAGAGTGAGCCTCAGGCTAAGCCGCCCACTGTTTATCGAGCATTAGATTTTCTCCTAGAGCAAGGCTTCATCCACCGAGTGGAATCGACAAATAGCTTTATTACTTGTTGTTCTTTCAATACTCAGCAGCACTTTTTCCAATTACTAATTTGCGATAAATGTGGTGATGTCGTTGAACTCGAAGATGAGACGCTGATATCCTTGTTAGCCGAAAACGCCGAGAAGCATGGATTCAAACTGACCAACCAAGTTATTGAAACTCATGGTGAATGCCAGGCCTGTTCCTCCGAGACGAAAGAAAAAGTATAGAAGAACGTTATGCGCGCTGAATTTGTAAACCCGTTTTTAGCTTCTTTAATGAACGTGCTAAAAACTATGGCTTCTCTTGAGCTGAAGCCACAAAAACCGCGAATCAAAAAAGATGAGATCGCACGAGGTGACGTTTCTGGTCTGATTGGTATGGTAGGCCCACAAACTCGTGGTTCAATGTCGATCACCTTTGATGAAGCACTCGCCCTAGAAATCATGCAGAACATGCTTGGTGAACGTCCAAATGGGCTCAATGAAGAAGTGACCGATATGGTGGGTGAGATCACCAACATGGTTACTGGTGGTGCGAAACGCATTCTGGCGGAAAGTGGTTTTGACTTTGATATGGCAACACCGGTTGTGGTTTCGGGCCGAGGTCATACGATTCGCCACAAGTGTGAAGGCTCAATTATTATCATGCCTTTCTCTTCCCAATGGGGAAATGCCTTTATCGAAATTTGCTTCGAATAAAAGAGAAAAAATAGGTTGGCACTGGCCAACCTATTTTGTTTTTGCCTCAGGCAATAAAAAGGTCAGCATTTGCTGACCTTTTCTTTATCTATTCAAACATTAAGCTTTGAACGCTTTAAATGCGTTGATTAGACCGTTTGTTGAGCTGTCATGCGAGCTGATTTGAGACTCGTCTGCAAGCTCAGGTAGGATTTGGTTAGCCAGTTGTTTACCTAGCTCCACGCCCCACTGGTCAAAGCTGAAGATATTCCAGATAACACCTTGTACGAAAATTTTGTGTTCGTACATTGCGATCAAGTTACCTAGCGTACGAGGCGTGATTTGCTTCACTAGAATAGAGTTTGTTGGACGGTTACCTTCAAACACTTTGAATGGCGCAATCGCTGCCACTTCTTCAGCATTCTTACCTACTTTCACCAACTCTTCTTTCACGGTTTCTTCATTTTTACCAAACGCTAGAGCTTCAGTTTGCGCGAAGAAGTTAGACATCAGTTTTTGGTGATGATCGCTAGCTGGGTTGTGGCTAATTGCAGGTGCAATGAAGTCACATGGGATAAGCTTAGTACCTTGGTGAATTAGCTGGTAGAACGCGTGCTGACCGTTGGTACCTGGTTCACCCCAAATGATTGGGCCAGTTTGGTAAGTTACAGCATTGCCGTCACGGTCAACGTATTTACCGTTTGATTCCATGTTACCTTGCTGGAAGTACGCCGCGAAACGGTGCATGTACTGATCGTAAGGTAGGATAGCTTCTGACTCCGCACCGTGGAAGTTGTTGTACCAAATACCGATAAGCGCAAGGATCACAGGGATGTTGCTTTCTAGATCTGTTGATACAAAGTGCTTGTCCATCTCGTGAGCGCCATCAAGCAGCTCAACGAAGTTGTCGAAACCTACTGCTAGTGCAATTGATAGACCGATCGCAGACCATAGTGAGTAACGGCCACCAACCCAGTCCCAGAATTCAAACATGTTCGCTGTATCGATACCAAATTCAGACACGGCTGTCGCGTTTGTTGAAAGCGCAGCAAAGTGCTTAGCCACATGAGCCTGATCACCCGCCGATTCTAGGAACCAATCACGAGCAGTGTGCGCGTTAGTCATGGTTTCTTGTGTTGTAAACGTCTTAGACGCGATCAAGAATAACGTCGTTTCTGGGTTAACTTTCTTCAACGTTTCAACGATGTGTGTACCATCAACGTTAGATACGAAGTGAAGGTTTAGATGATTTTTGTATGGCGCTAGAGCTTCCGTCACCATGTAAGGGCCAAGGTCAGAACCGCCGATACCGATGTTCACAATATCAGTAATTGCTTTGCCTGTGTAACCTTTCCATTCACCGCCGATAACGCGCTCAGTGAATGATTTCATTTTTTCTAGAACCGCGTTCACTGCTGGCATTACGTCTTCGCCGTCTACCATAACTGGAGTATTCGCGCGGTTACGTAGTGCAGTGTGAAGAACAGCGCGACCTTCTGTTTGGTTGATCGCTTCACCACTGAACATCGCTTCAATTGCAGATTTCAGCTCGGTCTCTTTCGCAAGAGCAAACAGGTGCTTCAGAGTTTCCTCATTGATGAGGTTCTTTGAGTAATCGACTAGGATGTCTGAGCCGAAACGTGCAGAGTATTTGTCGAAACGCGCTGCGTCTTGAGCAAACAGCTCTTTAAGATCCATATCTTGTGCAGATTCGAAATGCGCCGTTAGCGCTTTCCAAGCTTGTGTTTGCGTTGGATTGATATTTTTCAACATGGTCTTTATCCCGATGTTACAGTAGGTTCCATTCCTTACAGTCTAGCGAAAACTGTGGAATCCCCGATTTAGCAAATAGAATATAAATTAGATGTTTGGGCAAATTGCCACAAAACAAGTCTTTGTAATTTTTTTTCAGGCGCCAATTATGACCGAGAGCTTTTACACTCACATTGAGTTAGGTCACGTTCCCTGCCCTGAAATTGAACAATTCATTTACGATGACAAGAATCATATCATTTACTAATGACAGGCTCTAATTGGAATAGGATAGACGCCAATTTATAAATTTCCAAAGGAACACGTATGTGGGCACAAAAAACACTGCAATTAAAAGCGAGAAGCCGCGGTTTTCACCTGATAACTGATGAAATTGAACAACAATTACCACAAATAAACGAACTTTCAGTAGGTTTATTACACTTATTTATTCAGCACACCTCCGCCAGTTTGACCTTAAATGAGAATGCTGATCCAACCGTGCGTATGGACATGGAAGCGCACCTCAATAAGTTTGTGCCAGAGCGTGCTCCTTATTATCAGCACACCTATGAAGGTGACGACGACATGCCGGCACATATTAAAGCATCACTGCTTGGCAGTAGTGTGACGGTACCAATCCAAAATGGTCGATTAGCTTTAGGAACATGGCAAGGTATTTACTTGGGTGAGCATCGAGACTTTGGTGGCGGCCGCCGCGTTATTGCTACGATTAACGGTGAGTAGATAAAACAAAGGCTAACCTTGGGTTAGCCTTTCGTTGTTTATTTTGAGTATTCCATCTCGACGCGAGGCGTTAGCTTAGTCACGAGTTCATACGCAATCGTACCAATGTGACCCGCCACTTCTTCTACTGGGAGCTCTTTCCCCCAAAGAATCGCTTCGTCGCTGACTTTATCCGTTGCGTCTGGTCCCAAATCGACCGTCAGCATATCCATGGAAACTCGACCTGCAATAGGTACTTTACGGCCATTAACCCACACCGGCGTACCGTTTGGAGCACTTCTTGGGTAACCGTCGCCATACCCTACAGCGATGACCCCAACTTTTGTATCTCGCTCACTGGTCCAAATACCACCGTAGCCAACACTTTCGCCCTTCTTCACTTCACGTACCGCAATAAGGTGGGATTTAAGTGTCATAACAGGTTGATACCCAAGATCTTGCGCCGTTTTGTCATCGAATGGCGACACACCATACATGATAATACCCGGACGAACCCAATCTAAATGGCTTTGAGGCCATGCCAATAACCCCGCAGATGCCGCCAGTGAACGTTCCCCTTGGCAACCAGAAGTCAACGATTTAAACAGCTCAATCTGTTGTGGGGTAATATCGCTATCCAGCTCATCTGCACAGCCAAAGTGGCTCATGTAACGCAACGGTTTCGCTACATTTGGACACTCCTTCAGCCGCGTTACAAAGTCGTCATATTGTTCAGGACGAACCCCAAGGCGGTGCATGCCACTGTCAATCTTCAGCCACACGACAACCGGAGTTTCAAGGTCTGCTTGCTCCAAGGCGATAAGCTGCTCTTCACAGTGCACCACGGTTTGGATGTTGTTCGTCACAAGAACAGGTAAATCACCAGGAGAGTAAAAACCTTCTAGCAATAGAATCGGCTTTACTACTCCACAAGCGCGCAGTTGCAATGCTTCTTCAATGCGAGCCACGCCAAACGCATCCGCATGGTTAGCATGTTTTGCGACATGACGTAATCCGTGACCATAACCATTGGCCTTGACGACAGCCATCACTTTACTTTGTGGCGCTTGAGCTTTTACGCGCTGTAAGTTGTGCTGCAACGCAGACAAATCAATGCACGCCTTGGCCGCTTTCATATAGCTCATGGAATTACTCATCATCAATATCGAATGCAGGACCCGCGTAGTTGTCGAAACGCGAATGTTGACCTTGGAAAGTGAGGCGAACAGAGCCGATAGGACCGTTACGCTGTTTACCAATAATGATTTCGGCCGTACCTTTGTACGGACTATCTGGGTGATAAACCTCATCACGGTAGATGAACATGATCAAGTCGGCATCCTGCTCGATGGAACCGGATTCACGCAAGTCCGAGTTTACTGGTCGTTTATCCGCACGTTGCTCTAGGGAACGGTTTAGCTGCGACAGTGCCACAACAGGCACATTTAGCTCTTTTGCCAGCGCCTTAAGAGAGCGAGAGATCTCAGCAATCTCAAGAGTACGGTTATCGGTTAACGAAGGCACGCGCATCAACTGAAGGTAGTCGACCATGATCATCGATAGACCGCCATGTTCACGAGCGATACGGCGAGCGCGCGAACGCACTTCGGTCGGAGTTAGACCAGAGCTATCATCAATGTACATATTTTTCTTCTGCATCAGGATACCCATAGTAGAAGAAATACGCGCCCAATCTTCGTCATCTAGCTGACCCGTACGGATCTTGGTTTGGTCTACACGAGACAAAGAGGCCAACATACGCATCATCAACTGTTCAGCTGGCATCTCTAACGAAAAAATAAGTACGGGCTTTTCTTGTTGCATGGCCGCATTTTCACACAAGTTCATCGCAAAGGTCGTTTTACCCATCGATGGACGCGCTGCGACAATCACCAAATCAGAGCCTTGCAAACCTGCGGTTTTCTTATTGAGATCGGTGAAACCGGTATCGACCCCCGTAACACCATCTTGTGGCGTTTTATACAACAACTCGATACGTTCTAACGTCTTTTCGAGGATGTTGTCGACGTTTTGTGGTCCTTCGTTTTCACTAGTTCGAGACTCGGCGATAGCAAAAACTTTACTCTCCGCCATGTCTATTAAATCTTCAGAACTGCGACCTTGAGGGTCATAGCCCGCGTCCGCAATTTCATTCGCGACACCAATAAGGCCACGAACAATCGCACGCTCAGCGACAATATCAGCATACGCATTGATGTTAGCTGCACTTGGCGTATTCTTCGCCAAGTCAGCGAGGTAAGCAAAACCGCCTACATCTTCTAACAACTCGTGACGCTCTAGATATTCCGATAAAGTAATAAGATCGAGAGGTTTACCCGCTTCAAGAATGGTTTTTACACCTTCAAAAATCAGGCGGTGTGGACGACTATAGAAATCACTGCTCACAACACGTTCGGCAACGGTGTCCCAACGTTCATTATCCAGTAAAAGACCACCAATTACTGATTGCTCGGCTTCTAGTGAGTGAGGTGGCACTTTGATTGCGTCGACCTGACTGTCTGAAGGTTTGCGATTTCTGTTTTCCGCCATGACTTTGCTCGATAACTACTATTGACCCACGATTATAACCTTAACCTAACTGAGATGCTTCCCCGAAGCGACAATTACTTGTTAAGAAATCATCATGTGAACCACCCAGGTAATAGCCTGGTTCTTCCGCCTAGCTCTAATAAAAATTAACCTACCATTGACCCAACCAAATATCTGTATCAGTATCATGCCCCTCCTTTTTGATTACGTTCGAGGTTGATGTGTCCCGATACTGGTTACTTAGCTTTAGCCTACTGTGCGCTAGTGCATCGTATGCTGACGAATCAGTACAGCCAGAGCAAAATATTGATGTACCCGACCCACTAAAAACCGAGGTGGAGTTCGGCTATCAAGCTCACACAGGTAACACGGACTCTCGTTCCCTGAATGCTCGTTTGAGTGCTGAATATACGTCAGGTCGACAACGTTCTAATGGTGAATGGAAGTACTACAACTTGTACAAAGACGGTGAAGAAGACAAACGCTCATCCACCTACTCCCTACAGAGTGACTACAAGTTAGGCCCTAAGACATATTTGTATGGCAGCTTTAAAGGGGTGGATTCTCGCTACAGTGCTTATTTTAAAGACTATACGTTGTCAGGTGGTTTGGGTTACCAGTTCTCCTACACTGAGAACTTCATTTTAGAGGTAGAGGTAGGCCCTGGTTTTCGCTATCAAGAGCCAAACTTAGACGAAATAGATGATGACGATATTGTCTTTCCCGATATCGTTAGAGAAGGCATTTTTCGAGGAAATATCAACACAACTTGGCATGCGTTGGATAATTTAAGTTTCGCAGCTGATATTACGTTGGTAACAGGTAGAAGTAACACACGTACTGATAGTGAACTCAGTGTAACCAATGATATTACTGAAGATATTGCACTGAAACTGGCGCACTCTCGTCAGTATCACGATAAAGTGCCTGAAGGCTTAAGCAAAGCAGACAGCGTATTTTCCGTTAATTTACTTTTCGCTTTTTAACCCTTTTTCTCTCAGTTTTAGAAATAAAAAAAGCACCTCCAAGGAGGTGCTTTTTAGTATTTCGTCTTGATACTGAATTACTCAGCAGCAACAACTTGTAGGTTCACAGTTGCGAAAACTTCAGAGTGAAGTTGAACGCTGATCTCGAACTCACCAGTTGTACGTAGAGCACCTTCAGGAAGGCGAACTTCGCTCTTAGCAACTTCAACGCCTGCAGCTGTGATAGCGTCAGCGATGTCACGAGTACCGATAGAACCGAATAGTTTGCCTTCGTCACCAGCTTTAGAAGCGATAACTACAGCTTCTAGAGCGTTAACTTTCTCTGCGCGAGCTTCTGCAGCAGCTAGTTGCTCAGCAACTTTAGCTTCTAGTTCAGCACGACGAGCTTCAAACATTTCAACGTTAGCTTTAGTTGCCATAACTGCTTTACCTTGTGGGATAAGGAAGTTACGAGCGTAGCCAGATTTAACGTTTGCAGTATCGCCAAGACCACCTAGGTTACCAATTTTATCAAGTAGAATAACTTGCATTGCTTAATCCTCTTTCTTAATAAAATGAACCGATTACTGATGCTTGTCAGTGTACGGTAGTAGAGCTAGGTAGCGTGAACGCTTGATAGCACGTGCTAGTTGACGCTGGTACTTAGCGCTTGTACCAGTGATACGGCTAGGTACGATTTTACCAGCTTCAGTGATGTAGTTTTTAAGAGTTGCTACGTCTTTGTAATCAATCTCTTGTACGCCTTCTGCAGTGAAACGGCAGAATTTACGACGACGGAAGAAACGAGCCATGGGCTATCTCCTGATCTTAAATTTGAGTAATGTTGTCGGCGTGTAACACTAATTTTCCCACGCCATTTCGGCCGGTTTGATAAGTGACAAAACCACTTACCTTAATGTTACTGCCTTGAACTAAATTCTGAGTTAGTGCTTGTGACCCAAGCCCGCTGACGACTACCGGCATACGACAATAAACTTGTCGAGGTAAGTCAGCTTCGATAATAGTAGAGCGATGCTCCAGCCAAAACCGACAGTGTTCAATGCCACCAGGGCTTTTACTACGAATGGGCGGTTTGGCAATGGTGCCGCTCAGCTCCATTCGATTGGCCATAAGAAAACTTACTCAGCAGCTTCTGACTTAGCTTCAGGCTTAGCTTCAGAACGCTCTTCACGACGTGGAGCACGCTCTTCTTTTTGCTTAAGCATGATAGATTGCTCAGTGATCGCTGCTTTAGTACGCATGATCATGTTACGTAGAACTGCATCGTTGAAACGGAAAGCAGTTTCTAGCTCATCAATTACAGCTTGGTCAGCTTCAACGTTCATAAGAACGTAGTGAGCTTTGTGAAGCTTGTTGATTGGGTAAGCCAGTTGACGACGGCCCCAGTCTTCTAGACGGTGGATTTTACCGCCAGCTTCAGTGATTGAACCAGTGTAACGCTCGATCATGCCAGCAACTTGCTCGCTTTGATCTGGGTGCACCATGAATACGATTTCGTAATGACGCATTGGTTGCTCCTTACGGATTATTCAGCTT
Source organism: Vibrio sp. Vb1026 (assembly GCF_033338745.1). Taxonomy (NCBI): domain Bacteria; kingdom Pseudomonadati; phylum Pseudomonadota; class Gammaproteobacteria; order Vibrionales; family Vibrionaceae; genus Vibrio; species Vibrio sp. Vb1026. The sequence continues at coordinate 16,358 of NZ_JAWOTH010000024.1, forward strand.
CCACAAATGGCTCAGTCGTCCAGAGGAAGCAAGGAACTAAAGATAATTGACTGAGTTTAAGGAGCACGAATAGTACAGAAAGGGCGTAAAATAGGCAAGTGATTATTTGCTCAGCGCAGTGGATATTTAATTTCTTCTAATACTAGAAAACACAAAGGCTGCCAACAAGCTGGCAGCCTTTAAAATCAGCGTGTTATTGCGCTGGCTTATCGGTGCTTATTTAACTTCAGCCAGTTCAGCGCGCATTTGATCGATCACTTGTTTGTAATCTGGCTCACCGAAAATCGCCGAGCCTGCAACAAACATGTCTGCGCCCGCTTCTGCAATTTCACGAATGTTGTCAACCTTCACACCGCCATCGATTTCTAAGCGGATATCACGACCAGACTCGTCAATCATCTTACGAACGGCACGCAGTTTATCTAGTGTATGAGGAATGAATGATTGACCACCAAAACCAGGGTTTACCGACATCAGTAGAATCATGTCGACTTTATCCATAATAAATTCAAGACTTGCAAGTGGCGTTGCTGGGTTTAGTACCACACCAGCCTGACAGCCGTGCTCTTTAATTAACTGTAGTGTACGGTCTACATGATCAGAAGCTTCTACATGGAACGTAATCATCGACGCACCCGCTTTTGCGAAATCAGGAATAATACGGTCAACGGGTTTCACCATTAGGTGAACATCGATTGGCGCTGTGATGCCATAATCGCGTAGTGCTTTACACACAGGCGCACCAAAAGTCAGGTTTGGTACATAGTGGTTATCCATAACGTCGAAATGCACCACATCCGCACCCGCTGCGAGTACTTTTTCTACATCTTCACCGAGACGAGCAAAATCTGCCGATAAAATGGATGGAGCAATAAGAAAATCTTTCATACCTGACCTCAGTAGTAATGAGCAAACAATCTGCGCGCAATTCTACCGAAGCCAGTGGGGAGATCCACTATTTAGATATAATAGTGTGAGAATTAAGAGCTTGATTTATCCATGTCTGGCGCATGAAAAAGCGCAAGTAGCTCATCAACTTTATTACGACCGTTACCATTACGGCTAATGGTACGCTTTACTTTAACCACATTAAGATCCGCACCGTGATACAACCGACGTGTCAAGGTAGTGTCGTGGTTAGAAATCAACACAGGAATGCCACGTTCAGTCGCTGTTCTTTCAGCAATGTCGGCTAATGCAGCTTGGTCGTCCAACGTGAAACCATTACCTGCGTATGAGGTGAAATTTGCCGTATTTGAAAGCGGCGCATAAGGTGGATCGCAATACACGACGCTCCCTTTGCGCGCACGACGAAATGTTTCAGGATAACCTTCACAAACAAACGTAGCTTTTTTGGCTTTTTCTGCAAAAAACTCCAATTCCGCCTCAGGGAAATACGGCTTTTTGTAAGAGCCAAACGGTACATTGAAGCCACCTTTTTTGTTGTAACGGCATAGGCCATTAAAACCAAAGCGGTTCATATACAAAAACGCTAAAGAGCGGTACATCACGTCATCGGTTTTATTAAACTCAGCGCGAATGTGTAGGTAGGCTTCTTTGCGGTTGTTCTCAGCGACAAACCAACGCTTCGCTTCAGAGATATACTCTTCAGGGCGTTCTTTCAGCAGGTTGTACAGATTGATCAAATCTGGATTGATATCTGCAAGTAGATAATGGTCATAATCGGTATTCAGAAACACTGAGCCCGCACCAACAAAAGGTTCAACTAGCTTTCGAGCCGGCGGCAAATGACGTTGGATGTCTTCAACCAGTCCGTATTTTCCTCCTGCCCATTTAAGAAAGGCTCGTTGCTTTTTCATCTACTGCTCTATCTATCGACCAAAAATTAAGGCTGCGGAATGTAACATATTTTTCAGGGAAGCTCAGGTTTATTTCACTCGTTCAATTTCACGGTGAACCTGACGGAGTGATTTTGCCCAAGGACTCACCGACTTAACCGAATCTGGCAAGCTTGCGACGGCATCACGAGCCATTTGAATTGTCGGATAATCTTGATATGTGATGATATACCACTCGGTGTCATTACGAACGGTAGGATAAATTCGCACTTGATTATTCAGTTGATGCTCATTGAGAAAGGATTGTACATCTTCCATTGAGGTCATAGCCGCGAGTTGTAAAGTATACGCTCTTGGCGATAGCGCTTTTAGTTCTTCACGAGCAAATGAAAATTTCACAACAGGTTGGTTTGCCTCACCCTCTTCTGACTGAGCAGGTGCTTGCGTCATATCTTGATTCGGTTTTACGACTTTAATCAAAGGGGAGCTAGTTTCATCGGCGGTTTCTGTCTTCTCAGTACCTACGACATCATCAATCGCTTTTGTGTCTGCTGAATCAGCTTTACCTTCAAGCAATGCATCGACCACATTCGACTCAATCACCACTCTTTGTTGATTGTCATCACTGCCTACGCTCGCTACTTCTTCTGTCACAGCTGGCGGTAATGAATCAGAATCATCAACCGCACCAGACTTATCAAGACTGCTAGAGCCATCGGTTACAGGTTGCAGTGAAGACTGCGCTGCACTGACTCCTGACTCTTCAAAAGTTGGAATAGCCGTTTGCTCTAAACTGCCAGCAATTTGCTGCGCTTTATCATCAGGACTTGGTTGACTAAGCATCCACCAATAGCCACCAGCAGCAAGCAACAGTAAGACTAATACCACCAACGCAATATTCAGGGGTGAACCGACAATCGAGCGGATAATGATCCTTTTTTCCACTTTCATCTCTCCTAACGCCATGATGTCACCCGGTACTGGGTCGACTTTTTTAAATGCATCTCGAACCCGTTTCTCAGACTCATCATCGACGTAGCGCGCAACAAGTGACTCAAAGAAACGACGAGCTTCCACTTCGGACAACATATCAATATCAAGCTCAACAGGCTTTATCTCTTGTCCATAACTGAGACGTGCTAGCAAACCGTCTAAACGTCCAGACTGTGTAAACAGTAAGACATTGATGGTCCAATTTGGCTTATGGTGCGCCTCTAAGACCAGCATCCAAAGCTCAGAGATAAGTGTCTCACTCAATAAATGCGCATCATCTACAACAATTGCAATGTCACACGCCTCATCACCTAAAAGCCTTTCAAGGCTATCAAGTAAAGGCTCTTGCTGATTAAACAATGCGTCTGAAACCAGTTGACTCAAAATAAGGACGCGATGCTGCACATCGTCTTGATTAGAATGACAAAGTAACAAACATTGATTCTTGTTACTGGCACCCACTTCAAGGTATCGCTGCGCTAACCAAGATTTCCCGTACCCATCATGACCATTAATCGCAATGAGATTGGAACCAAAGTTAGTCAGTAGACCTAATCTATCAAGCAACTCGATTTGAGAATCTAATTCCAGTACGTGAGCAACACTCATCTAATAACCTTAATACACTACAAGAATGACGCCCAAAGGCGCCATTACAAGGTTAAATATCGCGACCGAAGTCTATTGCCTGCTTGAGTACGTCTTGCGTCGTATCAGCAATTACCTCGGCAGTGCCAATGCCTGTAGGCAAAACCAATCGTAATTGACCAGAGAGGACTTTCTTATCTCGCATCATGTGCTTGATGAAGTCATCGAAATTCATACTGTCTGGAGTATGCACAGGCAGTTTTGCACGACGCAAAATCGCAACAATACGCTCAAATTGCTCTTCCGAGATCAGACCGCGTAGATGCGACGTTTTGGCCGCCATAACAGTGCCGGAAGATACCGCTTCACCATGCAGCCAATTGCCATAGCCAAGTTCCGCTTCAATCGCATGACCAAAGGTGTGACCTAAGTTAAGCAAAGCACGGATGCCCGATTCTTTCTCATCCTGAGCCACCACTTCCGCTTTTATTTCACAGCAACGTGCGATCGCATAAGTTAGTGCTTCTTCATCCAACGCATACAAGCGCTCAAGATTGTCTTCTAACCATACAAAAAAATCTGCATCGTAAATAATGCCGTACTTAATGACTTCGGCGATACCCGCAGCGAACTCACGTTCAGGCAACGTCGACAGGCAGTTCGTATCAATGATCACGGCTTTAGGTTGGTAAAACGCACCTATCATGTTCTTACCCAACGGATGGTTAACCGCGGTTTTTCCACCAACCGAAGAGTCCACTTGGGATAGTAATGTGGTCGGTATTTGAATAAAGTCGACCCCACGCTGGTAACAGGCAGACGCAAAACCCACAAGGTCGCCAATAACACCACCACCTAACGCGATGATCACAACATCACGAGCATAACTCCCTTCCAGTAAGAAGTTCATTACTTGATTAAATACATCCAAGTTTTTGTACTGTTCACCGTCAGGCAATTCTAACAAGGATGCACTACAACCGAGCTGCTCGAGTTGCTTTAAAATTTTGTCTGCATACAAAGGCGCCACTGTGACATTACTGATCACAACAACTTTTTGTTTTGCATTTTTGTTTGAGAGAACTTGAGAGAGGTACGCCGGGTCCTCAAATAACCCGGCGCCAATAGAGATTGGGTAGCTACGCTCAGCTAGGTTGACCGTAATCCGTTCCATCGGTTTGCTCCAATTAAAAAAAGATAAAGACTTATCTCTCTTCTAGCATTTTTACGATCTGGTTGGCTACCACTTTTGCACTTTGATCGTCAGTGCGAACAGTGTAATCCGCTACTTCTTCATATAAAGGATTACGTTCTTCAGCTAATTGCTCCAGTACTTCGCGAGGGTTATCCGTTTGAAGTAAAGGACGCTTCTTGTCGCGGTTTGTACGCGCAAGTTGCTTTTCAATCGTCGTTTCTAAGTAAACAACAACACCACGTGCCGAAAGACGATTGCGGTTTTCTTTGCTCTTAACAGAGCCACCGCCAGTCGCAAGCACGATGCCTTGCTCTTGTGTTAGGTCTTCAAGTACCGCTTCTTCACGCTTGCGGAAGCCTTCTTCACCTTCTACATCAAAAACCCAAGAGATGTCTGCACCAGTGCGTTCTTCGATCACTGTATCGGAGTCAACAAACTCCATATGCAGTTGCTGTGCTAGATGTCTACCAATTGTACTTTTGCCGGCGCCCATTGGGCCAACAAGGAAAATATTACGTTTCTCAGCCATGTTTAGCAGTAATTTACAACATTGATTCAATAAGATCGCCACAAGAAAACACAGCTAAACTGCTGTTCTACAAGGCTTGTGGCACCAGTTCCTCACAGATAATTCGTGATAAGACCCGAAATTATCCAAGCATGGTGCCACTATTGCAACTTTATTTTTGATTTAATCAGTTTTTCCCGAGACAGAACTACTGAATCACCACCTTAGGCGTGACGAAAATTAACAGCTCACTTTTGCCAACATTCTCATAACTTCGACGAAAAAGAGCACCTAATAGCGGCAGGTCGCCCAACAAAGGCACTTTGTCCACCGAGTTAGTAATGCTGTGCTGAAAAATACCACCAAGAACGACCGTTTCACCGTTATTCACTAACACTTGCGTCCCGATACGTTGAGTATCAATCGCAACAGCTTCACCAGTGCCTGTCTTCACGACTTGTCCTGGTCTATCTTGCGTGACACTTAAATCCAATACTAAGCGGTTATCCGGTGTGATTTGCGGGGTTACCTTCAAACTTAATACCGCCTTTTTGAACGTCACCGTCGTTGCACCACTTGATGATGACTCTAGGTAAGGAATCTCTGTACCTTGTTCGATATAGGCAGGTTTCTTATTGGTAGTGATCAAACGTGGGCTCGAGATAATCTCAGCTTTAGACTCTTGTTGCAGCGCAGAAAGTTCCAAATCAAGTAGTGTGTCTGATCCTAACTTCGCAACTTGGAAAGCAAGACTGGTCGCATTCGGGCTGGTTGCAGCTAAGTTTACATTAAGGAAGTCATCGATCCCCACTCCATCAGCGTCACCACCGTCGTCGTCCCCTTCTCCATTATAAAGACCGATCGTGGCGAGGTTGTTCTCAATAGAACCACCCACTGTATTACTGCCATTAATAGACGTAAAACCCCAACGAATCCCTAACTCGTCCATGTTACCTTCATTGATGGTCACAATACGCGCCTCAATTTGAACCTGTTTAACTGGAATATCCAAAGACTCAATAATTTCTCGAATCACCTCGATGTTTTCAGGTAACTCTCTAATCAATAACGAGTTAGTTCGCTCATCAATGGTCATACTGCCGCGCTCTGACAGCATGCTGATATTTCCTTCACCATTGATCATCTCCGCAATGTCTGATGCTTTAGCAAAATTAACTTTGATGATTTCAGATGAAAGCTCTCCCATTTCTTCCGTCAGTTTTTGTTTTTCTAACTGCTGCTTCTCACGCAAGTCCAGCTCATCAGTCGGAGCAACTAAAATCACGTTGCCATCAACACGCTTATCTAACCCCTTAACTTGCAAAATAATATCCAGCACTTGCTGCCAAGGGACACCATCAAGACGAAGCGTGAGGTTGCCTTCTACAGAGTCGGAGACAACCAAATTGAATTGGTTGTAATCAGCAATAAGCTGCAAGACGTTTCGCACAGGAATATCTTGGAAGTTAATCGAAATAAGCTTACCTTCTCTTTCTAAAATGCTTTTATCTGGGGCTTTCTCATTGGGTTTGATCTTCGCTACTTTGATTTCCAAAAAACGCCCCGTTAAACGGTAATCATGCATGTATTCTTCATTGATGTGCGCAACCAAGCGCGTCGTCGAGGTGTCGCGAAACACTTCTACGCTCTCAACCACAGTCGAAAAGTCTTTCACGTCTAGGAGATACAATTGCTCGTCTTTTACTGAAGTGTTAAGCAAATCGATACTTAACCCTTCCTGTACACGCTTGATATCTACAATCGCGGCCGGTGACGCCAATTCGACGACAATCACGGCGTCTTTATCTTTATTAGTTCGAAAGTCGATACTTTTTAGGGCATTGGACGAAACTTCTTCAGCTGCCGCTAAAGGGGCTAAAAATACAAACAACCATAAGGAGAAGAGCCCAGTAAGTATCCTTGGTGTACGTGTTAATCCTTGTCTCATTTTCATTACTCAATATCAAAAATAAATGGGGCTATCTCAAAGCCAACTTAACTTTACGTTTTTGCCAACATCCTAAGCCGTCGGGCAACGTTTCATTAATCAACAAGTAGGAGTGGCTGACATGGGTCACTTTGCCATTATTGCGTCCGAGGTATTGACCCGGCTTAACTTTATAGACGGTGCCATTGGGAGCCTGAACAAGGCCAGAAACCGTGTTATCCATGCCCATGACACCTTTCAAACGTAATTGGCTTAATGGGAATTTTTCTAATTTACCAGTTCGCCTTCTTGAGGGCGGTTGCCAACAATCTTTTCTTGCAACTGGCTGAGTCGCGATAGTGGCTTCTTTGGGTAATTCAAAGGGTGCACGCTGTACTTCCGGTGCGTACGTGACTGCAACATATTTGTCTGCGGGCTTAAGCTTCTCGACCTCTCGACGCGCCTGTGTTTCCACTCCTCGAATAAAATCCGTCAATGATTCATCATTCGCCTGGCAACCCATCAATAGAGAACCCATCAGTACCAGCAACAAAGACTTACTTGTCATTTTTCGTCTCCTCCGGCTTAAACTGATAGGTGTTAGCGCGCACCCGAAAGTGCAGGGTTTCACTCTCTTGGCTGACACGTTGCCAAGTCACATCTTTAAACGTGATGATTCGAGGTAGCGTCGCTATTGCCTGAGAAAAATGGCCGATGTCATGAAAGTCGCCCGTTAACTCTATGTTTAAAGGAAGACGATAAAGGAAGTGCTCTGATTGTTTTTCGCCCCAGTCGATTCGGGTGAAAGTCAGCTTATTGTCGATGCCAAGCTCATTCACTGAAGCGAGCATTGTAGCCAGCTCTTTTTGCGCAGGCAGTTGTTGCAGTAATAACTCGTAACGAGTGGTAAGTTCATCCAATTGAGATTGAAGCTGAGGCAACGCTGCCACTTTGTTCGCTTTGATCTTCAATGCCACCTTGAGTGTCTGCTCCTGCTGAATCAAGTGATTCAACTGTTCTTCTTTCGGTTTAAGGTAAAACCAATAACCTAAGCCTTGAATCGCCATGATCAGAAGTACGATTACTACAATCTGGGGCAACAATGGCCACTCGGCCATTTCATCTATTTCGAGATCCTGCCAATCAACCACGTTGAGCCTCCAATTTCTTCTCCGTTACTTTGAACATGAAAGACACTTTGAATGTTTGAAACTCTTTCCCAAAACGGGCTTTGCCGTGAACGATGGAATGCATTTCTACGTCGTTCAACTTGGCCGAGCGCTCCATGTTGTCCAGCATCGTGGCAAGTTTTGGAGTGCTATCAGAGATCCCAGAGATCTCAATTTCCAGATCATTCATTTTGATCTTGTCGACATATACACCTTCAGGGATAACGGCAGGCATTAAGTTCATGAACTCGGTCGTTTTGTTTCGTCCGTTTTGTAAACCTTCAACGACCTTTAGACGTTCGAGGATTTTGCTGTGCTCTAGCTCTGCAATTTTCATTGCTTCAATACGCTGGTCGAGTTCGGCAATGTAGTGAGTGAGGTAATCGAGCCGCTCCTGTTGTTGATCTTGTTGGTACTCAAAAAACTTTCCAATACCCCACTGGATGCCAACAGCGACCAACATGCCTAATGCGACCAAACTGATGAAACGATGTCGGTGCTCTTCTCTTTGATTCTCTCGCCAAGGAAGTAAATTAATGCGATAAAGCACGGGCGCCTCCTAGCCAATGAATGCCACGAACGGCCAGTCCGGCTGCTGTTGAGAAATGCTGCCAATCCACAGCACGACGCTTACGCTTAGACACCTTCATCTCAAATAGCCCTAGCGGATTTAGCAATTCACACTCTAACGACAATTGTTGAGACAACTCCTCTGCGAGCATGGGAGTGGAGGCCCCTTCCCCTGATAACCAGATACCCTTGATGTTTTGTGAGCCATTGATTGAGGTATAGAGCTGCATCTGGCGCTTTACTCGCTCTACGATTTGACGGTTAAACAGCTCTGTTTTCTCCTGAGCATCATCGGACAGAAAATCGACTGGAGAAGCGCTGTTTACTCCGCGTGTGCCGTAAGCAAACTCTTTGTGAAACAGTTCACCTTGTTCGGTAAACATGGTGAAGGAGCTCGATAAGGTGCCAATATCGAGTAAGCAGTATTTGTTTTTGTCAGGAAAGCGATCGGCGGTGAGCTTCCAGATATGACCAAGGCTTTGCGAATGCACGTCCACTAAAACAGGTTTTAGTCCGGACTTTTGTAATGCATCGACTCGGCCTTCTACCACATCTTTTCTTGTCGCAAACACTTGATAGCTATCACTGCCACTCTGCCCGCCCTCAGCGCGAAGACGAACGAAGTCTAAACTCAGCTCTTCGACAGGGAATGGCGATTGATGAGAAAAGGCTTGTATCACTGCAAACTCAACTTCACTCTCTTCAAGATTTTGTTCTATTTGCAGTTTCTTGCTAATTACCGAGTTATCAGGAACTGAAATCGCAACTTTTTTAGCGCCAAAAGGCAGTTCTTTTTTTATCTGCTTGAGGGTCTTTACAATTTCTTGATGATTTATGGTGTTATTTTCAGCGACAATACCTTCCTTTAGTAATATTTCTTTGTAACCCAACAGAGCGTAATTGTTGCCTGTGGGTTTAAGTACTACGGCTTTGAGGCTGTTATGGCCTATATCGATGCCGGTAACGATTAGCTTATCCATCTCTTACTCTCGCTCCGAAATTTCTTCGTGCAAAGGTTGTTATTAGCATCCAAATAAGAGTTAATATCTCTTATGTGCTAAATTTTTGACCTAAGAGTACAAGGGTTTGCCGTTACACAGCCTCAACCAATCAGGGATTCTCCGGTGAAGTTCATAAAGCGTTTATTATTTTTAACATTGATTTGCATAATTCTTGGAGTCACCACAATATTTGGCTTCTATCAGTACGTGAAGCCTGAATTGCCAGATGTTGCAACTCTAAAAGACGTTGAATTACAAACACCTATGAAGGTGTTTAGTCAAGACGGGAAGCTGATCGCACAGTTCGGTGAAAAGCGTCGTATTCCTGTTACTTATGACGAAATTCCTCAAGACTTAATTCACGCGCTCATCGCAACCGAAGATAGCCGTTTCTACGAGCATCCCGGTATCGACCCTATCGGCATCACTCGTGCAGCTGTTGTTGTTGCGGTTTCAGGCTCGGCTAAACAGGGTGCAAGTACGATTACGCAACAGCTAGCTCGTAACTTCTTCTTATCTAATGAGAAGAAGATCATGCGTAAGATTAAAGAGATTTTTATTGCTATCCATATTGAGCAGCTTTTAAGTAAGCAAGAAATCATGGAGCTTTATGTCAATAAAATCTTCCTTGGTTACCGCTCATATGGCTTTGGTGCTGCCGCTCAAGTGTATTTTGGCAAGAGCCTTGATGAATTGACGTTAAGTGAGATTGCAACACTCGCTGGTATGCCAAAAGCGCCATCAACCATGAACCCAATTTACTCTCTTGAGCGCGCAACAAAACGCCGTAACGTTGTATTAATGCGAATGCTTGATGAGAAATACATTACACAAGAGCAGTATGACGAAGCACGCAATGAACCTATTGTGGCGCGTTATCATAGCGCTGAAATTGAGCTTTCAGCGCCTTACGTAGCAGAGTTGGCTCGTGCATGGGCAGTAAAAGAGTACGGTGAAGAAGAAGCTTACACCTCTGGCTTGAATATCTACATGACTGTGGATTCTAAACTGCAAGATGCTGCAAATACGTCTGCGGTAAATAACCTCTTGTCATACGATGAACGTCATGGCTACCGTGGTGCAGAAAGTGTGCTTTGGAAAGAAGGGGAAGCAGCCTGGGGCAATGAGCAAATAGAAAAGCACCTGAAGAAACAGCCAACTTATGGTGACCTTTACCCTGCGGTTGTGACGAAAGTCGATGATAAGACGGCGCAAGTATGGGTTAAGAACCATGAAGAGCAAACCATCCCTTGGACTGGAATGCACTGGGCGCGTAAGTACATTACCGATAACCGCCAAGGCTCAACACCAAAGTCAGCGCATGATGTGCTAGCGACAGGTCAACAAGTTTGGGTTCGCGAAGTAAGTGAAACCGATGAAGATGACAACACAACACTGAGCTGGAAACTGAGCCAAGTGCCGACAGCAAACACCGCGTTTGTTGCGATGAACCCAGAAAATGGCGCGATATTGTCGCTGGTTGGTGGTTTCAACTTTGTTCACAGCAAGTTTAACCGTGCAACCATGTCAGTGCGTCAGGTTGGTTCAAGTATCAAGCCTTTCATCTACTCGGCAGCAATTGACAAAGGACTGACTCTAGCCACTTTGATTAACGATGCGCCGATTAACAAGTGGGATGCAGGTTCTGGTTCAGCTTGGCGACCAAAAAACTCACCACCGACTTATGGTGGTCCAACGCGTCTTCGCCTCGGCTTAGCTCAATCAAAAAACGTCATGGCAGTACGTACACTCCGTGAAGTTGGCCTCGAGGAGACACGTCAGTACCTTACTCGTTTCGGTTTTGATATTAACCAAGTACCACGCTCTGAGACCATCGCACTCGGAGCTGGCAGCTTAACACCAATGAAAGTGGCACAAGGTTACTCTGTGTTTGCAAACGGTGGTTATTACGTTGAACCATTCTATGTAGAACGCGTGGAAGATGCATTCGGTGAAGTACTGTTTAAAGCCAATCCAAAGAGTGTTTGTCATAAGGATTGTCCACAAATGAGCGAGCAGCCAGAAAATCGCTACGCTGATGAATTTGGCGAACAAGACGTCGCAATTGACGGCCTTGCAACAGACAATGCCCTTGAAAATGATGAACCTCAATATGCACCGCAAGTTATCTCCGAACAGAATGCATTCTTAATGCGTGAGATGATGTACAGCAACATTTGGGGTGGCGGTAACTGGCGTGAAGGCACAGGTTGGAATGGTACAGGCTGGCGCGCGCAAAAACTTGGTCGTCGTGATATCGGGGGTAAAACGGGTACAACGAATGATTCCAAGGATGCTTGGTACAATGGCTATGGACCTGGTGTCGTTGCGATAGCTTGGGTTGGCTTTGATGATCACTCACGTGCACTTGGCCGCACCACTGTTAACAGCAACCTAGGGCAAGGCCAAATTTCTGGTGCCGAGTCGGGTGCGAAAACCGCAGAGCCTGCTTGGATTGACTTCATGCGTGTTGCGCTAGAAGGGACGCCGGAGCAAGGTAAAAATATTCCAGAGGATATTATTCGAGTTCGTATTGATCGCAACAGCGGTATGCTAACGCACAAGGTAGATAGCACATCAATGTTCGAATACTTTGAAAAAGGCACGGAGCCTACCGAATACGCTGGCGACCGTTTAGAAGATAGTATTTACTCTTCAGGCTCTGGCGCAGAAGAACTGTTCTAAATCACAAAAGCACAAGGGAGAGCATCAAGCTCTCCCTTTTTTATGTCTGCTTCTTATGCTGCAGCATTCAATGATGGATAAGAAGCCAACACCTCTTTAATCTTCGCTGCTAAAGCTTCAAACCTAGCTCGTAATGGTGAGCCCGGACGATATACGAGAACGATATTACGCGAGGGTGTTGGGTTAACAGCTGGTACGTAGCATACGCCATCTTTTTGCTTCTCATTAGGGATAGAAAGCTGAGGCAATAACGTAATCCCCGCACCGGCAGCAACCATATTGCGTAACGTCTCCAAGCTGGTGGCTTTAAAACGCTCATCGTCTTTTGCACCAGCGGCAAAACAAAAACCTAACGCTTGATCTCGCAGACAGTGGCCGTCTCCCAACGCTAAAACGGTTTTACCATTCAGCTCCAACATATCAACATGGTCGAGAGAGGCCCACTCGTGGTCACATGGCACTGCGACACTTAATGGCTCTTGATACACTTCGATCTCTTTAAATGGCGCAGTTTCATCAACCGAAGCTAAAACTAAGCAATCTAGTTTGCCTTCTTCCAATTGACGCACTAATTGATGTGTTTGAGCTTCGTGCAGAAATAGCTCCAGCTCAGGAAATGCTTCTTTTATCTGCGGCAGAATTTTGGGTAGTAGATAAGGCCCAACCGTCGGGATGAAACCAATATGCATCGGTCCAGTCATGGCTCCGCTTTGACCGCTTGCCATATCTCTGAAGGTTTTCACTTCACTTAAGATGCGTTTAGCCTGCTCCACCAGCTGTAACCCTGAATCGGTAAACAAAACACGTCGGCTGCTTCGCTCTAAAAGCGTGGTCCCGAGTTCGTCCTCTAGTTTACGAATTTGCCCACTCAATGTTGGCTGGCTAACAAAACATGCCTCTGCCGCTTTGCGAAAGTGCTTATGTTCCGCAAGTGCAACTAAGTACTCAAAATCTCGAATATTCATACTTCACGCTTCGCTTCTTTAACAATAGCTAATACCTATCAAAACCATAACACCAAACGATTAGAGCTATCAAAGGATTTTTACAATAATGGGCTCAACAAAACGAAACAGAGCGACGAAAAACGCTAAGCTCTATACGCATAATTTAAAATAGTTAAAGGAAATCATTATGTTTGTATCTAAAGAAGGTCAACAAGTCCCTCAAGTTACTTTTCCAGTTCGTCAAGGTGACTCTTGGGTGAATGTAACGACCGATGAGCTATTTAAAGGTAAGACCGTTATCGTATTTAGCTTACCGGGTGCATTTACTCCAACCTGTTCATCAAGCCATCTACCTCGTTACAACGAATTGTTCCCTGTATTTAAAGAGCACGGAGTGGATGAGATTATTTGTATCTCGGTCAATGATACGTTCGTGATGAATGCATGGAAACAAGACCAAGAAGCAGAAAACATTACCTTCATCCCGGATGGTAATGGTGAATTCACCGATGGCATGGGTATGTTAGTGGATAAAAACGACATCGGCTTTGGCAAACGTTCATGGCGTTACAGCATGTTAGTAAAAGATGGTGTAGTGGAAAAAATGTTCATTGAGCCAAACGAACCAGGCGACCCATTCAAGGTGTCAGACGCAGATACGATGCTGAACTACATAGCGCCTGACTACAAAACGCAAGAATCCATCACGGTGTTCACTAAACCAGGCTGCCCTTTCTGTATGAAAGCGAAACAAAATCTGATTGACCACGGTCTTCAATATGAAGAAGTGATTCTGGGTAAAGACGCAACAACAGTTAGTCTACGAGCTATATCTGGTCGCACGACTGTTCCACAAGTCTTTATCGGTGGCAAGCATATCGGCGGTAGCGAAGAGCTAGAAGCGTATCTAGGCTAAGCTGTCCATAGCCTACACCCTCGGTCTCCGGTGCCTTTTGGCTCGGAGGCCAACCCTAAACCACTTCTTCTACTAGTCTAGATAAGTAGTCATCTGCCACTAAGGTGACTACTTATCCAGATTCAACTATCCAATTCACTCTCCAAGCTCAATGTAGCTAGCTTGGCTTAAAACAAAAGCGAGAGTTCACGATGAAACAAGTAAATGTCGACGTAGCGATTATTGGTGGCGGTACGGCTGGTCTTGGTGCTTATCGAGCAGCAAAAGCTCATACCAACAGCGTGGTAATGATTGAGGGCGGTCCCTACGGAACAACCTGTGCTCGTGTCGGATGCATGCCGTCTAAGCTGTTAATTGCGGCAGCAGAAAGTGTTCATCAAATCGAAAAAGCACCTGGATTTGGGATACACCCGCAAGGTGAAGTACGAATTAACGGACGAGAAGTTATGGATCGTGTAAAGCGCGAACGCGATCGTTTTGTTGGCTTTGTGCTTGAAAGTGTCGATGATATTCCCGCTGAAGACAAACTATCGGGCTACGCGAAGTTTGCCGATGACCACACTCTCATCATAGATGATCATACTCAGGTCACCGCACAGCGCATTGTTATTGCGACAGGATCTCGTCCAGCATATCCGGCAGCTTGGAATGAACTGGGTGATCGCCTAGTGATTAACGATGATGTATTTGACTGGGATGACTTACCAGAGTCCGTTGCAGTATTTGGCCCAGGAGTCATCGGCCTTGAATTGGGTCAGGCTTTACACCGCCTAGGAGTAAACGTGAAGCTCTTTGGCCTTGGAGGACAAGTGGGCCCACTGACAGACCCAGAGGTGATGGCGTATGCAGATAAAGCCTTTAAGGAAGAGTTCTACCTAGATGCAGATGTAAAAGTCGAAAGCATGAAACGCATTGCTTCGTCAGACAATGACGGCGAAGACAAGGTCGAAATCCAATTCATCAACCATGATGGTGAATTAGAAACTTTCGTTGTCGATTACGTATTGGCCGCAACGGGTCGTCGTCCAAACGTCGATAAGCTGGCGATCGAGAACACCAATGTGGCTCTCGATGAACGTGGCGTACCAACGGCGGATCACTACACATTGCAAACTTCGGTAGAGAGCATCTTCATCGCAGGTGATGCAAGTAACCAAATTCCACTGCTGCACGAAGCCGCTGACCAAGGCCGTATTGCTGGAGACAACGCAGGCCGTTTCCCAGATATTCGTGCGGGTCTGCGTCGCTCACCAATTTCAGCCGTGTTCTCCGACCCTCAAATTGCTATGGTTGGCGAAACATATAAACAACTAGAAACACGTCTAGGCACATGTGGATGTTTCGCAACCGGTGAAGTCTCGTTTGAAAATCAAGGACGTTCGCGCGTCATGCTTCGTAATAAAGGCATTCTGCATGTCTACGGAGAGCAAGGCACTGGACGTTTTTTAGGTGCAGAAATGATGGGCCCGAATGCAGAGCATCTTGCTCACCTTTTAGCATGGGCGCACCAAAATAGGATGACGATTTCTGAGATGTTAGATATGCCCTTCTATCACCCAGTGATTGAAGAAGGCGTCCGCACCGCTCTACGTGATTTGAATGCAAAACTACACTTAGGGCCAGAAATGGTGAAACATTGTCTTGACTGCGGCCCTGGCTGCTAACGCTTTCAGGCTTCTATCTAAATATAAAGCAAAGCCTCGTCATCAACGAGGCTTTGCTTTACTACTTCGGTGCAATGAAATCTCTCTTACGCTGCCATCATTGCATAGCGGCTGACCATACAAATCGCGACAACACCGATCATAAAGAACCCACCAGCGATACTCAGCGCAAGTTTCAACTCTGTCGACATCATTATATTTCCTGTTAAAGACTGACAGCACACCATACATCAATTACGTGCCACAAAGCTTTTACAAAGCTAACTTTCCATTTTTGGTTGTGTCATGGCGCTCTAAGCCCGTGTAAGAAACGCTTTCCACCATTTAGTTAGATATATAATCTGAAGCAACACTAATGGTTTGGAAAACACTATGACTTGTCGCCGCTGCGAGGAACATTGGTTTTGGAAAAAACTTGGACGTTGCCAACGATGCTTGGATCAATTGACGGTACTTTCTGTACTGTGTTGGATTGTGTGGTGGTTTACGCTCAAAGATGATCCACAAAGCATCGAGTCGATCGCTTTGATCTTTGCCGGCTTCGCTTTCAACGTTTTGTTGTTTCTACACTTATGGATGCGTTTTGTCATCTTGCCTTGGCAACGTCGAAAGGGACAAAAAAAGGCCAATAAAAAAGAGAAAAGTGACAGATAGAAAAAAGCCCCAAAACCAATGTCAGTTCTGGGGCTCTCTTAGATTCTTCTAAGAAAAAGCAGTGGTACTTTAATAGACCGGGCTTCCTCTCAAAGGTTCCAAATTTTTTCGATTTTTTTAGCGAATACTGATGTAAGTAAACAGGAAAATGACTATGTCATTGAATGCTAATAAAATCACTCCACAACTTCAGTTCATGCCACATGCGTTTTTTGGATCACTTGCTCCATTAAATTGATCTCAAGCGCTACCTCATCACATGCATGTTGACGTGGGCACTGATCGCAATCTTTCAGAACTTTCTCCGGCAGTAATGACTTCGATGTCGGTAAAAAGCTTTGCTTCATAAAGAACTCAGGCGTTCGCGTTAGAACAAAGACTTTCTTGATCGCCATCTGGCGCGCTTTCTCAACCAAATAGTTCACAATCGCACTGCCCTGCCCTTGGCCTTGCCAGCCCGCTTCGATACCAAGAGAGCGTATTTCAGCCAACCCTGAGTCATACACATATAGAGAAGCGCAACCCGTCACTTCACCATGATGCTCAGCCACCGCGAAAGAGCCAATATCTCTCACGAGCTCATTACGAGAGCGCGGAAGATTCTCACCAAGGTTCGCCCAGTAAGCAACCATACCTTCCAGCGTTTCAATGTCCGTCAAACGTGCAGGACGCACTTTCACCGCCGAGCTGTCACGCTGGCTCAGGCGCTTATCCGCTTGTTCTACCGCGTAAGCGACCTGGTGAGGCGAAACACCCCCCAAAGCACAACGCTTTTCCAAACACGAATCGATAGTCAGAATGTCATACACATCATCTTCAATCACCTCAGAGAAGGCTTTTAGCTCTTGCAGAGACAATTCTTCCAGCGCACAGCCTTTAGCAATAGCACCAACGACCGCGACACCGACGATGTGGTGAGCTTCACGGAATGGGATGCCTTTCGCCACTAGGTAATCAGCCAACTCAGTCGAGTTTGCGTAACCTTGTTTCGCCGCTTCTAGTGTGCGCTCGCCATTCACTTTAATACCGTCAAAACACAGAGCTGCCATTTCCATGCAGTCGTTCCATGTATCTAAAGCGTCAAACAACCCTTCTTTATCTTCCTGCATGTCTTTGTTGTACGCCAATGGCAAGGCTTTAACTGTCATCATCATGCTCGATAATGCGCCATAGACACGCCCTGTCTTACCACGGATCAACTCAAGTGCATCTGGGTTTTTCTTCTGTGGCATTAATGACGAACCAGATGTCACCGTATCCGCTAACTCAATGAAGTTTGACTCGCCTGAATTGTAGAAGATCATATCTTCTGCAAGACGAGAAAGGTGAAGCATAGAAATCGACGCCACCGACATCAGTTCCATCACATGATCACGATCTGAAACCGAATCGAGTGAATTACGCGTAGCACGGTGGAAACCGAGATTATGTGCTAATTGTTCGCGATCAATCGGATAAGCCGTTCCCGCTAACGCCCCCGAGCCAAGTGGACAAGTGTCGAGACGCTGTAAGGCATCATTCAGACGAGAGTAGTCACGCTCGAACATTTCAACATAAGCCAAGCACCAGTGAGCAAAGGTTACGGGTTGAGCACGCTGAAGATGAGTATAGCCTGGCAATACGGTGCCTTGGTGCTGTTTAGCAACATGGACCATTTGTGCTTGTAGGCGATCTAAAGCAATCAATAATTGCTGACCTTGCTGACGACACCAAAGTTTCAAGTCTGTGGCGACTTGGTCATTCCGAGAACGCCCAGTGTGGAGTTTTTTACCTAAATCTCCCACTTTACTGATTAGCTGCTGTTCAACCCAAGAGTGGATATCTTCTGCATCAGAGCGAAGAATTTGGTGAGGGTCTTCCATCACTTCTAACTTCAGCTCATTTAAAGCAAGTTCCAGTTTCTGCTGTTCTTCTGCCGATAGCACATCAACAGAAAGCAGAGCTTTAGACCATGCGATTGAACCTACGATGTCTTGCTCAGCCAATCGGTAGTCAAAACGCAACGAATCATTGAACTCTTTAAATCTGGTGTCTGCCGCTTGGGTAAATCTTCCGCCCCATAATGCCATTGCGTCTCTCCTGATGACTATTGCTTACTCTAACGTTCTCGAATGAGTAGTAACCAATTTGATGGTCATTTGCTCACTTTTTCTTATGGGTCAACGTTACGGCAATTTCGATAAAAAATAAAGTATAAATTCAATATTTTTACATATATATTCAAACAAACTTTAGATACTCGCTTTTAGAAACCAAAAGACCCGCCTATAAATGGCGGGTCTTTATTCAATCCAAGATGGATGTTAATGGATTATTTCTTCTGGCTGTTCAATGCACGAATACGGCTTGATAGCGAGTAAAGACGGATGAACCCACCTGCATGGCTTTGGTCGTAAACTTCATCTTCACCAAAAGTCGCGAACTCTTCTGAATACAAGCTGTTGTCAGAACGTTTTTGCGTCACTGTCGCTTGACCTTTGTAGAGCTTAACAACCACTTCACCGTTAACGTCTTGCGCTAGCTCTTCTGAAGCGGCAAGGATCGATTTACATAGTGGCGTAAACCAACGGCCATCGTATACAAGGTGAGACGCTTTTAGACCTAGCTCCTCACGGAATTCGAATGATGATTTGTCTAGCACAAGCTGCTCTACAGCACGCAGCGCTTCCATCATGATGGTGCCTCCCGGTGTTTCATAACAACCACGAGACTTCATCCCAACAAGACGGTTTTCCACGATATCGATACGGCCAACACCGTGCTTAGCGCCCTTCTCGTTTAGGTAAACCAGTGCGTTATATGGTGTCATCACTTCACCATCAACTTCGACCACTTCACCTTTTTCTACTTTCAGCGTGACGTATTCCGCTTCATTTGGCGCTTGCTCTGGGTCGACAGTCCACACCCAGCAGTCTTCGTTTGGTGCGTTCCACGTATCTTCTAAAACGCCGCCTTCCGTCGAAATGTGCCATGCGTTTGCATCACGTGAATAGATCTTAGTAAGAGACGCAGAGCAAGGAATATTACGCTCAGCTAGGTAATCCAAACACTCTTCACGGCTCACTAGGTCCCACTCACGCCAAGGTGCAATCACTTGTAAGTCCGGTGCTAGTGCTGCAAATGCACCTTCGAAACGCACTTGGTCGTTACCTTTACCTGTACAGCCATGACACAGTGCGTCCGCGCCCACTTTACGTGCCACTTCAACCTGCGCTTTAGCAATGATTGGACGCGCCATTGATGTACCTAGCAGGTACTTACCTTCGTAGTACGCGCCGGTTTTTAGTGTCGGGTAAATGTAGTCTGCGACCATTTCTTCTTTCAAGTCCGCGATGTAACACTCAGAAGCACCAGAGGCTTTTGCTTTCGCTTCAATGCCTTCTAGCTCTTCGGCACCTTGACCAACATCGGCAACGAAAGCCACTACTTCACAGTCGTAGTTCTCTTTTAGCCACGGGATGATTACTGAAGTATCTAGACCGCCTGAGTATGCGACTACCACTTTATTTACGTTCACTTTGCTCATGTTTTTTCTCCAAACTTAACTGGCGCTGCGCTCGGCGGTCAGTGCCAACTACGACTTCCTAATATTGAATTCTTTTGCTGATGCTTATTGAGGCAAGAATTGAGTACCAATACTTTCACCAGCGAATAACTGTGCTAATTTTTCTGGGTAACGCCAGGTCGCGACTTCAATTGGACGGCCAAGATCATTGGCGGCCTCCAAAGCAGCTTTAACTTTGACGATCATGCCATCGGTGATCACATGTCCATCGATCAACGAGTTAGCTTGCTGCTCTGACAGGGTTTTGATCAAATGGCCTTTTCCATCTAATACACCACTCACGTCTGATAACAGGACTAACTCCGCATCTAATGCGCCCGCAACCGCGACTGCTGCTTGATCAGCATTCACATTCATCATCTGGCCATCTTTGGTTAAACCAATTGAACTGATGATCGGCAGTGCACCTGTGTTTAGCACCGCTTGTAATAGTGCTGAGTCACCCGGTGATGCTTTGCCTACCGCGCCGAGTTCTGGGTCAAGTTCTTCAACAAGACACAAACCACCATCCGCAAGGCTAAGGCCCACAGCGTTAAGACCGTCCGCAATCGCTTGACCTTGAAGTAACTTATTCGCAGTGCCTGCAAGCGCGCCTGCAATCACAGGAATTTGATCGTAAGGTGTTACGCGTAAACCGTTTTTCTTTACGGTTTCAAGCTGAAGCTTTGCCATCAACTCATCAACTAGGTAGCCACCGCCATGAACGATGGCGATTTGTCGCTGTGCCGATTTTTGGTAAGCCGCAATGGCACCAAAAAGTTGGCTTAAGGTTTGAGTGCATGATAGAGCTGCACCACCTAGCTTAATGACTAAAGGAGCTTGATTGGTTTGCGTCATCGCATTTCCCTCTTTCAACGACTACAGCAACGCTGTCAGTTCTGGGTAACCGTAATGAATATTGAGACATTGCATCGCTTGACTCGATGCACCTTTAAGTAGGTTGTCGATAGCTGAAATCACAATGATGTGTTCGCCTTGTACCTTCCAGCCGATATCACAGAAAGGGGTATTTTCGACATCCTGAATACGTGGAATACCGTCGCCTTTAAGACGCACCGCAGGCTTGCCTTGATAAGCTTGTTCAAACGCCTGTGCCACTTGTGCTTCTGTCACACCTTGCGCAAGCTTCATAGTGATAGTGGCAAGAATGCCGCGTTTAAAGTTGCCGAGGTGCGGAGTAAAAATCACATCGCAACCCAAGTGCTGAGCAATCTCTGGCTGGTGACGATGGTTAAATACACCATAGGGTTGCAAGCTCACTTCACAGAAGCTGTTAACCATGGAGGCTTTACGCCCTGCACCTGATACACCACTGGTTGCGTTGATCACTGGCCATTGGTTGGTATCGAGCAACGCATGTTCTAATAAAGGTTTGATTGCAAGCTGTGAAGCGGTTGGGTAGCAACCTGCTACTGCAATCAAAGGAGTGGTTTTTATTGATTCTTGGTTCCACTCAGCTAAGCCGTATGCTGCTTTATCTAGCCAGTTGTTATGTTGATGTGCGAAGCCATAAAAAGTGTCGTAAAAGCCTTCACTTTTCACACGGAATGCACCCGATAAATCGAATACCTGACAGCCTGTCTCCAAGAAAGTTGGGGCTAAATCATGGCTGACTTCGTGAGTCGTTGCCAAAAACACCACGTCCGATTCTTGAGCGATTTGCAGTGGATCCGTTAGTGGTAAAACTGGCATATCAATGATGCCCGCTAGCTTACCGTGCAGCTGCGCGATGCTCTTTCCCGCATCAACACTGTTGGCGGAAACGTATAAACCTGATAGCGTGAGTTGTGGGTGTTTATTAACCATTAACGCTAACTCTGCGCCGGTGTAACCGCTGGCTCCAATAATCGTGGTTTTTAGCATTGTGTAACATCCATATACTTAAAGGCTCAAATGACTATTCATATTTAATTTTTGCTTTATTTTGATTTTTTATTCATTAAATATGATTTAATATGTGTTTTACATTTTTGTGGTCTGTCTGTCAACAGGAGATTTGAAGAATCCATGCAATTACCAACTTTTCTAGAGGTCTATGAAGGACTCATCAGCACCTCTTCTATCAGCTCCACGGATCCGAGCTGGGATCAGGGCAATGCAAAAGTCATCGAAAAACTCGCATCTTGGTTTAAAGATCTGGGTTTTAGCGTTGAAGTGATCGAAGTCGAGCCAGGCAAGCACAATATGATCGCACGTATGGGAGAGGGAGAAGGTGGCCTTTTACTTGCTGGCCATAGTGATACCGTGCCATTCGATCAAGGGCGATGGAATTTTGATCCGCATAAACTGACGGAAAAAGACAACCGCTTCTACGGTTTAGGCACAGCAGACATGAAAGGCTTTTTCGCCTTTATTTATGAAGCAGTGAAGAAAGTCGATTGGAGCAAGCAGAGCAAACCACTTTACGTATTAGCCACTTGTGACGAAGAGACCACCATGTTGGGCGCGCGACATTTCACAGCAAACGCCCCATTTAAGCCGGATTACTGCATCATTGGTGAACCCACCAGCCTTGTGCCAATTCGAGGTCATAAAGGGCATGTGGCAAATGCCATTCGCGTAACAGGCAAGTCCGGTCATTCATCGGACCCAGCGCTTGGCGTTAACGCTATTGAGATCATGCATGAAGTCATGTTCGCCATGATGCAACTGCGTGACAAATTGATTAAAGAATATCACCATCCGGGTTTTGCCATTCCAAGCCCTACCCTAAACCTTGGACACATTCACGGTGGTGACAGCGCTAACCGTATTTGTGGTTGCTGTGAGCTGCATTACGACGTGCGTCCTCTTCCCGGCATTAGCCTTGATGGTTTAGAGAACATGTTGCGCGGAGCATTAAAAGAAGTCGAAGCGAAATGGCCTGGGAGACTGGAGATTATTCCATTGCATGAGCCTATTCCGGGTTACGAATGCCAACATGACCACCCATTTATTGGTGGTGTTGAAGAGATCTGCCAAACCAGTTCAGAAACCGTGAACTACTGTACTGAAGCACCATTTCTACAGCAGTTGTGTCCAACCTTGGTGCTCGGCCCTGGGTCAATCGACCAAGCCCATCAACCGGATGAGTTTCTATCCTTCGACTTTATCGACCCCACAATTGATGTGCTTTCAAAGGCGATGGTCAAGTACTGCTGTTAATACCCGTTTAAGCTCGAAAGTCTGTGCAGCTCGATTGAGCTGCATCTTTTTATCTTCACAATTTAGCGCTAGTCTTAACACTTATTTAACTTGTTATTTTGTAATTAATTTTCACTTCTTACTCTATGGCTGCCGTAAATTTGCTCTAAATCAGGAGACAGCGGAATAATTGCAAACTTAGTCTGCTTTATTTGACTATAACTGGTGCTTTTCGCTAGATTGGAGTCTTAACAAGGACAATGGATGTAGTTTTTTTACGAGGCAGGACGACAATGAACGAGAAATACGCCGCACTCAAAAGTAATGTGCGCATGTTAGGCCACTTATTGGGTAACACCATTCGCGATGCCCATGGCGAAGAAATCTTCGAGAAAGTGGAAACCATTCGTAAATTATCCAAATCAGCTCAAGCAGGGAATCAAGCAGACAGGGACAGCTTGATCGAAGAAATCAAACATCTACCTGATGAGCAGCTAACGCCCGTTACTCGCGCGTTTAACCAATTTCTAAACCTCACCAATATCGCTGAGCAATACCACACGATTTCACGCCATTGTGAAGAGCACATTTGCGAACCAGACGCGATTAACTCGCTGTTTTCTAAACTGGTACAAAACGATGTGAGCAAACTGGACACTGCCCAAGCGGTTCGTGATCTGAATATTGAATTGGTATTGACGGCTCACCCAACAGAAATTACGCGCCGCACGATGATCAACAAACTGGTCAAGATAAACGAGTGCTTATCAAAGTTGGAGCTAAGCGATCTTTCTTCTAAAGAGCGCAGAAAAACCGAACGCCGCCTAGAGCAACTGATTGCCCAAGGCTGGCATTCAGACGTGATTCGACAACAACGCCCTACTCCGTTGGATGAAGCAAAGTGGGGCTTTGCGGTCGTTGAAAACTCGCTATGGGAAGCAGTACCTGACTTCCTACGTGAGATGAATGACCGTCTAAAATCTTACCTTGGAGAAGGTTTACCCATTGATGCTCGCCCAGTGCACTTCTCCTCTTGGATGGGCGGTGACCGTGACGGTAACCCGTTTGTTACTCACAACGTTACGCGTGAAGTCTTACTTTTGTCTCGTTGGAAAGCCGCCGATCTTTATCTCAATGACATCAACGAGTTGATCAGCGAGCTGTCTATGACAGTTTCAAACGATCAAGTCCGTGAGCTTGCTGGCGAAGATCAGCACGAACCATACCGTGCGATCCTGAAGCAATTACGCACTCTGCTCAATGAAACCAAAGATATTCTCGATGCTAAGATCCACGGTCAAAAACTGGCCGTTAAAGCACCACTGCAAAAAGTCGAGCAACTTTGGGAACCGTTGTATGCCTGCTACCAGTCACTAAACGAATGTGGCATGGGTGTAATAGCCAACGGCTCATTACTGGATACACTACGCCGCGTAAAAGCATTTGGTATCCATCTTGTACGTCTTGATATCCGCCAAGAGAGCACGCGTCACTCAAACGTCTTGTCTGAACTAACTCGCTACTTAGGTATTGGTGATTACGAACAATGGAGTGAGCAAGATAAGATTGCTTTTCTAACTAACGAGCTGGCATCTAAACGTCCGCTTCTCCCTCGTGATTGGGAACCGTCTGAACCCGTCAAAGAGGTTTTGGATACCTGTAAGATTGTTGCAGCACAACCGCGTGAAGCGTTTGGCGCTTACGTTATTTCAATGGCACGTACCGCTTCTGATGTACTAGCCGTTCATCTACTGCTACAAGAAGCAGGTTGCCCTTACCGCATGGATGTGTGTCCTCTGTTCGAAACGCTAGACGATTTGAACAACGCAGAATCGGTCATTAAGCAGCTTATGGGGATTGACCTTTACCGTGGTTTTATCCAAAACCACCAGATGGTCATGATTGGTTACTCTGACTCAGCGAAAGATGCAGGTGTTATGTCTGCTGGTTGGGCTCAGTATCATGCGATGGAATCGTTAGTTAAAGTGGCTGAAGAAGAAGGCGTTGAGCTAACTCTATTCCATGGTCGTGGGGGCACAGTCGGTCGCGGTGGTGCGCCTGCGCATGCTGCGCTTTTGTCGCAACCACCAAAAAGCTTGAAAGGCGGTTTACGTGTAACAGAGCAAGGCGAGATGATCCGCTTTAAACTGGGACTCCCAGATGTCGCAGTAAACAGCTTTAACCTATATGCAAGTGCGATTCTGGAAGCCAACTTGTTACCGCCACCAGAGCCAAAACAAGAATGGCGCGACTTGATGGAAGTGCTATCAGAAGTAAGCTGTGAGTCTTACCGAAATGTGGTTCGTGGCGAGCCAGATTTCGTGCCTTACTTCCGCCAAGCAACACCAGAACTCGAACTCGGCAAGTTGCCACTTGGTTCTCGTCCTGCAAAACGAAACCCTAAGGGCGGAGTAGAGAGCTTACGTGCAATCCCGTGGATCTTCTCATGGAGTCAAAACCGTTTGGTACTTCCTGCATGGCTAGGCGCAGGTGAAGCGATTCAATACTCGATCGATAAAGGCCACCAAGCATTGCTCGAAGAGATGTGCCGCGAATGGCCGTTTTTCTCTACTCGTCTCGGCATGCTAGAGATGGTGTACTCGAAGTGTAATATTGATATCTCTCGCTACTACGATGAGCGATTGGTGGATGAGTCGCTCCGTCCACTCGGTGAAAAACTTCGTGCTCAGCTTCAAGAAGACATCAAAGCGGTACTGAATGTAGAGAACAACGAAAACTTGATGCAGCATGACCCTTGGGGACTCGAGTCGATTCGCTTACGCAATATCTACGTTGAGCCATTGAATATGCTACAAGCAGAGCTACTATACCGCACGCGTCAAACCGAAGAAGCTTCTGCAAACTTGGAAGAAGCGTTGATGGTGACGATTGCTGGTATTGCTGCTGGTATGCGCAACACAGGCTAATCGTTTCATTGACCCGTCCTGATATGGGTTAACACTTTTTAACTAAAACGCTCGATGTACTTCATCGGGCGTTTTGTATTTTAAAGCCGTATGAGGCCTCATTTGATT
>NZ_JAWOTH010000025.1:0-42097 GCF_033338745.1 Vibrio sp. Vb1026
AAAACTTGGTTAGACTGCGGGCACATTTGTTGTTGATAAAGATTCTCATCCATGGCTTATCTATCCGCAGTTACCCTACTTTGGGCATTCTCATTTAGCCTGATCGGCGTTTACCTCGCCGGTCAGGTTGATTCTTGGTTCTCGGTGTTCATGCGCGTGGCACTGGCGAGCCTGGTTTTCATTCCCTTTTTGAAATTCCGTGGCGTTAGCAAATCCCTAATCGCGAAACTGATGACTGTCGGTGGCTTCCAGCTCGGTTTGATGTATTGCTTCTACTACCAATCTTTTTTGCTCCTTTCCGTGCCAGAAGTATTGCTGTTCACTGTATTCACACCCATTTACGTCACGCTAATCTATGACTTCTTGAAAGGTCGCTTTTCACCTTGGTACTTAGTTACCGCTGCAATAGCCGTATTTGGTGCCGCCTGGATTAAATTTGCAGGCATTAATGAAGATTTCCTACTGGGCTTTTTGGTCGTACAAGGAGCAAACCTCTGCTTTGCCATCGGTCAGGTGGGCTACAAATATATCATGGAGAGTGAGCCCGTCGATTTGCCACAACACACCGTGTTTGGCTACTTCTACTTAGGTGCACTTTGTGTAGCAACCGTGGCTTTCGCGCTCATGGGTAACCTCGACAAACTACCAACCACTACAACGCAATGGGGCATTCTGACATACCTTGGGTTGATTGCTTCTGGTTTTGGTTACTTTGCTTGGAACAAAGGCGCGACTATGGTGAACGCAGGGGCACTGGCAGTAATGAACAATGCATTGGTTCCGGCGGGCTTGATTGTAAACATTGTGATTTGGAACCGCGATGTTGATGTCATGCGACTCGCCATTGGCGGTGCGATCATCATGCTATCCCTATGGATTAACGAAACCTGGGTGAAAAAGCGCGTAGAGATGAGTTACGCCAATAAGTAACGCAGCTAATCCTATAAACATTTCGACAATAAAAAACGCTCTCCGACTGGAGAGCGTTTTTTGTTTGATTAATGCACTTTGGCTTGTGAGATTGCGTTCATCAAAGCATTAGGTGGAGTTGGCAGCAACACTTCTAGTTTCGCATTGCGCGCTTCAAGCTTGCGCTGACGCTTAAGTAACTTTTGTTGTTTTTTCGCCACTTTTAGCAACTTCTTTTGCTGCTTATAGTGCTTTTTCAGTGTTTTTTTCGCTTTCTTGAGCGATTTTTTATCCGCTAAATCAAACCATACTGGTGCGTCGGCTCTTACTGGCTCCGGAGATTTTTCGGCTTGTTTTTTCTCTTTCACACGCTCAACAACACGCCTCACAATCGCGGCTTTTTCGTTGCTTTGTTTAGTGGTCACTGGAATCGCTTGTGCTGGCAGAGCTTCAACCAATAAGCCACATGCTTGTTGCTCACTCAATGGCTTGTCTTGGCATTTTTGTGGAGGAATTGCGGCTGGCTTACAAAGGGTATCTTTGGCCGATGAAGAGCGTGCGCAAGAACGACAAACGAATTTTGGTGCGACAACTAAACGATGGATATCACCAAGTTCTGCCGCGATCTGTTTGCGACTCATTTTACATAAACGTTTAGCCATTCTACTACTCCAGCTTCCCAGTTATCGACCGCATCACAACAAGTGAAATAATAATAATTCTTAGTTAGATATACAGTCAGGGAAGGGAATTAGCAAGAGAAAACTATCAATAGTGTTCAGGAAAGAATGGCAGCGTCACAGCACTTGGTTCAATGCTGTGACGAGAAGTTTTTGCGAGTCAGGAGGTTATGCCATCGAGGCTTTGACGTAGACGTCGAAACGATTCTTTTTGGTTTCAATCGCCATGCTTGGCTTTTGCTCGTTCAGCCAATTCGCGTAGTCCGGGCGCTTAACTACTACACGCTTTGTGGCTAACGCCATGGCTGGTCCTAGTAGGCCATCGGCGTCCAAATCAGCGCCAACCAACGATTGGAAAACGCGCATTTCTTTTTTCACGAGCGCCGACTTCTTTTTATTTTCTGGGTGCGGATACATCGGGTCAAGATACACCACATCTGGCTGGACAAAGTCTTTATCTTGCGCCAATTGTTCCAGCGCATCATGGCTAGAAGCATGGATTAGCGACATGCGCTCAGATACCCAGGTGCCGATTTCTGGGTCTTGTTTCGCTCGATCCAAGCCATCATCTAACAAAGCCGCTACGACTGGATGACGCTCGACCATCTGCACTTTACAACCTAGCGAGGCGAGCACAAACGCATCACGACCAAGACCTGCCGTGCCGTCTAACACGGTTGGCGTTGCCCCTTTGTTCAACCCCGCAGCTTTCGCAATTGCCTGGCCTTTACCACCACCGAACTTGCGACGATGACCGACCGCACCACCAATCAAATCCACAAAGATTGCACCCAGCTTTGGCTCATCCACTTTACGTAGCTCCAAACGCTCGGTGGTTAGCACCAAAGCAAAATCGCTATCGTCAGTGTGTGAAAGCTGCCAACGCGCAGCGAGTTCATCAAGATGAGATTGTTGAGACGGGTTTTCACAGATCAATTGCAGTTGCAAAAGGAGGCTCCAATAAAAATCGAGGTAACTGGCGCTGAGTGTATACCTAAGTTACCTATTAATGCTAGGTTGAGCTTGCTACGCAGAGGTTATACAGCCGTCAGTTGCTCCACTAGCTCAGAAAGCGGCTTAGGATGGCCAATACCGTAGCCTTGGCCGTAGTCCACACCGAGGTCTATCAAATGCTGCATGACCTGGTCATTTTCGACAAACTCCGCCACCGTCACTTTGCCTAGTTGCTTCGCCAAGTCATTGATTGAACGAACCATCACGCGGTCCATTTCATTTACGTTGATATCTTGCACGAAAAGACCATCAATTTTCACGATATCGACAGGAAGTTTCTTTAAGTAACCAAATGAAGACAATCCAGATCCGAAATCATCCAATGCAATCATGCAACCCAAAGACTTTAGCTTGGTAAACAACTCAATGGCTTGATCCAGATTGCTCATCGCCGCTGTCTCGGTGATTTCTAAGCAGATTTTTTCACACGGCAGAGTCGAACTTTCCAATCGCTCCAATAAGAAGTCAATAAACTCTTGATTCCCCATAGATTGACCTGAAAGGTTTATCGAACAGCGACCAAGCTGTTCAACCACCTCAGGACGCTGTTCAAACCACTCTAGTGTTTGAGTAATAACCTGCTTATCAATCCAATGGGCAATGTTGTAGCGCTCGGAAGCAGGGATAAACAGCGCAGGAGAAACATAATCACCGTACCCATTGCGAATACGCACCAAAATCTCAAAATACATTTGAGTCTCGTGCTTTTGTAAGCTTTTTATCGGTTGAGCAAACAGTTCTAAACGTTGATTCGACAATGCCTCATGCACCAAATTGACGCTCTGCATTTCCATCTGACGACGCTGCAACTCTTCGTTATCTAAGCTGAATAGATTATAGCGGTTACGGCCTTGCTCTTTAGCGGCGTGACAAGCAGAGTCTGCTTGAGCGTGCACCATTTGTGGCGTATCAGCGGTATGATCGATGATACGGATACCAATTGAGCAACTGATGAACAGGCGTGTGTCTTCCCAAATAAAGAGGTGTTCGCTTAGTGTCGAGATGATCAGTTTGGCAATATTGATGGCGCCATATTCGTCACAGTCTTTGAGTAACACCGCAAACTCATCGCCTCCCATTCGAGCCAAGATGGAATTGTACGGCAGAACGCCTTCCAGCATACTTGCGCAGAATTGAATCGCCGCATCACCTGCATCATGCCCAACCGTATCATTGAGGACTTTTAGTTGATCTAAGTCGAGGTACAACATGGCGTGGACTCGACGATGGCTGTCCACTTCGCACAGTGCGGTCTTAAGCTCTAGTTCAAAATGGTTTCTGTTGTAAGTCCCCGTCAGTAAGTCATAGCGAGCTTGGTATTCCAATTTCTCGGAGAGCAGTTTGGTTTCGGTAATATCTTCGCCCACAATCAGCAGTTGCTCAGATTCACTCAGCGGACGAATATTCTCGCGCACCCAAACACGATGACCATTTGCATGACGATACTCGACTTCACGTCGCCAAACACCATGCACTTGCTGGTTGGGTTGCAATAACACTTGGCGAGGGAACAGCACTTTGTCATCAAAATAGAACTCCCTCAGGCGATGTCCGAGCATGTCCATCGGTTTGTAGCCAAGAAGTAGTTGAGCAAATCGATTCACTTCTTGAATTCGGTTATTACTATCAAGCGTCACCATCATCACGGGCTGCTGCTCATAATAGTTGCGTAGGGTTGACTCACGTTGGTAGAGCTTGTCCTCCATCAATTTACGACTGGTAATATCGCGCGCTTCAAACAAGTATTGCTTATGATTCCCTACTTGCTGAGAAAAAGGCTTGAGCGAAACTTCTAACACCAAGGCGCCGTGTTCTTTACTCCAAATTTCAGCTTCAAACGTCGACACTTGATGGTGAGGCGCATGGAAATACTCCTCTAGCAGCGCTTGGGCTTTCTCACTCCAGTTGGGATGAAACCAAAGTGGTCGGTCTAAACGCAGTCCTTGGTGATAAAGTAAGGATTGAAGGTGATCGTTGCCCGATTTAAGCACACCGTTGGCATCCAAAATGCCCATATACTGCATGCTCTGATCGAAAATCGATTCTAGAATAGCCTGGCTTTCTCGCGCAGCGCTCTCACTGCGACGCATCCGCTGTAAATAATAACCCATCAGCAAAATGACCACCGACATCACCACAAACAGACTACCAAACAGGCGAATTTCCTTGGCAAAACGTTCAGAAAGCTTCATTGGCTTATTAAAAAATACCGCAGAAACCTCTTGTTCAGCCCCCAATCCCCAACGCGCTACCGCTTGGTAATCGAGCTTTATTTCAGAATCACTTTTTTTCACGGCAGGCAGAGGCTGATCAGGGTTATCCAAAACGAATTCAAGCATCTCTGCACTCTCAATACCATGCCGATAACCACTTTGAATAACCCCTCCAACTGCGCCATGACCCAAACCAATGTCATGCACCATAAACAGCGGCGCGTTTGAGACTTTGTTGACACCAACCCAGTCACGCTCGCTGCCAACCATACCTTGTTTATCTCGGTAATAGGTCCAGAACAAGACGACTTTATCGGAACTCAGTTTTGCGACTTGTTGTTTTAGATCGATGATGCTGTCTGGGACAAGTTGTACGATTTTGTCTCGATATTGCGGGAACTTGAGGACAAAATTGTCGATTTGATAACGCAACACCTCACCGGTCACCGAGTGGTCACTGACGATGAGAACTTGTGTGTAGTTCGGATGTAAGCGCTCAATAAGAGCGAGATTCGCTTCCAAATCGACATCTTCCATGACTCCGGTTGCATTCAGAGAACGATGTAAAGAAGGATGGTAGTTATTAATGCCGTTAAATATAACTGGGGTGTCTTTGATGATTGGGGCTAAACGCTGCATGAGTTCAAGCGCATTGTTATCGCTCACTAAAATGGCATCGAATCGCTCTTTGCGTAATTTCGTAAGATATAAGGATTTTAGTTGTGCAAAAAACTGCTCACTCTGGTTACGTTTCGAGTCTAGATAGAGCACACGCATGTCCAGCGCTCGATCGCCCAGCTGTTGCTCGATGCCTCGCTGTATGGAGTCCGTCCAGAAAAAACCCTGATGATAGGAGTGCACGACCAACACCTTCGGATCTGAGGCCGTAGCAAACGCGCTCCAACATAGCGCGGCAATAACCAGAAAACGCTGCACATTATCTCCATAGCTCGGAGTTAACCCGCAGTTACTCCTGCCAAACCTTGTGAATCCTATCCGCTATGAGTATAAAAGGGAGGTAAAACTCTATCCCTAACGGAAATCATAGTATGAATGCGAGCCTGCCGAAACTCGACGACCTTGACCGCGCAATATTAAAAACACTAATGGCTGACGCCAGAACGCCCTACGCAGAAATGGCAAAGCAGTTCGATGTCAGCCCTGCCACTATCCATGTGCGTATCGAGAAGATGAAGTCGGCTGACATCATCGAAGGAACGGAGGTGATCATCAATACTAAAAAGCTTGGCTACGATGTGTGCTGCTTTATTGGTATTAACCTCAATGCAGCTCGTGATTACCACTCCGCGTTAGAAAAACTCAACGCGCTCGACGAAGTCGTTGAAGCTTACTACACCACGGGCGCGTATAACATATTCGTCAAATTGATGTGCAAATCGATTGAAGAGCTGCAATTTGTACTGATCGACAAGCTGCAAGCCATTGATGAGGTTCAGTCCACGGAGACATTGATATCGTTGCAGAACCCGATCAACCGAAACGTAAATCCGTAAAATTTTTTATAAAAACTGTACAAAAAAGGCCAACCGAACGGTTGGCCTTGATGTTTTTTGCTCAATTTACGCCGCAATACCCGAATGGCGCAACAGTGCATCGATTTGTGGCTCGCGGCCACGGAAGCGCTTAAACAGCTCCATTGGCTCTTCACTGCCCCCCATTTCTAGGATGTTGTTCAGGAAGCTTAGACCCGTCTCTTTGTTGAAGATGCCTTCTTCTTCAAAGCGAGAATACGCGTCTGACGACAGCACTTCAGCCCACAGGTAGCTGTAGTAACCCGCACTGTAGCCACCAGCAAAAATATGGCCGAAGCTGTGTGAGAAACGCGCCCACTCAACCGCAGGAACTACCGCGACTTTCTCTTTCACTTTCGCCAGAGTTTCCAGTACACGCGCACCCACTTCAGGGTCATATTCGGTGTGAAGCGTGAAGTCGAACAAGCCGAATTCTAGCTGACGCAAAATACCCATCGCAGATTGGAAGTTTTTCGCTGCGAGCATTTTGTCTAGCATCGCTTTAGGTAGCGGCTCACCTGTCTCATAGTGACCAGAAATGAACGCCAGCGCATCCTCTTCCCAACACCAGTTTTCTAGGAACTGACTTGGTAGCTCAACCGCATCCCAAGGCACGCCATTAATACCTGAAACAGCACCTGTATCAACTTGCGTCAACATGTGGTGGATTCCATGACCAAACTCATGGAATAGCGTCACGACTTCATCGTGCGTGAACAGTGCTGGTTTGTCGCCCACTGGACGGTTGAAGTTACACGTTAGATACGCAACCGGCGTTTGCAGCTCGCCAGATAGCGTAACGCGACGACCACGACAATCATCCATCCACGCGCCGCCACGTTTGTGTTCACGAGCGTAGAGATCTAGGTAGAAGCTGCCACGGAGTGAGCCTTCAGCATCAAAGATATCGAAAAAGCGCACGGACTCATGCCAAGTGTCTACGCCTTCGCGCTCAGTAACGGTCATGCCAAACACGCGGTTTAGCACTTCAAACAGACCGCTCACGACTTTTGACTCTGGGAAGTATGGGCGCAGTTCTTCATCCGAAATTTGGAACAGGTGCTGCTTTTGTTTCTCGCTGTAGTAAGCGATATCCCAAACGTTCAGCTCTTCAACACCAAACTCACTTTTCGCAAACTGACGTAACTCTTCGACTTCACGTTCACCTTGCGGTTTCGCTCGTGTCGCTAGGTCATTCAGGAAGCCCAGCACTTGATCCGGCGTTTCAGCCATCTTTGTTGCTAACGACTTTTCACTGTAAGTATTGAAACCTAGCATACGTGAAATTTCATGGCGCAGTTTTAGCTGCTCAGTAATGATTTCTGAGTTATCCCATTTGCCTGCGTTTGGACCTCGATCAGAAGCGCGCGTCACGTACGCTTCGTACACTTCTTTACGCAACTCTTGGTTATCGCAGTACGTCATGACAGGTAGGTAAGATGGGATATCTAGCGTAATGAGGTAACCATCTAACTCTTTTGCTTCTGCGGCAGCTTTCGCTGCTGCCAGCGCCGATTCTGGCATACCTGCTAGGTCTTTCTCGTCTGTGATGTGCTTGGTCCAACCCATGGTGGCATCCAGCACATTGTTAGAGAATTTAGAGCTCAGCTCAGACATACGTTTGCTGATCTCGCCGTAACGGTGCTGCTCATCGGATGGCAAACCAATGCCTGATAACTCGAAATCACGCAGTGCATCAGTGATGGTTTTCTGCTGGGCACGAGTTAACGTTGCAAATTCTTCGCTCGCTTTGATGGTTTTGTACGCTTCGTACAACCCTTTGTGCTGACCAACCCAAGTGCCGTACTCTGACAAAATTGGTAGGCAACTTTCGTAAGCTTCACGTAGCTCTTCGCTGTTCACTACCGAGTTCATGTGACCCACTGGCGACCAGATGCGGCTTAAGCGATCATCCGCTTCTTCAATTGGCGCAATCACACTGTCCCAAGTTGGATGAGCGTTGTCTTGTAGAACTTCATCGATTTTTGCTCGGCAGTCAGCAATCGCTTGCTCAACGGCAGGCTTGATGTGTTCTGGTTTAATTTGAGAAAACGGAGGTAGGTCCGTAAACGTCAGAAGAGGATTAGACATGAATAATTCCTTTTGTGTTTTGACTCTGTGATTGCCTGTCTATTTTGTGTAGATAGGCCAACTCAATGTACAGACGAGCCAGCAACATGGATTGGGGGAGCTCCGTTCCCTTTCTCTATGCCGCGATGACCATCATATAGTCAACCAGCGCTACTCTGTCCTTGAGTCTTGTTATACCTAAATGAAATTTCACACCCTTTTGAGTGCGAGACACTCACCTAGTTCAATTCGATTACCCATAGTAAGTGTGGGTGACTTAAAGAAATTTCAATAGCGTCCCCTTATCAGAGGAACAGATTTGATTGGAAGTTCTACATCTTTAAGTTACTTGAGTATAATACCGCCATAGAGTGAAAATCACAGACCACACTCAACCAAAGAGTGTTTCGAGAGTTTAATTTGTTAAGTTACCGCCACAGCTTCCACGCTGGCAACCATGCCGACGTGGTCAAACACATCGTTCAAAGCCTCATTCTTGATGCGCTGAAACAAAAAGATAAGCCATTCGTTTATCACGATACCCACTCGGGTGTGGGCCGTTACGATCTGACTCACGAATGGTCTGAAAAAACGGGCGAATACAAACAAGGCATCGCACGTATTTGGGATAACCCAAGCATTCCCGAAGACATCAAAAGCTACATCGATGCCATTAAAGTGCTCAACAATGGCGAGAAGCTGCGTTACTACCCAGGCTCACCACGTGTGGCGCGCGCGCAAATCCGCCCACAAGATCGCATGGTGCTGACCGAGTTGCACCCGGCCGATCACCCATTGTTAGAGCAAGAATTCCATCGTGATCGCCAAGTGAGCATCTTCAAAGAAGACGGATTCCAACGCCTCAAAGCAAGCTTACCGCCACAAGAACGTCGTGGTTTGGTGCTGATTGACCCACCATACGAACTCGCGAAAGAGTACCGCGATGTGGTGCGAGCGATTCATCAGAGCCATAAACGTTGGGCAACCGGTATCTACGCGATTTGGTACCCAGTGGTAAACCGTCACGACATCGAAGATATGATCGAAGGCTTGGAAGCACTGGGCATTCGTAAAATTCTGCAAATCGAGTTAGGTGTTGCACCAGATACCAACGAGCGCGGCATGACGGCATCCGGCATGATTGTGATTAACCCGCCATGGAAACTGGAAAGCCAGATGAAAGAGATTCTGCCATTCCTGCAAGACGCGATCGCACCAGCAACTGGCCACTGGAAAGTGGACTGGATTGTGCCAGAGTAAGCACTTCAGTACTGATATCTTCAAGCGCAACGATATTCTCGTTGCGCTTTTTTATGCTCTCACCTTCTCCCTCCAATCGTGCTTATTCTTCTTTTTGTGCCTCTCATCGCTATTTGTCATAAGTATTGTCGCTTTTTCCCATTTAGGAATTAGTCGAATTCGATTTATGATAGTGGGATAACGGTGGCATTGAGTTCGGGCAAGGTCATCCCAATCTATCTATGTACCAGATAAAATTTATAAGCTCTTGGAGAAAGTAATGGCGACTCATTTTGACTATATCTGTATCGGTGGCGGCAGTGGCGGCATCGCATCTGCAAACCGTGCGGCGATGTACGGCGCGAAAGTTGCGCTAATCGAAGCTCAAGACCTTGGCGGTACCTGTGTAAACGTAGGTTGTGTACCGAAAAAAGTGATGTGGCATGGCGCGCAAATCGCAGAAGCAATGAACCTGTACGCAGAAGATTACGGTTTTGATGTCGACGTGAAAGGTTTCGACTGGAGCAAACTGGTTGAGAGCCGTCAGGCATACATCGGTCGTATTCACCAATCTTACGATCGCGTTCTTGGCAACAACAAAGTAAACGTGATTAAAGGCTTTGCTAAGTTTGTTGACGAAAAAACTGTCGAAGTAAACGGTGAACACTACACAGCAGATCACATCCTGATCGCGGTTGGTGGTCGTCCTACTATTCCAAACATTCCAGGCGCTGAATACGGCATCGATTCAAACGGCTTCTTCGACCTAGCAGAGCAACCAAAACGCGTTGCGGTTGTGGGTGCTGGCTACATCGCAGTTGAAATTGCTGGCGTACTGCACGCGCTAGGTACAGAAACGCACCTGTTCGTACGTAAAGAGTCACCACTGCGTAGCTTCGATCCAATGATCATCGATACGTTGGTTGAAGTGATGGACGCAGAAGGTCCAAAACTGCACACCCACTCTGTACCAAAAGAAGTGGTAAAAGAAGCCGATGGCAGCCTAACTCTGCACCTAGAAAACGGTGAAAGCCAAAACGTTGACCAACTGATTTGGGCAATCGGTCGTCACCCTGCGACAGACGCAATCAACCTAGCGTCAACCGGTGTGGCAACGAACGAAAAAGGCTACATCAAGGTAGACGAATACCAAGAAACCAACGTGAAAGGCATCTACTGTGTGGGTGACATCATGGAAGGCGGTATCGAGCTAACGCCAGTAGCAGTGAAAGCGGGTCGTCAACTTTCTGAGCGTTTGTTCAACAACAAACCAAACGCGAAAATGGACTACGATTTGGTACCAACTGTGGTATTTAGCCACCCACCAATCGGCACTATCGGTCTAACGACGCAAGAAGCGGAAGAGAAGTACGGCAAAGACAATATCAAAGTCTACACGTCTGGCTTTACGGCGATGTACACCGCCGTTACTAAGCACCGTCAACCATGTAAGATGAAGCTTGTATGTGCGGGCGAAGAAGAAACGGTTGTTGGTCTGCACGGCATCGGTTTCACGGTAGATGAAATGATCCAAGGCTTCGGCGTAGCAATGAAGATGGGCGCAACCAAAGCAGACTTCGACTCTGTTGTGGCTATCCACCCAACGGGCTCTGAAGAGTTCGTAACGATGCGTTAATTACGCGCTAATCGCATTGCTGATTTCAGCGAATCATTTGAAAAGGTCATCTTAGGATGACCTTTTTTTGTTATCCCATGCTTAACTCGCATTCTCTAATAATGTGCGAATAAACTCGGCTTTAATAGCACTCTCCTGCTTACCATCATGAATCAGACACAAGTCTGCACACAGTGACTCTTTCAGCTTGATAAAACGAATCCCATGCCAATGATGCTGAGAAAACGTCGACGGAACCAACGTCACGGTATTGCTGTTTGCTACATAT
Organism: Vibrio sp. Vb1026; assembly: GCF_033338745.1. NCBI lineage: Bacteria > Pseudomonadati > Pseudomonadota > Gammaproteobacteria > Vibrionales > Vibrionaceae > Vibrio > Vibrio sp. Vb1026. Next base: position 11,562 of record NZ_JAWOTH010000025.1, read on the forward strand.
GCCATCAAGGTGCTTGGCTCCACCACTTGTTTGCCAATATGGGGTGAAAAGCCTTCTTGCAGACAGGCATTGATGATGAAGTTTGCCGAGGCAGAATTCGCCAAACTCATAAACGCAAACTCACACGCCTTTAAATCTTGGAGCCGCAGCAAAGATTTGCTGGCTAACTCATGTTGCTCCGACACCGCCACCACAAACACATCTTTGCCCAAAGATACCGACTGATACGGATAAATGTTGAGTGCATCAGCAAAACGCACAATGCCCACATCGATTTTCTTCTCGCTCAGATGCTTCTTTTGCGTCTCTGGGTTAAGGTCAAAAATGTCGGCGTGATAAGTGTCATGCTCAGCATGGAAACGCTGTAACAGACGATCAAATCCACCCCAAAATGCGCTACTTACCACACCAACTCGCAGGATATTTCTCTGGTTCAACCCCACTTGCTGCACTTGATTGAGCGAGACATCCAAGGTCTGAAAAATCAGTTGGCATTTGGACTCCAACAATCGCCCGGCCTCCGTCAGCATGACGTTTCTTGAATCACGCTCAAACAGTTTGACGTTAAGCACTTCTTCCAACTCTTTGATGCGATTGCTCAACGGCGAATTGGTGATATTGAGGTTCTCGGCGGCCTTAGTGAAATGCTTGGTTTGTGCGACCTCGTAAAAGTAACGCAGCATCTTCAGCGTCACGCGCTCAAATGGTTCTGACTTCATGCATTGAGTCCTAGCGAATTTCATCATCCTCTTTTTAAGGATGATAGTAGCGAATAAAGCAAAGATAACCAGCGCAGAAAGTCACACAATAGAATCAACACACAACCAGAAGGTGACTAACATGAATCACGATCCAGTAATCGGTGCGCTACAAACCATTCGCGAACGCAAACCAAACTTCCAACCTAAAGCGGCGTTTATTTTAGGCTCTGGCTTGGGCGTATTGGCAGATGAACTACAAGACAAAGTGGTCATTCCATACGAAGAGCTCGAAGGCTTTCCGGTTAGCACCGTGCTAGGCCACTCTGGTGAGTTGGTACTTGGTACCATGGGTGGCGTAGACGTAGTGTGCATGAAAGGTCGCGGTCACTACTACGAACACGGCTCAATGAAGGTCATGACCACGCCCGTGCGCACCTTTAAAAAGCTGGGCTGTGAGTTTCTGCTCGTCACCAACGCGGCAGGCTCCCTTCGCCCTGAGCGTATTGATGTCGGTTCTCTGGTGGTATTTCATGACCACATCAACACCATGCCTGAATCGCCAATGATCGGTCCGAATGATGAAGAGTACGGCCCGAGGTTCTTCAGCCTCGCCAATGTCTACGACAAAGACCTGCGAGCAGAAGCGTTTGAAGTCGGCAAAGCCAATGGCATTCACCTCAATGAAGGCGTGTTTGTCTCTTACACAGGCCCCAACTTTGAGACCACAGCCGAAATCCGCATGATGCAAATCATCGGTGGTGATGTGGTGGGCATGTCGGTCGTGCCAGAAGTGATTTCTGCGGCGCATTGCGGCTTACCCGTATTGGCAGTGTGTGCGATCACCAACATGGCAGAAGGCTTGGGAGATGTAGAATTGTCTCACGCCCAAACATTGAAGTGCGCGAAGCTAGCCGAAGCAGATTTCATTCGCTTTATTAAGCGCTTTATGAAGCATCACTTCTAAAGCCGTTTCATTCCAAAAGCAAAAGGGTCATCAAGTAACTTGATGACCCTTTTTTGTATCACTTTTTCTAACGTTCGGGGTATTTCGGAGCCGTTTGTGCGTTTTACTTAACTGCGCGAACCAATTCAGCAATGCCTTCCCAATCGCCGTTGTCCATCATTGCGGTTGGCACCATCCAAGTACCGCCACAAGCCACAACCGATTTCAGCGCTAGGTAATCTTCCACGTTGGATGGGCTTACGCCACCTGTTGGCATGAATTCCACTGGGTAAACCGCCGTGAGTGCTTTCAGCATGCTTACGCCGCCTGATGGCTCAGCAGGGAAGAACTTCAACGTACGCAGACCCATTTCCATCGCTTGCTCAACCAAGCTTGGGTTGTTTACACCCGGTACGATAGTCACGCCACGTTGCTGACAGTATTTCACTGTGGTTGGGTTGAAGCCTGGGCTAACGATAAAGTCCACACCCGCTTCGATGGCGATATCCACTTGTTCTGTGGTCAAAACGGTGCCCGCGCCAATCAACAATTCTGGGTACGCTTCACGCATGATGCAAATCGACTCCGCCGCCGCTTCGGTGCGGAATGTTACTTCCGCACATGGTAAACCGTTTTCTACCAACACTTTTGCCAGTGGCAGAGCGTGTGCTACGTCGTTGATTGCGATAACTGGGACGATTTTGATATCTCTTAATCGTTGTTCAAGTGTTGTCATGTGGAACCTCTAAAGAATAAAGCTTAATGTTGCGACGATAATAAACGCGATACCGCCAAGTAACGTTTCCATTACCGTCCAAGTTTTTAATGTGGTTTTCTCATCCATCTCAAGCAAACGAGATACCAACCAGAAACCAGAGTCATTGAAGTGAGACAGTACCGTTGCACCACCCGCAATCGCGATTACGATAAAGCAAAGGTCGAGTTCACTCAAACCTGTTGATGCAGCCACAACTGGCGCGATAAGAGCTGCCGTAGTGGTTAGCGCTACCGTTGCCGAGCCTTGAGCAACACGCAGACAGGTTGAAATAACAAACGCCGCCACAATCACAGGCATACCTGTATCTGTAAGAACGTCAGCCAGTGCATCACCGATACCACTTGAACGCAGTACGCCGCCAAACATGCCACCTGCACCCGTTACTAGGATAACACCACAGATAGGAGCCAATGACTCACCACATAATTTTTCTAGTTTTGCCATGCCGTAGTCTTTGGCAAACACAGCCAGACAGACAATCAAAGTGATCAGCAACGCAACTGGGGTTTTACCTAGCATGCGTAGGAACTCAACCAGTGCCGTTTTGCCATCAATCAAACCTGCAACCGCCAGTGTGTTCAATACCGTATCCAAACAGATTAGCAGGACTGGCAGCACAAGGATGGTCATAACCGTGCCAAATTTTGGTGCGTTGCGCTCATCCACCATCGCTTCGCCATTAAAGAAGGCTTTAGATAGTGGGATATCGAATTTTTTGCCCGCGTACAAACCAAATAGGTAAGCGCCAAGGTACCAAGTTGGAATAGCAACCAAAATACCCACCACCAATAGCAGACCGATGTTTGCGCCAAGGAATTCTGCCGCTGCAACCGGACCTGGGTGTGGTGGAACAAACGCGTGCATAACCGCAAAAGCACCGGCTGCTGGCAACGCGTATTTAATTGGTGAGCCACCAAAACGAGCCGCCACACTTAGGATGATTGGCATCATCACTACAAGGCCAGCATCGAAGAAGATTGGGAAGCCAAACAGTAATGAAGCGACGCCCAAAGCAAATGGTGCGCGCTCTTTACCAAAGCGACCAATCAAAGTGTCTGCCAGCACTTTCGCACCGCCAGTCACTTCAAGAATTTTACCGATCATCGCACCAAGACCAACCAGCAATGCCACGGAAGCCAGTGTGCCGCCGAAGCCGCCCATCATGGTCGATACGACTTTCTCAGAAGGAACGCCAGTGGCGATTGCTGTGCCTAAACTCACCATAGTAAGGGAAGCAAAAGCATGGACTTTCAGTTTAATGATCAGAACGAGTAACGCTGCAATGGCAAGGCCTGCAATCGTCAGTAGGAACGTAGGATCTGGGGCTTGGGTTAATTGCTCCATAGGTTCACCTTTAAGAATTATTGTTTGTGTTATGGTTCACATTTATTTCAGTTACCGGTAACATGTTACCGATAACATGAATAAGATAAACCCATATTTTAAAGTGAATTCAAAAATTGAGATCACGCGCAAATTTGGTTATGAGGATAAGTTATGGCTGGTAGTAGTGTCATCGTTATGGGCGTTTGTGCTAGTGGTAAAAGCACAATTGGTGAGCATCTAGCGAAAAAGCTAGGGCGTAAATTCATTGATGGTGATGATCTTCATCCACGAGCGAACATTCAGAAAATGGCATCGGGCCAGCCTCTGAACGATGATGATCGCAAGCCATGGCTAGAACGCATTCGTGATGCGGCGTACAGCCTAGAAAGCAAAAACGAACACGGCATTATTGTCTGTTCAGCACTGAAAAAGATTTACCGCGATCAGATCCGCGAAGGCAACGACAACGTGACCTTCCTGTTCCTTGATGGCGATATGGAGTTGATCCTTAATCGCATGCGTATGCGCAAAGGCCACTTCATGAAAGAAAACATGGTGAAGAGCCAATTCGAGACGCTAGAGCGCCCAGACAACGAGCCTCAAACTCTGATCATCAGTATCGACGGAGACATCAGCGACGTGGTGGAACGCTCTGCCGCTGAGCTAATCAAAATGCAAGCGATCGAGGTGGCGTAATGACTCACTCTGTTGTTCTTGAGGTCACACAACGTTTGACCGAGCGCAGCCGTGAAGCGCGCGCTGCCTTTCTTACTCGCACCGAAGTGCAAGCCGAAGCGGGCAAAGGCCGCGTTGGTTTATCTTGTGGTAACTTAGCCCATGCAGTCGCCGCTTCTTGCTCTTCTGAAAAGAAAAATATTCTCGATTTTACTCATGCCAATGTCGCGCTGATCAGCGCCTACAACGACATGTTGAGCGCCCACCAGCCGTACCAAGATTACCCAGTGCAAATCAAACAAGTGCTGGCGGACTACGGCCATACGGCGCAAGTCGCAGGTTGTGTGCCAGCGATGTGCGATGGGGTGACTCAAGGTCAAGCAGGCATGGATATGTCGCTGTTTTCACGTGACTTAATTGCGCAATCAACGGCGTTGTCTTTGAGTCACAATGTCTTTGATGCCACATTACTGCTTGGTATCTGTGACAAAATCGCCCCGGGGCAACTGATGGGCGCGCTGTCTTACGCGCATCTACCGACTGCGTTTGTACCAGCGGGTCTGATGGCAACAGGCATCAGCAATGAAGAGAAAGTCGACGTGCGCCAAAAATACGCAGCGGGTGAAGTCGGCAAAGACGCTCTGCTGGATATGGAGTGTCGCGCTTACCACTCTGCGGGGACGTGTACGTTTTACGGCACAGCCAACACCAACCAGTTGGTGTTCGAAGCCATGGGCTTGATGCTGCCAGGTTCGGCATTCATCCATCCCCATACCCAACTGCGTAAAGCGTTAACCGATCACGCGGCTCTGAAAATCGCCTCAATGACGGCGGGTTCTGCACACTTCCGTCCGTTGGCAGAAGTGGTCACAGAAAAGAGCTTGGTCAACGGCATCATCGCTCTACTCGCATCTGGCGGCAGTACCAATCACACCATTCATATGATCGCCGTGGCGCGTGCTGCTGGCATCTTGCTCACGTGGCAAGACATCAGCGATCTGTCGGATGTGGTTCCTTTGTTAGCTCGCGTTTACCCGAACGGCCCAGCCGATATGAACGCGTTCCAAGACGCGGGGGGCGTGCCCGCGTTATTGCACCGCTTGAACCAATCCGAGCTTTTGCATCGCGATGTGAAACCCGTGTTTGGTGAATTTGAAGACCAAATGACGCTGCCGAGCCTTGTCGATGGCCAACTGACTTGGAGGCCGTGCCAAGGCAGCCAAGACGGTGACGTGATCGCCAAACCAGACGCCACTTTCCAAAACACCGGCGGCACTCGCGTACTTCACGGTAACTTGGGCAAAGCCGTGGTGAAAGTGTCTGCGGTGAAAGAAGAGCAACGCGTGATTGTGGCACCAGCGATCGTATTCCAATGCCAACACGAAGTGGAAGCCGCTTACAAACGTGGCGAGCTGAACAAAGACTGCATCGTTGTGGTCACACACAACGGCCCAGCGGCAAACGGCATGCCTGAACTGCATAAACTGATGCCAATCCTCGGCAACGTGCAGAAAGCGGGCTTTAAAGTGGCGCTAGTTACTGACGGTCGTTTATCTGGCGCATCCGGTAAAATTCCGTCTGCGATTCATGTTTCTCCAGAAGCCATTCGTGGTGGCTCGATTGGTTTGGTGCGCAACGGCGATTTGATTCGTCTGGATTGCCAAACGGGCGAACTGAACAACTTAAGCGACACCACTGGTCGCGAGTTGATTCATTTCGATACCGAATCGACCCAACAAACTTGGGGACGAGGCTTGTTTAGCGTGATCCGCCAAAACGTATCGAGTGCAGAAGAAGGCGCAAGCTTTATTGTTTAAGGCGAGAAGAAAGACCTCGTCATTCCGACGAGACTAAGCAAGATCAGGAATCTACTATCAACGTGCTGTGAAGTCAGAGAAAACACCTCTGCCACAGCACTTTTTGTTGGTAGATTCTGAATCACACTCGTCCCTCGCTTTTCAGAATGACGAGCTTTAGGATTGGCCTCTATTCTTTCTAAAAACGAATGAATCCGTCACTCCGACGAGCCTAGGCGAGATCAGGAATCTAATATCAACGTGCTGTGAAGCCAGAGAAAATCCCCTCTGCTACAGCACTTTTTGTTGGTAGATTCTGAATCACGCTCGTCCCTCGCTGTTCAGAATGACGAGCTTTGAGATTGGCCACCGCTCTTTCTAAAAACGAATGAATCCGTCATTCCGACGAGCCTAGGCGAGCTCAGGAATCTACTATCAACGTGCTGTGAAGCCAGAGAAAACTCCTCTGCCACAGCACTTTTTGTTGGTAGATTCTGAATCACGCTCGTCCCTCGCTGTTCAGAATGACGAGCTTTGGGATTAGCCTCAGTTCTTTCTAAAAAACGAATGAATCCGTCATTCCGACGAGCCTAAGCGAGATCAGGAATCTACTATCAACGTGTTGTGAAGCCAGAGAAAACTCCTCTGCCACAGCACTTTTTTGTTGGTAGAGCCTGAATCACGCTCGTCCCTCGCTGTTCAAAATGACGAACTTTAGGATTGGCCTCTGTTCTTTTTAAAAATGAATGAGTCCGTCATTCCGACGAGCCTAGGCGAGATCAGGAATCTAATATCAAGGTGCTGTGAAGCCAGAGAAAACCCCTCTTCCACAGCACTTTTTGTTGGTAGATTCTGAATCACGCTCGTCTCTTGCTGCTCAGAATGACGATATCTAGCATTCAGTAAATTACATCAAGCGGTCTTCATCACTACGACGGCAGCAATCACCACAAAGATACCAAACCAGCCGATTGGCTTGAGTTTCTGCTTAAACAGCAAGGCTCCACCCACTGCGGTACCCAAGATACCGATCGCACCCCAAGAGGCATAAGCAATGGCTAAGTCGATCTCTTTCACCGCTTGTGCCAACAGTGTGAATGCTGTCAGTACCAACACAATCGCCGCAATGCCCCAGCCTTTATATTTAAAGCCTTTTGAGCGTGTCAGCGCCATATTGGCCATGATATCGACCAAGGCAGCCATCACGACAAATCCAAATGACATCGTAAAAAATTGACTCATGATTCGCACCTTGTACTAGTAGAAAATGAACGTTCTTTTGCCGGTTTATCGGCATTTTTCTTGGCGTTAGGTTGACCATGTGATTCCCCTAAGGTCACACACACAATGCCAACAACGGCTAACATCAAACCAAACAATTCTTGATGGTTTAAGTTGGCATCAAAGGCGATGATCGACACCACGGTGATCAACGAGATACCTAACCCTTCCCAAACAGCGTATGCCACACCTATCGATATTTTCTTCGCGGCAAACGCGAGAAAGTAGTAAGAGATTGCGATCAGCACATACATTACGATGTAGCCCCACCACCCGTGCCCTTGTCCGATAAGAGACATAGTGCTGGTGCCAGCCACTTCGGCAACGATGGCGAGCAATAAAAATAGACGTGCAACTAGCATGATTAATCCTCCATCAGAAATTAAAAAAATGCATAACGGAGAATGGTGAATGCCGCGTACCTGTATCGACATTCAAAAAGTTAAAAAGATAAAAATGAGCCACTTCTCCTGACTATTTGAGATAAGGTTAGCGCTGGGTAGGAAAAAGAGACAGGTAATTGAGATATTCATTTTTGAATATCTTAAGAAATAAGTTGTCTATGTAATCACACAACATTGATAAGGTTAAAGCATCTGCTCTCTCATTCAGCTGATGCCATCAGGTGACGTCACTGCGTAAAAATCAGCGGCGTATTGAGGGTTTGTCGCACCACTTTATGTAGGTGTCTGTGCAAAGGATGGTTGCGGTTGGTTTGAAGGAAACCGCCAGAGACCACAAACTGACTGAACTCACGATTAACGGGTGGCATTGCGTAAGAGGCGAGTTCTGGCATCAACAATGCCGAGCTTTGACTGGCATACATAATCGCGTCGGTTTCTTGCAACATTTGGCAAGCCAAACGCAAATTATAGGACTTCAGTAACACTACTGGCTCATAACCCATGCGTCGATACTCGGACTCCACGGTACAAAGCGGTTTATATGACGCAGGCGCAGGCAAAGAGACGAGTGGTAGTTTGGACACCGTGTCCCAATCATTGCTGACTTTCGACAACGTTGGGTGGTTTTTGCGCGCCAAAATCACTCGTTTTTCTACGAATAACGGGCGCATGTAAATGTCTTTCGACAGCTCGGTCTCTTGGTCAAGAATGCAGTAATCGTGCTCGCCTTCTAACATTTCATCGTGCGAGTAAGTATTCCAGCTGGAAAAAGCAAAGTGCGCTTTGGGAAAGGCTCGATGACAACCAGTGAGCAGTCGCTGCCCTTGTTCATCCATCAAATAAGGGTCAGTTACAATCGCAATCTGCCCTTGGTATTGCAGCGGGTCGAACACTTCAAATTCTTGCACTACTTTTTCCAGTGGTGCAACCATATTGTCGAACTCGGCGGCGAGACGAATCGCCATGGGTGATGGCTCTACCCCATGTGCTTTACGCACAAAAAGCGGGTCATCAAACACTTGTTTCAACTTCATCACGCCGCGGCTGGCGCTCGGTTGAGAAATGCCAAGCTGCATTGCGGCCAGCTTGATGCTGCGGTTTTCCACCACGGCTTTTAATAAACGCATTAAGTTGAGATCCAATGCATCCAGCTGATGTGCCATACCCTAACCTACCAATACCATTGATGAGCGAATACAAAGAGCAGTTAACAATTAGTTAAACACTCTCTCCCGACGTGATCTGATAACCCATATCGAAGACTTTTTCTTCTTGCGTTTCGCCTTTCAGGCGCGCAATTAATAGCTCTGCGCTCTTTACACCAATTTGGAAACGCGGCGTATCAACGCTGGTCAGTTTCGGGCTGATGGTTTGACCGATATCCAGCGCGTTATAGCCCGCCACTGCCAATTGCTGTGGAACTTGAATGCCACGTTGCTGCGCACTCAGCATGGTGCCAATTGCGATGTCATCGTTGGTACAGAACACCCCATCGAGCGTTGGGTGCGTTTCCAGTGCGCGTTCGAGCAAATCATGCGCTAAAGAAAAACTAGAATGATCACCAGTTAATACATGTTTGGGTTCTAGCCCTGCTTCTGTCATCGCGCGATCATAACCTTGCATCCGCAATTTGGTTCGCGTATCCAGACGCGCGCCAAAATAGACGATTGTACTCTTCCCCGTATCTAGCATCTGCTTAACCACGGTGTACGACGCATCTTCATGATCGAGTCCAACCGCCATATCAATCGGCTCCGATGGCAGTTCCATGGTTTCGACCACCGGAATGCCCGCATTTTTGATCATCTGTAATGTACGCGGCGTGTGATGGCTTTCAGTTAGAATAAGCCCATCGACTTGATAAGAGAGTAATGACGCGATCTTGCGCTCTTCTTCAAGCTCATCGTAGCTAAAATGCGCTAAAAGCGTCTCATAGCCATTGGCTTTGGTCACCATCTCTATGCCCTGAACAAAGGAAGCAAAAATTTGGTTGGACAAAGACGGCAGTAAAATACCAATGGCTTTACTGGAGGACTTTGACAACATCGCCGGTGCACGGTTTTCGATGTAACCCATCTCTTCAATCGCAGTCGCAATCTTAGCACGAGTCTTTTCTGCCACCGATTCAGGGTTACGCATATAGCGTGAAACGGTCATCTTCGTGACGCCAACCTGGTCTGCGACATCCTGCAATGTCGTACGAGTTTTCTTATTCTGTTGAGCCATAAATATGTGATTTATCAGTAATGTTACAAGTAACATTATGACGAATAGACTCTCTGCCGACAAGTTCAGTGAAAATAATTCGCAAAATGAGATGAATATCAGTGGTAGAGCGTATTAGCAAACGCATCACAAAGAAACGCCACTCAAATAGCGATAATATTTGAGACCGCAAAAAAGCCCCGAACTCGGGGCTTTCTTCTATATTTTGACCACAATATCTGAGTCGTTATTTCACGCACACCACGTTCAATAATGAGGTCCCGGTGAGCTGATTGGGCTCACGATCGGCGAACAAACCTTTCTTATCTTTGCCCCAATACGGCAGTTGCAGTGGCCATTGATTTTTTTCCATCACCCCAGACGCCCTCAGCGCTTTAAACTCTGCAGGGTTGGCTAAGCTCATACCCAGTTGCTGACATACTTTGTGCGAGTTTTCGTAGTTGAGGCGGTTCCACGGCTTACCATGTTCCATGTAAAACTGATTATGGTGATCGAGTAAATATGGGACCACGTACGTTTTGCCTTGTAAGGAGGTTCTCAACCGAACTTCAATGTCATCATTCCCGCTCACAACTGGCTTCGCTTTGGTCTTAGCAACAGGCTTGGACGAAGAATTATCACGTGTATTTTTTACCTTGGTCTTTGACTTCTCTTCCGGAGCTTTAAAGGCGTCGGTATCAGCTCGCACGGCAGGAACTGGCGCGGGTTTCGGGGTCACCGTCGGTGTTGGCTTAACCGAAGATGCGGCTGATTTCGACGGCACAGCGGGTTTAGATGGTGTCGTAGACTGTTTACTCTCTTTTCCAACCACGCGGATGAACGCCTCTTTGTAATTCGACAAGGTTTTGACTCCTCGTAAGTCATCCCTCGCATCAGACAATGCCTTGTAAGGTCCAATCAAACAGCGATAGCCTTTGGATTCAGGCTTCATCCATACGTCAGTCGTGATTTTACTATAGAGAGGCTTAGCTTTCGCGAGAGACATAGGCTTGGGTAGCAATCCGCATTGAATCCAGTAAAGGTAGTTGCCCCCCTGCGGCACTTTCTTTCCCCATACTCCGTTACCAATTGGGCACGTTTTCTCAAGCATCGGTAATTCTTTCTCGCTGGCTTGAGTGGCTTGGCAAAGGAACTCCTCCGCCTCAACTGGATTAGAAAACTGGGCGCATACCAGCAACAAACCCAAAGCCAGGCTTGCTTGGAAGACGTTAGATGGGCGTTGGGCCTTCTTCATTTCCATACACTTCACTCTAAATTAGTGGGTAAGGTCATCATGGCGGAAAAGCGCCAAAAAAATGTGAACAAAGAATAACTAGCAAAAAAAGAGCCGGAATTTGCATCCGGCTCTCAGTTTAGGAAGGAATTAAGCGAATTTACAACGCTTGGTGGGAAAATTCTTATCCTTTGTACAGTTTCGGGTTGAATACATCACGTAGCCAGTCGCCCAACAGGTTGATAACCAAAACCAATGTTACTAGCACGATGCCTGGGAAAGCAGTAATCCACCATGCACCAGAGAAGATGTAGTTAAAGCCGATGCTGATTAGCGCCCCCAGAGACGGTTGATCGACTGGCAGACCTAAGCCTAGGAATGACAGCGCCGCTTCCGACATGATCGCGTTCGCTACCTGTACCGTCGAGATAACCAAGATTGGCGATAGACAGTTCGGCAGAATGTGACGGAACATGATTCGCGGAGCTTTAAAGCCCATCACACGCGCCGCTTCGACGTATTCTTTCTTCTTCTCTGCCAATACCGAGGCACGAATAGTCCGTGCGTATTGCGGCCATTCTGCCACACCGATGATCACCACCAGCATGACCACCGCATATTGGCTGTAAAAATCACTGCCAAAACTGGCTTTGAAGATAGCTGACACGATGATCGCCACCATCATGGTCGAGAACGACAACTGTACGTCTGCAAAACGCATCAAGAAGCTATCGATACGGCCGCCGAAATAACCCGCCGACAAACCAATGATGATACCCAGTACCAACTGAAGACCAACCGCCAGGAAGCCGATGGTTAGAGACAGACGAGAGCCGTAAAGAATGGTCGATAAAATATCACGGCCTTGCTCATCAGTACCAAGAACAAAACGCTCATCGCCATCTTCCATCCACGAAGGTGGCAACTCAGAATCCATGATGTCGATAGACGTCAGATCGTACGGGTCTGTTGGCGCAAGAATCGGTGCAGCCAATGCCAATACTAAGAACATCATAAAGACGGTAAAACTCGCCATCGCCACTTTGTCGCGTTTGAAATAATACAGAAAATCTGACTCTTTGAAACGCTGCCACGCTGATGGAGCAGGAGCTGGTGTTAAATTTGATTGGCTCATGATTAAGCTCCTTTTCCAGTTAGGTTCACAGTTGGGTTGATGATGCCGTACAGCAAGTCAACGATGGTATTGGTTACCACGAAAATCAGACCAACAAAGATAACGTAGGCAGTGATCAGCGGTGTATCTACACGGTTGATTGCCTCTAGGAAAAGGAAGCCAGTGCCCGGCCATTGGAAGACGGTTTCAGTAAGAATGGTGTAGGCCACCATGGTACCAATCTGCACGCCACCTACCGTCAATACTGGTAGCATGGTGTTCTTAAGTGCATGTTGGTAATAAATCTTTTGTAAGTTCAAACCTTTTGCTTTGGCGAACTTAATGTATTCCGAACTCAGAACTTCCAGCATTTCTGAACGTACCAAACGGATGAACAACGGCAGCATGATAGACGCTAGCGCAATACAAGGTAGGATGAGGTGCTTGATACCATCAATGGTAAAGAAGCCAGATTCCCAACCGAGTACGTTAGCGGTTTCACCTCGCCCATAGGAAGGCAACCAACCGAGTTCTATTGAAAAGACATACATCAGCATGATTGCGGTTAAGAACACCGGAATCGAGATACCGACACTGCTCATCGCCATCACAAATTTGGTAAAAACACTCTTAGGATGAATCGCAGAGTACACCCCAAGCGGAATAGAGAAAACAATGATGATAAGCGTCGCGCCAAACACGAGCTCTAATGTAGCCACCAGCTTGTCGAGAATCACCTCAACCGCAGGTCGCTTGAAAAAATATGAGGTACCCAAATCACCTTGCAGTGCATTACCCACAAAGCGCGTGTACTTTGTGATAAAGGGATCGTTCAGGCCCAAGTCGTCGCGTAGCGCTTGACGCTCCGATTCCGAAACCGACTGACCTACAAGCTCACGCAGCGGATCACCCAGGTTGTCCTGAATGGCAAACGCCACCAAACTGATCACAAACATCACTATCAGTGCCTGAAACAGGCGCTTGACCAGAAACGAAAACATTCCTTGCCCCTTAACTATCCATAGATCTCTAAATTAGAGAGAAAATTCAGTCTAAATAACCAACTCAATCCGACTGAAACAAAATTGAGTCGAGTGCTTTAAGTTGAGGAGGGAAATCCATCCCTCCTCAAAGTCGACTAACCGTGATTATTCAACCACTAGGTCACCGAAGTAAGGCATTACCATTGGGTTAACGATATCTGCCGCTTTCACGTTAGACTTCGCGCCCCATGCTTCACTTTGCCAGTGTAGCGGTACGAATGCTGCGTCGTTGTATAGTGTCGCTTCTACGCCCTTCAGCATTTCTGCACGTTTCGCAGGATCCGTCTCTACGTTCGCAGCTTCAACCACTTTGTCCATTTCTGGGTTTGAGTAGTAACCACAGTTGTACTGACCACGACCGGTTTCTTCGTTACGAGTCATCGTTAGGAACTCGTTGAAGTTCGCTGAGTCTTCTGTATCTGAGTGCCAACCGATCATCAGCATGTCTGCCGCACACTTGTCGAACTCAGGCCAGTACTGCGCTTTTGGCATGGTCTTCAGATCAACCTTGATACCGATCTTAGACAACATTGCCGCCGCCGCTTGTGCTACTTTCGCATCATTCACGTAACGGTTGTTTGGTGCAATCATCGTTAGCGTCAGGCCGTTTTCGTAACCCGCTTCTTTCATCAGTTCTTTCGCTTTCTTCAAATCGTAGCGAGGAACCAGTTTGTCATCGTGACCTACGTAACCTGCCGGGCTTTGCTGACCAGCGGCCGTTGCGAAGCCTTTCATGATTTTCTTCACGATACCTTCGTTATTGATTGCGTGAACAATCGCTTGGCGAACGCGAACGTCTTTCAATGCTTCGTTGCTGTTTTGGTTTAGTTGGAACGTGATAATACGAGTACCAGGCAGCGTGACTAGGTCGATGCCGTCAGCATCTTCAACGCGTTTGTGGTCGTTTGGCGCTACAGGGTGAATCATGTCAACACCGCCAGAAAGCAGCGCTGCTACACGAGTTGCGTCTTCTTTAATTGGCACAAGCGTTAGCTTATCAACATTACCTTTCGACTCTTTGTCCCAGTAATCTTTAAAGCGTTCAAATTCCACTTTTACGCCCTGTTCACGTGAAGTCACAATGAATGGACCCGTGCCAGATACGTTAGTCGATGCAAATGAGTTACCGTGCTTCACTAGCTCAGACTTGTCTTTGCCGTCCGCAGTTTTGCCCGTGTAGAACTTGCTGTCCATAGGGAAAATGTACGTTGCGGTTTGCAGCACTAGTGGGTAAGGACCTTTAGTTACAAGATCGAACGTGTTGTCGTCAACTTTGACGATTTTCTCGTACGGGTCGAAGATGTTTTTAAAGTCAGGAGAGCTTTGTAAACGCTGGAACGTCCACACGACGTCGTCAGTCGTTAGAGTATTGCCAGAATGGAATTTCACACCTTCACGCAGTTTGAAACGAACAGTCGTATCGTTTATGCGTTCCCAGCTTTCTGCTAGGCGAGGCTCGAAATCCATTTTTTGAGTAAAGCGAACCAACGGATCAAATACCATGTGTGACATTTGCAGTGTGCCACCTGATAGCTGCTCATGTGGATCAAGCGATACTGGGTCAGCTGCATAGCCAACTTTGATATCTGCTGCCATTGCGTTAAAGCTTAGGCCCGCAGCCATTAGCGCCACTGCTAATTTGCTTTTCATGGTTTTCATTTGCATAACTCCTTCATGCGGGGATACGGATCCCTTGTTGTTGTGTTTGCGTCTTTGTTATGACTAGAGGTTAGCCAAGCGAATTGCTTGGTTTATGCCGTTTCGATCTCTTCTCGCAAGCCAGTAAACTCCGGCATCAGAGAAATCAATTTTTTGCTGTATTCGTGTTGAGGTGCCGTGAATAACTGTTCTGTTGGTGCCACTTCTAAAAGTGTACCCATTTGCATCACACCCACTCGGTCACACATCTGACGAATAACAGGTAAATCGTGGCTGATAAACAACATAGTCAAGTTCAGCTCACTTTGCAGATCTTTCAGCAAGTTTAGAATTTGTGCCTGTACCGATACGTCCAGTGCAGAGGTCGGTTCATCACAAATCAAAAGTCGAGGACGAGTCGCCAACGCACGCGCAATAGAAATACGCTGACGCTGACCACCGGAGAATTCATGAGGGTACTTAAGCCCAGCCATTCGACCCAAACCAACATGATCCAATAGGTCATTCACGATTTGGCGAGTTTCCGACTCGTTTTTCGTCAATTTATGGAAACGGATTGGCTCAGCAATAATATCGAATACCTTCATACGAGGGTTCATTGAAGTATATGGGTTTTGGAACACCATCTGCATTTGACGACGCATCGGGCGGCGCTCTTTCTCAGAGGTTAAAGCGGTCAGGTCAATGCCCTCGAATTTCACCTGACCAGAGTTAGGTTGGTATAAACCAGCAATCACACGTGCAATGGTCGATTTACCTGAACCAGACTCGCCCACCAAACCAAAGGTTTCGCCTTCGTGCACTTCAAAGCTCACATTATTAGATGCTTGCACGTATTCTCGGCGGCTCTCGAACAAAGAGTCTTTGGTCACAAAGCGAAGATTGACGTTCTTCACGTCCAAAAGCGGGCCAGTGTACTCACGTTCATCTTGGCTTTGTCCTAACCAGTGGTTCTTGATATCGAGTGGCTCCATTTCCGCCGCTTCTTCGATATAGCTTACTAACGGGAAACGATCTAGCTTTCTGTCTGAACGTGGTACCGCTGAAATTAGACTGCGAGTATAAGAGTGATCAGGATCGCCCAATACTTTGGCTGTTGGTCCAAACTCCACCAAGTCACCACGATACATTACCGCCACGCGATCGGTGACGTTGGAGACTACCCCCATATCGTGAGTAACCAACATACAGCCGACATTGTTCTTGATACACAGCTCGCGGATCAAGTTGAGGATTTGGTCTTGGATAGAAACGTCTAACGCCGTAGTTGGTTCGTCCGCAATGATGAGATCAGGCTCACCAGCCAAAGCAATGGCAATGACAACACGCTGACGCATACCACCAGAGAATTGATGCGGGTACTGCTTTAAGCGGTTTTCTGGTTGAGGAATACCAACCTGCTGCATAAGAGAAAGCGCGCGCTGATACGCCTCTTCATCAGAGACCTTCATGTTGGCGTGGATCGTCTCTTTCAGCTGTTGCTCAACAGTAAAAAGTGGATTGAGCGAGGTCATCGGATCTTGGAAAATAAAACCTATTTTCGAGCCGCGAACCTTACGCATCGCTTCTGGTGATAGGCCAGAAATTTTTTCTCCATCCAGGAATACATCACCGCTAGCAACGCGACCTGGAGGGCTAAGCAAATCGATAACAGCGTTACCAACGGTGGATTTACCCGCACCTGATTCGCCAACAACACCCACGATTTCACCACGTTCAATATGAAAAGAAAGTGACTTCA
The DNA here is from genome assembly GCF_033338745.1 of Vibrio sp. Vb1026. Taxonomy (NCBI): domain Bacteria; kingdom Pseudomonadati; phylum Pseudomonadota; class Gammaproteobacteria; order Vibrionales; family Vibrionaceae; genus Vibrio; species Vibrio sp. Vb1026. The sequence continues at coordinate 28,462 of NZ_JAWOTH010000025.1, forward strand.
CGGCAGCGTGAACGCCGTGTCGGGATGGGTATTCAATACGAAGGTTTTTCACTTCTAATAGTGACATTTCAGACCTCTACTGCCTTGTCTGTGGTATCGAATCATGCCAAAGGCACCATTCATCACCTGAATGAATCCGTTCAAATTCAGAATAATACTCTGAAATCTTAATGCGGAAATAATTTGGCAAAAATCACACAAAAAAGCAACAATTAAAGTATATTCCGCCGAAAAAACATTAAATAAACGCACAATTAGCGAATAAAAATGCATTAACAAGTATTTAACCATTTTCATATCACACTATTTTTGTGCGTCATGCACCAATAAAACTAGAAAAATGCTCTAAAAGTAAACATGAGCTAAACAAGATCATTAACCATATTATTCATGTGCATTTATTAACATTTAACAAACAATATCATATGCAAAAAGTGTTTTTTCAACATAAAAAACTATTAATAAAATAGTCGGCAAATACAAAAAGCCAAACTTAGGAAGAGAAAGGATAGGTCAAAACGTGAACAAAACAGCAAAACCACACAAATCCTGCTCCAACGCAGATTATGCGCCACTTAAGCGGTTTATTGACTAAGCAAAGGAAAGTACCGCTATCCTCATTCGTACGTCATAAGAAAACTCGCCGGTTTTAACCCTTTACGACACAATTGAGAGTGGGATAATAGATGAACAGTGTCAAAGCCAAGCCGTAAATAAAAGGAGCCCCTGTGCTTAAAGCGATTTTTTTTGATATGGACGAGACTTTATGTGCAACGTCACAAGCCGATAAAGTTGCAGGACAAGCGTTTACAACTTGGATTCATAAGACCTACCCACAAGTTACCGAGCCAAAAGCGTTTTTGCAGCGCTACTTACAGGGTGTATACAAAAAGCTGAATGCTGAGTTCCCTCACCTTGTGGCTCTGCTACCCGATGAAAATGCCTTCCGTTGTGGCCTGATCCAAAACATCTTGGCGGAGCAAGGCGTCAGCATCACTGCAAAAGAGGCTCAACAAGCTCAAGACTACTTTGACTCTGCACGTATGGGCGCGTTCACCTTCTTCCCTGGTGTAAAAGAAATGCTCAGCGACCTTCGTCAACATTACAAACTCGTCGTGATCACTAACGGTCCGATTTTTTCTCAACACCCTAAATTAAACGCGACACAAATGAGCAACTGGGTGGACCATATTATTGTGGGAGGAGAAGAGCCAGAAGAGAAACCTGCTACAAGTATTTTCCAAAAAGCGCTCGACTTGGTCGAAGTAAAACCAGAAGAGGCTCTACACGTGGGCGACTCTTTACCTGCTGACATTGCTGGCGCTAACAATATGGGTATTTTGAGTGTGTGGGTGAATGCGACAGGCGCAAGTAACTCAACGGATATAACGCCAAGTTTTGAAATCCAAGAAACGGTAGAACTGAAAGAAATCCTTAAAACACTCGCCCAATAAAAGCAGCGGATTAGAAAACTACAAAACCCCAGACACTGCTCTGGGGTTTATTTTGTCAGCTCGAAAAGCATTTGGATCATAGGTGGTCAAAAGCCCCTAGAGCTGTACACTTTTGGGGAAAATTGAAATGGAATGTCGATTCTTTTCAGGAGAGATGCAAAAAAGCCCCAGTCTTTCGACTGAGGCTCTAAATAGCGGTCGGTGAAGAGCCGAATTCTAACTTCAGGCGAACCCCACTTGGGTTCAAATCCATTGATACATTACCGACTAATACAGTCCAAGCGAGATCATAAACTCTAAAACGACGAAAGCCTGCTAAAAAGCAGGCTTTCTAATAGTGGTCGGTGAAGAGGGATTCGAACCCCCGACCCTCTGGTCCCAAACCAGATGCGCTACCAAGCTGCGCTATTCACCGAACTGTATTTGCTGATTTTCTCAAATCAGACAGGACACTTCAACTAAGAAGTCACCTTAATTAATGGGGTGGCTAACGAGATTCGAACTCGCGACCACCGGAATCACAATCCAGGGCTCTACCAACTGAGCTATAGCCACCATCAATTTTTGCTGTTTACCGCTCTATTAGAGCCATAAACTAAATAGTGGTCGGTGAAGAGGGATTCGAACCCCCGACCCTCTGGTCCCAAACCAGATGCGCTACCAAGCTGCGCTATTCACCGACGATGTTTTATCTTGATTGAATCAAGATTGGGAGCAATGCTACCGCATTCAATCTAAAAAAGAAAGAATGGGGTGGCTAACGAGACTTGAACTCGCGACAACCGGAATCACAATCCGGGGCTCTACCAACTGAGCTATAGCCACCACTGATTTTTACCGATGTATCCTCCGAGGCAATGGTACGCCCGAAAGGATTCGAACCTTCGACCTTTGGCTCCGGAGGCCAACGCTCTATCCAACTGAGCTACGGGCGCATGCCCTATCGGCGGAGTGGAATAATACGGATATCACACTATGCCGTCTAGTACTTTTTTTACTTTTTTTATCGTTTGGTCTCTTTTTCGACAGTTATCTTCCGTTAAAGTGGATTTTTGATGTGATTCACGCCCTGTCATGGATAACTTGTTGTTTATTGCAACAAGTTATCGGGATATAATCACCCATTATTTACATTGATTTAACAGCTGCAACCAAGTTGTCTAATCATTCTATGCCATTCAGTGGAATTTAATGATTTCTCTGCTCGGCATTAATACTCTAACTATATAAATAGGTAAGTCACTTACCTCGGGAATGTGAAGTGGGTTTAATGGATATGTCTCGACAAATGATTAGCGTTTTGTTCGCTGCCTTAACGTTTTCTACGGCAGCTTTAGCTTCTGACATCAGCCAAACTGAATACGATGCGATCGCAGAACGCATCCAACCTGTCGGTGATGTTTATCTAGCGGGTTCTGAGCCAGTGAAAGAAGAGCCAACCGGTCCACGTGATGGCGCCACAGTTTATGGTACTTTTTGTATTGCTTGTCACGCATCTGGTGTAAACGGCGCACCTAAAACAGGTAATGCCGATGATTGGGCACCACGTATTGCACAAGGCAAAGATACGTTAGTGAAGCACGCATTAGAAGGCTTCAATGCGATGCCAGCCAAAGGAACCTGTATGGACTGTTCTGACGATGAAATCATCGCAGCAATTGACCACATGATTGAAGGTCTATAAGTAAAGACATCAACGAAAAAGGCTTGCCAGTTGGCAAGCCTTTTTGTTTTTAGTCAGTGAGAACAGGGTTACTTTACTTCTTAAACATTGCTCGAATATTGGCAATGTGTGCTTGACCTTTCGCCATACGCTCTTCTGCTGATACTGGCTTTTTGTTTACTTCCCATTCAACGTCATCAAATGGCAACTCATCCAAAAAGCGGCTTTGAGTCGGTTTGATCAACTCGCCGAACTGCCGACGCTCTTTGCACATAGTGAAAGTCAGTTCACGTTGCGCGCGAGTAATACCAACGTACATCAGGCGACGCTCTTCTTCCACGTTATCTTCATCAATACTGGTTTGGTGCGGTAAAATACCTTCTTCGGACCCAATTAAGTATACATATGGGAACTCAAGGCCTTTTGATGCGTGCAAGGTCATCAGTTGTACTGCATCACTGTCTTCATCTTCTTCACCGCGCTCCATCATGTCACGCAAGGTCAAACGTTGAACGACTTCTTTTAACGTTTTCTCTTCTTGATCGTAGTTGTCACCCTCTAGGTCCGCCACTATCCATGAATAAAGGTCAGAAACGTTCTTCATTCTCATTTCAGCGGCTTTCGGACTTGCTGAAGTTTCGTATAGCCAATCTTCATAATGGATATCACGAACTAGCGAACGAACCGCTTCGACGGTATCACCACGCTCAGCTTGATCAGCAATCGCCACTAGCCATTGGGTGAAACGACGCAAGTTTTCTAGGCCACGTCCCGTTAGGTGCTGTTCGAGCCCCATTTCAAAGCTCGATTCAAACAGGCTCTTCCCTCGCATATTGGCATAACTGCCTAATTTCTCTAACGTTACTGGGCCAATTTCACGTCGCGGAGTGTTCACAATGCGCAAAAATGCATTGTCGTCATCCGGATTAACCAAAACGCGCAAATACGCCATGATGTCTTTAATCTCTGCGCGCGCAAAAAACGAGGTGCCGCCAGAAATTTTATACGGTACACGGTTTTGCATCAGAGACTTTTCAATCAAACGTGATTGGTGGTTACCACGATATAGAATCGCATAATCTTTATATTCGGTACGGTTTAGGAACTTATGCGCAATTAGTTCACCCGTTACGCGCTCTGCTTCGTGCTCTTCATTTTTAGCCAACAACACTTTGAGTTTTTCACCGTCAGGAATTTCAGAGAACAAGGACTTCTCATAGACGTGAGGGTTGTTAGCTATCAAAATGTTGGCCGCACGCAGGATTCGACTCGTTGAACGGTAGTTTTGCTCTAGCTTAATCAAACGCAAATTCGGATAATCTTCACCCAGCAACACGAGGTTCTGAGGTTTCGCACCACGCCATGAATAAATAGACTGATCGTCATCCCCTACAACAGTCAATCGCCCACGTTCTCCGACAATTAATTTGACCAGCTCATACTGACTCGTGTTGGTATCTTGATACTCGTCAACCAGTAGGTAACGGATACGATTCTGCCAACGCTGACGAACATCTTCATGATTACGTAAGAGTAAAACGGGCATCAAAATTAGGTCATCAAAATCAAGCGCGTTATAGGCTTTCATTTGCTTTTGGTACATATCAAAACAGAACGCAAACAATTGTTGCTGTTCACCTTGCGCACGCGCTTTGGCTTGCTCTGGCGTCAACATGTCGTTTTTCCAGTTGGAAATACAACTCAGAAGCTGACGTAGCAGATCTTTATCACCATCAAGCTGCTTTTCGGTAAGTTCTTTGAGTAGCGCTAGCTGGTCTTGGTCATCAAACAGTGAGAAGCCCGCTTTCAACCCTAAATGCTTGTACTCACGCTTGATGATGTTCAATCCTAAAGTGTGGAATGTTGATACCATCAAACCTTTAGACTCACCTTTCCCTAACGTTTGACCTACACGCTCCTTCATTTCACGTGCTGCTTTGTTGGTAAACGTCACCGCCGCAATGTTACGCGCTTTGTAACCACATTGCTGAACCAGATAAGCGATTTTATTGGTAATAACACGAGTTTTGCCCGAGCCAGCACCAGCTAGCACTAGGCATGGACCAGACACGTATTTCACGGCTTCATCTTGACTAGGGTTCAGCTTCATAGAAATTCTCTGCGGGTGATGAATGTGGCGCCTATGATAAAGGGGTGGCCTCGTGAAAGCTATGCTGATTTCTTGTAATTTTCACACCAATTAAGTGCAATATTCTGTTGCATAAATGGCGGGTATTTAAGCTATAATGAATGAACGTTCATTCACTAAAGGGTGACATTATGAAGGATAACCCTGCTGTAGATAAACGAGAACAAATCTTAGTCGCTGCTGAACAACTCATTGCTGAATCTGGTTTTCAAGGGCTTTCCATGCAAAAGCTCGCCAATGAGGCAGGTGTCGCAGCAGGGACGATTTACCGTTATTTCTCAGATAAAGAACATCTTTTAGAGGAACTACGCCTTAACGTTGCTAAGCGTGTTGCTACTGCGGTGCAACTAGGTGTTAGTGAAGAGATGCCTTTAAAACAGCGTTATCGAACCATGTGGCTCAATATTTGGAATTTAGCGAGCTCGAACTTAAGTGCGATCAGCAACCGAGTCCAATATGAGTCTTTACCCTGTTCAAATAGTAGCAAAGCTCGGGAACTTGAGAGACAAATGTTTGCCCAAGTAGATCTTCTTTTTAATCAGGGTAAAGATGAGGGAGTATTCAAGCTTCTCGATAACGAAGTACTTTCTGGATTAAGTTTTGAGGCAAGTGTTGCACTTGCTCGGAAACACGCTTTGGGATTTTATCAACTGGATAAGACGGCATTAGAGGCCGCTATTGAAGCCAGTTGGGATGCAATTATTAAACACTAACTTGGAGTTCTTAATAGAATGAAAAAGTGGACTTTCTTTATGTTACTTATCGCCGTTCTCTTGTTCGGCAGCGTGATAGGTTTCAATTTATTTAAGCAACAAAAGATCGCTGAATACATGGCAAACCGTCCTGAACCTGAGTTCCCAGTAACCGTGACAGAAGTGCAAGCGGTGGATTGGGTACCAGTCATCGAGGCAATTGGTTTTATCGAGCCAAACCAAGGCGTGACGGTAGCGAACGAAACGAGCGGTGTTATCGATAAAATCGCGTTTGATTCCGGTACTCAAGTTAAATCGGGTCAGCCATTAGTGTTGCTTGATTCTGAAGTCGAAAAAGCAAATTTGAAGAGCTCGCAAGCTAAGTTGCCAGCGGCAGAAGCGAAATACAAACGCTACCAAGGCCTATTCAAAAAAGGCTCTATTTCTAAAGAAGCGTATGACGAAGCAGAAGCAAACTACTTCTCCTTAAAAGCGGATATTGAAAGCCTGAAAGCAACCATCGACCGACGCGAAATCAAAGCGCCATTTGATGGTGTGGTAGGTATTCGTAACGTGTACCTCGGTCAGTACCTACAGGCGGGCACCGATATTGTTCGCCTTGAAGATACCAGCGTGATGCGCTTGCGCTTCACCGTGCCACAAACCGATATTTCACGTATCAATATCGATCAAGAAGTGGATATCTTTGTTGACGCTTATCCAGACCAACCTTTCAAAGGGTCTATTTCTGCGATTGAACCAGCTGTAAACGTACAAAGTGGCTTGATTCAGGTTCAAGCGGATATCCCTAACAGTGACGGCAAACTACGTAGTGGTATGTTCGCGCGTGCAAACATCATTCTGCCTAAATTAGAAAATCAGGTCACGCTACCTCAAACCGCGATCACATTTACGCTGTATGGCGACAATGTTTACATCGTAACAGAAGAAGATGGCGAAAAACGCGTTAAGCAGCATGTGGTAAAAGTTGGCGAACGCTCTAAAGATATCGCACACATTCTAGAAGGCGTGAAGCCAGGTGATGTAGTGGTGACATCGGGTCAAGTCCGTTTGAGTAACCATGCGAAAGTAAGCATTGTCGAAAGCGATGCAACTACCCCACCTGCTGAAACACCAATGCTTTAAGTTGGAGGCATCATGCGCTTTACAGATGTTTTTATAAAACGTCCAGTTTTAGCGGTATCGATCAGCTTTTTGATTGCATTGCTTGGTTTGCAAGCGGTGTTCAAAATGCAGGTTCGTGAATACCCTGAAATGACGAATACGGTGGTCACCGTGACCACCAGTTACTACGGTGCAAGTGCCAACTTGATCCAAGGCTTTATTACTCAGCCATTGGAGCAAGCGGTAGCGCAAGCCGATAATATTGATTACATGACTTCGCAATCGGTACTGGGTAAATCGACCATTACTGTCAACATGAAGTTGAATACTGATCCAAATGCGGCGTTGTCTGACATTCTGGCGAAAACCAACTCGGTACGTTCACAGCTACCAAAAGAAGCCGAAGACCCAACCGTAACCATGTCGACAGGTTCGACAACGGCGGTACTGTACATCGGCTTTACGAGTGACGAGTTATCTTCAAGCCAGATCACTGACTACCTTGAGCGTGTAATCAACCCGCAGTTGTTCACCGTAAACGGTGTGTCCAAAGTTGACCTGTATGGTGGTATGAAGTACGCACTGCGCGTATGGCTAGATCCTGCCAAAATGGGCGCTTTGAAGTTGACCGCAACCGATGTGATGAGCGTTCTTAACGCCAACAACTACCAATCTGCAACCGGTCAAGCGACGGGTGAGTTCGTGCTTTATAACGGTAGCGCAGATACTCAGGTATCAAACGTTGCTGAACTTGAAGCATTGGTCGTGAAAACTGGTGAAGGGGATGTCATCCGCCTAGGTGATATCGCTAAAGTAACGCTAGAGAAGAGTCACGACGTTTATCGCGCAAGTGCAAACGGTCAAGAAGCTGTGGTTGCGGCGATCAACGCAGCGCCAAGTGCTAACCCAATCAACATTGCAGCAGACGTACTTGAACTGTTGCCTCAGCTCGAGCGCAACCTACCAAGTAACATCAAAATGAACGTAATGTACGACTCAACTATCGCCATCAACGAATCGATTCATGAAGTAGTGAAAACGATTCTTGAAGCAGCAGTAATCGTACTTGTGGTTATCACACTGTTCCTAGGTTCATTCCGCGCGGTAATCATTCCTATCGTGACCATCCCACTTTCATTGATTGGTGTGGCAATGGTGATGCAGGCAATGGGTTTCTCTTGGAACTTGATGACGCTACTGGCGATGGTGCTTGCCATCGGTCTAGTGGTGGATGACGCGATCGTTGTACTAGAAAACGTTGACCGTCACATCAAAGAAGGGGAATCGCCATTCCGAGCTGCAATCATTGGTACGCGTGAAATTGCGGTTCCAGTTATCGCGATGACATTGACGCTAGGTGCAGTGTACGCGCCAATCGCATTGATGGGTGGTATCACCGGTTCATTGTTCAAAGAGTTCGCTTTGACACTGGCAGGTTCAGTATTCGTATCCGGCATCATCGCTTTGACACTATCACCAATGATGTGTTCGAAGATGCTGAAAGCGAACGAGAAGCCAAGCAAGTTTGAGCAAAAAGTTCACCATATCCTTGATGGCATGACCACTCGTTACGAAGGCATGTTGAAAGCGGTAATGGCTCATCGTCCGGTTGTTATTGCGTTTGCAATCATTGTATTTGCAAGCTTACCGGTCTTGTTCAAGTTTATTCCTAGCGAACTAGCACCATCTGAAGATAAAGGTGTGGTCATGCTGATGGGTACCGCCCCATCAAACGCGAACTTGGACTATATCCAAAATACCATGGATGACGTAAACCAAATACTCTCAGATCAACCGGAAGTGGAATACGCACAGGTCTTTAATGGTGTACCAAACTCAAACCAAGCGTTTGGCCTAGCAACATTGAAGCCTTGGAGTGAACGAGAGGCAAGCCAATCTGAAATCACGAAACGTGTGGGTGGCCTAGTATCAAGTGTACCTGGTATGTCTGTCACTGCATTCCAAATGCCAGAGCTTCCAGGTGCAGGCTCAGGTCTACCTGTTCAGTTTGTAATTACAACACCAAATAGCTTCGAGAGCTTGTTTACTATCGCTAGCGATATTCTAACCGATGTTGCAAGTAGCCCAATGTTTGTCTATTCCGACCTGGATTTGAACTACGATTCAGCAACGATGAAGATCAAGATCGATAAAGACAAAGCGGGTGCCTACGGTGTGACTATGCAAGACATTGGCATCACCCTCAGCACGATGATGGCAGATGGTTATGTAAACCGAATCGACCTGAATGGCCGCTCGTATGAGGTGATCCCTCAAGTTGAGCGTAAATGGCGTCTAAACCCAGAATCGATGAAGAACTACTATGTACGCTCTGTGGATGGTAAAGCGGTTCCATTAGGCAGTCTGATTACCATTGATGTGGTGGCTGAGCCTCGCTCTTTGCCACACTTCAACCAGCTAAACTCAGCGACTGTGGGTGCAGTACCATCGCCTAGTGTTGCTATGGGTGACGCAATCGACTGGTTTGAGAATATTGCACAAACCAAGCTGCCTGCAGGCTATAACCACGATTACATGGGTGAATCTCGTCAGTTTGTAACGGAAGGTAGTGCCTTGTATGCAACCTTCGGTCTTGCACTTGCGATCATCTTCCTCGTTCTGGCGATTCAATTTGAATCACTCCGCGACCCTATTGTCATTATGGTATCTGTACCTCTGGCAATCTGTGGTGCCTTGATCGCATTGGCCTGGGGTACAGCCTCGATGAACATCTACTCGCAGGTTGGTTTGATCACGCTGGTCGGCCTAATAACCAAGCACGGTATCTTGATCTGTGAAGTAGCCAAAGAAGAGCAGTTACATAATAAACGGTCTCGTATTGATGCGGTGATGGAAGCTGCGAAAGTGCGTCTTCGCCCTATCCTAATGACCACTGCTGCGATGATCGCAGGTCTTATCCCGCTGATGTACGCAACAGGTGCAGGTGCCGCGCAACGTTTCAGTATCGGTATCGTCATCGTTGCTGGCCTTGCAATCGGTACACTGTTCACACTATTTGTACTACCTGTGATTTACAGCTACCTAGCTGAAAAACACAAACCTCTGCCAGTATTTGTTGAAGACAAAGACTTGGAGAAGTTAGCGCGAGTTGACGAAGCGAAAGCAGCTCATCGTGAATTAGCGGATAACAGATAAGCTATTAAGGCATTCAAAAAGGTCACTTCGGTGGCCTTTTTTATTGCCGCTCTCTTTTTTGCCATCTAAGTGGCGACTTTCACGTATCATTTACTTAAAATGAGGACAAATCAAAAGGAGTTTTAGCCACTATGTTTGACCCAAAGAAATTAGAGCAAATTGCTAAACAGATTCACGACTCAATGCCTCAACCTGTAAAAGAGTTGGGCTCTGATGTCGATCAGAAAGTTCGTCAAGTAATCCAAGGCCAGCTAAACAAGCTAGATGTTGTAAGTCGCGAAGAGTTTGATGTTCAAACTCAAGTTTTACTACGTACACGTCAAAAGCTAACAGAAATGGAACAGAAGTTGGCGCAACTTGAAGAAAAGCTTGCTGAAAAATAAGTATCAAAGCGCTCCTCACAAAGGAGCGTTTTTCTTATCGGCGCGCAGATAAATCGGCTAAAAACAAAAAGGCTTGGTCAACGGCGACCAAGCCTTTTGATTAGATGTTGTGTTTTATTTTGTATTTATCACTCCAGTCTGCCTGGAGTTTATCTACTGCGTTACTTGAGACTAAGTAAATTACGCTGTATTAAGGTTTCATTTCTAGGAGAAGGCGCGGACTTTACGATAGTAAACGAGCACCTTCGACACCGAAATGGAGCCTTAAGGCCAGTCATTTAGCCGCCCACCGCGATACGCTTCATATCAGTCATGTAACCACGTAGCTCTTCACCGATGTACTCTACAGGGTGGTTACGGATTGTTTCATTCACAGCGATAAGAGTCGCGTTATCCACTTGGTTAGACGTTTCACCTAAACCTTTACCAATTACGTCAGTATTTACGGCTGGCATAAACTTCTCACGTAGAAGCGGCGTTGCTACGTTAGCGAACAGGTAGTTACCGTATTCCGCAGTGTCTGAGATAACCACGTTCATCTCGTATAAACGCTTACGTGCGATAGTGTTTGCGATAAGTGGCAGCTCGTGTAGAGACTCGTAGTAAGCAGACTCATCGATGATGCCAGATGCCGTCATCGCTTCGAATGCTAGCTCAACACCCGCACGAACCATAGCAACCATCAAGATACCGTTATCGAAGTACTCTTGCTCAGAGATTTCTACGTCAGTTTCTGGGTAGTTTTCGAAAGCAGTTTCACCTGTTTCTGCACGCCAGCCTAGTAGATTTGCATCGTCGTTTGCCCAGTCAGCCATCATAGTGCTAGAGAAGTGACCGGTGATGATGTCATCCATGTGCTTGTTGTATAGCGGACGCATCAGTTCTTTTAGCTCTTCAGAAAGCTCAAATGCTTTCACTTTTGCAGGGTTAGTTAGGCGATCCATCATGTGAGTGATACCACCAAACTTCAGTGCTTCAGTGATGGTTTCCCAACCGTATTGAAGAAACTTACCAGCGTAGCCAGGATCGATACCATCAGCAATCATCTTCTCGTAACATACGATAGAGCCAGCCTGTAGCATGCCACAAAGGATAGTTTGCTCACCCATTAGGTCAGATTTCACCTCAGCAACAAAAGAAGACTCTAGACAGCCTGCACGGTGACCACCTGTTGCTGCAGCCCAAGCTTTCGCGATATCCCAACCTTCACCTTTTGGGTCGTTCTCTGGGTGAACAGCGATAAGAGTCGGTACACCGAAACCGCGCTTATATTCTTCACGAACTTCCGTACCTGGACATTTAGGTGCAACCATTACTACCGTTAGGTCTTTACGGATTTGCATGCCTTCTTCAACAACGTTGAAACCGTGAGAGTAACCTAGTGCTGCGCCTTCTTTCATTAACGGCATTACCGTCTCAACAACGTTTGTGTGCTGCTTATCTGGAGTAAGGTTTACTACTAGATCAGCTTGTGGAATTAGCGTTTCGTAGCTACCTACCTCAAAACCGTTGTCTTTTGCGTTTTTGAATGACTGGCGTTGCTCATCAATCGCGGCTTGGCGAAGCGCATAAGCAACGTCTAGACCAGAGTCGCGCATGTTCAGACCTTGGTTAAGACCTTGAGCACCACAACCTACAATGACTACTTTCTTACCTTTCAGATAATCCGCTTCTGAAGCGAACTCACTGCGGTCCATAAAACGACAACGACCTAATTGGTCCAACTGCTCGCGCAAGTTTAGGGTATTGAAATAATTAGCCATCTGGGTGCTCCTTTGAGATTCTTCCATTGAGGTCAGTAATTGCCTTACCGAATAACTTTATACTAAAACAGACATGAGATTGCTTAAAGTGATATATTCACAATTAGTTATTGCAATTTATGCAACGTGGAAATGAAAATTCAATGAATATCAAAAGCCTGCAACTTTTCATTCATCTCTGTGAGAGTAAAAGTTTCGCCAAGACCGCAGCGGCAATGCATATTAGCCCTTCAGCCTTAAGCCGACAGATACAAAAATTAGAGGAGGAAACCAGCCAACAATTGTTTTTACGCGACAACCGTAGCGTTGATTTAACTATCCAAGGTAAAAAGCTAGTCCCAGTTGCCTTAAAGATTCTTGGCGAATGGCAGCAGTATCAGAGTCACCTGAAGGGAACCGAGGATGAATTGAAAGGAGAAATCCGTCTCTTTTGTTCTGTTACTGCAAGCTACAGCCATCTTCCGGAGCTAATCTCTGACTTTCGTATTCAGAACCCTTTCATTGAGTTCAAACTATCAACCGGCGATCCAGCTCAAGCGATCGACAAAATATTAGCAGATGAAGCCGATATTGCCATATCAGCCAAGTCAGAACAGATGCCAAATAAAATCGCATTTGAAACGATCAGTGAAATCCCACTTTCTGTCATCGTACCTGTTGGGGTTAGTGCGTTTGCTGAAGAGCTACAAAAAGAAAAACCAGACTGGTCGGTCATTCCATTCATACTCCCAGAAGCAGGAACGGCAAGGGACAGGGCCAATACTTGGCTCAAACAAATGAAAATAAAGCCAAAGATCTACGCACAAACCTCCGGACATGAAGCCATCGTAAGTATGGTTGCATTGGGATGTGGAGTAGGTATCGCACCTGATGTTGTAATCAACAACAGTCCAGTAAGAGAAAAGATAAATCGTTTAAAAGTCTTACCAATTAAACCTTTTAAACTTGGTGTTTGCTGCAACAAAACTCAGCTGGAGAATCCGCTTGTTAAAGCCTTTTGGAAGGTTGCAGAGAGCAAGTATATCGCACCTTAGATGAACACTTTTTAGGTATAAAGTGAGCTAATTTTAAAACTCTGTAGATGCAAAAAAGCCCGCTCTTTCGAGCGGGCTTCTTAAATTTAAAGCCTGGCGATGTCCTACTCTCACATGGGGAAGCCCCACACTACCATCGGCGCTATTTCGTTTCACTTCTGAGTTCGGCATGGAAATCAGGTGGGTCCAAAACGCTATGGTCGCCAAGCAAATTCTT
>NZ_JAWOTH010000026.1:0-38301 GCF_033338745.1 Vibrio sp. Vb1026
TGGTAGTTCAGTTGGTTAGAATACCGGCCTGTCACGCCGGGGGTCGCGGGTTCGAGTCCCGTCCACTCCGCCACTTAATATCGACAACCTCGCTTATGCGAGGTTTTGTCAAATCTAGAATATGAAAATTCTATAGGGGTGTAGCTCCAATTGGCAGAGCAGCGGATTCCAAATCCGCGTGTTGGGAGTTCGAATCTCTCCACCCCTGCCACATATCAGGCTCTGACTTAGGTCAGAGCCTTTTTTGTATCTGGTTTCTTCTCATTATTACAGCTTATTTCTACTCTTATCCCGTAAGTATGGCTTTCTGCTGTACTTTGGCAGCATTTAATCTACTGAACGAACGAAACTACAGTTAGCTGTAATGATCAGTGGCCCGAAATTTTAATAATAAAGGGGAATCACTATTTATATTTAGTTACACTCAACCGATCTGGATTAATGAGTAACTATGTATGGATATATCTCGTCGACGCTTTCTTCAATCATCCTTAGCAATCTCCGCGCTTACCGTTCTACCTGCATGTTCTCTATCTAGGAGCACTAATAAGCAGAGGCAATATATATACGATATCACTGCAGAGCCTTCTACTGCAGAATTGATCCCTGGGTTTAACACAGACGTACTCGCATTTAATGGTTCGATTCCAGCGCCTACGATTCGTTGTCGCCAAGGCGAGAAAGTTATAATTAGGTTTACTAACAAGCTTTCAGAGCCGACTACAATCCACTGGCATGGCTTGCGAATCCCTATTGAAATGGATGGTGTACCTTTCTTAAGCCAGCCGCCTATCATGCCGGGTGAAACATTCGTTTATGAATTTACACCGCCAGATGCAGGCACGTTTTGGTATCACCCCCACATGAATAGCGTTAAGCAACTTGGTATGGGCTTAGTTGGGCTAATTATCGTTGAAGAGGCTGAGCCTGTTCAGTTTGATGAAGAGCATGAAGTCGTCCTCAAGCATTGGCACTTAGACAAACAAGGTCAGTGGAAGAACCTTATGGTGCCGCGCTTGAGCGCTCGTATGGGGACTCCCGGAGAGTGGAGTAGCGTCAATGGTGTGCATGAACCTGTTTATACGCTGAAGCAGAATGCTACCACGCGATTAAGAATTGCTAATGTCGATAACACCATTACTTACCCGATCGCTATAGAAGGCGCAGAGGCTTGGGTTATTGCTATTGATGGTAACCCTGTTAAAACGCCTTATAAGCTCACTCAGCACAAAATTGGTCCGGGAATGAGGTTAGATATCGGATTGATTGCTCCAAAGGCTGGAAAACGTGTTTATGTGCGTCAAATGAAAGGACGCTTCCCATTCCCTTTGTGCGAGTTTGACGTTGTTGAGTCTGACTTGCCGAGCAACCAGAAACTGCCTTTATTACCTCTCAACCCTGTGCCAGCTCTCGATTTGAAAAATGCAGAGCAAATCGATTATGTGTTTGAGTGGGAGGGCGCGATCACTCCTGCTGATAAATCGGGCAAAGCGATACCTAAATTCTGGCTGATGAACAAACGGGCTTGGGAGGGAATGAGCAAAGATAATATTCCAGCGCCCCTTTCAACATTGGAGATGGGAAAAACCTATATCTTCAACCTAAAGAACGTCACCCAATATCATCATCCTATTCACCTTCATGGACACACATTTACGGTTCTTGAGTTAGATGGAAAAAAACTCGACGAACCGTTTCATACCGATACGGTCTTACTTGGAAAAAATGGCAGTGCGAAAGCTGCATTTGTTGCAGATAACCCAGGGCGTTGGATGTACCATTGTCATGTAATTGAACATATGAAGACGGGTTTGATGGGTTACATCGAAGTAAAGTGACTCCTGTAACTTTTAAAATCTTGATAAGTTTTAAGCGCTATACTTTGCTGAATTCTAAGATTGTATAATCACTATTGCCGTAAATTTGATTACAATGTCGCCATTAACTTTTCTGGGGGAATTATGGGACAACTATCCGTTTTGGGTTTTATTGCATTGGGTGGTGCATTTGGTGCATGTTCTCGTTACTTAATTTCTGAACTTTGTGTCATTTTATTGGGGCGTGGTTTTCCATATGGTACGTTAACCGTTAACGTTGTTGGCTCATTTATGATGGGCTTATTGATAGCAGCTTTCGATAATGAACTTTTGGCAACGGAACCTTGGCGACAAGTGATTGGCTTGGGTTTTTTAGGCGCACTAACGACGTTTTCCACCTTCTCGATGGATAATGTGTTGCTCATGCAGCAGGGCGCTTTCTTTAAGATGGGATTGAACGTATTGTTGAATGTCGTGTTAAGTATTTCAGCTGCGTGGATAGGCTTTCAATTATTGATGCGCAGCTAGCAAAGTAGTTAAAAATTGAACAGGTCGGCTTGGTTTCACCAAGCCGTTTTTATATACTGATATCACTTGTCGGAGTGCCATAAGGCTGAGACCGTTAATTCGGGATCCGTTGAACCTGATCAGATTAGAATCTGCGAAGGGAACAAGAGAAGATATTCACACCGGAGTTCTTTCTGGTTGACCTATCAAAAGTCGAATGTTGTTACAGGCAAATATCGTAAGCTTTAACTAGCCTTAATTTGACTCCTCTTGTCGCATCTATCCGCCAAGCATTTTTATCCAATTACTTTTTATCTAGTATAACAAAGCAAGGAAAAATGCTATGTCGAGTCGCAAACAAGCGAGACTGGAAGCAAAACAGTTCATTGATACACTCTCGGTACAACCGTACCCCAATTCAAGCAAAGTCTACGTAGAAGGCTCACGTCCAGATATTCGTGTACCAATGCGTGAAATATCACTCGCTGATAGCCTTATTGGAGGCACAAAAGAAGCGCCTATATTCGAACCTAATGAGCCAGTACGCGTTTACGATACGTCGGGTGTATACACAGATCCAGAGCACACCATAGACCTCTATAATGGCTTACCTAAGCTGAGAGAAGGGTGGATTGAAGAGCGCGCCGATACTGAGCTACTTGATGAAGTAAGCTCGGTGTACACCAAAGAACGCTTAGAAGACGAAACACTAGACGATCTTCGTTACGGTAATTTACCACGTATTCGACGTGCCAAAGATGGCCATTGTGTGACTCAATTGCACTATGCTCGCAAAGGTATTATTACCCCAGAAATGGAATATATCGCGCTGCGTGAAAACATGGGGCGTGCCAAGTATCGCGATGAAGTGCTGAATCAACAGCATCCGGGTCAAAGCTTCGGAGCGAACCTACCAAAAGATATTACCGCCGAATTCGTGCGCAAAGAAGTCGCCGAAGGTCGCGCTATTATCCCTTCCAATATTAACCACCCAGAATCCGAACCAATGATCATTGGACGTAACTTTTTGGTCAAAGTGAACGCAAACATCGGTAACTCATCGGTCACTTCTTCGATTGAGGAAGAAGTAGAGAAGCTCGTTTGGGCGACACGTTGGGGTGGCGATACCGTTATGGATCTCTCTACTGGACGCAATATTCATGAAACTCGCGAGTGGATTCTACGTAACAGTCCGGTTCCGATCGGTACCGTGCCAATGTACCAAGCGCTTGAGAAAGTGAATGGTGTTGCGGAAAACCTTAACTGGGAAGTGATGCGCGATACTCTGATCGAGCAAGCAGAGCAGGGCGTTGACTACTTCACTATCCATGCCGGTTTACTACTTCGTTATGTGCCAATGACTGCAAAACGTGTTACTGGTATCGTCTCTCGTGGTGGCTCTATCATCGCGAAATGGTGTTTAGCGCATCACCAAGAAAGCTTCTTGTACACTCACTTCCGAGAGATTTGTGAAATCTGTGCTAAGTATGATGTCGCACTCTCTCTCGGTGATGGTCTGCGTCCTGGTTCGGTTGCCGATGCTAACGACGAAGCGCAATTTGCAGAGCTTCGTACTCTTGGCGAATTGACCAAGATAGCGTGGGAATATGACGTACAAGTGATTATTGAAGGTCCTGGTCATGTTCCAATGCACATGATCAAAGAGAACATGGAAGAGCAGTTAGAGCACTGTCATGAGGCTCCTTTTTATACCCTTGGTCCATTGACGACAGACGTCGCTCCTGGTTACGACCATATTACTTCAGGCATTGGCGCAGCCATGATTGGTTGGTATGGCTGTGCGATGCTTTGCTACGTAACTCCGAAAGAGCATCTTGGCTTACCAAACAAAGAAGATGTGAAAGTAGGAATGATCACTTATAAGCTTGCTGCGCACGCCGCTGATTTAGCGAAGGGACACCCAGGCGCACAAGTGCGTGATAACGCGCTTTCTAAAGCTCGCTTCGAGTTCCGCTGGGAAGACCAATTCAACTTATCACTCGACCCTGATACCGCGCGCGCTTTCCATGACGAAACCTTGCCTCAAGAGTCTGGAAAAGTTGCCCACTTCTGTTCGATGTGCGGGCCAAAGTTCTGCTCGATGAAGATCTCGCAAGAGGTTCGAGAGTATGCGAAAGACACAGAGCAAGTTGCTGCGGACCAAGCTATCTCAATCAAAATGCTGGATGACCCTCTTGAGGGGATGCGTCAGAAATCGCAAGAATTTAGAGAGTCAGGTTCTGAGCTATACCACCCAGCGGCACATGCCGAGGTAAGTGACTAATGAGCAAAATCCTTATTCCGTCATCGTTGATTGAACTGACAGGTTTAGTTCAGCAATGTTTGTTGTTGGCGAAAGAACAGGGTTTTAGCATCGAAGACATTGAGTTGGGTGTGAGCCCAACTCAATCTATTCAGCTTGTTCTCGGCCAACAGACCACACACATAACGACTGATCTCATTGATGATTATGACTCTGAGCATGAGAGTTCATTTGTGCTCTATTACCGTTCTGCTTTGTCGGTAGAAGCGTGCGCTAAGCAACCGTCGAAAGCGATTCATATTGGCATTGCTGATACGCAGGTATCCGATGAAAAGGAGAAAGTGCTTCAGCTTGATATCTGGCGTCACCCAATTAACAACGAAGTGAGAGCGCTTTCCGTTAAGTCCAAATTCAACGCAATGTTCGATCCTGAACATCACCTTGCTTGGATAGTAACGCTGACAGTACTCGATTTTCCTATCGAAGATGCGTTAACACTTGCTCGAGGAATGCTAACTCAACAAGCGAATGTTTCACGTGAAACACTGTTGAATGACAACCTTGGTGAGGGAAGATCTACTCAGTGGGCTGACCAATTTGATGATTTCCCCACACCTGTACTAGAGGATAACCGGCTAGGTATTCAAGTTGGTTGGTCTGCACAAGGTGAGAGCGTTAGCTTTCCAACTCTAACTAAGCAAAGTCTAGGGCTCTATCCAGTCGTTGATGATGTTGCTTGGATTGAGCGTCTACTGCCACTAGGCATCAACACTATTCAACTGCGAATCAAGAACCCACAACAAGCCGATTTAGAACAACAGATCATTCGAGCAATTGAGCTAGGCCGTCAGTATCAAGCACAAGTGTTCATCAATGACTATTGGCAGTTGGCAATCAAGCATGGCGCTTATGGCGTTCACCTAGGACAAGAAGACATAGAAGAATCGAATTTGGCTCAGATAACTAAAGCCGGCATTCGTCTTGGTCTTTCTACGCATGGTTATTACGAACTACTGCGCATCGTGCAAATTCATCCTAGCTACATCGCACTAGGGCATATTTTCCCAACCACCACAAAACAGATGCCATCGAAACCACAAGGTTTGGTGCGCTTGGCTTTGTATCAAAAGCTGATTGATAGCATTCCTTATACAAATACAGAGGCTGCTTTCAGACCTTCAAAAGACAAAGAAGTAAGTGACTATGTGCTTGGCTTTCCGACGGTTGCGATTGGTGGTATCGACCAATCTAATGCTGACCAAGTTTGGCTAACAGGTGTTTCTAGTTTGGCAGTTGTGCGAGCTATTACGTTGGCAGAATCACCTCAGTCCGTCATCGAGTTCTTTGCACAACTGATGAAAGAAAGACAGCTAACGTTCACTGATCAGAATAATGAACTGGCGGATACCAAGAGAGGCGAGCATGCTCACGGATAAGCAGTTTCTTCGCTATCAGCGCCAAGTCGCTCTGCCTGAAATTGCCGAAATTGGGCAAGAACGTTTGAGTAAATCGCATGTGCTGATCATCGGTTGTGGTGGGTTAGGGAGCGCTGCGAGTTTGTACTTGGCATCAGCGGGCGTGGGTAAATTGGTTGTGGTCGATGACGATGAAGTTGATAGCAGTAACCTACAACGTCAGATCATTTATCGTGAACAAGACCTCCAAGTTGCGAAAACAGAAGCAACTGTAAAACAACTCAATGAACTTAATTCTATGGTTCAAGTTCGTGCTATCAATAAGCGATTAAACAAAGCACAGCTGCAGCTTGAGGTGATGCTAGCGGATGTGGTGCTCGACTGCACCGATAACATGCCAACGCGTCAGCTCATTAACCGAGTTTGTTTCGAGCAAAATACGCCGCTCATCTCGGCGGCAGCAATTGGTTGGCAAGGGCAATTCGCAGTCTTTGATTACCAAACACCAAGTGAACAAGAAGCGCAGAGTAAAGCCTGTTACCGCTGTTTGTATCCGTTCGACGAATTACCGCAAACGCAAAAGTGCAGTGAGAGCGGTGTCGTCGGTCCGGTGGTGGGTACACTTGGCAACTACCAAGCGATAGCGGCAATTCAAAAAATGGCGACGGGAAAGTTTCATGTCGAGACTGCCAAGTTGCATCTGTTTGATGGGTTGAAACTGCAATGGCAAACCATGGCGATAAGCAAAGATAAACAGTGCCAAGTGTGTGCTCAGATTTAGCTTGTGAGTAATGGGCAGAATTAAGAGAGTTGGAAGCAATGACGTTATCAGAACAACAAACAACACAAATGACCGCTGCTGACTTAGATGTGATCACTATTGTCATCAATGACCAGTCACATCAAGTTGCCAGTGAGTCGAATCTACAGCAAATCATTAGTCAATTTGCGCTGCCTGAAATGGGCTGTGTTTTTGCAATTAATAACAATGTTGTGCCACGCAGTGAGTGGGCTAGCACAGTTCTTTCACAGGGAGATAGCATCTCTTTGTTTCAAGCGATCGCGGGGGGTTAAAGTCGATGCTTAAAATTGGTGATAAACAATTCGAATCAAGACTGTTCACGGGAACAGGGAAATTTGCCAGCAGCCGATTAATGGCAGAAGCGATTCAAGTATCGGGTTCTCAACTTGCGACCATGGCGTTGAAGCGTGTGGATGTGAATGACCAACAAGACGATATTTTGCTGCCGCTAGTAAAAGCGGGGGTGAACTTATTGCCAAACACCTCAGGAGCAAAGAATGCTAAAGATGCTGTGTTTGCTGCACAACTGGCGCGAGAAGCGTTGGGTACTAACTGGCTAAAACTGGAAATTCATCCAGACCCGAAGTACTTGATGCCCGATCCAATTGAGACACTTGCAGCCGCTGAACAGCTGGTTCGTGAAGGCTTCATTGTCCTTCCTTACTGTCATGCTGACCCGGTTCTGTGTAAACGATTGGAAGAGGTTGGCTGCGCTGCTGTCATGCCATTAGGTGCTCCGATTGGTTCCAACAAAGGGATAGTTTCTCACGATTTCCTAGAGATCATCATCGACCAAGCTAATGTTCCTGTCATTGTTGATGCGGGTATTGGTGCTCCTTCACATGCCGCGCGTGCGATGGAAATGGGCGCGGATGCCGTGCTCGTTAATACTGCGATTGCAGCTTCGAGCGATCCCGTTGCGATGGCGAAGGCATTTAAGTTGGCGGTAGAGTCGGGGCGTATGGCTTATGAAGCCGGACTTGCTGGTAAGGTTTCTCATGCGGTTGCGTCGAGTCCACTGACGTCATTCCTAGATGAGCTTTAGCCCTAGATTGATTTAGCTAATAAGCGAGGAAAACATGAGCTTCGTTGAACAATTTAAGCAGCTGAATTGGGACGACATCTCGATGTCGATCTACGCGAAAACGGCACAAGATGTTGAGCGAGCATTGAATAAACCCAAACGTGATTTGGAAGACTTTAAAGCGCTAATTTCACCAGCTGCTGAAGCGTACTTAGAGCAGATGGCACAACTGTCATACTCGGCCACTCGCAAGCGTTTTGGTAATACCATGTCGCTTTATATTCCATTGTACCTTTCTAACTTGTGCGCCAATGCTTGTACTTATTGCGGCTTCTCAATGGAGAATAGAATCAAGCGTCGTACCTTGAATCGGGACGAAGTGGCAGCAGAAGTCGAAGCCATCAAGCGCATGAAGTTTGATAGCGTATTGCTGGTGACTGGCGAGCACGAAACTAAAGTGGGTATGAAATACTTCCGCGAAATGGTGCCGATGATTAAGCAACGTTTTAACTATTTGGCGATGGAAGTGCAGCCACTTGATCAAGACGAATACGCTGAGCTCAAGACATTGGGTTTAGATGCGGTGATGGTTTATCAAGAAACGTATCATCCTTCGACTTACGCCGAGCACCATCTGCGTGGCAATAAGATGGATTTCGAATACCGATTGGATACACCCGATCGTCTTGCAAAAGCAGGCATCGATAAGATTGGTATTGGCGCATTGATAGGGTTGGAAGAGTGGCGTACCGACTGTTTTTATGTGGCAGCGCACTTGGACTATCTTGAGCGCACATATTGGCAGACTCGTTACTCAATTTCTTTCCCACGTTTACGTCCTTGTAAGGGCGCGCTACAACCCAAATCAGTCATGACGGATAAGCAACTTGTTCAGCTGATTTGCGCTTATCGTTTGTTGAATCCAGAAGTGGAGTTGTCATTATCGACTCGTGAATCACCAAAGTTCAGAGACAATGCATTACCGTTAGGCATCACCAGTATGTCTGCTGCATCTAAAACTCAGCCGGGTGGATATGCGATGGATGATGTTGAACTCGAGCAGTTTGAGATCAGTGATGAGCGAAGTGCGGGTTCTGTGGAAGATATGATTCGAGCCAAAGGCTTTGACCCTGTATGGCGAGATTGGCATTCAGCGTATTCTGGTTAAGTAGCAAAGAAAGCTACTGGTCATCGTTATGTTTCACGTGAAACATAGGCAAAAAAGAGGGTTGATGCAAAACATCAACCCTCTACTTTTTTCTAGCTTCTAGCTTCTAGCTTCTAGCTTCTAGCTTCTAGCTGTGTGCTACTGGTAGCGTTGCTTGACGAAGCCACTCTTTCACATCACCCTCAACAAGTGGGCTGATCTCATCCCATACCTTCTGATGGTAATCATTCAACCAAGCAAGCTCTGGACGAGTTAGCATATCAACATTGATGTTGCGCTTGTCGATTGGACAGCGTGTTAGCGACTCGAATGACAGAACAGGGAAGTCACCGTTAGTTGGGGTTTCAACAACAAGCTCTAGGTTCTCGATACGGATACCAAACGCATCCGCACGGTAGTAACCTGGCTCGTTGGACAGCACCATGCCTTCTGTTAGAGGCACGTCGATTTGCTTCTTCGAAATGCTTGCTGGACCTTCATGAACACTTAGGAAGTGACCAACACCGTGACCAGTACCGTGATCGTAATCGTAGCCCTCCGCCCACAGGTGCTGACGAGCTAGCGTATCGATTTGGTAACCACGTGTGCCTTTCGGGAAACGTGCACGTGCAACACCGATGTGGCCTTTTAGCGCGAGAGTGAATTGTTTAATCATCTCTTGTGAAGGCTGACCGATCGCGATGGTACGCGTGATGTCTGTCGTGCCATCTAGGTACTGACCGCCTGAATCCACTAGGTAAAGTGTGTTCAGTTCTAGCTTGCCAGGTTCAGGTTGGTTCTCGTGATTATAGTGACACATCGCCGCGTTGCCACCTGCTGCCGAGATAGTATCGAAGCTAAGATCCATAAGTGTCGGGTCTTCGCTGCGGAACGCTTCCAGTTTGTCTGCCAGCGTCGCTTCATCATGCAGGTTACCCGCAACGACTTCAGCATCTAACCAAGAAAGGAACTTACTCATCGCTACGCCATCACGGATATGACATGCTTTCATGCCTGCGATTTCAACAGCGTTCTTTGCTGCTTTTGGCATTAGGCATGGATCAGCTTTACTCACCACAGATGCGCCAGCGTTTTGTAGAACCAGCTTAAACCACGCGTTACTTGTCGCAGGGTCAACCAGTACATTCTTGCCAGTTAGGTTTTCTAGTCGTGCTTGCAATGCTTCTGGGTGATGAACCGTCACGCCGGCACCAACATGAGCGTCAAACTCAGCAGGTAGGCGAGCAGGATCTAGGAAGTATTCCACGCTTGAGTCTGAGTGCAGAATCGCGTGAGAAAGCAGAACTGGTAGACGTGAGACATCTAGACCACGAACGTTGAGCAACCAACAGATAGAATCAAGTGCTGTGATCACTGCGCTGTCTGCACCGGCTTTTTTCACGAGCTCTGCGATTTCTTGGCGTTTGCTTTCACTTGACTGACCAACTGCTTCTGTTGCCATTAGGCGAACATCAGAAACCACAGGAGCAGGGCGGTCGTGCCACAGTTCATCAATTGGGTTGCTATCGAGAATCTTAAGCTCAAGGGCACCTGCAAGTTTTGCTTGTGCCATGTCTAGCCAAGCAGCGTTGTGCATGCGAGGGTCGATTGCCACAGACGCGCCATTTGCAAGATGGTCTTTAATCCAATCTAGTGCAGGCTCTTCAATCAAGTGACGGTATTCGAATAGATCAGCAGGAACCTGCTTTGTTACTTGTACTGTGTAGCGACCATCAACAAAGATAGCGGCTTTGTCTTTGGTGATTACCGCAGCACCAGCAGAACCGGTAAAGCCAGTTAGCCAATGTAAACGCTCGTTGTGCGCTGGTACGTATTCACCCAAGTACTCGTCTTCATGAGGGACAAGTAGGGCATCAATATTATGTTGTGCTAGCCATTCGCGAATTGCATTCACGCGGCTTTGGGTATCGTTGTGCATCTGTGTTATTCCTTCAAATTACCGCTCCTTCATGCTCAGGTGTGGGAGCTGTTTCCATCTGCTTCATGCAGTTTACGATTCCATTGAGGTTCGCAATCACTTCAATAGAGTCGGAGTACAACTAGGCCATAGATGAGCCAAAAAGGACTACGACAGTTAAGCTACTCATTTTAGCCGCTAAGCGCAAATTGAGTGCGGTGTTTTTATCTAAGGTGATCGGTTTTTTGTGTGATCATCGTACGTAGCCAGCCTAATGCAGGGTCGTTTTCTCTATCTCGGTGCCAGAATAAAGTGTAAGCCATAGGTGGGAATTCTAACGGTAGTGGCAGCACGACCAAATCAAGCTGTTTGGCCGCAAGTTGCACAAAATGACTTGGCGCAGTAAAGATAAAGTCGGTGTATGAACATAAACTTGCGGCACTGTTAAAGTCGGGCACGGTGACGGCAATATCGCGGTCGGCGCCAATATCTGCAAGGCGATAATCCAGCAACCAACGGTCGTTGCCATCACAACGTACTTGTACATGGCGTAGGGCGAGATAGGCTTCCAGATTCCAAGGTTGTTTTAGCGCAGGGTGGTTTTTGCGAATGATGCACATTTGGTAATCACGATAAATTTCCAACTCGCAAATGTCATCGGGTGGTTGAAGAGTCAGCTTGGCATCGTTTATATCGATATCTTTTCCAGTTAAGCCTAAATCCAGTTCGCCGCGTTGAAGCATTTTAAATGTATTATCCGACCACGGGTGTGTGCTGATTGTCACGCCAGGTGCTTGTTGAAAAATCGCCGGTAAGAAATGGGGTAGAATGAGAGGGTAGACACTCTCTACCGCTGCTATTTGAAAACGGTATTCGCTGCTTTGCGGAGAAAACTCTTCGGGTTGAGTCAGCACTTCTAACTGATTTATCAACAGATCCAGTTTCGGTTTAAGAAACAATGCGCGCGGCGTAGGTGTTAATCCATGTGAGTTTCGAGTGAAAAGCGGGTCATCAAATTGAATGCGCAGTTTAGCCAGTGATTTACTTACGGCGGATTGGCTTAAGCACAATCGGTGGGCCGCACGAGTAACGTTTAACTCTTCAATCAGCACTTTAAAGCAGACCAATAGATTTAAATCGATACGAGCCAGTTTTTCGACGTTCACAGTGAATTTCCTCTGAGGAATAATGCTCATGATTATACATCATTTCCATTCATATCATCAGATGATTAAGCTTTACCCAAAGTTCTTTATCCAATTCGGAGTGTTGTGTGTCTAGCCAGTTTTCTAATAGTAAAAAACAGATGGCGTTATTGACCCTTTTGGTTCTTTTCAGTCCTTTAGCGATTGATATTTATCTACCTGCTTTACCTCTTATTGCTTCCACTTTTCAGGTCGATAATGCGCTAGCACAAGACACGATCACTTGGTTCTTATTTGCTATGGGTGTTGGTCAGCTATTCGCAGGTCCCCTAGCAGATAAACTCGGACGTCGAACTGTTGCACTGGGCGGTATCACCATTTACGCGATGAGCGCTTTATTGGCGTGGAGTGCTCAAAATATTGAGTGGATGTTGGTTTCCCGA
Source organism: Vibrio sp. Vb1026 (assembly GCF_033338745.1). Taxonomy (NCBI): domain Bacteria; kingdom Pseudomonadati; phylum Pseudomonadota; class Gammaproteobacteria; order Vibrionales; family Vibrionaceae; genus Vibrio; species Vibrio sp. Vb1026. The sequence goes on from NZ_JAWOTH010000026.1 coordinate 12,482, forward strand.
CTGCTACAAGGCTTAGGTGCGTGTGCGACATCGGTAGCAGCCTTTGCAACAGTTCGCGATATCTTTGGCCCGGAAAAAAGCGGCAAAATGATCAGCTACCTTAACGGTGCGATTTGTTTCATTCCGGCTTTAGCTCCAATTCTAGGTAGCTGGTTAACTCAGCAATTTGACTGGCGTGCTAACTTTAGCTTTATGGCGGGTTTTGCTGTGGTGTCTGGATCATTGATGTTTTTCATGATGAAAGAGACTAACCCGTCAACAGAAAAGCAAGCCGTGTTTAAGCTTAGTCGGTATTGGGCAGTGCTTAGCACACCATCTTTTGTTTTCCATGCGTCATTATGCTTGATGGCGATGGCGGTTATTCTTGCTTACGTTACCTCAGCACCGTCGGTATTGATGACGGGGATGGGGCTGTCGATGAATGAATTCACTTTCTGGTTTGGTGTAAATGCGGTGATAAACATTGCGGCATGTATGCTGGCGCCTAAGTTTATGGAGCGCGTTGGAACTCACAACACCTTGGTCACCGGGATCTCAACTCTGGGCCTCGCAGGTGTGATCATGCTAGTGATGAATGGTCAGAATACCGCGCTTTCTTTCATGCTACCTATCTTCATGTCTTCTGTAGGTTTTGCATTCATTCTGGGTGCAGCGGCAGGGAAAGCGTTAGAACCGTTTGGTGATAAGGCGGGCACGGCAGCTGCACTGCTTGGATTGTTCCAAATGAGTGGCTCTGGTTTGCTGGTGGGTACACTGCAACGCTTATCTCTGGATCCACAAACCTTGATCGCAATTCATATGTGGGTCCTATTACCTGCGTTGGTCGTTCTGTTTACAAAAGCAGGGAAGAACTGGCACTCGAGCTTTGCGAAAGCGTAAATCAGTGTAATTTAGTATTTTCCAATGTAAGTAAGGCGTGTATATTTGTCACTCAGACTTTTCCTGACACCATAACGGAACTCAAAAAGTAATGTCGTTAACCACGTATGAAATGGCTCGTATTCTAGAGCAAATGGAAGATTCACCAGAAAAGGTGATGTTTGGCAAGTTGCTTAATGAGCTGGGTAATCAAAGCTCCGAGCGTATTCGTAGTGCGGCTAAACAAGTACCTCTGCCAATTTTGCGTGATATCGTGTACCAATTTCAGCAAGTGATTGAGTCACGCAAAGATGAACAAGTCGAGCAGATGGCAAAAGACCTCGCTCAGCAAGGTATCTCAGCAGAAGAGCTACTGGCTTACTTGAATAAATAATAAAAAATCCCCGCATGATGCGGGGATTTTTTTAGCTCGTCATTTTCTTTTTCAGGATGTGGTCCAAAGACAGCGGTCCTGGCCCCCATACGATTATGATAAGAATCATCAATCCCCAAAGTTGGTGGTCATAAAAACCTTTCTCCCACAACAGTGGGTAAGAGATCACTGCGATGATGTTGAACACAAACAGCATTGCTGCCATCGGGCGGGTAATCAATCCTAGTGCCAAGAACACCGGTAGAACCAACTCCGCAGCCGTACCTAAATAAGCCGCCAATTCCCATGGCAAGATTGGCACTTGGTATTCCAGCTCAAATAAGTACAGCGTGCTATCCCAAGATGAGATTTTGATTAGTCCTGAATTGAAGAACACCCAAGCAACCCAAAAGCGGCAAAAGAGAAGTAGTAAAGGGACAAAGCCAGCTTGTAAGGTACTGATTAAATCGTCGTACCGATTCACTAAGTTTTTAACCGTATCCGTCATAGAGTGCTCCTTAGATTGATTGCAATGTAAAGCCGTCAACAATATCGAGTGCCATGATGCGATTGAGATGAGCGAGTAAAACTTCAGGTATTTCGCTCAAACTCTGCTTCTGCTCTAAACATTGCAGCAGTTGGAACACATCAGCATCGAGTGCGTGACACAAGGCTTCTCCATTGGCTTGAATCGAGATGACACCTTGCTGTAATTGGTTGATATTAAGTTGTTCGAATTGCCCAGTTTGAATCGCGCTAAATAGATCGAATACTGCGTAGTTGGAGTCAAAGCTGCGGCAGCCCTTTTTAAGGTGTAAGATTAAAGTGGGTTGTTGCTCTTCACTCACTTCGCCAAGTAACGCAAGCGGTTTTAATTCCGCTGCATTGGATTGCTCATACTGTGCTTGACGAGCTAGGTCGATATGCCACTCGAAGCGTGCGACTTCAGGGCTGTAAGGTGCTTGTGCGATCACCTGACTGAACTGCATGATGGTGTCTTGAAAGCCTTCGCCATAATGCACCACATTTCCTTCTTCTAATGGGTAAGAAAGAACATGCTGGCGAGCTATCTGTTCAAAGCATTCTTCACCAAGCAGCGCTTCAACCATCGGGTAGGTCGCGGATAACACCTCGCTTAAGCTGACGATAAAGTTATTGCGGTAAATCTGCATGCGTTCATCAGCGGTAAACGTATCACTGGCAATATCGCAATCTTCACCGAGTGCTTGATAGTGTAGGGCTTTAGCAAACTGGCTTTGTAAGGTGGCTAGATTCATGATGCCTTCCTTGGTTCGCTTTGTTCACTTGGAAGTGTGCCTTGCAACAGTAGTTGCGATGCTTTCAGTGCTTCTCCTAATAAGACTTCTGGCGCGGGGATATCCAAATCCCATTCAATCAACGTATGACGTGGACCGTGTTTTTTTGTCCACTGTGAAAACAACTGCCAAACTTCATCGCTAACTGGGCGGCTATGGGTATCAATCCATATCTCACCTTTGTCGAGTTGTTTAATGGTAAAACCTGCCAAGTGAATCTCATCCACTTTGTCGGCTGGAATCGCATCTAGGTATGTGTCGCAATCAAAACCGTGGTTGAACGCCGAAACATAAACATTGTTTAAATCGAGCAATAAACGACAGTCAGTGCGCTTTTGCACTTCGGTAAGAAACTCCCATTCGCTGATGGTCGAATGTTGAAACTTCACATAACTAGATGGGTTCTCTATCAAGATCTCGCGTTGCAAATATTCCTGCACTTCATTCACGTTACGAGTGAACACGTTGAGCGCTTCTTCCGTATACGGAAGTGGAAGCAGGTCATTAAAGTAGTGACCGCCGTTTTCACTCCAACTTAAATGGTCAGAAACAAGAATTGGGTCGATTGAGTCAATCAGTGACTTAAGTTGCGCAAGATGCTTTTGACTAACACGTTCCACCGAACCTAGCGACAAACCAATACCGTGGCAGCTAATTTGATATTGCTCGCGAAGCGTTTGTAGCTGATGGCGCTCTGCAGCGTTGGGTTGGAAATAGTTTTCACTGTGGATTTCTAACCAAGACAACTCAGGTTGGGATTGGCTAAAGTAATCGAGGTGAGGGGTTCTTAATCCAACTCCAACAAGGTCGTGGAAGGTGTGGTGTTTCACGTGAAACTCCTTTTCAAATCGTGCGGGAAGAGAAGGATGCGTCTTGGCTTTGCGTTGGTTGAGCGTCAACGCATCCTCACAATAGCTAGCGATAAAAGATTATGAAGAAGAAGTGCTACCGCCAGCGAGTTTGTCACAAAGACCTTTTGGTACGACTACGAATGCGTCTTTTTGGTTATCTTCTTTAGAAGTACCAGCGCATGAGCTGCTTTTTGTTGCACAGTCGTTTTTACCTGCTTTAGAAACGCCATAGCACTTTTCTTTTTCAGCAGCGACAGCTGGAGCTGCAGTTAGCATTGTGCCACCAAGAGCTAGAAGACCAGTAACAGCAGCAGTAACAGCTAGATTCGACTTTTTCATAATAAATTCCTCTGAATGATTTCCTTTACTTTAAGTTGGCAAGATGAATCACCTGTTTTGGCGTTTTTGTTATCAACTTGCTTAACTTAAAAGATAGGAAACTGGCTAAAAAACTTTCAGAAAAATTTCCGAAGTAAATGGGTTTGCAGGGTCAAATAGGTATAACTAATTGATGTGTTGGGCAAAAAAACATCGATTTTTTTATCAAGTTTTGTCTAAACAGCACCCGGTTGTTTAGGTTATAATCGGTTTTTATGTATAAATAACCAGTAGCTCTCATCATGATGGATCCATCTCTATTACTCGACGGTTTGAACGATAAACAACGTGAAGCCGTTGCAGCACCTCTAGAAAACTTGCTCGTTCTTGCTGGCGCAGGAAGTGGTAAGACACGCGTTCTTGTTCACCGTATCGCTTGGCTGATGTCGGTCGAGCAAGCTTCTCCGTTCTCAATTATGTCGGTAACCTTTACCAATAAGGCGGCGGCAGAGATGCGTGGACGTATCGAAGAGCTAATGATGGGCAGTGCAGGCGGTATGTGGAATGGTACTTTCCACGGCATTTGTCACCGTATTCTGCGTGCACACTATCTTGATGCCAAGCTACCGGAAGATTTCCAAATCATTGACAGTGACGACCAACAGCGTCTACTAAAGCGTTTGATTAAAGCGCAAAACCTCGATGAGAAGCAGTGGCCGGCACGCCAAGTGGCATGGTGGATTAACGGTAAGAAAGACGAAGGTCTGCGCCCGTCGCACATTGATGCGTACCATGATCCAGTAACCAAGACATATCTGCAGTTGTACACCGCTTACCAAGAGGCGTGTGACCGTGCTGGTTTAGTCGATTTTGCGGAAATCTTGCTGCGCGCACATGAGCTACTGCGTGATAACAAGTTCGTCCGTGAACACTACCAAGCACGCTTTAAGCACATCTTGGTGGATGAGTTCCAAGATACCAACAACATTCAATATGCTTGGCTACGTATGATGGCGGGTCCTGAGTGTCACGTGATGATCGTAGGTGATGACGACCAGTCGATTTACGGCTGGCGTGGTGCAAAAGTCGAGAATATTGAGAAGTTTACACTGGAATTCCCAAGCGTGAATACCATTCGTCTTGAGCAAAACTACCGTTCCACTAAGACCATTCTGGAAGCATCTAACACCCTGATTGCGAATAACACCGAGCGTATGGGTAAAGAGTTGTGGACGGATGGCGTGGTCGGTGAGCCTATCTCGGTTTACAGCGCTTACAACGAATTAGATGAAGCCCGTTTTGCGGTGAACAAAATCAAAGAGTGGCAAGACAAGGGCGGTGCTCTGAATGACGCTGCGATGCTTTACCGTAACAACGCCCAGTCGCGTGTACTTGAAGAAGCATTAATCCAAGCTGGTCTGCCTTACCGTATCTACGGCGGCATGCGATTCTTCGAACGTCAGGAAATCAAAGATGCCTTGAGCTACATGCGTTTGATTGCCAACCGTAATGATGATGCGGCATTTGAACGTGTAGTGAATACGCCAACACGTGGTTTGGGTGATAAGACGCTTGAAACAATTCGTTTTGCGGCTCGTGATCGTGGTTGCACCATGTGGGAAGCGAGTGTGGCGATGTTGGATGAGAAGGTGCTTGCTGGTCGTGCTGCTGGTGCTCTGAGCCGTTTTATCGAGCTTGTCACAGCACTAGAAGACGACACCATCGAGATGCCGCTGCATCACCAAACTGACCATGTGATCAAATACTCGGGCTTGTTCGCGATGTACGAGCAGGAGAAGGGTGAAAAGTCTAAGGCGCGTATTGAGAACTTGGAGGAATTGGTGACCGCAACTCGCCAATTCGAGAAACCAGAAGAAGCCGAAGACATGTCACTGCTGACGGCATTCCTAACTCACGCAGCATTAGAAGCGGGCGAAGGACAAGCAGATGAGTTTGAAGACGCGGTTCAGCTCATGACATTGCACAGTGCGAAAGGTCTAGAGTTCCCATTGGTATTTATGGTCGGTGTGGAAGAAGGCATGTTCCCAAGCCAAATGTCGGCAGAAGAAGCAGGGCGTTTGGAAGAAGAACGTCGTCTGTGTTATGTAGGCATGACCCGTGCGATGCAGAAACTGTACATCACTTATGCTGAAATGCGTCGTTTGTACGGTCAGGATAAGTACCATAAACCGTCTCGCTTTATCCGTGAACTGCCAGAAACTTGTTTAGACGAAGTACGCATGAAGGCGCAAGTTAGCCGTCCTGCAAGCAGTGGTCGATTTAGCCAAACGGCGGTGAAAGAGAGCTTCAATGAAACTGGCTTTACGCTAGGTTCTCGTGTGATGCATCCTAAGTTTGGTGAAGGCACCATCATCAACTTCGAAGGCAGTGGTCCACAAAGCCGCGTACAGATTGCCTTTAACGGTGAGGGCATCAAATGGTTGGTGACTGCTTACGCTCGACTAGAGAAACTGTAAGGCTTCCCCAAAACTAATCAACTTAAGAGCTGCTTCGGCGGCTCTTTTTGTTTGTGCTGTTTTTGTGTCGCTAATGCAGTAAAAAATGGAATGATAAATGGAGTGCGAAAGCGCGATTTAACGATGCTGTTTGAAAGGAAAGTTTGGTGTTGTTGGTGAATGTCTGTTTTCAGCAGAGCTAACTGCTGAGAAAAATTTTAGGCAAAGAAAAACCCCGAGGGCTTGCGCCCATCGGGGTTATAGTCTTACTCGCAGCAATCCGGCTACTAAGAGTGCTCCATGCATCTAATCCATGATAGTGTGCTGAATCCGTCAGCTTAATCCTTACGTCGCCTTCCTAGCGGTGTCCTTAATGACCTTATCCTGGTCTGCTAACCATCCTCGTTAGCTCTCATCACTTGTTCCCTGAGCGGTGTCCCTGACATCATCCTGATGTTCAAATCCTTGCCTCGTCCAGAGGTGTCCATTTCCCGTCTTTAGTAGCAACCATCCTAGTCACTATTGATTCCGTTCAATGTCCAATTTTGCAATCCATGCCCGACTATTCATCCTGAATAACCGTTTCTTCTTCCTGAAGTTCACCAAGTCCGTGGTGTTTCCTGTTCCGTGTCAGCATCCTTCCGACAGGTTTAATATTACGTGTTTAACGATTTCCAACAACGGGCTAATCTCACATTTTTTCACTCTCTTAGCGTTCAAAAAAGATACATAAATATTAAATTCAATGACTTATGCTCTTTGTTGTACGGTTTTACCATTAAAAAAGAGAGGTTTGCTCAACCCTTTGTGAGAGATCTCGCACAAGGGGTCGAGCGAAAGACTCTTACTGCCCGATAGCGGCACCTTCACGCCTTGGATCGGCTGCGCCCTCAAGACCGTCTTTTGTTATACGTATCGCATGCAGTCCAGAGTTCAAATCACGAACATCAGTTTTAAAACCCATCTTTTCCAACTCAGGCTGTAAGCCTTCTGCAGCGGTACCTTGCTCAATATCTAAGGTACCAAAACGGTTCAGTAATCGTGGCTGATTAATCGCGCTTTGGATGTCCATATCCCATTGCGTGTGGGCGATAATGGCTTGTGCGACGTAACCAATGATGCGGCTGCCACCCGGTGAGCCAATTGCCATGTAAGGTTTGTCATCCTTCATCATAATGGTTGGTGCCATGGATGAGCGTGGGCGTTTACCTGGTTCTAAGCGGTTCGCGATTGGCACACCATCTTGATGAGTGCGAAAAGAGAAATCGGTCAGTTCGTTATTGAGCAAGAAGCCGCGTACCATCAAGCGTGAGCCAAAGGCGTTCTCGATGGTTGTTGTCATTGAAACCACATTGCCTTGCTTATCGACGATATTGAAATGGCTGGTGGAAGGCAGCTCGATCGATTGGTCCATGCTTAAGTTCATGGCGTGCGACCAAGGAGGATTACCGGCTTCAGCCTTACTCAAGGCTTTACCGACTTGAATGAGCTCAGCACGTTGTTTGAGATAATCTTTATCAAGCAAGCCTTCGGTTGGCATTGGCACATAATCTTGGTCAGCCATGTATTTACCACGATCCGCGAACGCAAGGCGCGATGCATCGGCGATCACTTGCCATGATTTCGCGCTTTCGGCTCCCCAACCTTTAAGATCGTATTGCTCGGTGATCGCGAGAATCTGTCCAACCGTCAATGCGCCAGAGCTAGGTGGTCCCATGCCGCAGATGTCATAGCTTTGGTAAGCCGCACAAACCGGTTCACGTTGCTTGATTTGGAACGCATCAAAGTCAGGTTGTGCCAATACGCCAGGATTGCCCGGTGCATTTTGTACGGTCTTGATGATGTCTGTGGCGATATCGCCTTGATAGAAAGCTTTTGCCCCTTGCTCTGCAATTGCCGTCAGAGTTTGCGCGTATTCAGGGTTCTTCAACAACGTGCCTTCGGCTTTTGGTGAGCCGTCTGGATTGAAGAAGTAAGCCTTAGTCGCAGGGAAGCGTGATAGGCGCTTAGCATCTTTCTCAATCAGACTCGCGAGGCGAGGACTGACTTCGAAACCTTGCTCAGCCAAGGTAATCACGGGTTGGATTATCTTCTTCCATTCCAACTTGCCGTATTTCTGGTGCGTGTCCCACAGCAGTTTCACTGTACCAGGAGTGGCAACGGAACGCCCACCGACAACCGCATCGTAAAATTGCAGTGGTTGTCCTTTGTCATCTAGGAAGAGTTTCGGCGTTGCGGCGAGCGGTGCGGTTTCGCGTCCATCATACGTAGTCAGTTTTTGTTTCTCACTGTCCCAATACACTAAGAAGGCGCCACCACCAATGCCTGATGATTGCGGTTCTACCAAGCCCAGCATCAGCTGCACGGCAACCATAGCATCAATAGCATTACCACCTTGGGCAATAACATCCGCACCAGCTTGGGTTGCAATTGGGTTAGCAGCGGTAACCATATAATCTTTCGCTTTGATCAATTGTTTTTGCTCGAAGCCAGTGCTGTGCTCCGGCGCAACCGCATCTGCTGCTTGGTTAGCAAAGACTGAGGTAGATAAGATTAGTGGGGAAGTAAGAAAAAGACCCGTGGTCACGAGTCGGTTGAACGTCCAATGCATGATGACTCTCCATGTTGCCAGTTTTGTGCTTTGAGCTTGGCAGTTATGGAGAGTCACGTCGAGTCAGCAATCTTAGAAATGTCGATTGTGCTACGCTTTTAAATCAGTACTTTATCCGATAAAAGTATTGATAGTTTGGTATAGAATACTGCCGCCCACTAGAGTAAATACCACGCCGCATAGACCGTCGATGTAGATACCCGCTTGTTGCAATTTACGCTGTAAGCGCTGTGTCGACAGCATCCATGCAAGGCTAGAGAACCAGAATAGCGACAAGCCAAACAGGATGACCAGTGCAATACCTTTGCCAGTAATCGACATACCTGCTGGGACTAAACTCGACATCAAACTGACAAAGAACACCAGGGCTTTTGGGTTAAGAATGTTGGTCGCAAACCCTTTAGCAAACGCTTGACGCTTATTGCTGATCACTAGGTTATTTTGCTTCTTAGGTTGATCCGTCAGTGGGTTTTGGATCATCGAGATCACGGCACGCAATGCGCCAATTCCTAAGTAGAGCAGGTAACTACCACCGAGCAGTTGTACCACGGAATACAGCACTGGGTGCTGGTGGACGACAAAACTCACACCTGTCAGGCTGAACAAAGAGTGCAGCAAAATACCGACGGACAATCCCAACGCAATGTACAAGCCAGTTTGACGACCATGACGCGTCGCATTTTGTACGACCAGCGCAAAGTCCGGACCTGGACTCATTAGGGCAATAAAGTGAATGCTGGCGAGTGTCAGCAATATGGTGGATTCATTCATAACACATCTCAAATTTAACCAATGCGGCCATTGTCGTGGTAAGTCACCTGTGGCGCTTGTAAAAAACTGACAGCTTTCTCGGTAAATGAAATTAACGAGCCACTTGAGAAGGGGAAACGCCGTAGGTCTGTTTAAACGCTTTGCTGAAATGCGCTTGATCATAGAAACCGATTTGATGAGCGACGTCGGTACCACATTGACCAGCTTGCAGTAACTTCATGCCTTGTTCAAGGCGCAGGCGTGCGAACCATGCATAAGGTGTCATGCCAGTTTGCGCTTTAAAGTGGCGCTGGAACTGAGTTGGGCTCAGTTGGCACAGCTCTGAAAGTGAATCCAAACGCACCGCTTGGTCAAGGTTAGCCATTAGATAATCTTTTAACGTCCCAAGCGATTGGTTTCCTAGCGGCACCACTTTTTGTCGCTCAAGCGATCCGTAGCGATCAAAAAGTTGGTTAAATCCTTCAAAAGGAAGGCAATCTTTGGTGAGTTGGCTGAGGTTTTCACGACGAAGCAGCCCGTGTAAGTTACTAAGTTGTGAAAATATCTGCGGATCCGAGATGATCAGTTCGTTGAAGTGTATTATTTGACCGTTTTGCTTAAGATCAGCCAGATCGCTCAATAGATGAGGTTCGATCGCAAACACATTTACTTCGTAGCCACTCTCGAGCTTAGATTGCCCGTCGTGCAGCTCATCCGGCGGCATAATCACAATTTGCCCGTGACCAACTTGGTGGCTGTTACCTTGGTATTGGAACTTCTGCGCACCATGCGTGATCAGGCCGAGATGAAAATCCAGATGGTAATGCCTTTGAAAAGCAAATTTCTGGTATTTCGCCTCTATTAGACTCAAGTTGTCATGGTCGGTTGCGTAGTACTGAATATGTTCCATTAAACAAAAAAAGCTTGGTCACATTATGACCAAGCTTATCTGGCAATTTCTAACTTGTCTTGTAAAAAACGATCACTGTGGCTGAACGATTCGGCGTGAGCGACGGTTATTACGTAATCCATCAAAGCTAAACACGACTAGTGCTCCCCAAATAAAGACGAAAGTGATCGCTTTATCCATGGTAAAGGGTTCGCCATACATCAATACTGCAAGTAAAAACATTAAGCTTGGGCCTATATATTGGAAAAAGCCCAAAGTCGATAATTTGAGTCTTGTTGCTGCACCCGTAAAGCACAGCAGTGGCAGGGTTGTTATAACCCCAGCCGCGATCAACAAACTATTTAACGTAAGTGGATTCGTAAGCATATTTGAGGTTGGTGTATCGGCAATAAAAAGCAAATAAACAGCGGCCACTGGCAGTAGAAGTAATGTCTCGATAAACAAGCCAGTTTTTGCATCGACACTGACTTTCTTTCTTAATAAGCCATAAAAGCCGAAGCTCATTGCTAACGCCATCGCAACAACAGGTACGGAGCCAAATACAATCAGTTGAACGAGTACGCCACAACCTGCCAATACAACCGCGAACCACTGTAATTTACGCAGTCTCTCTCTCAAAAATACCATCCCGAGTAAGACGTTGATCAGTGGGTTAATGTAATAACCTAAGCTGGCGTCGAGCATATGATTCGAGTTTACCGCCCAAATGAAAATCAACCAATTGCCGCCAATTAACATGGAACTTGCGATCAGGTAAGCGATTTTCGTTTTGTCTTTCGCGATGTGGTAAGCCGAGCGCCAGTGACGGCCAAAATGGAGGAGTGCAGCAAGCAAAAAGAAAGACCATATCACTCGGTGGCTTAAAATTTCCAAAGGAGATACTTGTGCGATGGACTTAAAGTACATCGGCGCAATGCCCCACATGGTATACGCACCAATCGCTAGCAAGATACCTTGCCGCGCGCGTTGTTGTTCGTCTTCTGGTGTCATGAAGTGTCACCTAATTGTGTGTTTTATAGAGCAGAAAATCAGTATACGAGTCGTGATGCGAAACACCTAACAATTTGCGGTTTTATTCACCATGAAACCCCATTACAATGTGCCCTCACTTTGTGTGCCAGTGGTATGCATAAGCACCTCTTTTTTAAGACCCAATCTGAGACTTTTCATGACCTCGACCTTGTTAGCCGAACAATCTGATTCGCCTGTAACGCCTCAACGTGTGTTGGAGGATGTGTTTGGTTACCAAGAGTTCCGTGATGGTCAGCAGTTGGTGATTGACGCTGCGATAGAAGGTCGCGACAGCTTAGTTATCCTGCCTACTGGTGGCGGTAAGTCGCTGTGTTATCAAATTCCTGCTTTGGTTCGCTCTGGTATTACTTTGGTGATTTCTCCGCTTATCTCGCTGATGAAAGACCAAGTGGACCAGCTTAAAGCCAACGGTGTAGCGGCTGAATGCATTAACTCGACCATGACTCGTGAAGAACTGCTCAGCGTGTATAACCGCATGCACACTGGTCATCTTAAGTTGGTGTACGTCTCACCAGAACGCGTATTGATGCGTGATTTCATTGAGCGCTTGGAAAACTTGCCGCTATCGATGATTGCTGTCGATGAAGCGCACTGTATTTCCCAGTGGGGACACGACTTCCGTCCAGAATATGCCGCGCTTGGTCAACTTAAGCAGCAGTTTTCCCATGTGCCATTTATGGCGCTGACGGCGACCGCAGATGACGCAACGCGCCGAGATATTCTTGAGCGTCTGCAACTGAATAATCCAGAGGTTTACCTAGGCAGCTTCGACCGTCCTAACATTCGCTACAACTTAGTTGAGAAGCACAAGCCGGTTTCGCAAATCGTTCGTTATCTTGAAACCCAAAAGGGTAACTGCGGCATCATCTATTGTGGTAGCCGTAAGAAAGTTGAGATGGTGACCGAGAAGCTGTGCAACAACCACATTCGTGCTGCTGGTTATCACGCCGGTATGGACGCTGATGAGCGCGCTTACGTTCAAGAAGCTTTCCAACGTGATGACATCCAAATTGTAGTGGCGACCGTGGCATTCGGTATGGGCATCAACAAACCAAACGTGCGTTTTGTGGTTCACTTTGATATCCCGCGCAACATCGAGTCTTACTATCAGGAAACGGGTCGTGCAGGGCGTGATGGTCTACCTGCCGAAGCGATGATGTTGTATGACCCAGCGGACATCAGTTGGCTGCGTCGTATGTTGGATGAGAAAGACGATGGTCCACAGAAGCAGGTGGAAACCCACAAACTGAATGCGATGAGTGCCTTTGCTGAGGCGCAAACTTGTCGTCGTCAGGTGCTATTAAATTACTTTGGTGAGTATCGTGAGAAGCCATGTGGCAACTGTGATATTTGCTTAGATCCACCGAAGCACTTTGATGCAACAGAAGAAGCACGTAAGGCGTTGTCTTGTGTGTACCGAGTGAATCAGAGCTTTGGTATGGGCTACGTGGTGGAAGTGCTACGTGGCATGCAAAACATTCGTGTACGTGAAAATGGGCACGATAAGATTTCTACCTACGCGATAGGGCGCGATCACAGCCACGATTACTGGGTGAGTATCTTCCGTCAGTTAATCCACAAAGGGCTGTTGTTTCAAAACATCACGCGTAACTCAACGCTGCAATTAACCGAAGAGGCACGTCCGCTTTTGCGTGGCGATGTGACCCTAGAGTTAGCGGTTCCACGTTTAGACACCGCAGCACGTGCGGCGAAGTCGGACAAACTGACCAGCAAGAACTACGACAAAAAGCTGTTTGCTAAGTTACGTAAGCTGCGTAAGTCGATTGCTGATGAAGATGGTTTGCCACCATACGTGGTCTTCAGTGACGCAACTTTGATTGATATGGCGGAAATTCTGCCAACGTCTTACGGCGAAATGCTGGCAGTCAGCGGTGTTGGTCAGCGCAAACTAGAGAAGTACGCCGACCCATTCCTCGATTTGATTCAAGAACACATTACTCACCACGGATAAGGAACCAAGATGCAAAAGGAATTTGGCTTAGCGGACTACATGGCACAAGAAGGGCGCTTAATCATTACCGCGCCGAGCTTTGACCTTGATAGCTTTCCTGCTTTAGGTGAGCGTTTAGTTAGTTTGCTTTCTGCTACTGTGGTGGAAAAGCAGTGGGATGCGGACATTCACTCTTGGCTGATCGACTTTGAAGGTTGCCGACTGTTTATGAAAGCAGAGCATTACAGCGAAGCGATTTGGTTTGAAGCGTTAGCGATTGAAGAGAGCAGGGAAGAGTTGGATTATCTTGCAGGGTTGTTCCAGCGCGGCTTCTAAAAATAGAATTTTTCTAGAGAGGGTGTTTCACATGAAACACCCTTTTTTATGCTTAAACGTTTGCGTCAAACAGACGACTTGCGGCGAAAAGTGGTTAATGTATAATCGCCCACCGCTTCGCTCAGAAAGAGCCAAGCCAGTTTATTTTTCATTTTACATTGTTGGTAAGAGCCACTTTATTCAGTGACTCGATTTGGGTTCCCTCACCCCCAAACCAAACTAAAAAGGTATCGCATGAGTAACTTTACCCCTGCGCAGCAGCGCAACGCCCTTATCTATCTGGTTCTATTCCACCTAGTCATTATTGCATCTAGCAATTACCTAGTTCAGCTACCGTTTACTATCTTCGGTTTCCATACCACTTGGGGTGCATTCACTTTCCCATTTATCTTCTTAGCGACTGACTTAACTGTGCGTATTTTCGGTGCTCAGTTGGCACGTAAGATCATCTTCTTAGTGATGTTGCCTGCTTTGGCAGTGTCTTACTTCTTATCGGTGGTGTTCTTCGAAGGTCAATTCCAAGGTTTTGGCCACCTAGGGGAATTTAACTTATTCGTTGCTCGTATCGCGATTGCTAGCTTCATGGCGTACCTACTTGGTCAGATCATGGATGTGCATGTGTTCAACCGCTTACGTCAAATGAAGCAATGGTGGGTGGCACCAACGTGTTCAACGCTTTTTGGTAATGCACTTGATACTATCGCTTTCTTCGCCATTGCGTTCTACCAAAGCCCAGATCCATTTATGGCGGAGCATTGGACGGAAATCGCGCTGGTGGATTACGGCTTCAAACTGATTATCAGTCTTGGTTTGTTTGTTCCTATGTACGGCGTATTACTGAATTACCTAATTAAGAAGCTGACTGAGGTGAACCCTGACTTTAAGGTGACGACAAGCGTTCAGTCTTAATATCAGTGGGAACCCCGAAAGCCGCTTGCTCAAATCAAGCGGCTTTTTTGTGCTTGTTTACTTGGGTTTAGAGCGTTTTGTACAGCGTGGGGAGTAATTAGATCATGGGTGTCCAAAAGCTTCCTGAGCTGTACGAAGGTAAAAATGAGCAGTAAAAAAGGTCCCGAGTGAGACCTTTTAATCGAAGGTACGGAACGTAGAGGAAGCACGCTGGTGAAATGGCTAACAGAGCATCCTCTCAATCAAAATGGCTTTTTGAGCATCGAAGGCGCCAAGTCGCAGGCCTTTCTCCCAACTGATGCTTTGATTGAACATCGCCAACATCAAACCGACACTGCGTTGATTGGCATCCTGCCAGCAATCAGACTCGCTGTACTCTCCATCATTTATCGCGTTGCCATTAACGAGAATGGGCTCGAAACGCCATTTTTCTCCGACACGGTAGTAGCCTTTGCTGGTTAAGGTCTGGTTGGATTGAATCGTTAGATTGTGCTCGATGCCCGGTTCACCTGTTAGTTCAAATACAAACCTTAGCTGGTGGTCGTCACATTGCAGCTCAACGATCAGTTGGCCGTTTTCCTCAACCAGTGTTGATTGAGAGTAGTCTCCGAAGCAATGCAGCAACCAAGAAATAGGGTGGCTAGCTGTCTCAAGAAACCACTCTTTGAGCGTGAAGGTGCCTGGTAGATTAACTTGGGTGACTAGATTGACCACACAAGGTTGGGTTTGCGAGGCGAGCCACTTCTCTATCGTCTTGGCGGTCTCTAGCTGAGCAAAGGCGTAATTAACCAATAGGTTGGAGTTCGGTTGCTGCCAGTGAGTGATGTCGGAATTCAATCCCACCAATGGCTTTTCACAAATTAGCTTGGTTGAACCTAACTTCTTAATTATCTCTGCATGAGTATGCGCAGGTGTCGCGATTGTCACTACATCAAGTTGCTTGAGTGCGCTGATGTTCGTTTCTGCCTTTGGGATTGCTTCTTCACTGCACGCTTGCTGAAGCGGTTCTATTTGGTTGGCGCATAACGTTGTGACCGATACACCATTGTTTCGATAGTGGGGAATGTGCGTGCGTCCCCAGTTGATTCCTATGATGCCGGCTTGCTGGATTTGCTCTGGTTTGTTGAAACGTTCACTCAATGGCGGCAAGGCAATTCGTTCATCGGTTAGACGTTGGTCATGGTGATAGTCATTGCTTGGCAGCACTTGCCATGGCTTGTTGTAATGCTGTTTGAGTGCACAAACGAGTTCGTAGAAATTCCACTTATCCTTTAAGTTGCTATCAAGATGGTATAAACCGGCTTCGTTCCGCTCAATAAGCTGCAAAAAGGCGAGTGCAGTATCGTCCATATGAGAAGTCGCGGGATACCAAGCTGTGCTAGCGGTAATAACGCCGTACTCTTCATGTTGGCGGTCGAGATGCGCCAACATGTTATTGCCTTCTGCTTGGTGATGGAGCTGCCAACCAATTCGAGCAACCATCGCATCTGGATTTGCTTGCCAGATTGCATCTTCACAACGAACTTTGTATTTGCCGTAATCATCTTGGGTGTTTCTTTCTTCAAAGATGCCATAAGGCCCGTTTTTTGTGGCATCAAATACCATTGCTGTGCTGACAAAGAGGTAAGGAATATTATGGCGTTTGCATTGCTCACCAAGCCACGCTGCCCACTCTTCACTTCCCATCGCCATATGGCACACCGCATTGATGTGGTGTTGCTGCCAAAATTGTTCACTTTGCTGTAGATCATCCGGCGGGATTTGGTGGTGATTCCACTCCAATATGTTCCAGCCGCGTAGGTGAAACTGATGAGCGACTTTTGGGGCGAGGGTGCCAGTTAAGCCAGTCATTAAAACGGTTTTCATGATGGTGCATCTTGGTTGGCTAAATTGTGTTTATCAATAAAGCATGGCTGTTTTTCGATGTAGAGCGGAGAAGCTGAGATTTTTGCTGGGCAGCACGTTTTGTAGGGGAAGTAGATGCAAAAAAGCCCAAGCGAACGCCTGGGCTTTAGTATTGTAAGGCAGTGATATTCGCTTATTTTGCTACGATATTTAATGGCCAGCCGATGTCTGTCTGACGGTTGGATTCAATTTCCAACTCAGCCGCAGTCAGTGGGTTTTTCTTTAGCCATTGCGCATCAATGTGTAACGTTAGATTGTCGCCTTCAACTGTTAGAGTCACATTTGGCTCTAGATCAGGATTGCGACGATGGCTGAGTAGAACCGCAAGACGCAACAGTCTCAATACTCGTTTGGCACTTGAGCCTGATAATGCATGCTGCTCAGGTAAAGAAGTGAGCTGTTCGCGATAGCGACGAGCCACTTCACCAATAAAGAACTTCTGTGCGCGCGTGTAACCAGGCAGATCCAAATTCTGTAGCAAGTAAGCACTATGCTCTCCGCCTTTTTTGAAATCGATAGTTAAGCCAATTTCATGCAGTTTTGCGGCGGTCTCGAGTAATATCTTGCCCTGAGGCTCTGTAATCCACTCATCGCCCCCAGCTTGCTGTAAAAGCGTGTGTGCCAGAGTAGCGACTTGTTCGCCGTATTGGTGATCGAGCTGATAGCGATTTTGTACGCTAGCGATAGTGCGGGCACGAATGTCTTCTTGGCGAAGCTCTTCAACCATCTCATACACTAAGCCTTCGCGTAGTGCGCCGCCAGCGAGTGTCATAGCATCGATTTCAAGCAATTCAAAAACGGCAATCAAAATAGAGAGGCCACTAGGGAACACTAATGCCCGCTCAAGTGTTAAGCCTTCAATATCGAGCTCTTCTAAATGGTCGGCCAACATGGCTTGCTTCTGTAGACGCTTGAGTTTGGAGTGAGTGATTACTTCGTCCATGCCTTGCGCCAGCATTATCTCTTGCAATGCCTGAACAGTGCCTGATGCACCAACACACACATCCCAACCAATTTCTGTATAACGTTCTAAAATCGGCTGAATGGTCTGTTTCGCTCCTTCAATTGCCGCGTCAAAGTTACGAGCATTCAATTGGCGATCTTTAAAGAAGTTTTCAAGCCAAGTCACGCAGCCCATTTTTAAGCTGGTCAGTGCTTTGGCTTCGAAACCTTCACCGATAATCAGTTCGGTACTTGCTCCACCGATATCGACTACAAGGCGACGACCACTACCGCCAGAGGTGTGAGCGACACCTTTATAGATAGTGGCAGCTTCTTCTTCACCAGTAATCACTTCGATAGGCTGGCCTAGAATTTGGTTAGCCTTTTCTAAAAACACATCTACATTGGTCGCGGTACGTAATGTTGCAGTACCGACGATGCGAATGTTTTGTTTAGGAATGTCCTGCAAGCGTTCCGCAAATAGACTTAAGCAGTCCCATCCTCGCTGCATAGCTTCCATACTAAGAGAATTATGTTCATCTAAGCCCGCTGCTAGACGAACTTTGCGCTTAATTTTAGCCATTGTTTGAACGCTGCCATCGATGTGACGCACAACGAGCATGTGAAAACTGTTCGACCCGAGGTCGATGGCGGCATATAGCGGTGATGATCCTGCTTGACTCATAAACGAACTCAGTTTCCTATTACGATTGTTTTGGTGCCGATTGACGCGGTTGGCGTGGACGACGTCCCTGCGGCTTACGGTTACCAGAACCAGAACGGGTACCGCCAGTATTCGTGCGGCGCTGTTGGTTGCGTGGTGCACGCATACGAATCGGAGCCGGTAGATCTTGAATCAGTGCCGACGAATCGTACTCTGAAACTGGGATTGTATGCTCAATGTATTCTTCGATTGCTGGTAGGTTAACCGCGTACTCTTCACAAGCAAAACTGATCGAATGGCCGCTCGCACCAGCGCGACCAGTACGGCCAATACGGTGAACATAATCTTCACAGTCGTCAGGAAGGTCGTAGTTGAAAACGTGCGTTACCTGAGGAATATGCAGGCCACGCGCTGCAACGTCAGTTGCAACTAAGATGTCGACATCACCTTTAGTGAATTGCTCAAGAATCTTCTCACGCTTCTTCTGCGGTACATCGCCAGTAAGAAGGCCTACACGGTGTCCATCGGCAGCCAAATGTCCCCAAACCGATTCACACTTATGCTTGGTATTGGCAAAAATGATAGCGCGATCTGGCCACTCTTCTTCAATTAGTGTTTGAAGCAGCGCCATTTTGTCTTCATTCGAAGGATAGAAAAGCTCTTCCTGGATACGGTGGCCAGTTTTTTGTTCTGGTTCGACAACGACATGCTCAGGAGTATTCATGTGTTCGAATGCCAGTTCTTGAACGCGGTAAGACAGCGTTGCTGAGAACAGCATGTTCAAACGCTCTTTTGGCTCAGGCATACGACGGAACAAGAAGCGAATGTCTTTAATAAAGCCAAGATCGAACATGCGGTCGGCTTCGTCCAGAACAACAGCTTGAATGTTGTTGAGGTTAAATACGCGCTGTTTGTAGAAATCGATGATACGGCCTGTTGTTCCGATCAGAATATCTACGCCGTCTTGCAGTTTCGCAAGTTGCTTGTCGTAGCTTTCACCACCGTAAGCTAGAGCGGTTTTTAGACCTGTGCTTTCAGTTAATGATTCTGCATCATTGTAAATCTGAATAGCGAGCTCACGTGTAGGCGCCATAATAATTGCGCGTGGCTGTGTAGGCTTACGACCTTCATGTTCCGGAGTCGTCAGAAGGTGGTTGAACGTAGCAGTAAGAAACGCGAGCGTTTTACCAGTACCCGTTTGGGCCTGGCCTGCGATGTCTTGGCCGGTGAGCAGGACCGGCAACGCCAAGGCTTGGATAGGGGTACAAAATTCGAACCCTTTTTTGTCCAATCCTTCAATAACTTGGGGCTTTAAGCCCAAATCGGCGAACTTTTGCTCTGTGATATGCGTCTTTTTCATGGCTATAGAATATCAGCTAAAGCTTGCAATACGAAAGTAAATACATTCCAATAGGGCATCTAATTACTGGTTATCATCCAACCAGTTTCGAAAAACACATTGGAGTGGAAGATGAGTGATAAGATTTTGCAGCTAACTGATGACGGTTTTGAAAACGATGTAATCAACGCTGCAGGCCCGGTTCTAGTGGATTTTTGGGCAGAATGGTGTGGTCCTTGTAAAATGATCGCTCCTATTTTGGACGAAATCGCAGACGAGTACGAAGGCAAACTCACTATCGGTAAACTAAACATCGACCATAACGCAGGTACACCACCTAAGTTTGGTATTCGCGGCATTCCAACGCTATTACTATTTAAAGATGGTAACGTAGCGGCAACGAAAGTAGGTGCTCTGTCTAAAACTCAACTAAAAGAGTTCCTAGACGCAAACTTATAATCACCAAGTGATTACAGATAAAACCGTGCAAAGTTACAATGCACGGTTTTGTTTTTCTAACTCTGGACTAGAATACTAATTAGTGCTAACTTATCGCGCGTTAATTGAACAAATTTCTCTTCTTGGTCGATCCTGAGACCAAATCCATCTTAACTAGAAAACAGATCTTATTTTGACTAAACAAGAATCCACTACCATGAACCTTACCGAACTGAAGAACAGACCTGTGTCTGACCTTGTAAAACTGGGCGAAAGCTTAGGATTAGAGAACCTAGCTCGCTTAAGAAAACAAGACATCATCTTCGCGATTTTAAAAGCGCACGCTAAAGGCGGCGAAGACATCTTTGGCGATGGGGTTCTGGAAATTCTGCAAGACGGCTTTGGTTTCCTACGCAGTGCAGATAGTTCATACCTTGCGGGTCCGGACGATATCTACGTATCACCAAGTCAGATTCGTCGCTTTAACCTACGTACTGGTGACTCTATCGCTGGTAAAATTCGTCCACCAAAAGACGGTGAACGTTACTTTGCCCTTCTAAAAGTCAATACCGTTAACGACGATAAACCAGACAACGCCCGTAACAAGATCCTATTTGAAAACCTTACCCCTCTACATGCGAATGAGCGCATGGTTATGGAGCGTGGTAACGGTTCAACAGAAGACATTACAGCACGTGTTTTAGACTTGGCATCGCCAATCGGTAAAGGTCAACGTGGTCTGATTGTTGCTCCGCCTAAAGCGGGTAAAACAATGCTTCTGCAAAACATCGCGCAAAGCATCGCGTACAACCACCCAGAGTGTGAGTTGATGGTTCTTCTTATCGACGAACGTCCAGAAGAAGTAACTGAGATGCAGCGCCTAGTTAAAGGTGAAGTGGTTGCGTCGACTTTCGATGAGCCAGCATCTCGTCACGTACAAGTAGCGGAAATGGTGATCGAGAAAGCAAAACGTCTTGTTGAACATAAGAAAGACGTGGTTATCTTGCTTGACTCTATCACTCGTCTAGCTCGTGCTTACAACACCGTAGTGCCTTCATCAGGTAAAGTACTAACTGGTGGTGTGGATGCAAACGCATTACATCGTCCTAAGCGTTTCTTCGGTGCTGCACGTAACGTAGAAGAAGGCGGCAGCCTAACTATCATCGCAACGGCACTAGTAGATACTGGTTCTAAAATGGATGAAGTTATCTACGAAGAGTTCAAGGGTACAGGTAACATGGAACTGCACTTGAACCGTAAGATTGCTGAGAAGCGTGTATTCCCTGCGATTGACTTCAACCGCTCAGGTACACGTCGTGAAGAGCTACTGACGAAGACTGACGAACTACAGAAGATGTGGATTCTGCGTAAGATCGTTCACCCAATGGGCGAAATCGACGCAATGGAATTCCTAATCGATAAGCTAGCGATGACGAAGACCAACGATGAGTTCTTCGATGCGATGCGTCGTCAATAGTCTCAGATAAGTTATTCTGCGAAAAGCCACCGTATATCGGTGGCTTTTTTATTGCTTTCTCCCGATAGAAGTATCAGAATGAAGGAAATGTTATCGGGAGGTTAACATGCAACAAGGAATGTTGTCGTCATTACTCCTGAGCTTGTCACTTATCACTCTACCTGCGACATTATCTGCCAAGGAAATGCATGAGTCTGTAGTAGAGCAGTGGCTTCAGGATACTCAAATACAGGCTAAAGTCTCTGAACTGCTTGATTACGCTGTCAGAGATGAAGTCGACTCGCTTAAATTTGCCCTTGATAGACTTGCTTTGCCTCAACAAGAGGTGGTGCGCTTTCAATTATTGGAAAAGCTTGAAAAGCAAGATGTGATTCTCACGCCTCGAATGGCTCTGTTTGTTGAGTCCCAGATCCGTATGACCCCGACTTATCAAGTGTTAGAGCGAGGTGATGGGTATGAATTTAGTGTACCCGCTTTTAACTTTCCCGTTATTGCGAGTCGCTTGATTAAGCGTTGGAAACAAGACCAAAGTACCTTGGACTTTGTCTTACAAGCTGAACGAAGAGAGCTTAACTTAAAGCAATGGCTTACAGGGCCATCTCAACAAGCTCAAGCGCGTGAAGCGCTTTTCATTCGAGAGTTAGACAGTTTATCACCCAACGCGCTTGCTGCATTAGCGGCCCAGTTAACCAAAGCAAATGTGACCAGTTGGTTACCCTCGACGGCCGTGATAGTCAGGTTGGCACAAGTTAGTCAGGATGAGGAAGTGTACAACTTACTCTGGCGGATGAAAGCCGATTACAACAGCCAGTCCGAACTTGAGCGTTTAGCTGCGGTTGGAGACGTTTTTTCCATTCAGCAATTGATGAATGCCACAGTTAACCCATCACTCAAGCCAGAAGCTATTAGTCTACTTACAAAATCTAACCCTCTATCTCCGCAAGTAAAGCAGTTTCTAGTTAGAAAAATGGCGTTATCAGAAGAAGCAACCATGGTTGCTCGAGAGCTTGCTCAACAAGGGCATCAAACCTGGTTGGAAGAGTTAGTATCTTCGAACCATCAGATAAAGGCTCGGCAGATTGAACAAGTATTAAAGTAATCTTGCTCACATACCCACACAAAATAGGAGGATCTTAGCGTCCTCCTATTTGTTATACTGCGGACAGTTTAATCAGCCAGCATGAAGGCCTATGAGTTTTAAGGATTTACGCGAATTTATCGACCACCTAGAACAGAAAGGTCGACTTAAACGCATCACTCACCCTGTCGATCCCGCTTATGAAATGACAGAAATCAGCGACCGCACCTTGCGTGCTGGTGGACCTGCGCTGTTGTTTGAGAACCCAATCGGCTACGACGTACCTGTTTTGACTAACCTGTTTGGTACACCAGAGCGTGTCGCAATCGGCATGGGACGTGAAGACGTTAAAGAATTAAGAGAAGTCGGTAAGCTGCTGGCTTATTTAAAAGAACCTGAGCCACCAAAAGGCTTCAAAGACGCTTTAGAAAAACTGCCTGTGTTCAAACAAGTATTGAACATGCCGGCTAAGCGTTTACGTAAAGCACCATGCCAAGACATTGTTTGGCAAGGTGATGAAGTCGACTTGGATAAAATTCCGGTAATGAGCTGCTGGGCAGAAGATGTAGCGCCGCTGCTTACTTGGGGCTTAACCGTAACCAAAGGTCCAAGTAAGAAACGTCAGAACCTAGGCATTTACCGTCAGCAGAAAATTGCCAAGAACAAAATCATCATGCGTTGGTTAGCCCATCGTGGTGGTGCGCTTGATCTGCGCGATTGGATGGAAACCAACCCAGGTAAACCTTTCCCAGTTTCGGTCGCGTTTGGTGCAGACCCAGCAACCATTCTTGGCGCAGTAACACCAGTGCCAGATACGCTATCGGAATACGCATTTGCAGGTTTGCTACGTGGAAGCAAAACGGAAGTCGTGAAGTCAGTCAGCAACGATTTGGAAGTGCCAGCGAGCGCGGAAATCGTGATGGAAGGCTATATCGACCCGAACGAGTTTGCTGATGAAGGTCCTTACGGTGACCACACTGGCTACTATAACGAAAAAGAAAAGCACCACGTATTTACTATTACGCACATTACTATGCATAAAGACCCTATTTATCACAGCACCTACACAGGTCGTCCGCCAGATGAACCAGCTGTATTGGGTGTGGCATTAAACGAAGTGTTTGTGCCTATTCTGCAAAAGCAATTCCCAGAGATTGAAGACTTCTATCTTCCGCCAGAAGGTTGTTCGTACCGAATGGCCGTCGTCACCATGAAGAAGCAGTACCCAGGACATGCCAAGCGCGTAATGATGGGCGTGTGGTCTTTCTTACGTCAATTCATGTATACCAAGTTTGTTATTGTGTGCGATGAATCGGTAAACGCACGAGATTGGAATGATGTCGTGAAAGCCATGTCAGAGCATATGGACCCTGTACGTGATACCTTGATGATAGATAACACGCCAATCGACTCGCTCGACTTTGCTTCACCAGTGGTTGGGCTTGGCTCCAAAATGGGCTTGGATGCGACCATTAAATGGGATGCCGAGCTGGCGACGCGAACCGAGGTCACTGAGCGAGACAGCAAAGCGATTACCGAAGCAGAACTAAATGAGTTGAAACAGCAACGCCCTGAGATTGTTGACGTCTATCTTCCAGTTACAGCAAACAACCAATTTGCTGTCGTGACTATGAAGAAAGACCAAGCTGGTCAATCCCAAGAATTGATGGAACATCTATGGGGCTTCTTTGCTCAGTACACGGATAACAAATTCATCATTTTGTGCGACGATGACGTTAATGCACGAGATTGGAATGACATCATTTGGGCGGTGACAACTCGAATGGACCCAGATAGAGACACGATTCAAGTGCTTGGTAAGACTGAGAGTTCATCCAAATTAGGACTGGATGCGACCAACAAGTTCGAATCTGAAGTCACGCGCGAGTGGGGTACGCCTATCAAAAAAGATCCTAAACTTGTGGCTAAAGTCGATGAGATTTGGGACCAGTTAGGTATTCTATGAGTCATCAAGTCCACCTTCTACCAATGGACGTTACATTCCAAGTAAAAGAAGGGGAGACGGTGTTGGAAGCTGCGCTCAACAACAATATTCGCTTCCCACACCGTTGCCAAGTTGGCGCTTGCGCCATGTGCATGTGTAAAAAGCTAACGGGCGAGGTGAGCTATCACCTCGAACCGATGCTAACCGAAAAAGAGCAACAGCAAGGTTGGATATTCCCTTGCCAAGCCTATACAGAAAGTAATTTAGTGCTTACTTTTGACGAGTAAGCGAGAGGAACACCATGACCATCCAATGTAAAGTAAAGTCTATTCAGCCGTTAGCTTGTAATACTTACCAAATCCTTCTTCATCCAGAATCACCAGTGCCTTTTAAAGCGGGTCAGTACCTAATGGTGGTGATGGGTGAAAAAGACAAACGTCCTTTCTCTATCGCAAGCAGCCCTTGTCGTCATGAAGGTGAACTTGAACTGCACATCGGTGCGGCGGAACACAACGCTTATGCACAAGAAGTTGTCGAAGCAATGCAAGCGGCGCTTGAAACTGATGGTCAGATTGAAATTGATGCGCCACATGGCGATGCTTGGGTTCAAGAAGAAAGCGAACGCCCATTATTATTAATTGCTGGTGGTACAGGCTTCAGTTACGTTCGCTCGATTCTGGATCACTGCGTAGCGCAGAATAAAACCAATCCTATCTATTTATATTGGGGTGCGCGCGATAACTGCCAGCTTTACGCTAAAGACGAACTGGTCGAGATTGCCGACAAGTTTGCTAACGTTCACTTTGTGCCAGTAGTAGAAGAAGCACCTGCAGACTGGCAAGGTAAAGTTGGTAACGTGCTACAAGCCGTAGCCGAAGATTTCGAAAGCTTAGAAAACTACGATATCTATATTGCAGGTCGTTTTGAAATGGCTGGCGCAGCACGTGAACAGTTCACTCAGAACAAGAAAGCGAAGAGCGAACGTATGTTCGCAGACGCGTACGCATTCATTTAAATACGGCTTTTAAGGCAGAAAAAGAGGGTTTTTTACCCTCTTTTTTGCTTTTTTGATGAAATAGTCATCGAACAGTCATTTTTTTCCATTTTTTTTCAAAAAAAGGGTTGCGAACGGATCTGAGTTCCCTATAATGCGCACCCACCGACACGGCAGACGCGATAAGGCTTCAGCAAGGTCGGATAGGTGAAAGCTTCTACGAAAAATAAAATTGAAAAAGTGTTTGACACTGTCAATTAAATCGCTAGAATGCACCTCCTCTTTGAGAGAAAAACTTCTCGCAAAGCAAGCTCTTTAACAATATAGACCTATCAATCTGTGTGGGCACTCGTTGATGATAATCCAA
>NZ_JAWOTH010000027.1:0-35367 GCF_033338745.1 Vibrio sp. Vb1026
TGGTTATGTTATATACCGCGTCCCAATTGAGAGTTAATGTGAAAAAAGAATGACTTTTTGCTTGTCATGCAGCGGAATTGTGTGATACCACTAATGACGCAAACAATTTCGTAGAACATTACACAACATTTTTTAACGAAAAAAGAACGACAGACAGATGAACCTTTTCGCTCATATCAACGCACTGCTAGCCCTGATTATCGTGGTCATTATTGGCACCGCGCGGGGTATTGTGGGCGAAAGGTAACCACAAATTACAAAAAACCCCCGCACTGAAAAGTCCGGGGGTTTTTTTACAACTACAAGTTGTCATCTGTCTAACCCTCGGACAGTTTAACGGGAAGAATGGGAGTGCACATGAAGTGCAATAAATATGGCAATCGCTACGAGCCACAACGTAGCAAAGGAGGTTTACGATGACTGGTGCACAACTTGTCGTAGCCGCTTTAAGACAGCAAGGCATCGAAACCGTTTTTGGCTACCCCGGCGGGGCCATCATGCCAATCTATGATGCTTTGTATGACGGTGGGGTGGAACACATCCTATGCCGTCACGAGCAAGGGGCCGCTATGGCAGCTATCGGGATGGCTCGTTCCACTCAAGACGTTGCTGTGTGCATGGCAACTTCTGGCCCAGGAGCCACTAACCTTGTTACCGGCCTTGCCGACGCTTTCCTTGACTCCGTACCTCTAGTTGCCATCACAGGCCAGGTTGCTAGCTCTCATATCGGTACCGATGCATTCCAAGAAATGGATGTGATCGGAATGTCCCTAGCC
This sequence comes from Vibrio sp. Vb1026, assembly GCF_033338745.1. Classification (NCBI taxonomy): domain Bacteria; kingdom Pseudomonadati; phylum Pseudomonadota; class Gammaproteobacteria; order Vibrionales; family Vibrionaceae; genus Vibrio; species Vibrio sp. Vb1026. The sequence continues at coordinate 777 of NZ_JAWOTH010000027.1, forward strand.
TGTACTAAGCACAGCTATCTCGTGACCGAAATTGAAGATCTAGCTCCGACACTTGCCGAAGCCTTTGAGGTCGCAAAAACCGGTCGTCCGGGTCCTGTCATTGTCGATATCGCCAAAGACGTTCAACTCGCTCAAGCACCTACAGACCTTCTTCCTCCATACATAGCACCAGCAATCGAAGATGTCAGCGCTGAAGATATCAAACGTGCGCAAGATGTGCTGGCAGCATCTACTCGCCCAGTGTTGTATGTTGGTGGTGGCGTGCAACTTGCGAAAGCAACCGATGCAGTACGCGAATTTCTTCGCTTAAACCCAATGCCTGCAGTTAGCACATTAAAAGGCCTCGGTACCATTGAACGCCATGATCCTCACTATCTTGGTATGTTGGGTATGCATGGCACCAAAGCCGCCAACCTAGTGGTTCAAGAAGCCGATCTATTGATCGTGGTTGGCGCGCGTTTTGATGACCGTGTGACGGGTAAGCTCGATACGTTTGCACCAAATGCGAAAGTGATTCACATCGACATTGATGCTGCGGAGATTCATAAACTGCGCCACGCCAACGCACCATTACGTGGCGACATCAACACCATTCTTCCTCAGCTAGAGCTGACTCAAGATATCTCACCGTGGGTTCATCACAGTGAAAGTCTGCGCAGCGGCTTTAAGTGGCGTTACGACCACCCAGGCGAGTTAATCTACGCACCGCTATTGCTTAAACAACTGTCTGACATGATGCCAGATAGCTCAATTGTCTCGACCGACGTCGGTCAGCATCAGATGTGGGCAGCGCAACATATCCAGCCACGCGAACCACAAAATTTTATCACTTCTGCTGGCCTTGGCACCATGGGCTTTGGCTTGCCAGCAGCGATGGGCGCTGCAGTCGCACGTCCTGATGATCAGTCTATCCTTATTACAGGTGACGGTTCATTTATGATGAACGTTCAGGAATTGGGCACGCTGAAGCGTCGGCAGATTCCAGTGAAGATTGTCCTTCTTAATAACCAACGTCTTGGCATGGTTCGCCAATGGCAGTCATTGTTCTTTGACGGTCGCCACAGTGAAACCATTCTTGATGACAACCCAGATTTCGTGATGTTAGCAAAAGCATTCGATATCCCGGGCAAAACCATCACCAAGAAAGAAGAAGTCGAACCTGCTCTCAAAGAGATGCTAGCGAGTGAAACTTCTTACATGCTTCACGTTTTGATTGATGAAGAAGAAAACGTGTGGCCATTGGTGCCACCTGGCGCATCAAACAGTGATATGTTGGAAAATACATAGGAGACAATCGCATGGACAGATATTTACTCGACATCAAAGCCGATGACAAACCGGTACTGTTGGAGCGCGTTCTACGTGTGATTCGTCACCGAGGTTTCGTGATCAAACAAGTCGCTGCTACGCAAAACCACGAAAGCAAAGTAGCCAGCGTCGAGATCATCGTCGACAGCGATCGACCAATCTCGTTTTTGATCAATCAAATAGAGAAGTTGTGGGACGTTCGTAAGGTTGAGGTGCTAAAAATCCGCAACGATGAACTGCCAAATCACAACTTACAACAACACGTAAGTGCATAAGGAAGGCAACATATGGCAACGAAAACTGCAGATTTCATTTGGTTTAATGGTGAGATGGTTCCATGGGCAGAGGCGAACGTTCACGTTCTGACTCACGCAATGCACTATGGTACATCCGTGTTTGAAGGCGTGCGCTGTTACAACACACCAAAAGGCCCAATTGTCTTCCGTCACCGTGAGCATGCACAACGTCTAAAAGATTCTGCCAAGATTTACCGCTTTCCGATCCCTTTCTCTGTAGAAGAAATCATGGAAGCGACCCGCGAAACACTGCGCCAAAACAAACTCGACAGCGCTTACATTCGTCCATTGGGTTTTGTCGGGAATGTTGGCTTAGGCGTATGTCCACCAGTTGGCACTGAGATGGATCTAATCATTGCAGCATTTCCTTGGGGCTCTTACTTAGGCGAAGAAGCGCTAGAAAAAGGTGTCGATGCGATGATTTCAAGCTGGAATCGCGCTGCGCCAAACACCATCCCAACTGCGGCTAAAGCAGGCGGTAACTACCTATCTTCACTACTGGTTGGTGGTGAAGCGCGTCGTCACGGTTACGACGAAGGTATTGCGCTAAGCGTAGATGGTTACCTATCGGAAGGGGCTGGTGAAAACATCTTCGTTATCAAAGATGGCGTAATCACTACACCACCAGCAACTAGCGCGATTCTACCGGGCATCACTCGTGACTCGATCATGACAATTGCACGCGATAAAGGCTACAAAGTACGTGAGGCGAACATTGCTCGTGAAGCCCTTTACCTTGCCGATGAAGTCTTCATGACAGGTACTGCGGCTGAGATTGTACCAGTGGCAACCATCGACAAAATTGAAGTAGGTACAGGTAAACGCGGCCCAACCACTAAAGAACTACAAGCAGCCTACTTTGGCCTATTTGACGGCACCACGGAAGATAAGTGGGGCTGGTTAGACTATGTGTACCCAGAACAGAAGTAAGAAGGATTAGGAAATGCCAAAATATAGATCAGCTACCACCACACATGGTCGTAACATGGCGGGTGCACGAGCACTGTGGCGTGCAACGGGTGTGAAAGAAGAAGACTTCGGTAAACCAATCATCGCCGTTGTAAACTCGTTTACTCAATTTGTTCCGGGTCACGTACACCTGAAAGACATGGGCCAGCTTGTAGCGCGTGAAATCGAAAAAGCCGGCGGCATCGCAAAAGAATTCAACACCATCGCGGTTGATGATGGTATCGCAATGGGTCACGGCGGCATGCTGTACTCACTGCCTTCACGCGAACTGATCGCAGACTCTGTGGAGTACATGGTCAACGCGCACTGTGCCGATGCCATGGTATGTATCTCTAACTGTGACAAAATCACTCCGGGAATGTTGATGGCATCTATGCGTCTCAACATCCCGGTTATCTTTGTTTCTGGTGGTCCAATGGAAGCGGGTAAAACCAAGCTTTCTGATCAGATCATCAAACTAGACCTTGTAGATGCGATGATCCAAGGCGCGGATCCAAAAGTGTCTGATGAGCAAAGCGAGCAGATCGAACGCAGCGCATGTCCAACGTGTGGATCGTGTTCAGGCATGTTCACTGCAAACTCAATGAACTGTCTAACGGAAGCACTGGGTCTTTCTCAACCAGGTAACGGTTCTATGCTGGCAACGCACGCTGACCGTGAACAACTGTTCCTTAATGCAGGTCGTCGTATCGTTGAACTGACTCGTCGTTACTACGAGCAAGATGACGAATCAGCACTGCCACGCAACATCGCTACGTTTGATGCGTTCGAAAATGCGATGGCACTGGATATTGCAATGGGTGGCTCAACCAACACCATTTTGCACCTGTTGGCTGCAGCGCAAGAAGGTGAAGTGGATTTCGATATGGAAGATATCGATCGCCTATCACGCCAAGTACCACACCTATGTAAAGTGGCACCATCTACCCAGAAATATCACATGGAAGACGTACACCGCGCTGGTGGCGTCATGGCAATTCTTGGTGAGTTAGATCGTGCAGGTCTTCTACACAATGATGCGCGCACCGTGCTTGGCCTTTCGATGAAAGAGCAGCTGGCGAAATACGACATCATCCAAACTGAAGACGAAGAAGTACTTAAGTTCTACCGCGCAGGTCCTGCGGGAATTCGTACTACTCAAGCGTTCTCACAAGATTGCCGCTGGGATCGCCTTGATGACGACCGTGCGGAAGGCTGTATTCGTACTATCGATCATGCCTTTAGCCAAGAAGGTGGCCTAGCCGTTCTATCAGGCAACATCGCATTAGATGGTTGTATCGTTAAGACTGCTGGTGTGGATGAGAGCATTCATAAATTCACTGGCCCAGCCGTAGTTTTCGAAAGCCAAGAAGACGCCGTAGAAGGCATCTTAGGCGGCAAAGTAAAAGCTGGCGACGTGGTTGTTATCCGTTACGAAGGCCCTAAAGGTGGTCCGGGCATGCAAGAAATGCTTTACCCAACCACTTATCTAAAATCGATGGGCCTTGGCAAAGAGTGTGCACTTCTGACTGACGGCCGTTTCTCTGGCGGCACATCAGGTCTTTCTATCGGCCACGCCTCTCCTGAAGCAGCAAACGGCGGTGCAATTGGCCTGGTAAAAGAAGGCGATATGATCGCAATTGATATTCCAAACCGTTCAATTTCACTCCAAGTGTCTGAACAAGAACTTGCTGAGCGCCGTGCAAAACAAGACGAACTAGGCTGGAAACCAGTTGACCGCCAACGTGAAGTTTCATTTGCACTCAAAGCGTACGCGAGTATGGCAACCAGTGCTGACAAGGGTGCAGTACGAGACAAGTCGAAGCTAGAGGGCTAGCAATGATGGAAGCTCAACCCGAAAAACAAGTGAACCAAACTGGCGCAGATTATCTGCGCCAAATCCTTCGCGCACCTGTTTATGAAGTAGCAACAGTGACGCCACTGCAAGAAATGCCTCGTTTATCTGCACGTATCGGGAATAACGTGCAGATCAAGCGTGAAGATCGCCAACCCGTACACTCGTTCAAATTGCGCGGTGCATACAACATGGTGGCGAGTTTATCTGAAGCACAAAAAGCCGCTGGTGTCATTGCAGCATCGGCAGGTAACCACGCTCAAGGCATGGCGCTCTCTGGTACTAAGCTAGGCATCAAAACCACCATCGTGATGCCTAAAACCACACCAGACATCAAAGTCGATGCGGTACGTGGCTTCGGTGGCAATGTAGTGCTGCACGGCAGCAACTTTGATGAGGCAAAAGCGGAAGCGGAACGCCTTTCTGATCTGCATGGGTACACATTTGTCCCTCCTTTCGATCACCCACTGGTGATTGCAGGTCAAGGCACCATCGGCATGGAAATGCTGCAGCAAAATGGTCACCTTGATTACATCTTCGTCCCTGTCGGTGGTGGCGGTTTGGCTGCCGGTGTTGCGGTACTCGTGAAGCAGCTCATGCCAGAAATCAAAGTGATTGCGGTCGAGCCAGAAGATTCTTCATGCCTCAAAGCGGCATTGGATGCAGGTGAACCAGTAGTATTAGACCAGGTCAGCATGTTTGCCGATGGCGTTGCAGTAAAACGCATTGGCGAAGAGACGTTTCGTCTATGCCAAAAGTACATTGATGGCCATATTGCAGTCTCTAGCGATGAAATCTGCGCAGCAGTAAAAGACATCTTTGAAGACACCCGTGCGATTGCAGAGCCTTCTGGCGCGCTTGCTCTGGCGGGTTTGAAGAAGTTTGCTGAGCAAAACAAACTGCAAGGTAAGAATTTAGGTACTGTGCTGTCTGGTGCCAACACTAACTTCCATGGCTTACGTTATGTTTCTGAGCGTTGCGAGCTTGGTGAGAAACGTGAAGGTTTGCTTGCCGTCACCATTCCTGAGCGTCAAGGTGCCTTCTTTGAGTTCTGTAACCTCATTGGCGGCCGCGCCGTAACGGAGTTTAACTACCGCTACAACGATGACGCATTGGCAAATATCTTTGTCGGTGTGCGTTTGCAAGGCGGTCAGGAAGAGCTAGAACATATCATTCACGACTTACGTGATGGTGGCTACCCAGTGGTTGATTTGTCTGATGATGAAATGGCGAAGCTGCACGTGCGCTACATGATTGGTGGTAAGCCGTCTAAGCCGCTTAAAGAGCGCCTCTACAGCTTTGAATTCCCAGAATATCCGGGAGCGCTACTCAAGTTCTTAAGCACACTCGGTACTCATTGGAATATCAGCTTGTTCAACTACCGTAACCACGGCGCTGACTACGGACGTGTTTTATGTGGTTTCGAGTTAGATGAAAGCGATTTAGCTCAGTTTTCTGCACATTTACGTGAACTTGGCTATCAATGCAAAGACGAGACAGACAACCCATCGTATAAGTTTTTCTTGTCATAAAACGCCACATTTTAAACATATCAATGAAAACACCTCGCTAATGCGAGGTGTTTTTTATGACTGTAACCAATCTTTATGTAGCTGATTAGGCGACCCAAGATAGTCCACCATCCACTGGATCAATTTATGATTATCATCTTTGCGCCATACTAAGCAGCAGTGACTGAGCGGTTTATCATCCGGCATGACCTTCTCCACCAGCACACCATCATTGATTAAGGGTGTTGCAATATGACGTGGCATGTAACCCACGCCCACCCCATTTTTTAAACATTCAATCGCACTATACCAATTGGGCAATAATAATCGGCGCTGTTGCGGATAATGGCCAGTATGGCGTTTTGGCAGCACGTTCGAAGTATCATCAAGACAGATCGCCGGAAATTGACTCACAAACGCTTCAGTAAGCACTTGTTGTCGAACGCAAGGATGAGCGGGTGACATTACAAATGCCCAATCTAATACGCCCATATCTTTGACTTCAAAATCTCCCCCAACGGGAACCGCAGATGTCGCGCCAACGACAATGTCGGCTCGACCTTGTGCTATGGCTTCCCAAGAACCATTGAAGACCTCCATATTGATCTGCAATTCAGCAAATTCAAACTCGCGATAGAAATCTTCCACCAAAGGTTTGAGTTTTTCTAACTTCACCACGTTATCTAAGGTCAGCTTTAACGTGCTTTTCCATCCTTGAGCCGCTCGCCGCGTTTGTGCTTTCACCTCTTCCATTTGACGCAGCAAAGAGCGCGCCTCGGCCATAAAAAGTTCACCCGCTGGAGTTAGCTCGACTTTCCTTGGTAAACGTCGAAACAGCACCACATCTAAATCTTGCTCGACCTGCCTTACTCCATAGCTGATGGCTGAGGGGACTTTATGCAATACCTCAGCCGCAGCGGTGAAACTGCCTAAACGGGCAACCGTATCCAGCATTTCCAAAGACGCTTTAGAGAACATGATTTAACCTTTCAAAAAATTTGATTGATAACCAACAATTTTAGCGTTTTATTTTCTCAAAATCGAAAAATAGAATAATAAGGTAAATAAATCAGGGTTGGCGACAACTGATGTTGATTAAAAAATGATTAAATAATTTGACTGGTTGAATCATGAAAATCTCAAAACTACAGCTCATTTATCTGGCAGCATTATCGATGCTTGGCTTCGTTGCTACCGATATGTATCTGCCAGCATTCAAAGCGATGGAAATCGACTTTGCAACAGGCCCTGAGCAAATTGCGCTCTCTTTAACGGTATTCCTCGTTGGTATGGCGATTGGCCAGCTAATGTGGGGATTGGCATCCGATAAATTTGGCCATCGTAATACACTCGCAGCCGGGTTGGTGCTATTTACTATCGCGTCATTCGGTTTGGCTTTCTGTGATCAAGTATGGCAACTACTCACACTGCGCTTTATCCAAGCTATCGGTGTGTGTGCACCAGCCGTGATCTGGCAGGCTATGGTCATTAAACGCTACTCAAGCAGTAGCCAACAAATTTTTGCGACAATCATGCCACTCGTCGCGCTATCACCAGCACTAGCACCTCAATTAGGGGTTGTGTTGGCAGATAACTTCGGCTGGCACAGTATCTTTATTACGCTAACACTAGTTGGCGTCTTTTTGGTCTTTGCGACCATGGCACAAAAAGACGAGAAAGCAGAAATCAAACAAACCAGTATGTCTGCCGACATCAAAGCGCTGCTGAGTTCTAAAAAATACCTTGGCAACGTGTTTATGTTTGCGACGGCTTCAGCTGCATTCTTTGCTTACCTAACTGGGATGCCAGAAATCATGGCGCAACTGGGCTACGAAGCAAAAGATATTGGTTTGAGCTTTATCCCACAAACCATCGCGTTTATGGCTGGTGGCTACTTAGGTAAAGTAGGCGTTCGAAAATTTGGTGATGAAAAGGTTCTGCGCCAACTGATTGGCCTATTTAGTGTCGCGGCATTAATGATTTTCATTGCTTCACAGTGGGAGCTGTCATCGATTTGGCCTATTCTTGCGCCATTCTGTTTGATTGCCGTTGCTAACGGCGCACTGTACCCAATCGTGGTAAACCGTGCACTGGCCAGCGCACAACAGAGCCCTGCAACAGCAGCAGGTCTGCAAAACAGCCTGCAAATCTGTGTAAGTAGCTTCTCAAGTGCATTGGTAGCCGCAATGGCAAGCCAAGCTCAGATGGTTACTGGCATCGCAATCATCATCTGTATGGGTGGGCTGTGGATGGGATACATTCTGTCGAATCGCGAATTATCCAAGCACTTTACGACTCCTGACAACGCCCGAGTCGTGAGTGAAGACGAACTTTAATCGTTCAGATAATAAAAAGAGCCGCGCAATGCGGCTCTTTCTGTTTATAAGCTTTTCAACCCCCATTTCTTGGCAGTCTGCTTAAAAAAGCCTTGAGTCTTTTTCAACTCTACCCAGTGATTGATGTAATTAATCCATACTTGATCGTCTTGCGGCAACAACATAGCAATTGGGGTTGGTTTACGCGGTGCGGTCACTGGCACTATCGCCAACTGTTTAAACTTATCCACCAACGTCGCTGCTTCCACATTGGACGTCACCGATACATCGGCCCTGCGAGCTAGTAGTTCTTGGAAGTCGCGCGCTGGCGCTTCAATAACAATATGCTGAGCAGACGGGAAGAACTCTTTCACCATTTTTTCTTGTACCGTACCTAACGTCGCCGCGACTTTTACTTCTGGTTTATTAAAATCCGCCCAATCAGAGAATTTGGCGAGATCTTTCTTTTGCACCACAGGTACAAAGGCAAGGTAGAAATATGGCTGGCTATATCCAGCTACTTTCGCGCGAGACATGTTCAGAGATGCGCTGCCAGTAATATCGTATTTGTTGGCGGTAATGCCATTAACTAGCGTCTTCCAATCCGTGGGAACATACTCCACTTTTACACCGAGATCTTTAGCAAGTTCTGTTGTTACATCGATATCGAAGCCACGATAACTGTTTGTCGCAGGGTCTTTCATCGTCATCGGATTCCAATCTCCCGTCGTTCCAACTCGGAGTACGCCATTGTCTAAAATGGATTGAAGACGGCTTTCAGCGTGAGCGACTTGAGTCGCAGCAAGCAAACACATTCCTAGCACTAGTAAAATCTTTCTCATTTTTATTCCCTTAAAAATAATGACCTTATACGGTTTAATAATTAACCTTTATTAGAGCTCTACTGATAACATAGCAGCAACAAAGGAAGTTTTTTAGTTAATTCAGGGAGTAAATGTGACGTTTCGAACTCTATGGCTGTTTTCATTGCTATTACTCACTGGTTGTTCAGATTATCAATGGGGCTGGTATGTACTTGACCCTTCGACGGATCAAGGGCTCACCAATCTAAAGTTTTTAATCGCTGGGTTTAATGACACCATTCAGGTATCACTCCTCAGTATGTTATTTGCGATGAGCTTGGGCCTGATCGTTGCGTTACCCGCTCTGTCGGACTCTGCCTCTCTGAAGTGGATAAACCGTATTTATGTCGAGGTGATCCGTTCAGTGCCAGTTTTAGTCTTACTACTTTGGGTGTATTACGGCATGCCTACACTATTGGATGTCTCACTCAATCACTATTGGGCGGGTGTTATTGCACTGACTATCGCTGAGAGTGCGTTTATGGCGGAAGTGTTTCGCGGTGGGATACAAGCTATCAGCCGTGGCCAACATGAAGCGGCTGAATCTTTGGGCTTAAGCTATTGGCAAAAGATGCGCCTGGTAATTCTTCCCCAAGCATTTCGGCAAATTCTCCCACCACTGGGTAATCAATTTGTCTACATTCTCAAGATGAGTTCTTTAGTCAGCGTTATTGGTTTAAGCGATCTCACTCGCCGTGCTAATGAGCTGGTGGTGAATGAGTACTTACCCTTAGAGATTTATACCTTCCTCGTTTTGGAGTACTTGTTGCTCATCCTATTTGTATCTCAAGCCGTTCGTTGGATCGAAAAACGTATTGCCATTCCTAGCTACTAGCGATGAAGCCTTAGCTAGAAACAACAAAGCCGCTCTTGTTGAGCGGCTTTGACAATATAGAGACAGAGTGTAGGTAATGCTTATTTCTGTTTTACAGGACGCTGCCAGCCAGTAATTTTGCGCTCTTTGACGCGAGTAATTACTAACTCACCTTCTTCAACATCTTTTGTTAGTGTCGTGCCTGCACCGATGGTTGCGCCATCAGCGATAGTGACAGGCGCCACCAGCTGGCTATCAGAACCAACAAAAACATCATTACCGATGATGGTTTTAAACTTGTTCGCACCATCGTAGTTACAAGTGATAGTACCTGCGCCGATGTTAGTACGTTGACCGATCTCTGCATCACCTAAGTAAGTTAGGTGGTTCGCTTTTGAACCTTCTCCGATGCGCGCATTTTTCACTTCAACGAAGTTACCCACATGGGAATCGTTACGCATTTCAGCACCAGGACGAAGGCGAGTAAATGGACCAACCGTACATTCTTCACCAACCGTTGCACCTTCAATCACACTGTAAGGGCGAACGATGGTATTGTCGTCGATTTCACAATCTTTCAGTACACAACCCGCACCGATAACCACGTTATCACCCAGTGAAACATTACCTTCGATGATAACATTCACGTCGATTTCACAGTCCATACCGCACTGTAACTCACCACGCAAATCAAAGCGTGCTGGATCGCGTAGCATGACACCTTGCTCTAGCAGCTTCTGAGCTTGCATTGACTGGAAAGCACGCTCTAGACGAGCAAGCTGCGCGCGGTCATTGACCCCTTCCACCTCAATGGCATTGACTGGGTGTACTGCCTCAACGGCACGACCTTCATCGTGTGCAGCTGCAATAACGTCAGTTAGGTAGTATTCGCCTTGTGCGTTGTTGTTGTTTAAGCCAGACAACCAACGCTTAAGATCCCCACCAGTCGCAACCATCACGCCAGTGTTGATCTCTTTAATTTGTTTTTGTTCTTCTGTTGCATCTTTTTGCTCAACGATCGCAACAACAGGACCATTTTTACGGATAATACGACCGTAGCCTGTCGGGTTATCTAGAATCACTGTTAGTAGTGCAATACCGCCTGTTGGCTGTGCATCTAATAGGTTTTCAATCGTTTCAGCTGAAATCAGTGGAACATCACCGTAAAGCACCAGTACTTTTTCATCGTCTTCAAACTTCGGAGACGCTTGATCAACCGCATGACCTGTACCTAACTGCTCCGCTTGCAGTACCCAATTTACAGGCTCTTCTGCTAGCGTTTGCTGCATTTGATCACCACCGTGACCATATACTAAGTGGATGTTTTGTGCGCCAAGACCTGTACATGTATCAATCACATGTTTTGCCATTGGCTTCCCTGCCAAAGTGTGTAGCACTTTAGGCATGTTTGAATACATACGGGTACCTTTACCCGCAGCAAGGATCACAGCACTGAATTTCATTAATAACCTATTGACGTTCTATTTTAATTGGGCGTTATTTTAAACACCTTGGAAGGATTAGTTAATGGTGGGATGTAAATTTCCAACTAAAATTAATCAAAAAGGCGACCAATTGGCCGCCTTTTTTCATGCAACGTTGCTAATTGAGCTTAGCGACGCTTTTTTGTCAGCTCGATAACTCGTAGCTGAGCAATGGCTTTAGCCAGTTCACTGGCCGCTTGTGCGAAGTCCATGTCACCATGCTGATTCTGGATTTGCTCCTCAGCGCGGCGTTTGGCTTCTTCTGCCTTCGCTGCGTCTAGCTCTTCACCACGGATAGCTGTATCAGCTAGTACAGTCGCTGTACCAGGCTGAATCTCTACCATACCACCAGAAACATAAATAATTTCTTCGTGGCCGTGCTGTTTCACAATACGCACCATACCAGGCTTGATAGCGGTCAGCAGCGGTGTGTGACCATGGAAAATACCAAGTTCACCTTCGCTACCGGTCACCTGAAACGTTTCAACACGACCAGAGAAGATTTTCTTCTCAGCGCTTACTACGTCTAGGTGAAAGGTTATTGCTGCCATATCGCCTCCTAGTTAGCCTTATAGCTTCTTCGCATTCTCAATAGCATCGTCGATGCTACCGCAGTACATAAATGCCTGCTCAGGAATGTCGTCGTATTCACCAGCTAGTAGACCTTTAAAGCCACGTAGAGTCTCTTTTAGAGGTACGTAAATACCAGGGTCACCTGTAAATACTTCTGCTACGTGGTAAGGCTGAGTTAGGAAACGCTCAATCTTACGTGCACGAGATACAACTTGCTTATCTTCTTCAGATAGCTCGTCCATACCTAGGATAGCAATGATATCTTTCAGCTCTTTGTAGCGCTGAAGAGTCTGCTGAACACCACGAGCAACTTCGTAGTGATCTTGACCAACGACTAGTGGATCAAGCATACGAGATGTTGAATCTAGCGGGTCGATCGCAGGGTATAGACCCATTGCAGCGATGTTACGGTTAAGTACAACCGTTGCATCCAAGTGCGCGAACGTTGTTGCTGGAGACGGGTCAGTCAAGTCATCCGCTGGTACGTATACCGCCTGTACAGACGTGATAGAACCTGATTTCGTTGACGTGATACGCTCCTGAAGTACACCCATCTCTTCTGCAAGAGTTGGCTGGTAACCTACCGCAGAAGGCATACGACCTAGTAGTGCTGATACCTCTGTACCTGCAAGTGTGTAACGGTAGATGTTATCAATGAACAGTAGTACGTCACGACCTTCGTCACGGAAACGCTCTGCCATTGTTAGACCAGTCAGTGCAACACGTAGACGGTTACCTGGTGGCTCGTTCATCTGGCCGTAAACCATCGCTACTTTTGATTCTTCAGGCTTCTCAACGTTTACAACGCCCGCTTCCTGCATCTCGTAGTAGAAATCGTTACCTTCACGAGTACGCTCACCAACACCAGCAAATACTGATAGACCTGAGTGCTGTAGTGCGATGTTGTTGATAAGTTCCATCATGTTAACGGTCTTACCTACACCTGCACCACCGAATAGACCGATTTTACCACCCTTAGCGAATGGACAAATTAGGTCGATTACTTTAACGCCCGTTTCTAGAAGTGCAATTTCGTTTGATTGCTCTTCGTAGCTTGGTGCACTACGGTGGATAGAGTAAACCTCTTCCGCACCCACTTCACCACGCTCGTCAATCGCGTCACCTAGGACGTTCATGATACGACCTAGAGTTTTAGTACCTACTGGTACTGAAATTGGAGCGCCAGTGTTAACCACTTCTACTCCACGACGTAAACCATCAGAGCTACCCATTACGATACAACGAACTACGCCACCGCCTAGCTGTTGTTGAACTTCAAGAACTAGACGCTCTTTTGAGTCCGTTACGTTTAGAGCGTCATATACACTAGGTACATTGCTCTGTGGGAACTCTACGTCGACTACCGCACCGATGATCTGTACGATCTTACCTGTAGCCATCGTTAATCCTCTAAACTATTTCGTTTTACCTAAGCTTAAACCGCAGCTGCACCACCAACGATTTCTGATAGTTCTTGTGTAATCGCAGCCTGACGGGCTTTGTTGTACACAAGTTCCAAATCGTCAATCAAACTGGTTGCGTTATCCGTTGCAGCCTTCATCGCAATCATTCGAGCCGCTTGCTCACAAGCAAGGTTCTCAACCACACCTTGGTATACCTGAGACTCTACGTAACGCACTAATAGCGTATCCAGTAGAGGTTTTGGTTCAGGCTCATAGATGTAGTCCCATGAATGCTCACGCTGCATCTCTTCGCTGTCCGATTTAGGCAAAGGTAGCAATTGATCGATCGTTGGTTGCTGAACCATAGTATTTACAAACTTGTTGAATACTACATATAGACGGTCCAGTTCACCTTCATCGTATTTCTTCAGCATTACGCCAACAGAGCCGATTAGGTCTTGTAGGCTTGGATTATCTCCAAGACCAGAAACCTGTGCCGCAACTTTTGCGCCACCATGTTTAAAGAAAGCTGTTGCTTTTGAGCCAACAACGGCTAGCTCAATCTCAGCACCTTTCTCTCTCCATGCTTGCATGTCTGTAACGGCTTTTTTGAACACGTTAATATTCAAACCACCACACAGACCACGGTCTGTCGAAACGATGATGTAACCAACACGTTTAGCTTCACGCTCTTCTAGGTACGGATGACGGTACTCTAGGTTTGCGTTAGCCACATGACCGATCACTTTACGCATTGTTTCAGCGTATGGACGAGAAGCTTCCATTGCATCTTGAGAACGACGCATTTTTGAAGCTGCTACCATTTCCATCGCTTTCGTAATTTTCTGAGTGCTTTTAACACTACCGATTTTATTACGTATCTCTTTTGCGCCGGCCATCGTTACTCTCCGTTAGTTGGTGGCAGAAACTGCCACCGACCTAATTACCAAGTTTGGGTTGCTTTGAAGTCGTCAGTCAGTTTCTTCAACTGAGCTTCGATTTCATCGTTGTAAGCGCCAGACTTGTCGATCTCAGCTGCTAGTTCAGCGTATTGACCGCGAGCGTACGATAGTAGAGCCGCCTCGAAATCTAGAACTTTGTTAAGTTCTACATCATCAAGGTAACCGCGCTCTGCCGCGAAGATAGTTAGAGCTTGGTCAAATACAGACATTGGAGCGTACTGCTTCTGCTTCATTAGTTCTGTAACTTTTTGACCATGGTCTAGCTGTTTCTTCGTTGCGTCATCAAGGTCAGAAGAGAACTGAGCAAATGCCGCTAGTTCACGGTATGCAGCTAGTGCTGTACGGATACCACCTGATAGTTTCTTGATGATTTTCGTCTGAGCTGAACCACCTACACGAGATACTGAGATACCAGGGTCAACAGCAGGACGAACACCAGCGTTGAATAGCTCAGTTTGTAGGAAGATCTGACCATCGGTAATCGAGATTACGTTAGTCGGTACGAATGCTGAAACGTCACCTGCTTGAGTTTCGATGATAGGAAGAGCAGTCAAAGAACCAGTCTTACCTTTCACTTCACCGTTAGTGAAACGCTCTACGTACTCTTCGTTTACACGAGCTGCACGCTCTAGTAGACGCGAGTGTAAGTAGAATACGTCACCTGGGAATGCCTCACGGCCTGGTGGACGTTTAAGTAGTAGAGAGATCTGACGGTAAGCTACCGCTTGCTTAGATAGATCATCGTAAACAATCAGTGCGTCTTCACCGCGATCGCGGAAGTATTCACCCATCGCACAACCTGCGTAAGGCGCTAGGTATTGAAGCGCTGCAGATTCAGAAGCTGATGCAACTACAACGATAGTATTTTGTAGTGCGCCGTGCTCTTCTAGTTTGCGAACAACGTTAGCGATAGTCGATGCTTTCTGACCGATTGCTACGTAGATAGAGAAAATACCAGAGTCTTTCTGGTTGATGATCGCGTCGATCGCCAGTGCTGTTTTACCAATCTGACGGTCACCGATGATAAGCTCACGCTGACCACGACCAATTGGGATCATTGAGTCAACTGACTTATAACCAGTTTGCACAGGTTGGTCTACCGATTTACGGTCGATTACACCTGGTGCGATCACTTCTACAGGCGAAGTCATTTTCGCTTCGATTGGACCTTTACCGTCGATAGGCTCACCCAGCGTATTTACTACGCGGCCTAGCAGTTCTGGACCAACTGGCACTTCAAGAATGCGGCCAGTACCTGTAACTTTCATGCCTTCCTTAAGGTCAGCATATGGGCCCATTACAACCGCACCAACCGAGTCACGCTCAAGGTTAAGTGCCAGTGCATAACGGCCACCCGGTAATTCAATCATTTCACCTTGCATCACGTCCGCTAGGCCGTGGATGCGGATGATACCATCGCTTACCGATACGATAGTACCCTCGTTGCGAGCTTCACTAACAACTTCGAAAGATTCGATACGTTGTTTGATCAGATCGCTAATTTCCGTGGAATTAAGTTGCATGCTCCAATCCCCATTAAGACTGCAATGCATCGCTCAGGCGGTTCAAACGACCACGCGCTGAGTCATCGATGACTAGGTCTCCGGCTCGAATAATAACCCCACCAAGTAGGGTCTCATCTACACTGCAATTCAGCTTCACTTTGCGTTCAAGACGCTTTTCAAGTTTGCTGCCAATGTTTGCAAGTTGTTCATCAGAAAGCTCTGTTGCTGAAATTACTTCAACATCAATTTCTTTCTCATGTTCTTTTTTCAGAGTAAAAAACTCCGTGCAAACATCAGGAAGGGCCGCTAAACGACCATTCTCAGCCATTACCTTCAAAAGGTTTTGACCGTGCGCATCAACTTGTTCGCCGCAAACTGCAACAAAAATTTCTGCCATTTTGTCAGCAGAAACCGAACCCGTTAGTAGTTCGTTCATTTGTTCGTTTTTGGCCACTTCAGCAGCAAAAGATAACATTTGGCCCCATTGGTCCAACTGGTCTTTCTCTAAAGCAAAGTCGAAGGCTGCTTTAGCATAGGGGCGTGCGATAGTAGTCAAATCAGACATATGCGCCCCCAGACTTAAAGTTTTGCAGTAATGTTGTCGAGAATATCTTTTTGCGCATCTTTATCGATAGAACGCTCAAGGATTTTCTCAGCACCAGCTACAGCCAGAGTAGCAACTTGTTTGCGCAGCTCATCGCGTGCACGATTGCGTTCAGCTTCAAGTTCTGCTTCTGCTTGCGCTAGGATTTTCTGGCGTTCTGCCTGAGCTTCCTCGCGAGCTTCATCAAGAATTTGAGACTTACGTTTGTTCGCTTGTTCGATGATCTCAGTTGCTGTGCGCTTCGCTTCTTTCAATTGATCAGAAGCGTTGGCTTGTGCTAGATCCAAGTCTTTCGCAGCACGTTCTGCTGCTTGAAGACCATCAGCAATTTTCTTCTGACGCTCTTCGATCGCTTGCATCAATGGTGGCCATACATACTTCATGCAGAACCATACAAATAGTGCGAACGAGATTGCTTGACCTAGCAGAGTTGCGTTTATGTTCACAACAGCTACCCCTCTATTTGGACTTAGTGTTAATCAGTGACAAGCGATAATCGCCCGTCCCGAGTTAAAGGTGATTAACCTAGTTGACCAACGAATGGGTTTGCGAAAGTGAATAGTAGCGCGATTACGATACCGATCATTGGAACCGCATCAAGTAGACCCGCGATGATGAACATCTTAACTTGTAGCATAGGAGCCATTTCTGGTTGACGTGCAGCACCTTCTAGGAATTTACCACCTAGCAGTGCGAAACCAATCGCTGTACCAAGAGAAGCAAGACCGACGATAATACCTACGGCGATTGCAGAAAAGCTCAGTAAAGTTTCCATTACTATCTCCAATTTATAGTTGTTGGCTTAGTGCCCAAATAAAAAGCTTTAAAAAAATTAATGATCAGGATCTTCGTGTGCCATTGACAGGTAAACAATTGTCAACATCATGAATACGAAGGCTTGAATCGTAATAACCAAGATATGGAAGATTGCCCACGGTAGTGAACCCATCCATTGTAAGTACCATGGTAGCATTGCCGCACAAAGAATGAATACAACCTCACCCGCGAACATGTTACCGAATAGACGCATACCAAGTGATAGAGGTTTCGCTAATAGCGATACCACTTCAATTAGTAGGTTAAACGGAATCATCAGTGGGTGATTGAATGGATGTAGTGCAAGTTCTTTTGCGAATCCACCTAGACCTTTTACTTTGATGCTGTAGTAAATCATCAATGCAAAAACGCCTAGAGCCATAGCCATGGTGATATTCACATCAGCAGACGGTACAACCTTAAGGTAAGGAATACCTAGCCAATGCTCTGCTGGGTATGGTAAGAAGTCGATAGGAACTAAGTCCATCACGTTCATCAAAAATACCCAACAAAAGATAGTCAGTGCTAAAGGCGCGATCAGTGGGTTGCGTCCATGGAACGTGTCTTTGACGTTATCGGCGACAAATTCAACGATCATTTCTACAGCACACTGAAGCTTACCCGGTACACCCGCTGTTGTTCTCTTTGCTACTTTGTAAAAAATTCCGAGGAAGATTAAACCAGTAAACCAAGAAAAAAACAGGCTATCGATATGTACGTTCCAGAAACTTGTCTCCGACCCTACTAAACCCAACTTGTATAGCGATAGGTTAGAAAGGTGGTGGGCAATGTAACCGGACGATGTTAGCGCTTCACCTGGCGCAGCCATAACTCATCCTATTTTTTGTTGTTAATGAATAGCACTGGTGCACAGATATTAATACCTAGTACCAGCAAATAGGTTAGTTTGAGGGGAACAAGTTCCACCTGCATATACATGTAGGCAACATAGAACAGTGCAACCGTGATGAGAATTTTCAGTACTTCACCCGTATAGAAGGAAGCAGCGATGCGCTTGGCAGCGCGAGCTCCACTAAACATGAAAGCACACAGCGCGAATACTGCATTGGCAACAACAAAAATGCCTCCGCCAATCAGCGCTGAAAATCCCCAGTCAGGATTTATGGCTACCGCCATTCCTGCTGCCACAAAAATAACCGCGCCAGACTGGATCATTAACAATTGCCTTGCGAGCTCTCGTCCTGGTCTAGCTAACGCAGCTACCATGTATTCGTACCTCTAGTAATATCCACTTCGCACTTAACTCTCTGTGCTGGGAAATTGGCGAAAATTATACGTTCAGTTCAACGTAAAGCAATTCGATTGCATCAAAAACTTACAGTTTTGTTTACAAAACGACAACTTTCGCACAAAATTCGATTAATTAGATTAATTGACCTAAATCAATTATCTCATCTAGGCCTCAAGCTTGGCAATTAGTTGGTCCAATTTGTGAGGCTCATCAAGACTTATCGTCAATTTCGCTTTTCCGTTTGCAGAACGGGTAAGAGAAACTTTTGCATCAAGCAGCTGACTCAATTTATGCGACATTTGCTCGGCTTCGGTATCCTCTTGTTGCCCTTTTTGCTCATTTTGTGGGGCTAAGCACTTTTTTACTAACTGTTCAGTTTGGCGAACAGTCATTTGCTTCTTAGCCACTTGTTGAGCTACTTCGACTTGCTGTTCGCCTTCTAACGCTAACAGAGCTCGAGCATGACCCATTTCCAATTTTTTATCTGCAACCAGACCTTTTACATCAACTTCCAACTGATTCAGACGTAATAGGTTACTCACCGTCGTTCTTGATTTACCAATCACATCGGCCACTTGCTGATGTGTCAGCGTGAATTCATCTTGTAGACGCTCAAGCGCTTGGGCTTCCTCAATCACATTCAAGTCTTCACGTTGAATGTTTTCAATCAACGCCATGGCGATGGCGGCACGATCTTCAACTTTTTTCACCAAACACGGCACGCGTTTTAAACCCGCCTGCCTTGCAGCACGCCAGCGGCGCTCACCTGCGATGATCTCAAACTGACCATTTTCGACCTGGCGAACCACGATTGGTTGAATAATGCCTTGTGATTGAATCGAAGCCGCTAGTTCTTCTAGCGCTTCAGGCGCCATATCTTTACGCGGTTGGTATACGCCCGGCTGCAATTGACCAATCGCTAAATCGGTTAACTCACCGTCTGCCGATAATTCTTGGCTATGCGATGCAATATGCTGTTTTTCACGAGCAAACGAACTGGTCGACAATAACGCATCCAGTCCTTTTCCGAGACCACGCTTAGACATGGGATTGAATTCCTTAGGTTAGAGTTAAACTGGGATTTCTTCGCGGCGGAGCATTTCGCCCGCTAGAGCAAGATACGCTTTGGCACCTGCGGAGTACTTATCGTAGTACATTGCTGGCTTACCGTGACTTGGCGCTTCAGCCAAACGAACATTACGCGGAATGACAGTACGGTAAACTTTATTCCCAAAGTGTTTTTTAAGTTGATCGGATACTTCATTCGATAAGCGGTTGCGTGGGTCGTACATGGTACGCAATAAACCTTCGATTTTTAGGTTTTCATTCACAACAGCCGCTAACTTGCTGATTGTATCCATAAGAGCAGTTAAACCTTCTAACGCAAAGTATTCACATTGCATCGGCACCAGCACAGAGTCAGCTGCCGCCATCGCATTGATTGTAAGAAGGTTTAGAGAAGGAGGACAATCAATAAAGATGAAATCATAGTTATCGCGAACTGACGACAATGCATTTTTTAGACGCACTTCACGAGCGAAAACTTCCATCAATTTGATTTCTGCCGCGGTTACGTCTCCGTTCGCCGCGATCAAATCATACTTCCCTGTTGTTTGGGTACAAACGACTTGATCGAACGGTGTATCTTCGACCAAAAGATCGTATGCGGTGGCGTCGACCATATACTTATCCACGCCACTGGCCATCGTAGCATTGCCTTGCGGGTCGAGATCGATCACCAAAACCTTGCGCTTTGTTGCCGCCATCGAAGCCGCTAAGTTAATGCACGTTGTTGTTTTGCCGACCCCACCTTTCTGGTTGGCGATTGCTACAATTTTACCCACGATTACCTCGCTAATTTTCCTTGCGCGATAAGATTACTAGATGACGATCACCTTCCAACTCAGGAACAGCCAAAGATATGATCTCTGTCACACTGCACCATTCAGGAAGCTGATCCATTTCATCTTTAGGGTGCTGTCCTTTCAGCGCTAGAAACACCCCGTGCTCTTGTTTCGGCAAATGGTGGCACCATTCCACCATGTCTGTCATTGAAGCAAAAGCTCGACTCAAAACGCCATCAAATTTTTCTTCAGGTTGGAATTCTTCGACGCGACTTTGAATTGGTGTCACGTTTTTCAGCCCTAATGTGTGCACGACTTGCTTGATAAAACGAATGCGTTTGCCAAGACTGTCGAGCAAAAAGAAGGTTTTCTCAGGGTTCATTATTGCCAAAGGGATGCCCGGTAACCCCGGACCAGTACCAACATCAATGAAGCGCTCACCGGGCAGGTGTGCGCTTACAACGATACTATCAAGAATATGTTTCACTAACATATCAAGCGGATCACGTACCGATGTTAAATTGTACGCTTTGTTCCATTTGTCGAGCAGTTCGACATAACCAACTAACTGCTCTCGTTGCTGTTCTGACACTTCCAAATCGGTTTTCGCGATCAGTGAATCCAGCTTTGTTCGCAATGCGCTCATTATTCTTCCTCACCTTTCTTCAGCAAACCATGCTTTTTCAAGTGAACAAGTAGAATAGAAATTGCAGCAGGCGTAATACCAGAAATGCGTGATGCAATACCGATGCTCTCTGGTTTGGCCTCGCTCAGTTTAGCAACGACTTCGTTTGATAAACCTTTTACATCGCGGTAATCCAAATCAGCAGGTAACTTGGTATTTTCGTGACGCAGTGATTTTTCGATCTCTTCCTGCTGACGCTTGATGTAACCATCGTATTTCACTTGAATTTCAACTTGCTCAGCCGCTTGCTGATCTTCAAGTGCAGGAGCAAACGCTTCAAGTTGCGTCAGTTGCGAATAAGTGATCTCTGGACGACGCAGAAGATCCTCACCACTCGCTTCACGGGCCATTGGGGTTTTCAGCAGCTTGTTCAGCTCATCAACACCCTCTGACTTCGGATTCATCCACGTTGCTTTCAAACGCTGACGCTCCGTTTCCATATTGTTGATTTTCTCGTTAAAGCGAGCCCAACGAACATCATCAATCAAGCCTAGCTCGCGCGCTTTTTCCGTTAAACGTAAATCGGCGTTATCTTCACGAAGTAGCAGGCGGTATTCCGCACGAGAAGTGAACATTCGGTACGGCTCTTTGGTACCCATGGTCGATAAGTCATCAATCAACACGCCCATGTAAGCTTGGTCACGACGTGGGCTCCAGCCTTCTTTGTCTTGGCTAAACAAGCTTGCGTTTAGACCGGCCATCAAGCCTTGCGCTGCGGCTTCTTCGTAGCCAGTCGTACCATTAATCTGGCCAGCAAAGAACAAACCATGGATGAACTTCGTCTCGTACGTTTGCTTCAAATCACGTGGATCGAAGAAATCGTATTCAATCGCATAACCTGGGCGAACGATGTGTGCATTTTCAAACCCTTTCATTGAGCGCACGATTTGTACTTGCACATCAAATGGCAAGCTGGTCGAGATACCATTAGGGTATAACTCGTGCGTGGTTAGGCCTTCTGGCTCAATGAAGATTTGGTGGCTGTTTTTGTCAGCGAAACGCATCACTTTGTCTTCAATAGACGGACAGTAACGCGGACCAATACCTTCAATCACACCTGCGTACATTGGACTGCGATCCAAGTTACTACGGATCACATCGTGAGTTTGTTCATTGGTGTGGGTGATGAAACATGGAATCTGACGCGGATGCTGTTCACGTTTGCCCATGAACGAGAATACAGGCGTTGGGTTATCACCGTGCTGAGCTTCTAGCACTGAAAAATCAACAGTACGAGCATCAATGCGCGGTGGAGTACCTGTTTTTAAACGATCCACACGGAACGGCAGTTCACGCAGTCGATCCGCTAATGCGATCGATGGTGGATCCCCGGCACGACCACCAGACGAGCTTTCCATACCTATGTGGATCTTACCACCAAGGAAGGTACCCACGGTTAGCACAACGGCTTTCGCATGGAAGCGAAGTCCCATTTGAGTTACCACACCAACTGCGCGATCTTGTTCAACAATCAGATCATCAACTGATTGCTGGAACAACGTTAAGTTAGGCGCATTTTCTAATGCATTACGAACGTACGCTTTGTACAGAGCGCGATCGGCTTGAGCTCGAGTTGCTCGTACTGCAGGACCTTTGGAGGCATTTAGTGTACGAAACTGAATACCTGCATGGTCGATGGCTTCAGCCATCAAACCGCCCATAGCATCTACTTCTTTTACTAAGTGACCTTTACCAATACCACCGATCGCCGGATTACAAGACATCTGGCCTAATGTATCGATGTTATGGGTAAGGAGAAGCGTTTTTTGTCCTGTGCGTGCAGATGCGAGCGCGGCTTCCGTTCCTGCGTGTCCGCCACCGACAACAATGACGTCAAAGTTTTCGTGATAAAGCATGAACTGACCTCAGGTATTCAAAGGGATTTAATGGACAGATAAAGGAGCCGTATTTTACCTGCTTTATGCCAGAGAGAAAAACGTTTTCTCGTTTTATCCGTTTTAAGCTTCAAGATAAATATATATAAGATCTATATATATGATCTTTTATTAGATCTACTATTAGGATCGACCATTTCTGTGGATAACCTAAAAATGATCAACAAGATCATGGATCTTCTTTGGATCATATCTTGTGATCATGATTGGATCAGATCGAGGATTACCTGGGATCAAAAGTGGTGGTTATACACAGGGGGTAAAATTGATCAAAGTTGTTATTGGGATAACTAAAGGAAAATCACTGGATCTTATTGTAGTTATCCACAGTCTGTTTGGTTGGTTTTTGAGCGGTTAAACAAAATAATTTGGTGGGAGTTATTCACATGGGAGAAAACAGAGCCGAATTTCGACTCTGTTGAAGGGAAAGTCGTGAGTTTAAAAACGTTCGATATTCTCTTTTAACCACATTTCTGCGGCGTCTTCTGGCACATCATGGCTCAGTACATCGATTTTAAAGCAATCTGCGAGAGGGGTTGCACCAATATCCTCTAATAAATCATAAGCGTGTTGACCAGCGGCACAGAACGTATCGTAGCTAGAGTCACCAATCGCAATCACCGCAAATTTTACATCAGTCATTTTTGGCGGTGTATTTTGTAATGCTGCGATAAAAGGTTGGATATTATCAGGATACTCACCAGCTCCATGTGTAGAGGTGATCACCAACCACGTACCTTGATTTTCGATATCACTGAGGGAAGGCTGGTTGTGGATCGTTGTTTCAAATCCATTCTCGTTGAGTAGATCACTCAGGTGATCCCCTACGTATTCTGCGCCACCTAACGTGCTGCCTGTAATAATGTGGATCATACTTCTTCCTTATTGAATGCGACGGCTAAAGCTCATGGATGGCTTGCCGTACAAAAAGAAACGCGGTGTGAGTTAAGCTCAGCACCGCGCGTTCGATTATTTACTTCCCGATACAGAATGAAGAGAAGATTCGTCCCAGTAAGTCGTCAGAACTGAACTCACCGGTAATCTCATTGAGATGTTGTTGGGTGATGCGTAGCTCTTCAGCCAATATTTCACCTGCCATATAGCCTTCAAGCTGCTCCTGGCCTATTTGAAGGTGCTGTGCGGCACGTTCTAATGCATCGAGATGACGACGACGAGCCATAAACCCACCTTCACTGTTGCCAGAGAAGCCCATACACTCCTTGAGATGATCGCGCAGAGCTTCAACCCCTGCACCAGTCTTCGCTGACAAACGGATAAGAGTAGGGTTATTGACGTGGCAGATCCCCATATCTTCACCCGTTTGATCCGCTTTATTACGGATCACAGTTATACCAATGTTGTCTGGTAGGCGATCCACAAAATCTGGCCAGATATCTTTCGGATCGGTGGCATCGGTTGTCGTGCCATCCACCATGAACAACACGCGGTCTGCTTGGGCGATTTCATCCCATGCGCGTTCGATACCAATTTTCTCTACTTCATCGGAAGCATCACGCAAACCTGCAGTATCGATGATGTGCAGAGGCATGCCATCAATATGGATATGCTCACGCAGTACATCACGCGTGGTTCCTGCGATGTCGGTTACGATTGCAGACTCTTTACCCGATAGTGCGTTCAGTAGGCTTGATTTGCCCGCGTTTGGACGACCCGCAATCACGACTTTCATCCCTTCACGCATAATAGCGCCTTGGTTAGCTTCTTTGCGCACCGCATCTAGGTTGTCGATGATGTCTTGTAGGTCACCAGCCACTTTACCGTCGGCCAAAAAGTCGATCTCTTCTTCAGGGAAGTCGATGGCTGCTTCAACATAGATACGCAAATGAATCAGCGACTCAACTAAGGTATTAATGCGGCCTGAAAATGCGCCCTGTAAGGATTGCAGCGCCGATTTTGCGGCTTCTTCAGAACTGGCATCAATGAGGTCTGCAATCGCTTCGGCTTGAGCTAGGTCGAGCTTATCGTTCAGAAACGCGCGCTCAGAGAACTCACCAGGACGAGCTGCTCGGATACCATCTATACCTAGAATGCGTTTTATCAGCATATCCATCACGACGGGGCCGCCATGGCCTTGCAGCTCAAGTACGTCTTCACCGGTAAATGAATGCGGGTTAGGGAAGTACAGTGCGATGCCCTGATCAAGCACAGTGCCATCTTCTGACTTAAACGGCAGGTACTCTGCGTAGCGGGGCTTTAGTGTTTTGCCAGTGACTTCTAACGCCACTTGGTTGGCTTTAGGGCCAGAAACTCGAATAATACCGACACCGCCACGACCAGGCGCGGTCGCTTGAGCGACAATCGTATCTGTAGTCATAATTTTGCCTTTTGAGCTGGGCTATAGGGAAGATACCTAGGGAGCCATCACAATTGATTAGCTGAATTGTAATCAGCCAAAAACAAAAAGGCGACCTTTTGGCCGCCTTTCTCAATCATTTCCTAAAAGGTTACTTGCTGTGTAAGCCTTTTTTCTCTAATCCTTTGTAGATCAGAGTTTGCTGGATAAGCGTTACGATGTTCGACACCAACCAGTATAGAACGAGACCTGATGGGAAGAACAAGAAGAAGAAGGTAAACATAACCGGCATAAAGGTCATGATCTTCTGCTGCATTGGATCCGTTACCGTTGTCGGGCTCATCTTCTGGATTAGGAACATAGATGCACCCATCAATAGCGGCAGGATGTAGTAAGGGTCCTGCGCTGAAAGGTCATGAATCCAACCGAAGAATGGAGAGTGACGTAGCTCAACCGATTCCATTAGTGCCCAGTAAAGCGCGATGAAGATAGGCATCTGTAGGATAAGAGGTAAACAGCCACCTAGTGGGTTCACTTTCTCTTTCTTGTATAGTTCCATCATTTCTTGGCTCATGCGCTGACGGTCATCACCGATACGCTCACGCATTGCTTGCAGCTTAGGCTGAAGCATACGCATTTTCGCCATAGACGTGTATTGCGCTTTTGTTAGTGGGTACATTGCACCACGAACGATGAAGGTCAGACAGATGATTGCCACACCCCAGTTGCCAACAAAGCTCTGGATGAATGAAAGCAACATATGAAGAGGCTTCGCAATGAACCATAACCAGCCGTAGTCCACTACTAGGTCTAGGTTAGGTGCCACTTCTGCCATTTCATCTTGCAGTTTTGGACCAACCCAAAGTGTTGCTTCAAACTTAGCCTGATCGCCTGTTGCGATAGTTTTGTTTGGCATACGAACGCCGATGTCGCCTAGGTTGCCAATTACACGAGTGTATAGGTTAGTACCTGGTTCGTTACGTGGGATCCAAGCTGCGGCAAAGTAGTGCTGAATCATTGCTGCCCAACCTTGGCCATCGGCTAGGTTAAGAGACAGGTTGCGATCCTGCATATCATCAAAGCTGTACTTCTTGTAACGCGTATCTTCTGTTGAGTATGCGCCACCACGGTAAGTAGGCATTGTGATGCTACCACCATCGTCCATTAGGTTTTGACGTAGGTGAGCGTACATACCAAATGTTGCGTTGTTGCCTGAGTTGTTCACTACATCGTATTCAACATTAAGCGCGTAGCTGCCGCGTTTAAAGATGTAAGTTTTGGTGTATTCGATGCCGTTTGCAGTGAATGTCATCGGAACGCGAAGTTCATCTTGACCGTCAGCCATTGTGAAGCTGTCTGCACTTACGTTGTAGTGAGGGCGATTTGTGCTGCTCAAGTCGATACCTTGAGGACCCACTAGACCGCTTTGAGCGATAAATTGGTGACCTTGAGCGTCTTTAAGCAGAACAAAGGAATCTGATGAATCTAACTCAGCAGAGTATTCGTTAAGGTTGGCATGTACCACATCGCCACCGACGGTGTCGATCGACAGAGTTAAAACATCAGTCGTTACTGTGATAGTTTTTGCAGAAGCTTGCTGTTGACCAGGAACTGGGTCAAGTTCATCAGCAAAAGATGGTGCAGGTAGAGTGCTGCTTGATTGAGCCTGTTCAACTGCTTGAGGTTCTGGATTCTTTGCAACTTGCCATTGTTGAAACAGCAAAAAAGAAACCAGGGCCAAACCGATGAGCAGGATATTACGTTGAGAATCCATCGTTAGTTATCTCTGTCTTGTTTTTGGACTGGTGGAACGGGGTCATACCCCCCTTCATTCAAAGGGTGGCATTTTAATAGACGTTTGCCTGATAACCAACATCCTTTTACAAAACCGTGAGCTCTCAAAGCTTCTAGCGCGTAAGTGGAACAGGTTGGTGTGAACCGGCAACGAGGACCAATCAAAGGGCTGATAAACCAGCGATACAGATAAACGAGCCCAATGGCTATCCACGTGAAGGGCGAGACAGGCGTTGCCATAGCTTATCAAACAACTTAAAAATTTCCTCATTGCTTAAATCTTGCGCGCTTTTCTTTGCAATCACAACAAAATCTTTGTTTGGAAGCTGATGTTGATTGTTACGAAAGCTTTCACGAGCCAAACGCTTAAATCGGTTACGACCGACAGCCGTTTTGATTTGCTTTTTGGGAACCGCTAAACCTAATCGTGGGTGAGAAAGTTTGTTATTGCGAGCAATGATGGTGAAATGAGGCGAGCCAGCTCGATGAGCTTGCTGGAAGACGTTTTGATAATGCTCGGGAGTTAACAAACGTAACTCCCGATTAAACGCGTACGTGTTCAAAATAAACTAGCGATTATTTTGATAGGCGCGCACGGCCTTTTGCACGACGTGCGTTGATAACTTTACGACCGTTCTTAGTTGCCATGCGAGCACGGAAGCCGTGAGTACGCTTGCGCTTTAGAACTGTAGGTTGAAAAGTGCGTTTCATGATAATTACCTTTACTGATCAGTAGTTTTAGGTTCTTGTTAAACCCGGCGTGGGTATTTGCTTTCTTATATAAAGAAGCTCTTTATATAGAGAAGAACAACCGACGCCTCTCAACAAAGAGGCGGAATTGTAATCACACTCACATAATGTGTCAATGACTCAATGAGTACGAAATTCCGGCCGGGCGATTATACGTAGTGTGAGTAAAATCTCAAGGATCAATCGATCCTGATGCTTGATCGTTACTCTATTCCTACTTGGTTAAGGAATTTTTTCAAACGAGGATCTTGTGGATTATCGAAGATATCCTGTGGAGAACCTTGCTCAACGATATTGCCTTCCGCCATGAAGATCACTCTATCAGCGACTTCTTTCGCGAATTGCATCTCGTGCGTCACCACCAGCATGGTTTGATGCTGATTAGCTAACTTCTTCATTAATGAGAGAACTTCACCGACCCATTCAGGATCCAGCGCAGAAGTTGGTTCGTCAAACAACAGCAGTTCTGGTTGCAGCGCCATCGCTCGGCCGATACCCACACGTTGTTGTTGGCCGCCAGATAATGCCGCTGGATAACTATCGCCTTTATCCCCAAGGCCGATGTCATCCAGAATTTGTTGCGCTCGTTTGAGAGCATCGGCTTTTTTCCAACCTCGAACGGTCACTAGACCTTCGGCAATGTTCTGGCGCGCATTCATGTGGGCAAACAGGGCATAGTTTTGGAACACAAAGCCAGTTCGACGACGCAGCGCTAATACTTCGGCTTTAGTGTGTTTTTGAGTATCAACGGAGATGTCATCTATCGTGATACGACCTTCATCTGCTTGTTCTAGAAAGTTCACCGTACGCAGCAAGGTTGATTTACCCGTACCACTTGAGCCGATAATCACGATGATCTCACCTTGCTTAATATCGAGGTCGATGCCTTTCAGCACTTCAGTCTCACCAAAACGTTTGTGAATATTTTCTAACTTAATCATCGTACGTACGCCTTATTCAGTTTTGCTTCTGCCCAGATTTGTACGCGAGTCAGAATCACCACCACGCCCCAGTAAATAAGAGCAACCGCAAGGAAAGCTTCAAAGAAACGGAAACTTGATGAGGCTTCCATCTGTGCTTTCGCCATGATTTCGGCCACACCAAGCGTGAAAGCGAGAGACGTTGACTTGATCATATCGATGAAGTAGTTCATCAATGAAGGCAGTGCGACACGCGTTGCTTGAGGTAAAATCACTCGGCGCATTGCTTGGGATGTCGTCATACCGACCGATAAGCTCGCTTCCATTTGGCTGCGATCAATGCCAATAATGGCGGCACGAATACTTTCCGCCATATAAGCGGCAAAGTGCAGCGTTAAACCGATAACCGCTGCTGAAAAGGCGTCGATACCGACCATCAATGGAAAAATTTGCGGTAAGCCGTAATAAAGCAGGAAAAGCTGAACCAACAGTGGGGTGCCACGGAAGAAGCTGATGTACAGTTGGCTTAATTGATCCAGAACTGGCAGTTTAAATACGCGAATATTGGCTAAAATGACGGATAAAATCAGCGAAAACACCAATCCCCATGTCGCCATTTCCATGGTTGTGCCAAGATATTTCAGCAATATCGGCAGCAGTTCCAACATGTAATTAAAGTCAAATCCCATAAGGCTTACCTAAAGGCTAGAGAAAAGAAAAGGTGGAAAACAAGTTCCACCTTTACGTAAGTTTATTTTAGCCCGAGAGTGATACCACTTTGCGGCCTAAAGTACAAAGAGTTCTTATTTCGTGATGTCAGCGCCAAACCACTTCACGGAAATTTTCTCTACTGTACCATCTGCGCGCATCTCAGCCAGTGCTTTGTTTACTTCTTCTTGCAGCTTACGACCTTTCTCGTTGTCAACGAAAGGCCATGCGTTTTGAATGGTCTCAAACGGTTCGCCTGCCAATTCCAGAGGAAGGCCAGTTTTCTTAATCAGCTCTAACGCAGAAAGACGATCCATTACAAACGCGTCTGCACGACCGAGCGCCACGTCATGTTCGATACCTGTGTCGTACGTTTTAATGTTGATCTTGCCGTCTTTGTCGTATTGACGCAGCAGTTGCTCAAAGTTAGAGCCTAGGTTCACCGCAACGGTTTTGCCCGCAAGATCGTCAACACCTTTGATGCTGTCGTTGCCTTTACGCACGGTAATTTGTGCGCCATCTACAACGTAAGGGTCAGCAAATAGGTATTTAGCTTTACGCTCATCAGTCATGGTGATTTGGTTGGAGATCGTATCGATACGACCAGTTTCTAAAAGACCAAATAAACCAGAGAAGTTGGCTGTTACGTATTCGATTTTGTAATCGTTACGTTTACCGATTTCATCCCACATGTCGACTTCAAAGCCTTGTAGCTTGTCTTGCTTTACAAAAGTAAACGGGAAGTAGCGACCTGACATACCAACTTTGACTTCAGTAGCGGCTTGTACGGTTGCTGCCGACAGTGCAATGGCTGCAACGGCAACCTTAATCCAGTTTTTCATAATACATCTCCATAATTTTATGGTTGGAAATACTACTGTTAGTTAGCTCAATTAAATAAATAACCAAGAGCAATAACCTAGACCTGTGAGTTATTAGATAATAGAAGAAGAATGTTAAATGTGACGAAAATGCGAACTGAACCTAGCGAAATGATCGACAAAATCAGCATTGGGAATAAAATAATACACAGACTTATCACCAATCGCTCGATCTTGTGAATTTTGCCCAATTGTGGATCGTTGTGTGGGCAAATTTGGGGCAAGGTGTGTTGATCTCATCAAGTTTGCAGAAATAATTGTGAATAACTTGGATCTTATTCACTGGATCGTCGATCAATCGCTGGCGATCTTGGTTATCAACAGGTAAAATTGCCAGTCTTTTCCGATAATTCAATTACTCAGTGGGGGCACCGTGTCATCTTCGCTTTGGCTGCAATGTTTGCAGCAGCTTCAAGAAGAGCTACCAGCTACAGAATTCAGCATGTGGGTTCGTCCGCTACAAGCGGAGCTCAATGACAATACTCTCACTCTATTCGCGCCAAACCGCTTTGTGTTGGACTGGGTGCGTGATAAGTATCTGAACAATATTACTCGCTTACTGCAGGAATACTGCGGTGGCGATATTCCTAACTTACGTTTTGAAGTGGGGAGCCGACCTGTCTCTGCACCAAAACCAGCGCCGACACGTACGCCTGCAGATGTGGCTGCCGAGTCATCTGCACCTGCGCAATTACAGGCGCGTAAGCCAGTACACAAAACCTGGGATGACGACGCTCAAGCGATTGCGGCTATCAATCACCGCTCAAACATGAACCCAAAACACAAGTTCGATAACTTTGTTGAAGGTAAGTCGAACCAACTGGGTTTGGCTGCGGCGCGTCAGGTATCGGATAACCCAGGTGCAGCTTACAACCCACTATTCCTATACGGCGGCACGGGTTTGGGTAAAACCCACTTATTGCATGCGGTGGGTAACGCGATTGTGGATAACAACCCGAACGCAAAAGTGGTCTACATGCACTCAGAACGTTTTGTGCAAGACATGGTGAAAGCGCTTCAAAACAATGCGATTGAAGAATTCAAACGCTACTACCGCAGTGTGGATGCACTCCTTATCGATGACATCCAATTCTTTGCTAATAAAGAACGTTCACAAGAAGAATTCTTCCATACCTTCAACGCACTATTGGAAGGTAATCAGCAGATCATTCTAACGTCTGACCGTTATCCTAAAGAAATTAATGGCGTTGAAGATCGTCTTAAATCTCGCTTTGGTTGGGGTCTTACTGTTGCGATCGAGCCGCCTGAGCTTGAAACGCGTGTGGCGATCTTGATGAAAAAAGCCGAAGATCACCAAATCCACCTTGCTGATGAAGTGGCATTCTTCATTGCCAAGCGTCTGCGTTCGAACGTTCGTGAGCTCGAAGGTGCACTGAACCGTGTTATCGCGAACGCGAACTTTACTGGTCGTCCAATTACGATTGATTTTGTTCGTGAAGCGCTGCGCGATCTGCTTGCTCTACAAGAGAAGCTGGTGACGATCGATAACATTCAAAAGACAGTGGCGGAATACTACAAGATTAAAGTAGCGGACTTGCTGTCTAAGCGTCGTTCTCGTTCTGTTGCGCGTCCTCGTCAGCTGGCCATGGCGTTAGCAAAAGAACTAACCAACCATAGCTTGCCTGAAATTGGCGATGCGTTTGGGGGCCGCGATCATACGACCGTACTTCATGCTTGTCGCAAGATTGAGCAGCTGCGTGAAGAGAGCCACGACATTAAAGAAGATTACTCTAACTTGATTCGCACCCTGTCTTCGTAATCGGTTAGAATAACGGTATTCTAAGCAAATCATTTATTGAGCTGACAGCGTAAAGAGCCAAGCATGAAATTTACCATTGAACGTAGTCATTTAATCAAACCGCTACAGCAGGTTTCGGGCGCTTTAGGTGGCCGACCAACTCTGCCAATCTTGGGTAACCTACTTCTTAAAGTAGAAGAGAACGTATTGTCGATGACGGCAACCGATCTTGAAGTAGAGTTAGTAAGCAAAGTGACGCTAGAAGGTGATTTTGAAGCGGGCAGCATTACCGTTCCTTCGCGTAAGTTTCTCGATATCTGCCGTGGTTTACCGGACGATGCGATCATCACATTTGTATTAGAAGGTGATCGCGTACAAGTTCGCTCTGGTCGCAGCCGTTTCTCATTGGCAACGCTTCCTGCGAACGATTTCCCTAATATTGAAGACTGGCAAAGCGAAGTGGAAGTATCACTGAGCCAAGCCGATCTACGTACGCTGATCGACAAAACTCAGTTCTCGATGGCGAATCAAGACGTTCGTTACTACCTCAACGGCATGTTGTTTGAAATTGACGGCACCACGTTACGCAGCGTGGCGACGGACGGCCACCGTATGGCGGTATCGCAAACTCAGCTAGGTGCAGACTTTGCGCAGAAGCAAATCATCGTGCCACGCAAAGGTGTGCAAGAATTAGTAAAGTTGATGGATGCGCCAGAGCAGCCTGTAGTACTTCAGATCGGTAGCTCCAATGTTCGTGCTGAGGTGAATAACTTTACTTTTACCTCTAAGTTGGTTGATGGTCGTTTCCCTGACTACCGCCGTGTATTGCCTCAGAGCACCAATAAGACCCTAATAGCAAGTTGTGACGAGTTGCGCCAAGCCTTCTCTCGTGCTGCGATTCTTTCCAACGAAAAATTCCGTGGCGTGCGTGTGAATCTGGCTGATACTGAAATGCGCATAACCGCGAATAACCCAGAACAAGAAGAAGCGGAAGAGATGCTTGATGTAACCTTTGAAGGTGACGCTATCGAAATCGGCTTTAACGTAAGCTATGTGCTTGATGTTCTGAACACGTTGCGTTGTGAAAATGTACGTGTGTCGATGTCGGATGCTAACGCTAGCGCGTTGATTGAAAATGCCGACGATGACAGTGCCATGTACGTGGTGATGCCAATTCGTCTATAAGCCAACTGAATGCCTCTTTCTCGTCTCATCATTCAGCAGTTTCGAAACATTAAAGCCTGTGATATTGAGTTATCAGCAGGCTTTAACTTTCTTATCGGGCCGAACGGCAGCGGTAAAACCAGTGTCTTAGAAGCGGTTTATCTGCTCGGGCATGGCCGCTCATTCAAGAGCTCTCTCACCGGACGAGTGATACAAAATGAGTGTGACGAACTGTTTGTTCATGGTCGTTTTTTGAACTCGGATCAATTTGAGCTACCTATCGGCATTAATAAGCAGCGTGATGGCTCAACAGAGGTTAAAATAGGCGGTCAATCTGGACAAAAATTAGCGCAGCTGGCACAAGTTCTGCCTCTGCAGTTGATACACCCAGAAGGGTTTGATTTACTGACAGATGGCCCTAAACATCGTCGTGCGTTTATTGATTGGGGCGTGTTTCATACCGAGCCCGCTTTTTATCAAGCATGGGGAAGGTTCAAGCGCCTGAACAAGCAGCGCAACGCGTTGTTGAAAACCGCCAATAGTTATCGTGAGCTCAGTTATTGGGATCAGGAAATGGCAGGATTGGCTGAAAACATCAGCCAATGGCGAGCAAGTTACATCGAGCAGATGAAAACTGTCGCAGAAACTATCTGTCAGACATTTTTGCCAGAATTTGAGATCCAATTGAAGTATTATCGTGGCTGGGATAAAGACACTCCATACCACGAGATACTAGAAAAGAATTTTGAGCGTGATCAGGCATTGGGATACACCTTTAGTGGCCCAAACAAAGCTGATTTGCGCATTAAAGTGAACGGAACGCCCGTTGAAGATGTTCTGTCACGCGGTCAATTAAAACTCATGGTGTGTGCATTGCGTGTAGCGCAAGGGCAACACCTGACAGAGATGGCCGGTAAACAATGCATTTACCTAATTGATGACTTCGCGTCGGAATTAGATAGCCAACGTCGCAAGCGTCTTGCTGACTGCTTAAAAGAGACGGGCGCACAAGTATTTGTAAGCTCTATCACTGAAAGCCAAATCGCCGATATGTTGGACGATAACGGTAAATTGTTTCATGTGGAACATGGCAGGATAGAGTCAAACTAGAAGAGAGAAACTCATGTCTGAAAATTACGATTCATCGAGTATTAAGGTACTGAAGGGTCTGGATGCGGTACGTAAGCGTCCAGGAATGTACATCGGCGATACGGACGACGGCACCGGCCTTCACCACATGGTTTTCGAGGTGGTGGATAACTCAATTGATGAAGCGTTGGCAGGTCACTGTAAAGACATCGTTGTGACAATTCATGAGGATAACTCGGTTTCCGTTAGCGATGATGGTCGTGGCATTCCAACAGAAAT
>NZ_JAWOTH010000028.1:0-30725 GCF_033338745.1 Vibrio sp. Vb1026
GTCTACGTTTCGCGATCCGTGAAGGTGGCCGTACAGTAGGTGCTGGTGTTGTTGCTAAGATCTTCGACTAATTCATAGCGAATTAGCGATGCTTTCGGAAAATCTTGAATTAGATTTGACGAACCAGTAGCAAAAAGGGCATCATTTGATGCCCTTTTTCTGCACTCAACATTATTTTTGCTGTTTTCTTGTTCAGAAGTGGGTTGGGCGCAGAGCAAGATTAAGCAAAGAGGCTTAATCTTAAGAAGAGTACGCTGATTTTTTCAGCGATATGGAGTTTGCCCTGCAACAGCGGGGTTGTTGTCGTCTATATTAAGACTTGTAACAGGTTGGTTTTATGAAAGCAAATAATGCTGAAACTCCTGATAGCTCAAACGCAGCAGATACGTTTAAGTGGGTAGCCGCTTTCGTATTGGCAGCTGCCGCTGTTGTGGGTAATTACCTGTATGGTGAAATGTCTGTAGTGGTTCGTGCTGCAGGCGTTGTTGTTCTTATTGCAGCTGCCTTAGGCGTTGCAGCAACAACGACTAAAGGTAAAGCAGCGATCAGTTTTGCAAAAGAATCTCGTATGGAAGTACGTAAAGTTGTTTGGCCTACTCGCCAAGAAACCATGCAAACAACACTGATCGTTTTAGCTGTAAGTATTGTAATGGCTCTAGTGCTATGGGGTATTGACGGAATTATGGTTCGTCTAGTAGCTCTAGCAACTGGGGTATAGAGGGTTTTTATTCATGAGTGAAGCTCCAAAAAAACGCTGGTATGTGGTTCAAGCCTTCTCTGGATTTGAAGGTCGTGTAGCTCAATCTCTGCGCGAGCATATCAAAATGCACGGCATGGAAGAGCTATTCGGTGAAGTACTGGTTCCTACTGAAGAAGTAGTGGAAATGCGCGCGGGTCAGCGTCGCAAATCTGAGCGTAAGTTCTTCCCAGGTTACGTCCTTGTTCAGATGATTATGAACGATGAATCATGGCACCTAGTACGCAGTGTGCCGCGTGTCATGGGCTTCATTGGTGGTACCTCAGACCGTCCGGCACCTATCACGGATAAAGAGGCTGACGCGATTCTTAATCGTCTTGAGAAAGCGAGTGAAGCGCCTCGTCCGCGTACAATGTACGAAGCGGGTGAAGTGGTACGTGTTAACGAAGGTCCATTTGCTGACTTCAACGGTACTGTTGAAGAAGTGGATTACGAGAAGAGCCGCCTGAAAGTGTCTGTATCGATCTTTGGTCGTGCGACACCAGTTGAGCTTGAATTTGGTCAGGTTGAAAAGCTGGACTAAGACTCTTCGTTAAAGAGTATAAAAAATCACCTTTTTAGGGTTGTATAAGGCGCGGATTATGACTATAATTTCGCGCCTTTTTACTTCAAGTGAAGTAAAAAGTTTCTTACACAAACGGGGAGCTGATCCGCGATTAGCGTTTGTACCCAAACTTAGGAATTATCATGGCTAAGAAAGTTGAAGCTTACATCAAGCTACAAGTTGCTGCTGGTATGGCTAACCCTAGTCCACCAGTAGGTCCTGCACTAGGTCAACACGGTGTGAACATCATGGAATTCTGTAAAGCGTTCAACGCAAAAACAGAATCTATTGAGAAAGGTCTACCAACTCCAGTAGTTATCACAGTATACAGCGACCGTTCTTTCACGTTCGTAACTAAGACTCCACCTGCTGCTGTTCTTCTTAAGAAAGCTGCTGGCGTTAAGTCTGGTTCAGGTCGTCCAAACACTGAAAAAGTTGGTACTGTAACTGACGCTCAAATCCAAGAAATCGCAGAAACTAAAGCTGCTGATATGACTGGTGCTGACATCGAAGCGATGAAGCGTTCTATCGCTGGTACTGCTCGTTCAATGGGCCTAGTGGTAGAGGGTTAATAAGATGGCAAAACTAACTAAGCGCATGCGCGTAATCCGCGAAAAAGTTGACGTAACTAAAGAATACGAAATCAACGAAGCTGTTGCTCTTCTTCAAGAACTAGCGACTGCTAAATTCGTTGAGTCTGTAGACGTTGCTGTTAACCTAGGCATTGATGCTCGTAAATCTGACCAGAACGTACGTGGTGCAACTGTACTACCTCACGGTACTGGCCGCGAAATCCGCGTTGCAGTGTTCACTCAAGGTGCTAACGCTGAAGCAGCTAAAGAAGCTGGCGCAGACATCGTAGGTATGGAAGATCTTGCTGAGCAAGTTAAGAAAGGCGAAATGAACTTTGACGTAGTTGTTGCTTCTCCAGATGCAATGCGCGTTGTAGGTCAACTAGGTACTATCCTAGGTCCTCGCGGTCTTATGCCAAACCCTAAAGTTGGTACTGTAACTCCTAACGTTGCTGAAGCAGTTAAAAACGCTAAAGCTGGTCAGGTTCGTTACCGTAACGACAAAAACGGCATCATCCACACTACTATCGGTAAAGCAAACTTCTCTGCTGAGCAGATCAAAGAGAACCTAGAAGCACTTCTAGTTGCTCTGAAGAAAGCTAAGCCATCTTCAGCGAAAGGTACTTTCCTGAAGAAAGTAAGCATCTCTACTACTATGGGTGCTGGTGTTGCTGTTGATCAGGCTAGCCTGAACACTCAAGCATAATTTATTTGCTTAGGCGCAAAATTAGTGTATAATTTTGCGCCTAATATTTGTGGTTGGGGCTGAACTTTGGTTCTTTGAACTGTCTCCTAGTTCGAAATGAATTAAGACCCAGTCTCCGTCCAAGACCGTAGGTGTTTGTGTAAAAGCAAACTTAATTATCCTACGTAGATGGTGCCCGAACTGACAGAAAGCTCTATGTAATATAGTTAACTTTCTTCTGGGGAAGCACCTCAATAGCTCTCACTGTCGTGATGATAGTGAGTGGTGTAACGACAACCAGGAGTAAATCCAAGATGGCTTTAAACCTTCAAGACAAAAAAGCAATTGTTGCTGAAGTCAACGAAGCTGCCAGTGGTGCACTTTCTGCAGTTGTAGCTGATTCTCGTGGCGTTCAAGTTGGCGCGATGACTTCTCTACGTAAACAAGCTCGTGAAGCTGGCGTTTACATGAGAGTTGTTCGTAACACTCTTGCTCGTCGTGCGGTTGAAGGTACTGAGTACGAGTGTCTAACTGACACTTTCACTGGTCCTACTCTAATCGCATTCTCTAATGAGCACCCAGGTGCTGCAGCGCGTCTTTTCAAAGACTTCGCTAAAGAGAACAAAGATTTCGAGATCAAAGCTGCTGCATTTGAAGGCGCTTTAACTGACGCTGAAGTACTAGCAACACTACCAACTTACGACGAAGCAATCGCACGCCTAATGATGTGCATGAAAGAAGCTTCGGCTGGCAAGCTGGCGCGTACTATCGCAGCTATCCGCGATCAAAAACAAGAAGCAGCGGCATAAGCCTTGCTTTTTACTGGTTGCTTAATAAACTTATTGTTGACTTAAAAGAGAATTGTTATGTCTATTACTAACGAGCAAATCCTAGACGCAGTTGCAGAAATGTCTGTAATGCAAGTTGTTGAACTAATCGAAGCAATGGAAGAGAAATTCGGTGTTTCTGCTGCTGCTGCTGTTGTAGCTGGCGGCGCTGCTGCAGGCGAAGCTGCTGCTGAGCAAACTGAATTCGACGTAATCCTAGAAGCTGCTGGCGGTAACAAAGTTGCTGTAATCAAAGCAGTACGTGGCGCAACTGGCCTAGGTCTTAAAGAAGCTAAAGCTCTAGTAGACGGCGCTCCAGCACCTCTTAAAGAAGGTGTTGAGAAAGCAGAAGCTGAAGCTCTTAAAGCTCAGCTAGAAGAAGCTGGTGCAACTGTTGCTGTTAAGTAATTATTGCATAGTTTCTTAGCCTAACGGCTAATTGGCTGGTGGTTTTTTAACCACCGGCCTTTTTGCGCTGTAGGGTATAGGCGAATTTTCCCGCTGTTTAAGCGCCTGATATCCATGCAAAAAACATTTCATTCTTACGAAATGAAATGTCACTACAGTAAACAGCTATATTAGTCACTGTCCCTTACCCCCCTTAAGTAACTAGGAGCGGGCGGACAGTTTGGGTCACTTATCAGCGAGCTGAGGAACCCCATGGTTTACTCTTATACCGAGAAAAAGCGCATCCGTAAGGACTTTGGTACTCGTCCACAAGTTTTGGACATTCCATACCTGCTATCGATCCAGCTCGATTCGTTCGACAAATTTATCGAACAGGATCCTGAAGGTCAATACGGTCTTGAAGCCGCTTTCCGTTCTGTATTCCCGATTCAGAGCTACAACGGCAATTCTGAGCTGCAATACGTTAGCTACCGTCTTGGTGAGCCAGTTTTTGACGTTAAAGAATGTCAAATCCGCGGTGTAACTTACTCAAAGCCACTACGTGTAAAACTACGCCTAGTTATCTTTGATAAAGACGCGCCAGCAGGTACTGTAAAAGACATTAAAGAACAAGAAGTCTACATGGGTGAAATTCCACTCATGACAGACAATGGTACCTTCGTAATCAACGGTACCGAGAGGGTTATCGTATCCCAGCTGCACCGAAGCCCAGGCGTGTTCTTCGACAGCGATAAGGGTAAGACCCACTCTTCAGGTAAAGTTTTATACAACGCACGTGTTATTCCTTACCGTGGTTCATGGCTTGATTTCGAGTTTGATCCTAAGGATAACTTATACGTTCGTATCGACCGCCGTCGTAAGCTACCAGCATCGATCATCCTTCGAGCACTAGGTAAGTCGACAGAAGAAATCCTAGATATCTTCTTCGAGAAAGTGAACTTCGAAGTGAAAGACCAAACTCTATTGATGGAGTTGGTTCCGGATCGTCTACGTGGTGAAACTGCGTCATTCGACATCGAAGCAAATGGTAAAGTTTACGTTGAGCAAGGTCGTCGCGTAACAGCTCGTCATATCCGCCAACTAGAAAAAGATGGTGTTGATCACATCGAAGTACCAGTTGAGTACATCGTAGGTAAAGTTGCATCAAAAGATTATATCAATGAAGCAACAGGCGAGATCATTGTTAACGCTAACCAGGAAATCAGCCTGGAAGCACTAGCGAACCTATCTCAGGCTGGCCACAAAGCGCTAGAAGTTCTATTCACGAACGATCTAGACCATGGTCCATTCATGTCAGAAACACTACGTATCGACAGCACGGTTGATCGTATTTCTGCATTGGTAGAAATCTACCGCATGATGCGCCCTGGTGAGCCGCCAACAAAAGAAGCTGCAGAAGCTCTATTCGAAAGCCTATTCTTCTCTGAAGAGCGTTACGATCTATCGACTGTTGGTCGTATGAAGTTCAACAGCTCTATCGGCCGTGAAGATGCTCAAGAGCAAGGCACACTTGATGAAACTGATATCATCGAAGTGATGAAGAAGCTGATCGCGATCCGTAACGGTAAGGGCGAAGTGGACGATATCGACCACCTAGGCAACCGTCGTATCCGTTCTGTAGGCGAAATGGCTGAGAACCAGTTCCGTGTAGGTCTAGTACGTGTTGAGCGTGCAGTTAAAGAGCGTCTAAGCCTAGGCGATCTTGACGCAATCATGCCTCAAGACTTGATCAACGCGAAGCCAATTTCTGCGGCAGTTAAAGAATTCTTTGGCTCTTCACAGCTTTCACAGTTCATGGACCAAAACAACCCGCTATCAGAAGTAACGCACAAGCGTCGTATTTCTGCATTGGGTCCTGGCGGTCTAACTCGTGAACGTGCTGGCTTCGAAGTACGTGACGTACACGTAACTCACTACGGTCGTCTATGTCCTATCGAAACGCCTGAAGGTCCAAACATCGGTCTGATCAACTCTCTATCTGCGTTTGCGCGTTGTAACGAGTACGGTTTCCTAGAGACACCATACCGTCGCGTTGTAGATGGCGTAGTAACAGACGAAGTAGATTACCTATCTGCAATCGAAGAAGGCCAATTCGTTATCGCACAGGCGAACGCTAAGCTAAACGAAGATGGTACTTTTGCAGATGAGCTGATCACAGCTCGTCAGAAAGGTGAATCTGGTCTACACCCTCGTGAGCACGCTCAGTACATGGACGTTGCGACAAACCAGGTTGTATCTATCGCTGCATCGCTTATCCCGTTCCTAGAACACGATGATGCGAACCGTGCATTGATGGGTGCGAACATGCAACGTCAGGCAGTTCCAACACTGAAAGCTGACAAACCGCTTGTTGGTACTGGTATTGAACGTAACGTAGCCGTTGACTCAGGTGTAACTGCAGTTGCTAAACGTGGTGGTGTAATCCAGTCAGTAGATGCTTCTCGTATCGTTGTTAAAGTTAACGAAGAAGAGCTAGTACCAGGTGAAGCTGGTATCGACATCTACAACCTGACTAAATACACACGTTCTAACCAGAACACATGTATTAACCAGCGCCCATGTGTGATGCCAGGTGAGCCTGTATCACGCGGTGACGTTCTTGCTGATGGTCCTTCAACAGACCTTGGTGAACTAGCGCTTGGTCAAAACATGCGTATCGCGTTCATGCCTTGGAACGGTTACAACTTCGAAGACTCGATCTTAGTATCTGAGCGCGTAGTTCAAGAAGACCGTTTCACGACTATCCACATCCAAGAACTGACTTGTGTGGCGCGTGATACTAAGCTTGGTTCTGAAGAGATCACAGCGGATATTCCAAACGTAGGTGAGTCTGCTCTGTCTAAACTAGACGAGTCAGGTATCGTTTACATCGGTGCTGAAGTTAAGGGTGGCGACATCCTAGTTGGTAAAGTTACACCTAAAGGTGAAACTCAGCTAACGCCTGAAGAGAAGCTACTACGTGCAATCTTCGGTGAAAAAGCATCTGACGTTAAAGATACTTCACTACGTGTACCTAACTCTGTATCAGGTACGATCATCGACGTTCAAGTCTTTACTCGCGATGGCGTAGAGAAAGACAAGCGTGCGCTTGAAATCGAACAGATGCAGCTTAAAGAAGCGAAGAAAGACCTAACTGAAGAATTCCAGATTCTTGAGGGCGGCCTTCTAAACCGTGTTAAAGCTGTATTGATTGAAGGCGGTTACTCTGAAGCGAAACTAGACACAACTGATCGTAAGAAGTGGCTAGAACTAACGCTAGAAGATGACGCACTACAAACTCAGCTTGAGCAACTTGCTGAGCAGTGGGATGAGCTAAAAGCCGACTTCGATAAGAAGTTCGAAACTAAGCGTCGTAAGATCACTCAAGGTGATGATTTAGCACCTGGTGTACTGAAGATCGTTAAGGTTTACCTAGCGGTTAAACGTCGCA
Source organism: Vibrio sp. Vb1026 (assembly GCF_033338745.1). Classification (NCBI taxonomy): domain Bacteria; kingdom Pseudomonadati; phylum Pseudomonadota; class Gammaproteobacteria; order Vibrionales; family Vibrionaceae; genus Vibrio; species Vibrio sp. Vb1026. The sequence continues at coordinate 7,224 of NZ_JAWOTH010000028.1, forward strand.
TTCAGCCTGGTGATAAGATGGCGGGTCGTCACGGTAACAAGGGTGTAATCTCTAAGATCAACCCTGTTGAAGACATGCCATACGATGAGAAAGGTCAGCCTGTAGACATCGTACTTAACCCACTGGGTGTACCTTCGCGTATGAACATCGGTCAGATCCTAGAAGTACACTTAGGTCTGGCAGCGAAAGGTATCGGTGACAAGATCAACCAGATGGTTAAAGAGCAGCAAGAACTAGCGAAATTCCGCGAGTTCCTACAAAAAGTTTACGATCTAGGCGACACTCGCCAGAAAGTAGACATTGCTTCTCTATCTGATGATGAAGTACGTACTCTGATCAAGAACTTGCGTGGCGGTCTACCAATCGCGACTCCTGTATTTGATGGCGCTCCAGAAGAGTCAATCAAAGCACTTCTTGAGCTAGCAGATCTACCAACATCAGGTCAGTTAACACTGTTTGATGGTCGCACAGGTGATGCGTTTGAGCGTCCTGTAACTGTTGGTTACATGTACATGCTGAAACTGAACCACCTTGTTGATGACAAGATGCACGCTCGTTCAACTGGTTCGTACAGCCTAGTAACTCAGCAGCCACTAGGTGGTAAAGCTCAGTTCGGTGGTCAGCGTTTCGGTGAGATGGAAGTATGGGCACTAGAAGCATACGGTGCTGCTTACACGCTACAAGAAATGCTAACGGTTAAGTCGGATGACGTTAACGGCCGTACTAAGATGTACAAGAACATCGTAGACGGTAACCACAGCATGGAACCTGGCATGCCAGAATCGTTCAACGTACTGTTGAAAGAGATCCGCTCGCTAGGTATCAACATCGAGCTAGAAGACGAAGAGTAATCCTTTTCTCTCTTGATGAAAGTCGAGAGAATCAAAGCGATTATTTGGAAGAAGGTGCTCACTTTAGCGAGTGAGCTCCTTTTAACTCCTTACAGGAGCTGATTGTGAAAGACTTATTAAACTTTCTAAAAGCACAGCATAAGACCGAAGAATTTGATGCAATCAAAATCGGTCTATCTTCACCAGACATGATCCGTTCATGGTCTTTCGGTGAAGTTAAAAAACCTGAAACGATCAACTATCGTACGTTCAAACCTGAACGCGATGGTCTGTTCTGTGCGCGTATCTTTGGTCCAGTTAAAGACTACGAATGTCTTTGTGGTAAGTACAAGCGCCTGAAGCACCGTGGTGTTATCTGTGAGAAGTGTGGTGTAGAAGTTACACAAACTAAAGTTCGTCGTGACCGTATGGGCCACATTGAACTGGCTTCACCAGTAGCTCACATCTGGTTCCTAAAATCGCTACCGTCTCGTATCGGTCTACTAATGGATATCCCTCTACGTGATATCGAACGCGTTCTGTACTTCGAAATGTACGTAGTAACAGAGCCTGGTATGACTGATCTAGAAAAAGGTCAGATGCTTACTGAAGAAGAGTATCTAGATCGTTTAGAAGAGTGGGGCGACGAGTTCACTGCTAAGATGGGTGCGGAAGCTATCAAGGACCTACTAGGTTCTATGGATATGCACGCTGAAGCAGAACAAATGCGTGAAGAGTTAGAGACAACAAACTCTGAAACTAAGCGTAAGAAAGTAACTAAGCGTCTTAAGCTGGTAGAAGCGTTCATCGCATCGGGTAACAACCCTGAGTGGATGATCCTAACTGTACTTCCAGTACTTCCGCCAGATCTACGTCCTCTAGTACCTCTAGATGGCGGTCGCTTTGCGACTTCTGATCTTAACGATCTATACCGTCGTGTGATCAACCGTAACAACCGTTTGAAGCGTCTTCTAGAGCTAGCTGCTCCGGACATCATCGTACGTAACGAAAAACGTATGCTGCAAGAGTCTGTTGATGCGCTACTAGATAACGGTCGTCGTGGTCGTGCGATCACAGGTTCTAACAAGCGTCCTCTGAAATCTCTTGCTGATATGATCAAGGGTAAACAAGGTCGTTTCCGTCAGAACCTTCTAGGTAAACGTGTAGACTACTCTGGCCGTTCTGTAATCACAGTAGGTCCATACCTTCGTCTACACCAGTGTGGTCTTCCTAAGAAGATGGCACTTGAGCTATTCAAACCATTTATCTACAGCAAGCTAGAGACTCGTGGTCTTGCGACTACAATCAAAGCTGCTAAGAAAATGGTAGAGCGTGAAGAAGCGGTCGTTTGGGATATCCTAGACGAAGTAATCCGTGAACACCCAGTACTATTGAACCGTGCACCGACACTTCACCGTCTAGGTATCCAGGCGTTCGAACCAGTACTGATCGAAGGTAAAGCGATTCAGCTACACCCACTTGTTTGTGCAGCGTACAACGCGGACTTCGATGGTGACCAAATGGCGGTTCACGTACCTCTAACTCTAGAGGCACAGCTTGAAGCTCGTACTCTGATGATGTCGACAAACAACATTCTGTCGCCAGCGTCAGGTGATCCGATCATCGTACCTTCTCAGGACGTTGTATTGGGTCTGTACTACATGACTCGTGAAAAGATCAACGTGAAAGGTGAAGGCATGTACCTTTCTGGCCCAGAAGAGGCTGAGAAAGCATACCGCACTAAACAAGCTGAGCTTCACGCACGCGTTAAAGTACGTATTACAGAAACTGTTGTAGACGAAGATGGCAACAGCACTACAGAAACCAAGATGGTAGACACCACTGTTGGTCGTGCAATGCTATGGCAAATCGTGCCAGCTGGTCTACCGTACAGCATCGTTAACCAAAAGCTAGGTAAGAAGCAAATCTCTAACCTACTTAACGAGGCGTACCGTAAACTAGGTCTGAAAGACACAGTAATCTTCGCTGACCAAATCATGTACACAGGTTTCGCATACGCGGCACTTTCTGGTGTATCTGTTGGTATCGACGATATGGTTGTACCTGCAGCTAAGTACACTGAAATCGCAGAAGCGGAAGAAGAAGTACGTGAAATCCAGGAACAGTACCAATCAGGTCTTGTTACTGCGGGCGAACGCTACAACAAAGTTATCGATATCTGGGCATCGACCAACGACCGTGTTGCGAAAGCAATGATGGAAAACCTTTCATCTGAAACGGTAGTTAACCGTGACGGTGAAGAGGAACAGCAAGAGTCATTCAACAGCATCTATATGATGGCGGACTCGGGCGCTCGTGGTTCTGCAGCACAGATTCGTCAGCTTGCGGGTATGCGTGGTCTGATGGCGCGTCCAGATGGTTCAATCATCGAAACGCCGATCACAGCGAACTTTAAAGAAGGTCTAAACGTACTTCAGTACTTTATCTCAACGCACGGTGCTCGTAAGGGTCTTGCGGATACGGCACTGAAAACAGCGAACTCGGGTTACCTAACTCGTCGTCTAGTAGACGTTGCTCAAGACGTTGTTGTAACTGAACATGACTGTGGCACTCACGAAGGTGTCGACATGATGCCTCACATCGAGGGTGGTGATGTTAAAGTTGCACTTTCTGAGCTTGCTCTTGGTCGTGTTGTTGCTGAAGACGTACTAAAACCTGGCACTGAAGACGTTCTTATTCCACGTAACACCCTGATCGATGAGAAGTGGTGTCAAATCATGGAAGAGAACTCAGTAGACAGCATGAAAGTGCGCTCTGTAGTAACGTGTGATTCTGACTTCGGTTGTTGTGCACAATGTTACGGTCGTGACCTAGCACGTGGTCACCTAGTGAACCAAGGTGAAGCAGTGGGTGTTATTGCTGCTCAGTCTATCGGTGAGCCAGGTACACAGCTAACGATGCGTACGTTCCACATCGGTGGTGCGGCATCGACAGCAGCGGCAGAGAACAGTGTTCAAGTTAAGAACAACGGTTCTATCAAGCTACACAACGCTAAATCTGTATTGGCTGATGACGGTAAGATCGTTATCACTTCTCGTGCGACAGAGTTAACTATCGTTGATGAGTTTGGTCGTACTAAAGAGAAACACAAACTGCCTTACGGTACGCTACTAAGCAAAGGCGATGGTGATACAGTTCAAGCTGGCGAAACAGTTGCAAACTGGGAAGCGCACACACTACCTATCATTACTGAGGTAGCAGGTCGCATCCAGTTCGTAGATATGATCGACGGTGTAACAGTATCTCGTCAAACTGATGACCTAACTGGTCTATCTTCAAGCGAAGTAACTGATCCAGCAGCTCGCCCTTCAGCAGGTAAAGATATGCGTCCAGCTATCAAACTTGTTGACGAGCAAGGTAACGATGTAATGATCCCTGGTACTGATATGCCAGCTCACTACTTCCTACCTGGTAAAGCGATTGTGAACATCGAAGATGGCGCAGCAGTAGGTGTTGGTGCAACACTAGCACGTATTCCTCAGAAGTCTGGCGGTAACAAAGATATCACCGGTGGTCTTCCACGAGTTGCTGACCTATTTGAAGCACGTAAGCCGAAAGAGCCTGCAATCCTTGCTGAGCACACAGGTACTGTGAGCTTTGGTAAAGAGACGAAAGGTAAACGTCGCCTAGTGATCACACGTGAAAGCGGTGAAGCTTACGAAGAGATGATTCCTAAGCATCGTCAGTTGAACGTATTCGAAGGTGAAAAAGTTGAACGTGGTGATGTGATCGCAGATGGTCCAGAGTCTCCACATGACATCCTACGTCTACGTGGCGTACACGCGGTAACGCAGTACATTGCTAACGAAGTACAGGAAGTTTACCGTCTACAAGGCGTTAAGATTAACGATAAGCACATTGAAACTATCGTTCGTCAGATGCTACGTAAGTGTACTATTACTCACTCTGGTGACTCTGAGTTCCTACCTGGTGAACAGATTGAGTACTCACAAGTTAAGATTGCTAACCGTAACCTAGAAGCTGAAGGCAAAGAGCCTGCACGTTTCGAACGTGAACTACTAGGTATTACTAAAGCATCTCTAGCGACTGAGTCGTTCATCTCTGCGGCATCGTTCCAGGAGACAACTCGCGTACTAACAGAAGCTGCGGTTTCTGGTAAGCGTGATGACCTACGTGGTCTGAAAGAGAACGTAATTGTTGGTCGTCTGATCCCAGCTGGTACTGGTTTCGCATACCACCAAGAGCGTCAAGCTAAACGTTCTGAAGCGCAAGATGGTCCTTCTGCTGAGCAAGCAACGGATAACCTAGCGGCACTTCTAAACGCTGGTTTCTCTTCTGAAGAGTAAGTCATATAACGAGTAATCGTTAAAAGCTTAAGAAAAAGGCACCTTCGGGTGCCTTTTTAGTTTTTATACTACTTTGTTCTTCCGGTGGGATTTTCGATAAAGCTAGAAACAAAAAAGACCGACGATGATCGTCAGTCTTTTCTCTCACTCTATTTCTAAATGTTTGCAAATACTAAGCCCCAGGTGGCATAGACAGGCTTTCTGCGATTTGCTGTATCAGATAGTCCTCGACTTCAAAGCGAGTCTCAAGAATTTCCCCAATGAGACACATATCAGAATCGAAATCATTTAATTCATCATCTTCAGTCACTTCTGAGTACTTATCGTTAAAGTTCAATAATGGTTCAGTCGTTAGAACAATTTGACCATAGGTTTGATTGATCTCATTAGTCACGACAAAGCCGGTTGCTTTCCAACGGTCCATAACCATGTCATAAATTTTAAAGTGGCCTTCGGAGATGTAATCAACGAGGTGCTGACAGAAATCCTGCAGTTCGGAAGGAGATGGGAGTTCAATAACATTGGTTTTCGAACAAGGTTGCAGCGCTGCAAGCTTACAATATTCAACAATCAGGGATTGTCGTGTCTCTAACCAGTGATCAATGACATCACTTGAGCCACCCCACTGGTCTTGTGTTTGTTTGAATTTTCTTAGCATGACCATGCCCTCATGATCTGATCGCCCATCGGCGAACGTATCCTTTGCAAAGCAAAGTTAGTAAAGTTATTACAAACTCTTGTCCTTACTAGAATTTAGAGTGCACATTTACTTAACGATAAACTCTAGTATGAAATTAGATTGCCAGTAAAATGAACGAACTTCAAGCAAAGGGATGGTGTAATGTTAAGAAAAGGTGATGTTAACCGCGCGATAAATGCATACTGGTGTGTTGTTGCAGGAAGTGAAATTTGGCTGGTGGATGGTGCTGTGCCCTTCGGGTCTGCAGAGCAGTTATCACTGCCAGTAACGAGTGCAAGACCCATTGGTGAGTATTCTGGTTCGCCCGTCATGTGGCTTAACTTGGCCGATTTAGAGCATGATCTACCTTTAGTATCCCTGCGTGACTGCCTGCATTTTCCTGAGCCATTATTTATGTTGTTAAGTAAAGCTGTGCAATATGGGCACATGACGCAAAGTTTGCGCTTTTGTCCACAGTGCGGAGGAAGAAACTTTCTTAATAATAACCAGTTAGCCATGCAGTGTGGTGAATGTCGCACCCTTCATTATCCTAGAATATTTCCGTGTATTATCGTTGCTGTACGTAAAGAAAATCAGATCTTATTAGCCCAACACCCAAGGCATCGAAATGGTATGTATACGGTGATTGCTGGCTTCTTAGAAGTCGGTGAGACATTAGAAGAGTGTGTGGCTCGAGAAATTCATGAAGAAACGGGAATTCTCGTTAAAAATATTCGTTACTTTGGCAGCCAGCCTTGGGCTTTCCCATCTAGTATGATGATGGGGTTTTTAGCTGACTATGAATCGGGAGAGTTAAGCCCAGACTACACTGAGCTGTCTGATGCACAATGGTTTGGTATCGACGAGATGCCGCCTGTTGCGCCTAAAGGAACGATTGCAAGAGCACTTATCGAACAAACGCTTAAAGATATAGACTCTAATTGTCTGATAAATAGATAAAAAAAACCCTCCGAGATGGAGGGGGTAAGTAAGATGTCGTTATGAGATGCTGAGTACTAAGTACTCAGTTTATAATTGTAGTTTTCGCTAGCGAACAAATTTTTAACACTGATACCGATTGGGTGCAAATTAAGCATTGATTTAAAAGTTAATAACTTGATCCAGGTTGCAAAGCACACAGCTATTGGACTTAAATCAGTGATAGAATACCCCCTTTCACAGAAAGCCTAACAGTTGGAATTACGGAATGACTGAATTAAAAAATGATCGTTATCTGCGTGCGCTTTTAAAAGAGCCGGTAGATTACACGCCAGTATGGATGATGCGCCAGGCAGGTCGTTACCTACCAGAATACAAAGCGACTCGTGCAGAAGCGGGTGATTTCATGTCTTTGTGTCGAAATGCAGAGTTAGCATCCGAAGTGACACTTCAACCATTACGCCGTTTTCCTCTTGATGCCGCGATCTTATTCTCGGACATCTTAACGATTCCAGATGCAATGGGGCTTGGTTTGCGTTTTGCTGCGGGTGAAGGACCTGTTTTTGATAACCCAATTACATGCAAAGCCGACGTGGAAAAAATTGGTTTGCCAGATCCTGAAGGTGAACTGCAATACGTAATGAACGCAGTACGCCAGATCCGTAAAGACCTGAAGGGTGAAGTGCCGCTGATTGGTTTTTCTGGTAGTCCTTGGACTCTTGCGACGTACATGATCGAAGGTGGTAGCTCTAAAGCGTTTACCAAGATCAAGAAGATGATGTACGCGGAACCACAAACTCTGCACCTACTTCTAGATAAGCTGGCAGACAGCGTTATCGAGTACTTAAACGCGCAAATTAAAGCGGGTGCGCAATCGGTAATGGTATTTGACACATGGGGTGGCGTACTAACGCCTCGTGATTACAATCTGTTCTCACTGCAATACATGCACAAGATTGTAGATGGTCTGATTCGTGAAAACGACGGTCGTCGCGTGCCAGTCACATTGTTTACTAAGAATGGCGGCATGTGGCTTGAGCAAATCGCAGCAACGGGCTGTGATGCGGTTGGTCTAGACTGGACAATCAACATTGCAGACGCGAAAGCACGTATCGGTGATAAAGTGGCGCTGCAAGGTAACATGGACCCATCAATGCTTTACGCTTCACCAGAGCGTATCCGTGAAGAAGTCGCGGGTATTCTAGAAGGTTTTGGTGATGCAGGTACTGGTCATGTGTTCAACCTAGGTCACGGTATCCATTTGGATGTGCCGCCAGAAAACGCGGGCGTATTTGTGGATGCGGTACACGAGTTATCTAAGCCATACCACAAGTAAGTTAGATTTTTTTGAAATCAAATGCCGGCATTCAGTGCCGGTATTTTTTTGCCTAAAATTCAGTTTTTCTATCTGAGACTCAAGGCTGTACAGCTCTAGTAGTATTTGGCCTACCATGATCTAATTACTACTCTAGCTGTACACTAGATATTAAAGTTTAATATAAACAAATACTTATAATTTCTGGTTTTATGTTCTAATTTTCTTGTACAGATAAACAAGCAATTAGATCATGGGTAACCTAAAGCATCGAGTGAACGCGTTTTTTAAGGTATGGCACGACGTCAGATTCAAACCAAGGATTCTTCTTTAGCCACAATGTATTGCGTGGGGATGGGTGAGGGAGCGGGATAAAGTCCGGTTCCCAATCTTGCCATTGCTGAACAGTTTGCGTGAGCGTCTTTGGTTTGTTGGTGAGATAGTACTGCTGCGAGTACTGACCAATTAGTAGAGTGAGCTCTATATTGGGCAGTTGCTCAAGAATCTTTTTATGCCAAGTGGGCGCACATTCTTTACGAGGCGGTAAATCACCAGAGTTCCCTTTGCCTGGATAACAGAATCCCATTGGGACAATGGCAATTTTATTTGGGTCGTAGAAAACGTCTTTGTCGATATCGAGCCATTGGCGTAATCGATCACCACTTGGGTCATTCCAAGGTATCGAGGTTTTGTGTACACGTGTGCCAGGGGCCTGACCGATGATTAGGATGCGTGCCCCTTTTGCGGCTTGTACGACAGGGTTTGCGCCCAAAGGTAAATTATCCGCGCATATCTGGCAGGCCCTCACTTGTTGCAATAGCTCGTCTAACGACATTCTCAGTAACCCTTTTCGAAATCCACTTGATAATTTAATGAAAACCCATCGCGCCAGCGTAGGTAGTTGTCAGCAAAAATCTCGATGACTTGCTCGGGAAAACTCAGCGCAGCAATGTGTGGAGTGATGGTGACTTGCGGTAGTTTCCAAAACGGATGCTCTACCGATAACGGTTCTTGCTCAAACACATCTAAGAAGGCGTGTTCTACCCAACGGTTTTTCAGAGCGAAGAGCAACCCTGTCTCATCCAGTACGTCGCCACGACCTACGTTAAATAATAACGCCTGATTTAGTTGGCTGAGCGTTTGACGATTAAGTAACTGTCGCGTCTCAGGTGTACTTGGTAGAGTATTCACAACGATGTCGGCTTGCTCAAATGCCTTACTTAGTTCATTGATATGAAAGGTCTGATGAAACTCGCCGCCTGAAGTCGGGATACCTGTGCGGTTAATACCGATAGCTTTTATCCCCATGGCTTTAGCGGCGTTGCCCAGATAGCCCCCAATGCTACCGGTACCAAGAATTACCATGGTTTTACTTTGTAATGACGTGTATAGGTGAGGCTGCCATTGTTTGTTTTGTTGTTGCTGGTGGTATCGGGCAAAGTGGCGGTAATGGGCAATACTGTAACCCAAAACATATTCAGCAATCAGTGGACCAAAGATGCCTCGAACGTTAGTTAGAGTATAGTCCTGACGAAGGCTAGGGGATGTTAAGGCGTTGACACCAGCAAACGTGGATTGCACCCATTCAAGCTGTGAAAATCCGTCTAAGCTTTGTGATAGTAAGGGTGGATCCGCTAGTACGATCTGAGCGGCATCTGGTTGGTCGGTGAGACAAAGATCGGGCAGATTTTTCTCTGCCAGTAACGTTTTGTAGGTGTCGCGATGCTCTGAGAGCAGGAAAATCTGATTTGAATGCGGCATTAACTTTTTTCCCTGTGATGAATCAAGTACACTTTCGCTGTTTTTTTCTTCAATGATTGAGTGACTATGCTTAAGAATCCTCTTCAGGTTCGTTTAGAAAAACTAGAACCTTGGCAACAAATTACCTTTATGGCGTGTCTGTGTGAACGCATGTATCCAAACTATGCGATGTTTTGTGAGAATACAGAATTTGCTGACCCGCGTGCTTACCGAGCGATTCTTGATAGTGTATGGGAAATTTTGACAGTTAAGAACGCGAAAATTAACTTCGAACGTCAATTGGAGAAGTTAGAAGAGTTGTTCCCAAGTGCGGATGAGTTCGATTTTTACGGCGTTTACCCAGCGATGGACGCGTGTCAGGGGTTGTCTACGTTACTGCATGGTCTATTGGACCGCGACTACCTTTTCGATTCAATGCTTAAAGTGAGTCAACAGTCGGTACAAACCGTTGCTGATCTAGAGCAAGCACAAGGCGCAGAGCCAATCACTAACGACAACCAGAAAGAAAACGAAGCCGTATGTGAAGAGTGGGACGTCCAGTGGGCTATCTTCCGTCCGCTGCGTGAAGCGGTAGAACGTGACATCAGCTTGATTAAAGATTTGCGTGAAGAGCTACGTGAAGAAGGTGTGAGCAACATCGGTATTGCACTTTAATCGTTGAATAAATAGAAAAAGGCATCCTAACTGGATGCCTTTTTTGTTTGTGCGTTTAAGCTGTTATACCTAATGCTGATTACGATTCTTTCGAGTCGGGTTTCGGTGGCTCTTGAGCTTCTGGCTCTTTATCCTGCTTCTCCGGCTCATTATCTTCTTCATCGTCATCGCGGCTTTCGATTACGCCGTGCATTTCTTTCCAGCTTTCCCAGCGTTGGTAAGCCAGCTCCTGCATGTCAGTGCTTTTATCTGCTTCGTCGATGATCTCCTCGCCTACGAGGTGTTCAAAAATATCTTCCAACGTTACCAAACCTAGCACGGTACCGTATTCATCAACAACAAGTGCCAGCTGTAAGCGATGAGTCATCATCTGGTCGAATACTTTAGGTAAAGTGGTATTGTTTAGCACCACTTGAATTGGGCGCATGATTGCTCCCAACTGTTTCTGTCCACAACCTGATTGTTGTAGTTTGAACAACTCAAGGCGATGCACAAAACCAATGATGTTATCTTTCTGTTCGCTGTAAACCAATGGGCGTGAGAAAGGCGTATCTTTGTGTTTTTCTAGGAACTCATTGATGGTCATTGTGGCATCGACACGGAATACTACTGGTCGTGGCGTCATAACCTGCGTTACGGGTACATCTTGGATGCCAAGCAAGTTGCTTAAGATTTTTGATTCACCCTCGGCAAACTCACCGCTTTCACGTGCCAGAATCGCCATTGCAGACAGCTCATCACGCATCTTTGGAGCTTCGTGGTTACGAGCAAGACGCTTGGTGATTTGCTCTGAGAACCAAACAAAGGGTGTAAGCGCCCATACCATCCAACGCAATGCGACCGCGGCAGTGGGTGCCAACTGACGCCAGTAGGTCGCGCCAATCGTCTTCGGTACGATTTCTGAAAGCACTAAGATCGCCAATGTCAGCACTGCCGAAAAGATACCTAATGCTTCGCTACCAAATACAACCGCAGCTTGTGCACCAGCAGTGGCCGCGCCGATAGTGTGAGCGATGGTGTTTAAAGTCAGAATAGATGCCAGTGGTCGGTCGATATCTGATTTCAGCTTAGCCAATTGCCCAGCTGCGGGATGCCCCTGTTGATTGAGCTGCGCAATGTAGCTCGGACTGATACTCAGCAGTACCGCCTCCAGCACCGAACAGATAAACGAAATGCCGATTGCAATAGAGATATAAATGGATAACAGCAGCATAGTTGCCCTTGAATGTAGTTTGATAGTGGTTATTTGCAGCTATTATAACCGCAAAAGTGACTTATAAATTGGTCCAAATACCTTGGAAAGCAAGGGTTTTCAGGGGGTATGTGGTAACAAATTGTGAGTTATTACTCATATTATGGCTAAAAGTACGTCAGAAAATCGAAAGATCGCTTACAAACCTTTGCCAGATGGGGCATTTATGTTTTAGAGTGAGACGAATTCGATAACCTATGAGAAGGGAAACCTAATGAACAAGACCCAATTAATCGACTTTATCGCAGAGAAAGCAGACCTATCAAAAGCACAAGCAAAAGCTGCTCTTGAAGCGACTCTTGATGGTGTAACTGGCGCACTTAAAGAGGGTGACCAAGTTCAACTAATTGGTTTTGGTACATTCAAAGTAAACCACCGCGCTGCACGTACTGGTCGTAACCCTAAGACTGGTGACGAGATTCAAATCGCAGCAGCTAACGTACCAGCATTCGTAGCAGGTAAAGCGCTGAAAGAATCAGTAAACTAAGTTAGAATGCACCGAGGTATCCTGCCTCGGTGCAATTTCATGAAAAAACATCTACTCACTTCACTTCTCCTATCTAGCCTTACCCTTTTTGGCTGTTCGTCGGTTGAAACTCCTAATTTAGAACAATTCACGCATTTTTCTGGTGGTAAAGTTGCGGGAGATGCTAGCAGCTTGTACTGGATGACAGAGAAACTCACTCGTGTGAGTACGGCGGCTGATTATGTGACTATGGGGGACAATGGTTGGTTCCAGAGTGATTATCGCTGGGATGAAGGTGAGTTGCGAGAGTTGATTCGAAAAGGCGAGCAAGTTGATACCAAACAAGAGTTGGTGCCTTTTCAAATCCACATCCGTTTCAATAAAGATGGCGAAGCGGTTTACCAAAAATATCGTGTTAACCGTAAAGTCTTACCACTTCAGCATGACCAATTAGAGCGCTACAAAGCAGAAGCGAATGACGTAGTGGCATCGGTTAAGGCGCAGTCTCGTAACAATCAGAGCCTTATTCAAGGTTATTGGAATGGTCAATCGTTTGAAACCTGCAAAGGTAAGGTGTTCTCGACACTCGAGTTTAATCAGACGCTGCCAAAATTTATTATCGAGCGTCTCTCATCGGTAGACAGTTATGTGGCTTTTGTCGGCAAGCAGTCACGAAACAAAGCAATGGTCGATGAACTGTTGATGCTCAATGACGATGACTTTGATTGTGTTTCTCGGCCAAAGTTGATCTCTGAATAAACATTGCTTCGAATTCTGTCGAACAAGAACAATAAAAAAAGGCGCTGAGTGCGCCTTTTGTTTTTTAGCCAACTTATGTTGTTTTTATTTGTCTTGCTCACGTGCAATTGCACGGTAGCCGATATCGTTGCGATGGAACATGCCATCCCAACTGATCTGTTTTGCAAGCTCGTAAGCACGCTGCTGCGCTTCTGATACGCTGTTGCCAAGTGCGGTTGCACAAAGAACGCGACCACCGTTTGTCACGATGTCGCCATCTTTGTTACCTGTACCTGCATGGAAGACTTTTTCGCCTTCAATTTCAACTTGTGGCAGACCCGAAATTACGTCGCCTTTGTTGTACGCTGCTGGGTAACCACCGGCTGCTAACACGATACCAATCGATGCTCGTGGATCCCACTTCGATTCCGCTTGATCCAGTTTCTCGTCGATTGCCGCTAGGCACAGATCAACAAGATCTGATTCCATGCGCATCATGATAGGTTGTGTCTCAGGATCACCGAAGCGGCAGTTGTACTCGATCACTTTCGGAGTGCCGTCTTTGTCGATCATCAGACCCGCGTATAGGAAACCAGTGTAAGGGTTACCTTCAGCGGCCATGCCACGTACGGTTGGGTAAATCACTTCTTCCATGATGCGGTTGTGGATTTCTTGTGTCACCACTGGAGCTGGAGAGTATGCTCCCATACCACCGGTGTTAGGACCAGTATCTTTGTCGCCTACGCGTTTGTGGTCTTGGCTGGTGGCCATAGGCAGAACGTTCTCACCATCGACCATCACGATGAAGCTTGCTTCTTCACCATCTAGGAACTCTTCGATAACGACACGACTACCAGCATCACCAAATGCGTTGCCTGCTAGCATGTCTTTGATTGCGTCCTCAGCTTCTTCTAGCGTCATTGCCACAATCACGCCTTTACCAGCAGCAAGGCCGTCGGCTTTCACCACGATCGGTGCACCTTGCTCACGCACGTAAGCCAGTGCAGGCTCGATTTCAGTGAAATTCGCGTAGGCACCCGTTGGAATTTGGTGACGAGCAAGGAAGTCTTTGGTAAACGCTTTAGAGCCTTCAAGCTGCGCTGCGGCTTGGGTCGGGCCGAATATTGGCAAACCTGCTTCGCGGAAAGCATCAACCACACCAATAACCAATGGTGCTTCTGGGCCAACGATAGTCAGTTCAATCGCCTTCTCTTTGGCGAAAGCAACAAGGCCAGCGATGTCTTCTACATCGATGTTTACGTTCTCTAGTTTTGGCTCTAGTGCTGTACCTGCGTTGCCTGGAGCAATGAAAATAGTCTCAACATTTGGGTTTTGCGCTGCTTTCCAGCCTAGCGCATGTTCACGACCGCCTGAACCAATGATTAAAACTCGCATATGAAAATCCCTAATCTTATAAATACCTTTTGCTCAAACTCAGATATTTCGCAAAGACCTGAGTATGGCCTCTCTAATTCAGTGGGACGAGGACAAGGCGACAAGTGAACTTATTCCTATGAGCATAGTATGCTATGTGATTAGGATAAGTGAACGCCGTCAACGCAGTTATCGTCCCAGTGAAGACGAGAGGATTAGTGGCGGAAGTGACGCATACCGGTAAAGATCATCGCCATGCCGTGTTCGTCTGCTGCGGCAATAACTTCGTCATCACGCATAGAACCGCCTGGTTGGATAACACACTTGATGCCTGCTCCTGCAGCCGCGTCGATACCGTCACGGAATGGGAAGAATGCATCTGATGCCATTACACAACCTTCAACCTGTAGACCTTCGTCTGCAGCTTTGATGCCTGCGATTTTCGCAGAGTAAACGCGGCTCATTTGGCCTGCGCCTACACCGATAGTCATATCGCCTTTCGAGTAAACGATCGCGTTAGATTTCACGTATTTCGCTACTTTCCAGCAGAACAGTGCATCTTTCAGCTCTTCTTCTGTTGGCTGGCGCTTAGAAACCACTTTTAGATCGTCTAGGCTCACCATACCTTGGTCTCGGTCTTGAACCAGTAGACCACCGTTGACGCGTTTCACGTCAAAGCCAGTTGTCTTCGTTGTCCATTCGCCACACTCAAGTAGACGTACGTTCTTCTTCGCGGCAACCACTTCAATCGCTTCAGCAGAAACAGAAGGTGCGATGATCACTTCAACGAATTGACGCTCAACAATAGCGGTTGCTGTTTCAGCATCCAGTTCTTGGTTGAATGCAATGATGCCGCCGAATGCAGATGTTGGGTCAGTTTGGTAAGCACGGTTGTATGCTTCTAGAATGTCTTTACCCAGCGCTACACCACATGGGTTCGCGTGTTTTACGATCACACATGCTGGCTCGTTGAACTCTTTCACACACTCAAGTGCGGCGTCCGTGTCTGCAATGTTGTTGTAAGAAAGGGCTTTACCTTGGATTTGGCGAGCAGTAGAAACAGATGCTTCTTGTGGGTTTGCTTCAACGTAGAATGCGGCTGCTTGGTGGCTGTTCTCACCGTAGCGCATGTCTTGCTTCTTCTCGAACTGTTGGTTGAACGTACGTGGGAATTTAGACTCTTCATCACCTTCTTTGTTCTCACCGTAAGATGGAACCATAGTGCCGAAGTAGTTTGCGATCATGCCATCGTAAGCGGCAGTGTGTTCAAAAGCAGCGATGGCAAGGTCGAAGCGAGTTTCGAGAGTGAGAGATTTGTCGTTTGCGTCCATCTCTGCAATTACGCGGCCGTAATCACCTGCGTTAACAACGATAGTCACGTCTTTGTGGTTTTTCGCTGCAGAACGAACCATTGTTGGGCCGCCGATATCGATGTTTTCAACCGCGTCGGCTAGTGTACAGCCTTCTTTGGCAACGGTTTCTGCGAATGGGTATAGGTTTACGACAACCATATCGATAGGGTTGATGCCGTGCTTTTCCATCACGTCATCATCTTGGCCACGACGACCAAGCACACCACCGTGAACTTTTGGGTGAAGCGTTTTAACGCGGCCGTCCATCATTTCTGGGAAACCAGTGTAGTCAGAGACTTCGGTTACGGCGATGCCTTGTTCGGCAAGTAGGCGAGCTGTACCACCAGTAGATAGGATATCGACACCGCGCTCAGCAAGAGCTTGCGCAAACTCAACAATACCTGTTTTGTCTGATACGCTGATAAGCGCACGGCGAATAGGACGAGCGTTATTCATGCTTCCATTTTCCTCAAATTCACGGAGTTAAAGATGTTTGCCAAAAATGAACTTGTTTTTACCTCTTGGGGTAAAATATTGGCCAGTTTTGGTAAAGACCTTTGCAGGGTATTTTCTGGTTAGAAAACAGTCTCCACATTTGATGGCGCGTATTCTAACCAATTTATTACAAAAAAGCTCGCGCAATCGTTTGGCATCTCAAAAATAATTGCAAAAAAGTCGTTCTTTAGCTTTAAAAGTAACGAGATAGTTAATAGGGAAAGTTATGTTTCAGATAGGTGAACTGGCAAAACGTTGTGGTGTGACTGCCGATACATTACGTTTCTACGAGAAAAACGCGCTAATAAAACCCGCAGGACGAAGTGAGTCAGGCTATCGCTTGTATGATGAAGAGAATCAAAAGCAGGTGCACTTTATCCTCAAAGGTAAAGATCTTGGCTTGAGTCTGGATGAAATTAAAGACCTGTTAGAAATTAAGTTAGAAGCGACAGAACACAGCTGTGCAGAGGTAAAAGCCATTACTTCTGCCAAGTTAGAGCTGATTGATGGGAAAATTAACGAGCTGACGAAAATTCGCCGAGCGTTAAAGAAGATTAATGATGCTTGTTGTGGTCATACAGACGATGACGCCACACATTGCTCTATCCTTGCAGCACTTGAGTAGTCTCATTCTTGCATCACTTAACTTAAGTTTGCATTTTTGGCGACTTGCTTTTCTAGGTACACGCTGCTTTCCCACCTATAATCTTGCCTTTAGTTACTTGTAGGAATCAACCATTGTCTGATTCCTACCGTAACGCTGTCTGTAGATACGAGAGTTTTCATACATGGTTGGAGTCTATTTTCAAATCAATGACTGGGTTTTGAGCGTTGATGAAAATAAGCTGTATCGACAAGATAGGGAAGTTACTGTTGAGCCACGCTTAATTAATCTTTTGCACTTCTTAGCGGAGCATGCGAATGAGGTGTTCAACCGCGAGGAATTGATTCAGTACGTTTGGGCTGGAGCGATTGTGACCGATCAAGTGGTGACTCAATCCATCTTTGAGTTGCGTAAGCTACTACGTGACGGTCGAGAGGAAAATACCAACTACGTTATCACGGTGCCCAAGCGTGGCTATAAGCTGGTAGCGAACGTGGTTACTATGACGCATGAAGAGTTTGTCACAAGTCGGCAAAATGAAGAGATCCCACCTTCGGTTGAAGAATCGGAAGAGGATTGTCTACCTATAGCACCAGCCGTTACCTTTCCAGCAGGTCCTCTAACTCGCGCGGTCTGCGAGATGTCAAAAGAGAAAAAAGCCCCTCAGAGCAAAAACAAAATCAGCCCTTGGCGATTGGGAATTATGAACTTCATCTGGATCAGTATGTTGGTCGTAGTGATGGGCGTGTTTACCTACAAGCAATCGGAAGTGCGTATTACCCAAGCCATCGATACCCATCTGATTGAGTTCAAGTTTCAAGATAATTTTACGAATGAAGGATTAAGCTACGATTTGGCAGACGGATTCGCCCAAAAGTTGATGTCCGACATTGCTCAAGTCAGTGATTACCGAGTCATGCTAAAGAAGGCGTCGTTTAATTCTGGCATTGTGCCTGGTAAATCGGTTGTGGTGAGAGTTCGTGAGAATGACGGTGGCAGCTTTTTAGAGGTGGAATATCGCAATAACTCATCTGAGAAAGTGTTGTTTAGTCGTCAATACGCGTTAACCAGTAGTCATTTAAAGACAGTGCTTCAACAAGCGTCGTTGGATTTGATGCAAGTGCTGAAAGTGTCGGATGCCAAATTGAAATCTACGATGCTGGTGGCGGGAATGCCAATGAATCCCGACGCGTTGGAGTTGTTTGTTCAGGCTAACCATTACCTTAATGTCTCTGATACTAAACAATTCCGCCAAGGTATCGACTTGATGGAAAATATTTTAGAAATCGAGCCGGATAATGCTTACGTTCAAGCTGAGTTGTTGATTGCTTACCATGTACAAAAGGCACTTGATTTCTCACAGGAGTTGAAGAAAGGGCGAATGCAGCAGCTCAGTGAAGCACTAGAGACTAATGTGAAAATGATGGTGGGGCCAATTCAACCGCGAATTTATGAAGCTTTAGCACTGCACGAAACCATCATTGGTGACATGGCGTTAGCCAAGCGGCATCTCGGACAGGCATTGAGGTTACGTGATTCAGTGCTTTCCTATGTGATTCGCGGTAAGCACGCCGAATTGGATGGTGATCTGGATTTAGCCAGTGAGTCTTACAGTGAAGCTTTCTATATTGATACGTCGGTTGAGACGTACCTGCTGTGCGAAAACTTGGTCTTCCCAAGTAACATGAAGGCGATTGATTACGCCATGTATCGCGCCGTTCACCCTTCTGTCGTTCGAATGCTTTAATTCTCTCGGACTCAACGTCAGTCTAATGCTAGCCCCTCATTTCGGTGAGGGGCTTTTTTGTCGCTGTCGAAAAGTGAAAAGGGTGAGGCGGTGGGGCAATGACTTACGAAGGAGCTAACAGCGCAAGCTTGCAACGGAAATACATACCCGCTTTGCTTCTCTATCTCTATCTCTATCTCTATCTCTATCTCTATCTCTATCTCTATCTCTATCTCTATTGATTGTATGAAGTGTCTGGCTGAGTTATGTGGCGAGAATGATTTTGATGCTTTCTTGCAGGCGAGATGAATATTGATGTGGGTCAAAAAGCGCGATCAGGGAGAGATTTATGGAATCAACACTTCAGGGAATTAACCCTTCGGGATGGGGAAGTTGATAGAGGTTGATAACTTTTATCGCGATGACCAACGAGTTGATGAGAGTTTATCTATCGGTAGAAGGTTTGATGTTTTTCTTATAACTGTATGAATAATATAGTTTTATGTTTTTTAGTTTATCAGGTTTATCTCAACTTTATACCGATGGGCTAATTGTTTTATTGATAACCCCAAGTTTATTTTTTTCCCAGTTTTTGGGCGTAGTCTTCACTTCGAAATTTAGCGAGGTCGAGCAGGTTCTTCCTCATAGCATCTCGCTAATAACCATTCAGTTTGAGTCATGTTGACTCGAGTAGAATAGATTTGGAGATGTTATGTCATCGAATGCGAAAAAAATCGGCCTTATTGCCTGTACGGGTGTCGTAGCCGGTAACATGATGGGTAGTGGTATTGCACTATTACCTTCTAGTCTTGCCTCTGTAGGCTCTGTTTCAATCTTCAGTTGGCTGATCTGTTTGGTCGGTGCACTGAGTCTGGCGTTCGTTTACGCTCGTCTGGCAACCAAAAACCCACAAGAAGGTGGTCCTATCGCTTATGCTGGCGAAGTGTCTCCGGTATTTGGTTTCCAAACGGGCGTTCTTTATTACCACGCGAACTGGATTGGTAACCTGGCTATTGCCATTACAGGTGTTTCTTACCTTTCAGTATTCTTCCCTGTGCTTAATAACCCAATTCCAGCAGGTATTGCGACGATTGTATCGGTATGGATCTTCACTTTCGTCAACCTACTTGGTGGTAGCTGGGTAAGCCGTCTATGTACGCTTGGTTTAGTTCTTATCCTTATCCCAGTTGTTGGTACAGCTGCATTTGGTTGGACGCACTTCGATACTGCGCTTTACAGCCAAAACTGGAACGTATCAGCAGGCACTGACAGCCACGCGGTAGTAACAGCGGTTCTTATCTGTCTATGGTCATTCGTAGGTGTGGAATCAGCAGCGGTATCGACGGGTATGGTAGAAAACCCTAAACGTACTGTACCACTAGCAACTATGTTAGGTACTGGTATCGCAGGTGTGATTTACATCCTATCAACTCAAATGATCAGCGGCATGTTCCCAGCGTCAGAAGTTGCGGCATCAGGTGCGCCATTTGCATTGGCAACCACTGAGCTATTCGGTAGCTGGACTGCACCATTCGTATCAGCATTCACAGCACTAGCATGTTTCACTTCGCTAGGTTCTTGGATGATGCTGGTGGGCGAGGCTGGTAAACGTGCAGCAAGCGATGGCAACTTCCCTAAAATCTACGGCGAAACTGACAAAAACGGTGTGCCTAAGAAAGGTCTAATCCTTGCGTCAATCAAGATGACTGCACTGATGGTTGTACTGATGTTCTTCAGCTCTAAAACAGCACACGCATCAGACCTGTTCAACCAGCTAACGACTGACGCAGTTCTACTAACAATGCTGCCTTACTTCTACTCAAGCATTAACTTGATTCGCTTCGAAGGTATGACAACACGCAACGGCTTCGTAATGCTGTTCTCTGGTGTGGCTTGTCTGTTCTGCTTCATCGCACTAGCAGGTGCAGAGGGCGGTACGCTAACAGCAACCTTCATCGTGTCTCTAGTTATCTTGATGTTCTACAGCAAAAAAGCAGGTCTTGCTCAGTACGTGAAAATGCACGCTGAAGACATGCCTGCCCAAGCAAGCAACTAATCCCCAAAACGCTGGCACTACGGTGCCAGCCTATAAAACCCAAATTCACGCGGCGCTCACCTTACTCATTGCCTGTAAATGGCAAAGAGCGCCCTCATTCGCCTTGGAGATGTCCAAATGAATATATTCGCTATCTTGAACCACATGGGTGTGTTCTTTAAAGAAGAGCCAGTTCGTCAACTTCACGCTGCTCTTGAGAAAGCGGGCTACGAAGTGGTTTACCCAGTAGATGATAAAGACTTGATCAAAATGATTGAGATGAACCCTCGCATTTGCGGTGTGTTGTTCGACTGGGATAAATACTCACTAGAGCTATGTGAACGTATCAGCCAAATCAACGAGAAACTGCCTGTTCACGCATTTGCTAACGAACAGTCTACTCTAGACATTTCACTAACAGACCTACGTCTAAACGTGAGCTTCTTCGAGTACGCTTTAGGTATGGCTGACGACATCGCTATCAAAATCAACCAAGCGACTGAGGCATACAAAGATGCCATCATGCCTCCATTCACTAAAGCGCTATTCAAATACGTAGAAGAAGGTAAATACACCTTCTGTACTCCAGGTCACATGGGCGGTACTGCATTCCAGAAAAGCCCTGCTGGTAGCATCTTCTACGATTTTTACGGTCCAAACACATTTAAAGCGGACGTATCAATCTCAATGCCTGAGCTAGGTTCTCTACTAGACCACTCAGGTCCACATAAAGATGCAGAAGAATACATCGCACGTACATTTAATGCAGACAGCTCGTACATCGTAACTAACGGTACGTCTACATCGAACAAAATCGTTGGCATGTACTCAGCACCTGCGGGCAGCACAGTACTGATTGACCGTAACTGTCACAAATCTCTGACTCACCTAATGATGATGAGCGACGTGACACCAATCTACTTCCGCCCAACTCGTAACGCATACGGTATCCTTGGTGGTATTCCACAAAGCGAATTCAGCCGCGATGTCATTGCAGAGAAAGTGGCGAAAACACCAGGTGCAACAGCACCAACTTACGCAGTAGTGACTAACTCAACTTACGATGGCTTGTTGTACAACACACAATTCATCAAAGAGTCGCTAGATTGTAAACACATCCACTTCGACAGTGCTTGGGTGCCTTACACTAACTTCAACCCAATTTACGAAGGTAAATGTGGTATGAGTGGTGAAGCGATGCCAGGCAAAGTGTTCTACGAAACACAATCAACACACAAACTGTTGGCAGCGTTCTCACAAGCTTCAATGATTCATGTGAAAGGCGACTTTGATAAAGAATCTTTCAACGAAGCATTCATGATGCACACTTCAACTTCACCTCAGTACGGCATTGTTGCTTCTACTGAAACTGCAGCGGCAATGATGCGCGGCAACACTGGTAAGAAGTTGATGCAAGACTCTATCGATCGCGCAATCCGCTTCCGTAAAGAGATCAAACGCCTAGAAGCAGAAAGCGACAGCTGGTTCTTCGATGTATGGCAACCAGAAAACATCGATACCACAGAATGTTGGAAACTAGACCCTAGCGACACATGGCACGGCTTCAAGAACATGGATGACAACCACATGTATCTTGATCCAATCAAAGTAACGCTATTGACTCCTGGGATGAATAAAGAAGGCGAACTAGAAGAATCAGGTATTCCTGCTTCGCTGGTGGCTAAATTCCTAGACGAGCGCGGTATCGTGGTAGAGAAAACAGGTCCATACAACTTGTTGTTCCTATTCTCAATCGGTATCGACAAATCAAAAGCAATGCAATTGCTACGCGGTCTAACTGAATTTAAACGTGGCTACGACTTGAACCTAACCATCAAGAGCTTCCTACCTTCGCTATACAACGAAGACCCAAGCTTCTATGAAGGCATGCGCGTTCAAGAACTAGCACAAGCAATTCATGACCTAACTAAGAAATACAACCTACCAGAGCTAATGTACAAAGCGTTCGATGTTCTTCCTGAAATGAAAGTAACACCACACGCAGCATGGCAAGAAGAGCTTCGTGGCAACATCGAAGAAATCAAACTGGAAGAAATGGTTGGCCGCGTAAGTGCGAACATGATCCTTCCTTACCCTCCAGGTGTGCCACTAGTACTTCCTGGTGAAATGGTGACTCAAGAGTCTCGCCCTGTGCTGGACTTCCTAGAGATGCTTTGTGAAATCGGTGCGCATTACCCAGGTTTCGAAACCGACATCCACGGTCTATACCAACAAAAAGATGGTAGCTACACCGTAAAAGTATTGAAGAACTAAGTTCCTCTCGAAGATGACGCCATTGGGAATGCAAGCATGCTCCACTCTTACGAGCTCAATGCGTCATCGAACAATAACGACATTTAGATATACCCCTAACTAACCTGTCGTAAAGAGAAGGGCAAGGATGCTCTGATCTTTTCTTCTATATATAGAAGAAACACTTTTCCAAGACTTCACCTGAAGTACCCCAAATAAAAAGCAAAGACCAAAAGAGCAGTTCGTTATCGTTCTGCTCTTTTTTTTCATCTTTATATAGGTAAAAAGAGAAAAAAGAACCAAGAGAGATAAGATCAGTAACCGAAATCACAAAGAAATCGGCGATCTTTTAATGCGGAAGTCAGGTATTTCTTCATGGAAAGATCCTCTACAACCCGAAATATTAGACAAGATCGTTGAGTATCTATGCAGAATGCTTGTTATTTGTTCGGTTGAAAGTTTTTTTGCAAAAAACGCTTGTGCTAATTTCTCAACCCCCTATACTGCGCATCCACCGACACGGAGTGAGACGAAAGTCACACAGTGAGTCGGGAAGAGAGAAAAAAGAATTTGAAAAAAAATGCTTGACTCTCTCACGGTGTGAAGTAAGATACGCACCCCTAACGACGAGCAACTAAGTTGCTGAAAATGTTAGAAAAGCTCTTTAAAAATAAGAACCTATCAATCTGTGTGGGCACTCG
>NZ_JAWOTH010000029.1:0-29243 GCF_033338745.1 Vibrio sp. Vb1026
TTGGCGCTGGACTAAACAAAGGCCCCCTTTTAGGGGGCTCACACAAAGCCACCTTCTTTAGAAGGTGGTAATTTACTGGTCGTTGCCTTCGTGGTGGCTATATTCGAACACTTGGCCTTTTTCGTTAAAGGCGTAAACGGTGTAGCTGTCTTTTTTGTCGCCATATTCCATACCAGGGGAGCCCATTGGCATGCCCGGTACTGATAGGCCTTTTGCGTTACGTGGTGGATTTTTCAAAAACGCTTTAATGTCTTCGGCTGGAATGTGACCTTCGAACAGATAGCCGTTGATCTCTGCCGTGTGGCAAGAGTAAAGCTGTTCGTTCTTGATGCCTAGATCGCGTTTGATGGCGTTCATGTCATCGTGCAATTTTTCTTCGACCGTAAAGCCGTTCTCTTCCATGTGTTTTGTCCATTCTCCACAACAGCCACAGTATGGCGATTTATGGTTAATGACATCGGCTGCCAATACGTTGGCGGACACGGTCGCAAGCATTGCAAAGGTCAATAGTTTCAACTTCATAATACCCTCAAAAAGAAGTGGTTATTTTACTGAAAACAGTCGTAGTCGATTTGCATTACTAACGACAGTAATTGAAGACAGTGCCATTGCCGCTCCTGCGACAACAGGACTGAGCAAAAATCCAAACGCTGGATAAAGCACACCAGCGGCAACTGGAATACCCAACGAGTTGTAAACAAAGGCTCCAAATAGGTTTTGCTTCATGTTCTTAAGTGTAGCGCGAGAGAGTTCAATCGCATGTACTACCGCCATTGGTGACGTGTTCAGGATGGTCATTTGCGAACTTTCAATGGCGACATCACTGCCGCTACCCATGGCAATACCAAGGTTGGCTAAGGCAAGAGCAGGGGCGTCGTTAATGCCATCCCCCACCATTGCCACGACATGTCCTTGAGATTGAAGTTGCTCAATGTGCTGAGCTTTCTCATCTGGCATTACTTGGGCAATCACTTCATCAATACCAAGTTCTTGGCCGATAGCATTGGCAACGTGTTGGTTATCGCCCGTCAGCATTACCGTTTTGATGCCTTGCGATTTTAATGCAGAGAGCGCTTGTTTCGCATCTGATTTGATCGGGTCGGCAATGGCGATCAGACCGATCAGTTCGCCGTTCAATGCCACAGCTACCGGAGTCCACGCATTTTTTGCGCATTCATCGATGGCAGGTTTTAGTGCGCTAGTCTCGACGTTCTCTGTTTGCATAAATTGAAGCGAACCAATGAGCAGCGGTTTATCTTGATACGTCGCCAAAATGCCGCGCCCGCGAACGTTCTCAAACTTGTCTAATGAGACGTCTTTTGCGTCGTGTCGTTTGGCGTAATCACATACCGCTTTTGCCAGTGGGTGCTCAGACTGACGCTCTGCCGCATACGCTAAAGCCAATAGATCTTCTTGGCTGGTGGCGTGAGTAAACACTTGCTGAACGCTAGGTTTACCTTGGGTAAGCGTGCCAGTTTTGTCGAACACAACCGTGTCGACTTTGCTTGCCAATTGCAGGGCGTCGGCGTCTTTGATCAGAATGCCGAGCTCTGCGGCTTTACCCACTCCCACCGTGACAGAAAGTGGGGTTGCTAAGCCTAGAGCGCAAGGGCATGCGATGATCAGGACGGTTGTGGTGACCACCAGCATATAACTCGCTTTTGGCTCTGGGCCAACGGCAAACCAAACGAGCGCGGCCAGTATTGCTATGCCAACAACGACAGGGACAAACACCGATGAAATCTGGTCTGCCAGTTTCGCGATGGCTGGCTTACTGCTTTGCGCTGTGCGCACCATGCGGATGATACGAGCCAGCATGGTATTTGCGCCAATGCCCGTTGCCTCAATGACTAATCCACCATCGGTATTTAATGTCCCAGCAGACACTTGAGCCTCTTGCGCTTTTAACACTGGTACTGGTTCACCAGTGAGCATCGACTCATCAATGTATGATTCACCTTGAATCACAACACCATCAACAGGCACTTTCTCGCCTGGTTTGATACGCAGTTTCATGCCTAGCGTGATTTGCTCAACCGCGATTTGTTGATCGCCTTGTTCCGTAATTACCGTAGCTTGCTGAGGTTGCAGGTTAATCAGAGCTTGCAATGAGCGTGTTGTGTTTGCTTTGGCTTTTGCTTCTATATAGTGCCCAAGAGAAATTAAGCCGATGATCATTGCACTCGCTTCAAAGTACACGTGGCGTGAAGCAAGAGGGAACCAGTCTGGGAAAATCACCACAAGCATCGAATAGAACCACGCTGCGCCAGTACCGAGCGCGACTAACGTGTCCATGGTGGCGCGCTTGTGAGTAGCTGCTAACCAAGCGTTACTGAAGAAGTGTTTCCCTGCTGTGGCAAGAAGGAGTAAACATACGATACCGATCGCGCCCCAAGCTAATTGGTCGTTGGTGTTGCGAATCATCATATTGCCGCCAGCAACGCCCCAAATCATTAAAGGGGCACCGACGACAAGGCCAGCAATAGCATCCAGTTTAAAGCGTTTTTGTTGCTGACGTTGTTGCTGTGCTTGCTTTTCTTGCTGGGTTGCGGCGTCTTGTAGGATCTCTGCTTGGTAACCGGCGTGTTTTACCGATTCAACAATTGCGTTAAGGAGGTCATCAGAGTCTTGGCTTGCGAATACTAGTGCGCTTTGTTCTGCAAGGTTGACCTGTGCCTTCTCAACGCCTTCTACGTTAGTAAGTGCTTTCTCTACTGAAGAGACGCAACTCGCACACGTCATGCCTTGAATCAGCATTTGCAATTGAATACTCGCTGGTGGCACCTGCGTATCTTTAATATTGCTTTGCTTTTCTACCTGTTCGGTCTCTGGTGAGCTTTCGTTCTCTACTTCAACAGAATCAAGGTTGGCGGTATAGCCGAGTGTTGCTATTAAGTCGATCACTTGTTGCTCGGAGAGGAGGGTACGAATCTCTAAGTGCGTTGTTGAAGCCTCAAAAGAAATAACGTCTTGATTAGATTCTAATAAAGATGAAAGTTTTTTGACGCAACCGCCACAGCTTAAGCCTGAAAGGTTTAGCTCGTAGTGATTTCCTGCTTGGTAACCAAGAGATTCAATCGACGAGACGAGCTCTTTAAGAGAAGACTCGGTTTTGACCTCTACTTGCGTCGGGGACAAATTGAGGATCTCCACATCGTGATTCGCATGTAAAGCATTCTCAACTTTTCTCGCACAGCCCATGCAGTTGAGCCCTGATAAAGGTATAACTAACTGATACATAATCTGCACCTCAATAGTAGTGATGCTATGAGCTTAAACCTTCCTGCAAGGGTAAGGTCAATACCCATTTGCTACTCACAACAATTTCGTCAAAATCTCTCGAATCCCACAAGTGCACGGTCATTTTACTTGCGAGTGATCTCAAGGTTTTTTCTCTTTGAATATAAAGTTCCGTTAAAACACCTAAAAGATGAATGAAGTCGCTCACGTTTTTTAGATGCTCTCAATGTCAGTTCAGTGTCAAAACGTACTTTTAACGTTTTTTATTTTTTATATTTGATGTTAACTAATTGTTTTTTATTGATTTATTTTATTTTTGATCTTCTCATTTTGAAGTCGCTCAGATTGCTGTAGGGAAAGTTTTTTAGTGCGAAAAAAGTTTGTCATATTTGCCCCGTCCAAACACTGTTTCAAGTTCCTGCCATGTCCTAGTTAGTGAATTTGAAAATGGAAAAAACTAAAAATATAGGGGTTTATAATGTCTTACCTAAAGAAAAGCCTACTTGCCACGGCAATTACCGGCATGATGTTCAGTGGTGCTGCATTTGCTGATGGTGCAAACAGTGACGCAGCAAAAGAGTTTCTAACCAAAGATTCATTTTCTTATGAAGTTTACGGGATCATCGCGATGCAGGCCGCGTACCGCGATTACGATTCTGGCAGCAAAGCAACGGACGATGATTTGGGTGGCATGCAGCTAAACAACGAATCTCGTATCGGTTTCCGTGGTAAAAAACAATTTGCTAACTTCGACCCTACTTTTATTTGGCAAATCGAAGGCGGTTATGTAGACCCTAGCTTTGGTGGCGAGGGCGCAGGTCTTGGTGAACGTGACACATTCGTCGGTTTTGAAAGTGCATCTTGGGGTCAAATTCGTCTGGGTCGCGTTTTGACACCTATGTACGAATTGGTTGACTGGCCAGCATCTAACCCTGGTCTCGGCGATGTATACGACTGGGGTGGTGCTATTGGTGGTGCCAAGTACCAAGACCGTCAATCAAACACTATCCGCTGGGACTCTCCAATGTTTGCTGACAAATTCTCCCTAGATATCGCAGCTGGTGCAGGTGATAAAGCAGGTCTAGGTGAAGGGGATGACTACTGGGGTGGTATCGCAGCACACTACAAAATTGGTCCTATCCAGTTAGATGCGGCATATGAAGGTAACCGTAATATCAAGATGGAAAGCCAAACGTGGGAAAACAACACGTACTTGGTAGGGGCACAAGGCTGGTTTGATAACGGGATCTCTTTCTTTGCGCAATACAAATACATGGAAGCGGACGCAAGCAATGGTGTGAGTGAAAAGCAAGATGCAATGTCTGCCGCTATCATGTACACCACGGGTGATTGGCAATACAAACTGGCTTACGCCGCTAACTTTGATCTAGAGCGTGATGGTAAGAAAATTAACGATACAGCGGACGATGTGTTATCAGCACAAGTTATGTATTTCGTAGACCCATCGGCAGTGCTGTACGTACGTGCTCGTACTCTAGACTTTGGCGACGGTGCGTCTCAATTAGATAAACCAACAGAAGCACGTTGGAAGTCTGCTGACTACGACGAGTTCTCTGTAGGTGTTGAATACTACTTCTAATTAAAGAAGCAGCTAAAAGGGCGGAAACGCCCTTTTTATCTTGATACTTATTCAAATAAGCCTTTGAAATGACTGGCCTGTAAATTTTAGAGGCTTATCTAAATTGGTATAAAGTGAGAAACCATGATGAAAAAAACAACGACACTTCTCGGACTTTGCGCAATGCTTTCGGCGCCAGCTTTTGCTGCTCAACTCACTCTGCAATCTGAATTAGTTCCTCGCGTTCTCAACGGCGAGTTCGTCTACCCTGAGTGGATATCCAAGAACAACAGCATCGAGTTAAAAGATGGGGAAAACCAATTAGCGGTAACGGTTGGACAAATCGTATTTGAAGATGGAAAGCGCCGTAAATTCGATTCGCAGCCGCTGGTATTAGAGTTTGATGCAGAAAAAGACACCGAGCTTTCTCTGACTTATCAAACATTCCGTACTATTGAAGAGGCGAGAGCCTTCGAACTCGATCCTAAAGTGGTATTGAAAGACAAAAACGGAAAAGAAGTGGCATTCTCTATGGTTCAACTTCGTAAAGGTGGTTTGCAAGGTTTTCGTGATTACGAACGAGAAGTTGCCGACTATAATAACGCAATGAATAAAGAATCGACTAAGGCAAGCATTGCGTCTTCTCCAGCGGAAACCAAAACAATCAAAGCATCGTTTAATGAATTGAGCCGTGAAGAGCAGCAAGAATTTATGCAATGGGCAATGCGTAACCTGAAGTAATTTCGTCTCGTGCTTTAACAGTAAATAGCAGGGCTGTGCCTTTTTGGTTCTGCCCCGTTTTTATTTCTGTTGTCAAACCGATTGTAGAATTGACTTACGGTGGTAAAATGTCGCCACTTTTATCCTTGACATTACAACGAGAGATCTCTCGTTGCTCATTACCCCTAAGGAACTCAAATGACGGTTAAAACTCGTTTTGCTCCTAGCCCAACTGGCTATCTACACGTTGGTGGTGCGCGTACTGCACTTTACTCTTGGCTATACGCTAAAAACCAAGGTGGTGAATTCGTTCTACGTATCGAAGATACAGACCTTGAGCGTAACTCTCAGGAAGCGGTTGATGCAATTCTTGAAGGCATGGAATGGCTAGGCTTGGAGTGGGATGAAGGTCCTTACTACCAAACTCAACGTTTTGACCGTTACAACGAAATGGTTGATAAGCTTCTTGCTGAAGACAAAGCTTACAAATGTTACGCGTCTAAAGAGCTGCTAGATGAAATCCGTGCAGAGCAAGAAGCAAATAAAGAAATGCCTCGCTACGATGCTAACCATCCAAAAATCAAAGCAGCAAACGAAGCGGCAAAAGATGGCGATCCATGTGTTATCCGTTTCCGTAACCCGAAAGAAGGCAGCGTAGTATTTGATGATCAAATCCGTGGTCGCATTGAAATCCGCAACGATCAAATGGATGACCTAATCATTCGTCGTACTGACGGTTCACCTACTTACAACTTCTGTGTAGTAGTGGATGACTGGGACATGGGTATCACTCACGTTGTTCGTGGCGAAGACCACATCAACAACACCCCTCGTCAAATCAACATCTACGAAGCACTAGGTGCGCCAGTACCTACATTTGCACACTGTGCAATGATCCTGGGTGATGACGGCGCGAAACTGTCTAAACGTCACGGCGCTGTATCAGTCATGCAATACCGCGATATGGGTTACCTGCCTGCGGCACTAAACAACTACCTAGTGCGCCTTGGTTGGTCTCATGGTGACCAAGAAATCTTCTCTCAAGAAGAGATGATCAATCTATTTAGCCTAAACGCAGTATCTAAGTCAGCGTCTGCTTTTAACACTGATAAACTGCAATGGTTGAACAACCACTACATCAAGAACTCAGACCCTGCGTACGTTGCTGAGCATCTACAATGGCATCTAGATCAACAAAAACTAGACGTAACGAATGGTCCTGCTATCACTGACGTGATCAAGCTAGTGGGTGAGCGTTGCAACACGCTAGTTGAGCTAGCTGAGCAAATCCGTTACTTCTATGAAGATTTCTCTGAGTTTGAAGCGGGCGCAGCGAAGAAACATCTACGTGGCGTGGCTAAAGAGCCTCTAGAACTTGCATTAGCGAAAGTGGAAGCACTAACTGAGTGGACGACAGCTAACATCAAAGATGGCGTTATCGCAGCAGTATGTGAAGAGTTGGAAATCGGCATGGGCAAAATCGGTATGCCATTACGTGTTGCTGTAACAGGAGGCGGTCAGTCTCCTTCTGTCGATGCAGTCATGGAGCTGGTTGGAAAAGAGCGTTGTATTGCTCGCATTAAGATGGCGCTTGAGTTCATTGCTGAGCGTGAAGCAAACGCATAATTGCTTTGAACTGAACGTTCTTTTGAATAAATAGTCACAAAGCCGCGGTGAGCAACCGCGGCTTTTTTGTATCTTCAATTTAGATAACGAGAAACTTTCTCTCATATTGGTGAATGAAGAGATGGTTTCACCTGTAATTTACCTCAATATGGATAAGATTTTTTAATCCAAATATCGTTGGCATGAATAAAAAACGAGCGATTATATATCAAATATCTGATTGATTTTTATCCATGTTCCTTAAAGTTCCATTTTGTTTGTCTCATTTTTAAGAAAAAACCTTTGCTTTAGCTATGTTGTTTCAAAAAATAAAGCAAACGTTTGCGTCGTGATTGCGTGGGGATTTTTTTGCTTAAGATCACATGTTGTCGAGATTTTTGATGACAATAAATTGACAGAATTGGGATTTTTCTCGCGATTTCTTAGCGTTATAGTTCATCCCGTCAGCGATACCGAGATGGCGATATGTATCACTGAACAGGAAATGTACGTAAGTTGCTTCCATAAAAAAAATGCATGTGCATAAAAAGAAGCTGACTAAGTATCTCACTCAAGGAATGAATAAAAAGAATTGAAATACAACGTCAGTCAGACGGCGCATTTCGGCATCTAACAAAAGAACTTCTTTAGAGGAATCAATAATGAAAAAATTAGCAGCGGTAATTTCAGCGTCTCTACTTATGGCTTCAGCAGCACAAGCAGAAGTATACGTTGGTGGTAAGATGGGTAAGTCATGGATGGAAGACGCGTGTGTAGCGGGCCAGGCTTGTGACAAAGACGATTCTACTCTTGGCGCTTTTGTTGGTTACGAAATGAATAAATACTTCGCAGTAGAAGCGGGTTTCGACAACATCGGTGATTTTAACCAAACTTCTTTCGGTGGCCACGTAGAAGCAATCACTCTTGCTCCTAAATTTAGCCTACCAATCACTGAAGACATCGCACTTTACGGTAAAGTGGGTGGCGCTTACGTAATGTTTGATGGCAAAGATGATTACTCTTACCTAGGCGCAGCTGGTCTTGAATTCAACCTAAGCCAAAACGTAACAGCTCGTGCGGAATACCAAACACTGACTGACATCAGCAACGATGTAACTCGTGCGACAGGTAACACTGCAACACTAGGTGTTTCTTTCAAATTCGGCGGCAACGATGAGCCAGTAATCGTAGAAGAGCCAGTTGTTGTTGAAGAAGTGGTTGTAGAAGAAGTGGTAGAAGAGCCTGTTGTAGTTACGAAAACATTCGAAACTCAAACAATTGGCACAGGTAGCTTCGATCTAAACAGCACAACTCTAAAACCAGAGAGCGCTGCAAAACTTGATAACCTAGTTGCTTTCCTAAACGAGCACCCACAAGCGAACGTTGAAGTTGTAGGTTACACAGATACGTCTGGTCCAGCAGCTTACAACCTAAAAGTTTCTGAAAAACGTGCTGAGTCTGTTGCTAACGCACTCGTTGAAAAAGGTATTGATTCATCACGTATCCAAGCTCGTGGCGAAGGTGAAAACAACCCAATCGCTTCAAACGACACTCGTGAAGGTCGTCAACAAAACCGTCGCGTAGAAGTCGTTGTTCCAGAATTTGAATACCAAGTTCAGCAATAAGCTCCTATTCGACCGTAGTATAGAAGACTGAAGCTGAAAGCCCCAAAGAGTTCGCTCTTTGGGGCTTTTTATTTCTCTTCAAAAAACTGACTGAAATGTTCAAAGTGGCCAGGTATTACTTAAGATCAATGCTGTTTAAACGCCCCATAAATGTCAGGATCTCCAAGTTATCTTTATGTGCTTCTAACAACGCTTTTTTGGTTTGCATGTAGGCGGCAAGTTTGCCGTACTTACTAATAGAGCGAACCACCGTTTTATATTTATACTCACCGTCATCATTGAACTCTCGCCACTTGGCGATGTAACACGTATCTCGGTTGTCAGGGTTTTCAAGAGTAGGGTTAGGCTTGTGAACGATTTTAGGCTCAACGCTATGTGGAAGCCTAGTCATTAGGTAAGGGTCTTTCAAAAGACGTCGCCAGAATTTGCCCCACATTTGCCGGCCTAACTCGTTTCTCAGCTTAATGGCTTTTTGTAAGCCTTTCTTTTCTCCAATACGAACAAATCCTACCGAGCGGTGTAGTACCGTATCCTCGGGGGTATGGATATGTATCTTAAAGGCTGTCTTGCCTTTAGAAATAAAGCGGTGTCCAGTGTTAGTTATTAAATTGCTCTTAGACATAGTGCTAACTAATAATTTTATTAATAGCTAAAAGGGTAAGCAAAACTCATAGATAATTAAAGTAATAAAATACAAAACTGTAAATAGGGCTTGTTGAAATGATTTCAAGGGGAAGAAGTCAGATCAGTAGAAGGGTTTATCCCGTAACCGAAACACCCGATCCGATCATATTGATTACTGGGAAGATTATCTAACACGGTGTACTAGGGGGAGCAGTGCGAGGCTTGAAATTGAAGATACAAAAAAGCCTTAGCTCAAGTGGGAGCTAAGGCTATGATATGGCGCCCCCAGTAGGATTCGAACCTACGACCTGTCCCTTAGGAGGGGACTGCGCTATCCAGCTGTGCCATGGGGGCGTAATACCAATAGTTGCAGTTCATTGCACTGTTTTACTGAGTTCAAATCTAGCAATCTACCAGATCTGTATCAGCATCACGTTGAACGATTCGCTACGGTCATTGGTATAATCAAATAAGATGCGCTGCCTATGATATTCAAAAGTGAGCATATCTCAAGACTTAATGTTTGCTTTTATAGGATCTTGTTCATTACGTCGCCAATTTGAACGCTAGATGCTAAATTTGGCTGATCAATCGTCAGTTCCGCTTCGTGTTCGTATATGCGTGATACCGTTAATGTAATTTCGCTTTGCGAGACTTTGTTTCTTGGCAATCCATTTTGGTCGATAAACGACGCGGTGTGCCAAAGCTGCAATTTGTCTCCCTCTTTTACGCCGTGCATACGGCCGAGATCCATCGTTACGGTATTACCGAAGACTGCCACAACCTCTGGCAGTGTAATTTTGCAAGATAGCTCCGACTCCAGATCCAACATAATATTGCGACTAACGCGAAGCATCATCTCGCCATAGGTCGATGCCCAAAAACGTGCACTACGAGTGTCCACTTGACTCGTCTTAGCAAATGGCCAACGCGCGACCTCACGGTAGGCTTTGTTGAAGATTTCATGGCCAGTTTTACCATCAAATACTTTCATTTCTAACGCAAACTGACGATTGATGATGTCATCTTGCAATAGTTGAGATTCGACCGTTGCAGTGAGATCGGTAATGACCCCTCCAATGATGTATTGTGCGCCATTGTCTTGCGCGATCATTTGAGTGCGAGCAGGATAGTTGCTGCTTATTGAGTAGTCCGTTGTACCAACAGACACAAAGCTGCGTGAGGTTTGATCAAGTTGACGGTTCACTACGTGGCTAAAATCGTCACCAACTTGATAAATTTGTCCCATCACTGCTTGTTGTGGTGATGCGACCTCAATATTGCCGACCAGCATTGTCTTTTTGTATTGATCGGTGTGGCAACCCGTTGCCGATGGATAAATATCAACGCGGATTTTTACCTCGACTTTACCGCGACGTTTGCGTTCAGACTCCACCAAAATGTAACGGACTTCATGATTGGTAAACTGGTATTCGTTGCGACTTTCTTCTAATAGCGGCATCAAGTTGCTAATACTGCCAATATCTGCGCCCGAAAAATTGACGGCTTTGAACAGCGCGTCTTCCAACGCATGGAGCCTTGCCGTCTCTTCTGAAGAAACGATGGTGGCAACGCCTGTGACTTCATACCAAGATGCCATTACCTTAAAAGGCAGAAGCATCACTAAAGTGATTGAAAACAGACTGTTTAATATTTTTTTCATTGGTTACAACCGTTCGGGTATAAATATTGCTTTAACAAATTCAGTGAAGTTTGGTGGGTTTTTCTTCGTTAGGCAAACAAAGAAAAGCAAAGACTGTTCCAATATTCACTTTCTTGGAAAGGAATTAATAAAGAACGGTATCACCTAAGATTATCTGGAGAATCAAACCATGAAAAAGTGGCTTGTCGCTGCATCGATGATGACGCTTCTGACATCGTGCGCGTACTCACCGATTTACAATGGTAAAGAACCTTACTCGGGAAGCCAGTTCATGCTGATGGATAGTCCGCGTCATACGATGGACTTTTTCATTGAGAGCATGACAGAAGACCTGATGGTTTCTAATGTGGCAGTATCAGCGCGGACACCGATTGCGATTACCTCGTTTGTTGATCTACAAAATATGGATGCAACAAACTGGTTAGGTAACTCGGTCTCTGAAGGTTTTATCCATCAGTTTCAGCGCCGAGGGTTTAAAGTGGTTGATTTCAAAACTACGGGCTCTATTCAAGTGACGCAACAGGGCGATTTTGCTTTAAGTCGTGATTGGCAAGATTTAGCTCAAGAGCAGCAAATTCAGTATGTATTGACCGGAACGATGCTGCGCCAAGAGGGGGGAGTGCTTGTCAATGCACGCGTGGTTGGCATGCAAAGCCGTGTAGTTGTAGCGACAGCGCAAGGTTTCCTTCCGGCTGACCGTATTGGGCGTGACTTAGATACGTTAAATAGCATCCGCACACAAGATGGTGTGTTGATTCGTTCTGACCCTACCATTCGTCAGCCGTACACTGTGATTCTCCGTCCATAGGATAGAAGCATGAAGAAGTTATTATTTATTGTTGCCACACTGATATTGGTTGGGTGTCAGCCATTACAACAGATGCGTCAAGATGAAATCTTAGTGGCGGTGGGCTACGCCAGCGTCAGTGAGCAAACAGGCCGCACAGTAGAAGAAAAGCGTGTACGTGCAATGCGCGCATCAAAAATTGATGCTTATCGTGAGCTAGCAGAGCAAGTTTATGGCATGCGTGTTAGTGGACGTGCAGAGCTGCAAGACCAGCGTTTGGGTATTGAAAGCACCACTGGTGCCGTCGATGGTGTAATTCGTGGTGCAGAAGTTGTGCGTAGTTATCTTGTTGAAGACAGTTATGTGACTGAGCTGCGTCTGGATATCCGTAAGATGGATAAGCTACGTGATTATGGAGAAGTTCAGCAAGTGCCTGAGAAGCGTCAGCAAACTTTGTTTTAAACCATTTCACTAGACAGATAATCTTTTTGAGCGGCTGATTGGTAACAATGAGTCGCTTTTTTATATCTACGTGAGCGCGGGAATTGAGGGTAGGAGTGACGTTTAAGCTTTTATATTGGTGCCAAGCGTCGAGATGGTGTGGGTTTTTCCGCCCGCATTGTAGGTCATGCCAACTTTGCCATGAGTTCGCTGGAGCATGTTGTTGAGTTTATTGAAGCTCAGCTGTGCGCGACTAAGCGATTCGCCATTTACTTGGTTAACTTGTTGACAGTCGAGGACGATCGATTGGATTTGAGCAACAACCTGACTTAGGTGCTCATCTTCAGTAAGTTGATTGACGTGCGGGTGAGAGGCGATTCGCTGATCAGTTGTTCTGAGCTGATCAATGAGCGTCATCTTCTGTTTGGCAATGTTCTCAATCTCGGTAGAGACACGCGCCGTTATTGCTTGTGTTTCTTGGCGTAAAACAGCGGAAAGTGCCTTAGCATTTTCTAGCTGGAAATTAACGAGATCGACTAATGCTGCCATAAAATACTTACCTTCGGCCTAAGTCAGTTAGCTTTTGCCTTGCAATTCGTTTTCAAACTTAATCATGTTGTCAGCCAATTTTTCAGGATCGACTTTGTATGAACCGTTTGTGATAGCTTCTTTGATTGCTGCAACTTTGGCGCTGTCATATGCCGGAGAAGCTGCCATATCCTTCTGGAGTTTACTGACGGCTTTACTTTGCTGGCTGAGTGATACTGCGTCTTGTTGCGCTGGCGCCTTTTTTGATTCTGTCGTGCTGGTAGCATTGGAATCGTTACGTGCAGGTGCGCGACTTGTTGTCGTCATCATTTGCCCTGAACGTATATTATCTATACCTGCCATGTTTAACCTTTGCCTTGTATCGTAATACTGGTATCCAGACTATCGACCAGCGCAAAAATAACTTTAGTCATTTTTTGCATTTTTATTGATCAGTTTAAACACGCTACCAGTGGGTATTAAAAATTAACAGTGATTTCCGCAATGTCAGTCACTATGCCTTCTATTATACGTTGCGACTTATCATTTTTCACTCTTACTTGATCGCCAGCTGAACCATCCTGCAATGCTGTGCCTTGCGTTGTGATCGTCATGCCAGAATTCACCGCTTTGATAATGACCTTTTCATTTCGGCATACCACACAAACATCATTTCTCTCTACGACATCGCCTAAGCGAACATTACGCTTTAGCTTTGCCCCAACCACTTGATCGTAGCTAGAAAATCCATCTTTACGAAAGCGCTGTAGCTCGATCATGGAAGTGGTAACATCCGATGCGCTGACGATTTCTCCTCTCCCTAGTGTTCGTGTAGCGACGATCATTGGTACTGATACCGAGATCCTCACAGGGACATAGACTTTCCAGTCATCCGGTTGGCATTCCACTAACACATTGATGTTACTTCTCGTGCTGCTGGTGGAAGAGGCAGATGTATCTAACGGAACAGGGCAATCCGTTGCTTTTATTCTCGAGTCGATCTCTGCCGCATTAACAGATAGCTCGCCACCATCAGGCTGATCAACCGTAGCAAGAATATGTTGTTCTGCTGCTGTTTTTATTTGCTCGATCTGATTATCTGAAGCTGAATGAACAAAAAAGCTAAACATACTGAGCAAAATGCCGATAGACTTAGCGTACTTTGTAATTAGCGCTCTACATATTGTCATAGTCAATGGTGTCGAAGTGAAAGTGAAATACGCCATACTGTCTCCCTGGTATCGTGCTTGCCAGTGGTAGAGTATCATTTAAAAACAAAAAGTTTGAGATGGAGATGAGCATATGACGGGGATTCTTGACTCGGTGAATCAGCGTACGCAACTCGTCGGTCAGAACCGATTGGAATTATTGACCTTTCGACTGATGGGCCGACAGCGCTACGGCATTAACGTATTCAAAGTGAAAGAAGTACTACAGTGCCCTAAGCTGACTTCAATGCCAAATCTACACCCTCTGGTTAAAGGTATCGCTCATATCCGCGGCCATACCGTGTCCGTTATTGATTTGAGCCTGGCAATTGGTGGCCGCCCAACCACTGATTTAGATAAATGTTTTGTTGTTATTGCAGAATTTAACCGTACGATCCAAGCATTTTTGGTATCATCGGTTGAGCGTATTATCAATATGCATTGGGAAGCGATTTTGCCACCGCCAGACGGCGCAGGTAAAGCGCACTACTTGACTGCCGTTACAAACATTGACAATGAGCTGGTTGAAATCCTTGACGTTGAAAAAATCCTGGCAGAAATTGCGCCAGTTGATGAAACGATGGATTCCGCTATTGGCGAAGAAATCGCACAAGCAGAACAAGAAAAGCCTATTGTACGCCGCATACTGATTGCTGATGACTCGACGGTCGCGCGTAAACAGGTAGAGCGTGCGATTACATCCATCGGTTTTGAGGTCGTATCTGTCAAAGACGGCAAAGAAGCGTACAATAAGTTGATTGAAATGGCTCAAGAAGGCAATATCTACGATCAAATTTCGTTGGTTATTTCCGATATTGAAATGCCAGAAATGGACGGCTATACCTTAACGGCTGAAATTCGCAGACATGCCGATTTGAAAGACCTTTATGTTATCCTCCATTCTTCATTAAGTGGTGTATTCAACCAAGCTATGGTTGAGCGTGTAGGTGCCAACACCTTCATTGCGAAATTTAACCCAGATGAGTTGGGTAACGCGGTTAAATCTGCATTAACACAATAAAAGAGACATTAATGACTGCTATTACAATCAGTGATCAAGAGTATCGTGACTTTAGCCGTTTTCTAGAATCGCAATGTGGCATCGTGTTAGGTGATAGCAAGCAATACCTCGTGCGTAGCCGACTGAGTCCTTTAGTGACGAAGTTTAAGCTCGCATCGTTATCAGATTTGCTACGTGATGTTGTTACAGGGCGTAATCGAGAATTACGAGTCGCCGCTGTGGATGCGATGACGACTAACGAAACCTTGTGGTTTCGAGATACTTATCCGTTCACGGTTTTAGCTGACAAATTATTGCCAGAAGTAGCGGCAAGCAAGCGCCCAATTAAGATCTGGTCTGCTGCCAGTTCATCGGGCCAAGAACCGTATTCTATTGCAATGACGATCCTGGAAACGCAACAGCGCAAGCCGGGCTTGTTACCAAACGTGTCCATTACAGCCACAGATATTTCGGCAAGTATGCTCGAGATGTGTCGTGCAGGGGTGTACGACAACTTGGCTTTGGGTCGCGGGCTTTCACCAGAACGTCGTCGCACCTTCTTTGAAAATGCGGACGGTGGTCGCATGAAAGTCAAAGATAACGTCAAGCGTTTGGTGAACTTTCGTCCACAAAACCTGATGGACAGTTACGCACTGATGGGTAAGTTCGACATCATTTTCTGTCGTAACGTATTGATTTACTTTTCTCCAGAAATGAAATCTAAAGTGCTTAACCAAATGGCGAGCAGTTTAAACCCTGGTGGTTACTTGCTGTTAGGGGCATCAGAGTCGCTAACTGGTCTGACTGATAAATTTGAAATGGTGCGCTGTAATCCGGGCATCATTTACAAGCTTAAATAGCGGTATCTCTTCATTGATAGAAAAGCCTGACTTCGTGTCAGGCTTTTTTGTTTGTTACCTTTCTGCGCCGAGCGCTTCATGTATCACTCAATTAGTTGAAGCGCGTTTTTGCCTTGTGCCCTCAACACGGTGTATCTTTATTAAGTGAGCAAAGTGATACGACATGACATTCCAGTTACTTTGGCTCACTTATTGCTATTTCAATTCACGGTAACCACTAGGTTGGTGTAATGCTTTAGGTTTTGGCATGCTAATTGCTTTTTGGTTATCAATCACGGTCAGTTCTTAATTGTAGAGGCAAACATGGCTATATCTTTTGACAATGCACTAGGCATCCACCAGCACACGGTGGGCGTACGTGAGCGCAATGCAGAGGTGATTTCCACCAACATCGCACAAGCAAACACGCCTGGTTACAAAGCAAGAGGTTTAGACTTTGCGAAGGAATTGCAAGCGGCAACATCTGGGGCAAGCATTGGTCTTAGTCGCACAGATGGTCGGCATATTCCTGCCACTACAACGTTGGTTGGGGACAAGTTATATCGTCTTCCTACGCAACCAGATACGGGAGATGGCAACACGGTAGACTTGGATTTAGAGCGTAACTTGTTTATGCAAAACCAAATCAGACACCAAGCATCACTCGACTTTCTAGGCAGCAAATTCAAGAACTTAACCAAAGCAATCAAAGGGGAATAATTTAGATGAGCTTATTTAACGTTTTCAATGTGACAGGTTCTGCAATGAGCGCTGAATCCGTTCGTCTGAATACTACCTCAAGCAACTTGGCGAACGCCGACAGTGTCAGCAGCTCTGCGAAAGACACTTACAAAGCGCGTCATGCCGTGTTTGGTGCAGAGTTAAGTAACGCCATGCGTGGCGGTGATACGGTGCCAGTGAAAGTGATGGGTATTGTAGAAAGTGATAAACCGCTGAGTGCGGAGTACAACCCAGACCATCCCCTTGCAAACGAAGAAGGCTACATTTACAAGCCTAACGTCAATGTAATGGAAGAAATGGCAAACATGATCTCAGCTTCTCGTGCATACCAAACTAATGTACAGGTCGCTGATTCTAGTAAACAAATGCTGCTGCGTACGCTGCAGATGGGTCAATAAGGATAAGGGGGTAGCGTATGGCCGGAATTAACAACGTTGGTCAAAGCGGCTTGTCCTATATCGACCAGCTTAAAAGTCTACAAGAGAGTAACAAGAAAGCGGAAGAGAGCACGGGTAAGCAGGACCTAAAACAGGAAGACTTCTTATCATTGCTCACGAAGCAACTGTCTCAGCAAGACCCTTTTAAGCCGGTAAGTAATGACCAGATGATTGCGCAAATGGCTTCATTTGCGACCGTTGATGGCATTGGCAAGATGAACACTCAGTTTGAGAGTTTGAATTCGTCAATGACATCAAATCAAGCGTTACAAGCTTCCTCTTTGGTAGGGCGTGACGTATTGGTCCCAGGAGCAGCAGGTGTGAAGCAGGATGACGCACCAATGGCGGCAATGGTTAAGCTTTCACAATCTATCGATAATCTGTTTGTTCGTGTAGAGGATGAAGCTGGCCAACTGGTTCGTACCTTTGAGGTAGGGGCGAAACCAGCCGGCGACACGCGTGTGCTTTGGGACGGTAAAGATGAAAGCGGAAATCCACTGCCAGCTGGCAAATACAAAGTGAAAGCGTCTGGCTTAGTTGAAGGGGAGTCGCAAGAGTTCCCAGTATCGACATACGCCAACGTAAACAGCGTATTGCTTGGCAAAGGTGACGGAAACGTATTACTCAATCTGGCTGGTTTTGAATCGCCAGTTCGACTTGCAGAAGTATTGGAAGTCGGCAAAGCGTAGTCATAGCTCGCTAGATTAGGAGATTTTGGAATGTCATATGTATCTTTAAGCGGTTTGTCCGCCGCCCAACTGGATTTGAACACCACCAGTAACAACATTGCGAACGCCAACACTTACGGCTTTAAAGAGTCCCGTGCTGAGTTTGCTGATGTCTACTCTAACTCTTTATTTACTAACGCAAAAACCACACCGGGTGGTGGTGCGCAAGCAAGCCAAGTGGCACAGCAGTTCCATGAAGGCTCTAGCATTTACACCAACAACCCAATGGATTTGCGTGTTTCGGGGACAGGTTTTTTCGCTGTAGCGAAAGAGCGTCTAACTCCACAACAGAATGAACTGACACGTAATGGTGCATTTCACTTAAATAAAGAAAACTACATGGTGACCGCGAACGATGAGTTCTTATTAGGTTACCAAGTGGACCCAAGCTCTGGTGAGGTTTCTTCATACGAGCCACAACCCATCAATATTCCTGCTGAATTTGGTAAGCCAAAACAAACAGCAAACATTGAAGTGGGTGTGAACTTGCCAGCGAACGGCGATTTGAAAGATCCAACGCAGTTTGATTTTTCAGACCCAGATACATACAACCGTTCAACCTCTTCGACAATTTATGACTCGATGGGTCAGTCTTACAAGCTAACGACGTATTACTTGAAAGATCAGACTCAGCCAAATACATGGAACACTTACTACACCGTGACAGATAAAGAAGGTGAAAAGCCTTTAAATGTTGCGGCTGGTGATGCGCAAACGCCAACAGGTCATGTGGGGCATACCATGAAGTTCAACAACGATGGTACGTTGGCGAGCTTGAACAATGGTCAGCCAATCACTTCTGTGGCTCTGGGCGATCCGGCGACGAACACGACACCAGTCGATATGAATGGTGCCGATCCTGCGCAGACGCTTAACTTCGGCTTAGGCTCAGCAACACAGTTTGCGGCTCCGTTCGAACTGACTAAGTTTGACGAAGACGGTGCAACGACGGGCTTCCTAACCAAAGTTGACTTCGATGAAAACGGCAGCGTATTGGGAACTTACTCAAACGGTGAAAACGTTACATTGGGTCGTGTTGCTCTCGTACGTGTTCCAAACGAGCAAGGTCTGGATAAGAAAGGCGGCACTCAATGGGATTCAACGCAGTTCTCTGGTGACAAGATCTGGGGTGAATCAAATAAAGGCTCTTTCGGCACCATCAATAACGGTATGCTGGAACAGTCAAACATTGATATGACGCAGGAGTTGGTGGACCTGATCTCTGCTCAGCGTAACTTCCAAGCAAACTCACGTTCGCTAGAAGTACACAACCAACTACAACAGAATATCTTACAGATCCGCTAGAGCACTAGCTGGGTCATTCGATACTCTGCTTGAGTAAGCAATGGCGTGTGATTGCTTCTTAGTAATTACCGCTTTGTTCATTTTCATCATGACATTCATCTGATGCTTAGCCTGAATACACCTCACTCAGGCTAAGCATGCTTTGATCTACGATTTGCCGCTGTTGCCGCCGTATGGATCAAAACCTTGCCTCTCGTTACAGTTTTCTGCCTCTATTGACCTCTTTTCATTGTTGATTTTTAATTCAAAGTATTGATTAATAAGTCTATTTTTGTTTTGGCATAACTATTGCTTTCTACTCCGTGTACAGAGAGATTTTTTGGAGTAATTTATGGATCGCGCACTGTTTCTCGCAATGAGTGGCGCCAAGCAAAATATGCAGGCACTACAATTGCGCGCTAATAACTTGGCTAACGTAAGCACGACCGGATTTCGGGCTGATTTAGCACAGGCTCGCTCAATGCAGGCTTATGGTGAAGGCCATCCTTCACGTGTATTCAGCATGACAGAGCGTCCAGGGCATAACTTTGCTCAAGGTAGCGTGATTACAACAGGGCGTGATCTGGATGTGACGATTGAAGGCAGCGGTTGGATATCGGTACTCGATCATACAGGGAAAGAAGGGTTGACCCGTAACGGCAACCTAAAAGTCGATCAAAATGGCATGCTTACCAACGCAAGTGGTCATTTGGTGCTGGGTGAAAACGACGCGCCGATTACTTTGCCTATCCCTCTCTCCAAAATTGAAATCGGTCGGGATGGCACCATCTCTGTACTTCCTCAAGGTGCCCCGGCAGAAGAATTCCAAGCGGTTGATCGCATTAAGCTCGTTAAGCCTAATGATCAAAGCTTGTTTAAAGACACCAATGGCTTATTTCGCCATAAAACTCCAAACCAACCTTACGAAGCAGACGCGACTGTTAGTCTCCAGACGGGAGCGATAGAAGGCAGTAACGTGAATGCCGTAGGTGAAATGACCGCATTGATTGACTTACAACGTCAGTTTGAAATGCAAGTCA
Source organism: Vibrio sp. Vb1026 (assembly GCF_033338745.1). Taxonomy (NCBI): domain Bacteria; kingdom Pseudomonadati; phylum Pseudomonadota; class Gammaproteobacteria; order Vibrionales; family Vibrionaceae; genus Vibrio; species Vibrio sp. Vb1026. The sequence continues at coordinate 20,090 of NZ_JAWOTH010000029.1, forward strand.
AGATGATGAGCACAGCTGAAGAAATGGATAAATCTTCAGATTCACTGCTTCGTATGAGTTAACAGAGTTAGAGGTTCACTATGCATCCAGCACTATGGGTAAGTAAAACAGGTCTAGACGCCCAACAAACCAACATTGCCACGATTTCGAACAACTTGGCGAACGCTTCTACTGTCGGCTACAAAAAGAGCCGTGCAGTATTCGAAGATTTGTTCTATCAGAACATCAACCAGCCTGGCGGCCAGTCATCTCAGAACACGGAACTGCCAAGTGGCTTGATGTTAGGTGCGGGTTCTAAAGTGGTTGCGACGCAAAAAGTGCACACGCACGGCAATGCACAGACAACGACCAACGCACTGGACATGATGGTGGAAGGCGACGGTTTTTTCCAAGTGACATTGCCGGACGGCAACATCGGTTATACCCGTAACGGTCAGTTCACGCTAAATGGTGAAGGCACGTTAGTCACGTCGGGTTCTGGCTACCCTGTAGAGCCTGAAATTGTGATTCCAGAAGATGCGATTTCTATTACTGTCGGTACGGATGGTGAAGTGTCGGTTCGCGTCCGAGGTCAGCAAGACAACCAAGTCGTTGGTCAGCTAACCATTACAGACTTTGTTAACCCGGGTGGCCTAGAGCCAATTGGTCAGAACCTTTACTTACCAACGGGTGCCAGTGGCGATCCACAAGAGGGTGTTCCTGGTTTGGACGGTTTGGGGGAAATTCGTCAATCCATGCTGGAAGCGTCCAACGTGAATGTAACAGAAGAGTTGGTCAACATGATCGAAGCCCAGCGCGTTTACGAAATGAACTCAAAAGTGATCTCGTCAGTCGATAAGATGATGAGCTTCGTTAACCAGCAATTGTAACGATTAAGAGCAAGATTTGAGGAGCTCACGATGAAACGTATTTGCCTACTCGCTTTGATTGCTACGATGTCGGGCTGTGCCATGTTGGAACCGATTGAAACGGATGAAGTGACACAAGCAACCACTGTGGTCGACGCAGTAGAAGGCGATAAATCGAAAGAAGAGAGCAGCGGTATTGTAGATACTTTACGTGGTAGAAGTGATCCGGTTGCTGGCGACCCTGCGTGGGCTCCAATTCATCCGAAAAACAAGCCTGAGCATTACGCTGCTGCAACAGGTTCGTTGTTTAGCGCCGAGCACATTACCGATCTCTACGACGATTCTAAACCACGTGGTATTGGCGATATTATTACCGTAACACTGGATGAGACAACCAGTGCGACGAAAAGCGCAAATGCCGATTTATCGAAAACCAATGAAGCGCAAATGGACCCGCTTCAAGTGGGCGGAGAAGAGCTGCAAATTGGCGGAAAATATAATTTCTCTTATGACCTAAACAACTCCAACTCATTTGCAGGTGACTCTTCTGCAAAGCAGAGCAACAGCATCAGTGGTTACATCACTGTTGAGGTGATCGAAGTACTGGCAAACGGCAACCTCGTGATCCGCGGTGAGAAGTGGATGACGCTAAATACGGGTGATGAGTACATACGTTTAAGTGGCACTATTCGTCCGGATGATATTAATTTCGACAACACCATTGCATCAAATCGAGTTTCTAACGCAAGAATTCAGTACTCTGGCACTGGTTTGCAACAAGATATGCAAGAGCCAGGCTTCTTGGCACGATTCTTTAACGTAGCGCTATAACACGCCCTGCTGACGGCAATTTGACTGCAAGAGATAAGTAAGCATGAAAAAACTCCTTTTAGTACTGATGAGCGTTGCTCTGTTTTCTACCGTAGCCCAAGCCGCACGTATCAAAGACGTCGCGCAAGTGGCAGGTGTACGAAGCAACCAACTCGTGGGTTATGGTTTGGTTTCAGGCTTACCTGGTACGGGTGAAGCGAACCCGTTTACAGAGCAAAGTTTCGCCGCCATGCTGCAAAACTTCGGCATTCAGATGCCGCCGGGCACAAAGCCAAAAATTAAAAACGTTGCCGCAGTCATGGTTACGGCAGAATTGCCGCCTTTCTCTAAACCGGGTCAGCAAGTGGACGTGACAGTCTCTTCCATCGGAAGTGCTAAAAGTTTGCGTGGTGGTACGCTACTACAAACGTTCCTCAAAGGTCTCGACGGTCAAGTTTACGCGGTTGCTCAAGGTAACTTAGTGGTGAGCGGCTTCAGTGCTGAAGGCGCTGACGGTTCTAAAATCGTAGGTAACAATCCAACCGTTGGTCTTATCTCTAGTGGTGCGACAGTAGAGCGAGAAATTCCAAACCCATTTGGTCGTGGTGATTACATCACGTTCAACTTGCTTGAGTCAGACTTCACAACGGCTCAACGTATGGCGGATGCTGTAAACAACTTCCTTGGCCCACAAATGGCGAGCGCTGTTGACGCGACATCAGTGCGCGTGCGTGCTCCTCGTGACGTCAGCCAGCGTGTTGCGTTCTTATCGGCAATCGAAAACCTAGAGTTCGACCCAGCAGATGGTGCAGCCAAAATCATCGTTAACTCTCGCACGGGCACCATCGTAGTTGGTAAGCATGTGCGTCTTAAACCAGCAGCAGTAACGCACGGCGGCATGACGGTTGCGATCAAAGAAAACCTGAATGTTAGCCAGCCTAACGGCTTTTCTGGTGGGCAAACCGTAGTCGTACCAGACTCGGATATCGAAGTCAGCGAAGAGCAAGGCAAAATGTTTAAGTTCGAACCAGGCTTAACGTTGGATGATTTGGTCCGTGCCGTGAACCAAGTCGGGGCTGCGCCTTCGGACTTGATGGCAATTTTACAAGCATTGAAGCAAGCTGGTGCCATTGAAGGCCAGTTGATCATCATTTAATGGTTAGGAGGTAGGTATAATGAACAATCCTAACGACATTGGTTTTATCCATGACATCAGTTCTCTGGACACTCTGCGTCAAAAAGCAGTGAAAGAGGGAAAAGATGGCGAGCAAGAAGCATTGCATGCGGCTGCTCGTCAGTTCGAATCGATCTTCACCTCCATGATGTTGAAATCCATGCGTGAAGCCAATGAGGGCTTTGAGTCCAACATGATGAACAGCCAAAACGAGAAGTTCTACCGACAAATGTTGGATGAACAGATGGCGAGTGAATTGAGTTCGTCTGGTTCAATGGGACTGGCCGATATGATTGTTAAGCAATTAACGGCTGGGCAAGGGAACGACAAAAAAGAAACGGCTATGCGTGATGCGGCAAACAATGCTGCGGAATATCGTCGTGTTGACCCGAAAAAAGCGCGCGAGATTGAACAGCGCTTGATTGAATCTGGTCAACTATCTCGACCAAGCAATGAACCCACTCGATTCGATTCACCAGAATCCTTTGTTAACTCGATGAAGCCATACGCGGAGAAAGCTGCGAAAGCCCTAGGAGTCGAGCCATCTCTGCTACTTGCGCAAGCCGCTTTGGAAACGGGGTGGGGACAAAAGGTCGTGAAGAACGCGCGTGGCAGCAGCAACAACTTATTTAATATCAAAGCAGATCGAAGCTGGCAGGGTGACAAAGTGACGACTCAAACTTTAGAGTTCCACGATAACACGCCAGTGAAAGAGACGGCAGCGTTTCGCTCCTACTCAAGTTACGAAGACAGCTTTAATGACTTTGTACGATTTTTGAATGACAACCCACGTTACGAGACAGCATTGCAGAAACGCGGGAATTCAGAGTTGTTTATTCGCGGTATCCACAGTGCGGGTTACGCGACCGATCCGAATTACGCAGATAAAGTCCTGCAGGTGAAGGATAAAATCGAAAGTATGTAATGTCTCTGCGACAATTTATGACGTTCTCGAAGGCTTGCCATAGTGCAAGCCTTCACTTTATCTGAACATCTACGCCTTTCTATCACTTGGCACATCTTTTGCTTTTAATGTGTCTAGGTGATCGGTTTTGCCGATTTATATTTCGTTTTCGGGGGCATGTATGGCGTCAGATCTTCTGAATGTAGGTACTCAAAGTGTGCTTACTGCTCAGAGACAATTAAACACCACTGGTCATAACATTTCTAATGTTAATACAGAGGGTTATAGCCGTCAGTCTGTTATCCAAGGCACGAATGATCCGCGCATGTTTGGTGGTTCTACCTACGGCATGGGTGTGCATGTGGAAAATGTTCGCCGCTCGTGGGATCAGTTTGCCGTGAATGAACTGAACCTGTCGTCGACCAACAATGCCAACAAAACGGATACCCAAGACAATCTTGATATGCTCTCTAGTATGTTGAGCTCTGTGGCATCGAAGAAAATTCCTGAGAACCTGAATGAGTGGTTCGATGCGGTAAAAACCATGGCAGATACCCCGAACGATTTAGGGGCACGAAAAGTGGTATTGGAAAAGGCGAAAATCTTCTCTGATACATTAAATGATTTCCACGAAACCGTGCGACTGCAATCTGATGTCACCAATAAAAAATTGGATATGGGCATTGAGCGCGTTAACCAACTTGCGTTGGAAATTCGCGATATTCATCGACTGATGATGCGTACTCCCGGTCCACATAATGACCTGATGGATCAGCATGAAAAGCTGGTTACTGAGCTGTCAGAGTACACCAAAGTTACCGTAACCCCACGCAAAAATGCGGAAGGGTTTAATGTTCATATCGGCAATGGACACACTCTTGTTTCTGGCACGGAAGCAAGCCAGCTCAAAATGATCGATGGCTATCCGGATGTTCATCAAAGACGATTAGCAATGGTGGAAGGGAATGGCATTAAAGCGATCAAGTCTGATGATATGGATGGCAAAATCGGCGCTTTACTTGAAATGCGCGACAAACACATCCCACAACTGCAAGATGAAATGGGCCGTTTAGCGACGGGCTTTTCCTACAAAATTAATCAGCTGCAATCTCAAGGTCTGGATCTCAACGGCAAGATAGGTAAAGACGTATTTACCGACGTGAACTCTGAGCTGGTGGCAAAATCTCGAGTTTTTGCTGCGCCTGACTCACAAGCTGATGTTGCGGTTTACATCGAGGACATTTCCGCGATCAAAGGTGGTGAATATTCGCTGCGTTTTGATGGCGACCAATACAGCGTGACAACACCGAAAGGTGAGCAAATGTCGTTGAACATCGACCGTTCGGATTCGTCGTTTGTTCTGGATGGTATGAAAGTGCAAATTGGTGAAGGCCTTGGCGCCGGTGAGCGCGTATTGCTCCGCCCAACGAGAAGTGGTGCAGCCATCATAAAGATGGAAACCAATGACGCAAAAGCTATTGCCGCACAAAGTTATGAAGCCTCAACCACTTTTGCCCAAGGTAACGCCAAGTTTAAAATTCGTGAGGCGGGGGATGTTAAAGAGTTTGAGGTTACCGTACAACCAGCCGACGAGAAGCATGATAAGCCGTGGTTAAAGATCACGGATAACAAGGGTAATTTACTATCGGACAAATACTCATACCCGTTAGATAAAGATAACCCGATGATTGAAATCTCAGTGCCGAAAAGCCATCCGCTGTATAAAAACGGCGATGCAACCGTGTTTGAGTTGAGCGAAGGCGCACTGATGAATGATAAATTCACCGCAAACTTGGTGCCTTCTGAAGGTGGTAACGGCAACTTGAGAAAAATGCAGAAGATCCAAACAGACAAGATGATGGATGGAAAATCCAGTACCTTGATCGATGTTTATCATAACCTCAATACTGAAGTTGGACTGAAATCTTCTACAGCAAACCGTTTAGCCTCCGTCGCTCGTTTAGAGCATGAAGCGGCGCAAGAGCGCGTTGCTTCTATTTCTGGCGTTAACCTCGATGAAGAAGCGGCCAACATGATGAAGTTTCAACAAGCGTACATGGCTTCATCACGTGTGATGCAAGCGGCGAATGATACCTTCAATACCATTTTACAACTGAGGTAAGGAGAAGAGATAAGTGCTAACCCGAATTTCTAGTTTCCATAACTATCAGTCCGTACAAAATGATCTGCGTCGTCAAGAGAATAAGGTTCACCACAACCAAGAGCAACTTGCTTCAGGGAAAAAGTTACTGAAACCTAGTGACGACCCCCTCGCTGCGCATTACATCCAAAACATTAGTCAGCAACAAGAACAGCTACAACAATATCTTAGCTCGATAGTGTTGGTGCGTAATCGTCTAGAAAACCACGAAGTTAATATCGCCAATGCGGAGAATTTTGCCGACGAGTCGAAGCGCTTAACGATGGAGATGATTAACGGTGCCTTTTCTGCTGAAGACCGACAAGCAAAGAAGCGTGAGCTAGAAGAGATTGCGAACAACTTCCTTAACTTGGTGAACTCGCAAGATGAATCTGGTAACTACGTGTTTGCTGGCACTAAGCCAAAAAGCCAACCATTTTATCGCGATAAAGATGGTAGCGTGCAATACGCTGGGGACGATTATCAGCGCAAAATGAAAGTTTCTAGCATGCTTGAGATGCCAATGAACGATCCTGGCAGCAAGCTGTTTATGGAGATACCAAACCCATTTGGCGACTATCAGCCGAATTACGATCTACAAAATGGCTCTGAGCTGTTGCTAAACAAAGCTACTAACGTTGACGCTAAGGATGATGCGGCGTATCGCGTGACATTTGTCGATATGAATAACGGCAAATTTGGTTACCAATTAGAGCGTAACGGCAAAGTAGTGGATGCCGATGAGTTTTCTCCAGAGAAAGGGATTGAATACAAAGGCCTGAAAGTGCATGTAAAAGGCCAAATTACGCCTGGTGACAGCATTGAGATCGAAAAGCGGGCAGAGTTCAGCATTTTCGATACCTTCAAGGATGCAATGGCATGGTCAGACAAATCGGTTTCGGATACGTCGGCGACCGCCAAATTGCACCAAATGACAGAAGAATTCCACGCTGCTTTTATCCATTTGAATAAAGCGCGTACAGATGCCGGTGCTCGATTGAGTACGCTGGATATCCAAGAGCAAAATCATGAAGACTTTAATTTGTCTCTGGCAAAAGCGAAGAGCAACTTTGAGGACTTGGATTACTCCAAAGCCGTGATCGAGTTCAGTGAAAACTCGCGAGCGTTACAGGCATCGCAACAAGCATTCGGTAAGACCAAAGATCTAACGTTGTTTAACTACATCTAGTATGACACTCATACACATTGTCTGATTTTGATGCCTTATGTGCAAAGCCTTAAGCGCGATAAGTCGACGTAACCTGAGAGTCTGAGATGTCATGCGGCACGATTTTACCCAAAGCGGCAATGATGCGGGAGGCAAGTCGGGCGGCAACAGGGCAGCGTTCAATACCCTTGGGCTAAGATGAGGCTGACAAACCGGAAATAGCTTAATGATAAAGCTAACTTATTGTTTATTTGATTCTTTTAAAAGTAGTTAAATAATTCACGCAAGTTGGCACACAAATTGTATTGAAAATATCAGAACAGATTTAGAGATTCTAAACCCTGCGTTTAAGGCAGATTTAGCAAGTAACTTTTACGGTCAGTGCTTATCCAAATGAGAGTAAAGCTGGCCGCTTCGCAAAAGCTTGCGAACTCAACAGGAGAGCAAAATGGCTGTAACAGTTAGTACTAACGTCTCCGCGATGACCGCGCAGCGTTACCTAAACAAAGCGACTGATGAATTAAACACGTCGATGGAGCGCTTATCTTCAGGACATAAGATTAACAGTGCAAAAGATGATGCGGCAGGTCTACAGATCTCTAACCGCTTAACTGCACAGTCTCGTGGCCTAGATGTGGCAATGCGTAACGCGAACGATGGTATCTCGATTGCACAAACCGCTGAAGGTGCGATGAATGAGGCAACCTCTGTCATGCAACGAATGCGTGACCTTGCGATTCAATCATCGAACGGTACTAACTCTCCAGCTGAGCGTCAGGCGATCAACGAAGAGTCAATGGCATTGATTGACGAGCTAAACCGTATTGCAGAAACCACTTCATTTGGTGGTCGTCGTCTATTGAACGGCTCATTCGGTGAAGCGGCATTCCAGATTGGTGCGAGCTCAGGTGAAGCCATGATCATGGGACTCACCAGCATTCGTGCGGACGATACTCGCATGGGCGGTGTGACCTTCTTATCTGAGAACGGTAAAGATAAAAACTGGAGCGTTGACCCAGCTAAATCTGACTTGAAGATCACGCTACCAGGTATGGGTGAAGACGAAGACGGCAATGTTGATGATCTAGAAATCAACATTAATGCCAAAGTGGGCGACGACATCGAAGAGCTTGCCACTTACATTAATGGTCAGTCTGATATGATTAATGCGTCTGTAAGTGAAGATGGCAAGTTGCAAGTTTTTGTCGCGCATCCAAACGTTCAGGGTGAGATTTCTATTTCTGGTGGATTAGCATCTGAGCTTGGCCTGAGTGATGAACCTATCAGAACGTCAGTACAAGATATTGATATGACCACGGTACAAGGTTCTCAAAACGCGATTTCTGTGCTGGATTCGGCACTGAAATACGTAGACTCGCAACGTGCAGACTTAGGTGCGAAGCAAAACCGTCTGAGTCACAGCATCAACAACTTGGCAAACATCCAAGAAAACGTTGACGCATCGAACAGCCGAATTAAAGATACAGATTTTGCGAAAGAAACCACGCAAATGACCAAAGCACAAATTTTGCAACAAGCAGGTACATCGATTCTTGCTCAAGCGAAACAGTTGCCAAACTCTGCAATGTCACTATTGCAGTAGTTTACTTAGCCTGTACTCAATACATTCAGACGTGGATGGGAATGCAGGCTTTTGGCAAGCAGCTTTACAATAGAATGAGCGGCTCTCTCATCTCTCACCTGCCAATCATTTTCAATGTAAAGTTGCACTCGGTATGCCGGAAATGTGTTCATTTCTCTTGATCTCCACATAGGCTCTGGCGACCAACCTAGCCCCAGTTCTCTCAAAGGAAAAGGGGCTTTTTCTTTTCTAATCTTCACGTCTATCGTCTGCGAACTTACCTTTAATTGTTTCCTTTTACTGGTTTTCTATACAGTTTAGCCCTCTCGGCTCGATTTGTGGAAACTTGAGCACTTTTTCTTACTTTTCTTCAATTTTATTAGCTAAATCTCGCAATGTTATTTTTTTAAACTTTTTTCTAAAGCTTCTGAATTTGGTGTCGTTAATAGAGGTAACTTTGAGAGAACTACTTGGTTTTCCGAGACGTCGGAAACCGCTACACCGGAAAATCAATTGGAGAAATCACCA
>NZ_JAWOTH010000030.1:0-24994 GCF_033338745.1 Vibrio sp. Vb1026
TGTTTCCGAAGAAACTATTTGGATTATCATCAACGAGTGCCCACACAGATTGATAGGTCTATATTGTTAAAGAGCTTTCCTGTTGAGCTTTGCTCAAAACAGGACGGCCATTTTAGCGAGTTAAAGTTTAGTGTCAATCACTTTTTTCAAACTTTCTTCAAGCGTTTCCGCTTGGCTAATTTGGCTTGCTAACTTGGCTTCTTACTTTCGAAACTTAAGCTTCGAAGCGTTGCCGTGTCAGCGAGGTGGCATTATAGAGATTGCGATCACATTGGCAAGCCCTTTTTCTCGTTTTTTTTGATTTTTTTATCGTTTGGGTGTTTTTTATTCTAAAAGGCGAGTTTTCACTACTATTCTACCTCCATACACCCTGTAATCGCCCTGAATAAGGAAAAAAGATGAGCTCAATGAGAAGCTACAAAGGTATAAAGCCTGAACTTGGTGAGCGTGTTTACGTTGACCCAACCTCTGTTTTAGTCGGTGATATCCGAATTGGCGATGATTCTAGCATTTGGCCACTGGTAGCAGCGCGAGGTGATGTAAACCACATTCACATTGGTGATCGAACGAATATTCAAGATGGCAGTGTTTTGCATGTCACCCATAAGAACGCCGAAAACCCAAACGGCTACCCATTGATTATTGGTAATGACGTTACGATTGGCCACAAAGTGATGCTGCACGGTTGTGAGATCCACGATCGTGTTTTGGTTGGTATGGGAGCTATTGTTTTAGATGCTGTTGTAATTGAGTCAGAGGTGATGATCGGAGCAGGCAGTTTAGTGCCACCTGGGAAAGTATTAGAAAGTGGCTACTTATATGTTGGAAGCCCAGTAAAACAAGCTCGCCCTCTATCAGAAAAAGAACGAGCTTTCTTGCAAAAGTCTGCCAACAACTATGTGCAGAACAAAAACGACTACTTAAATGAAGTAAAAGACTTGAACTAAAACCCTGTTAACCGATGATGATATGGCCTTCTTCGTTGAAGGCTTCATCTTCTATTAGCTCTTCAGCCATTTCTTCTAGGTCGAATCGGTAATCAGTAAACACTTTAATTGCCGCTTGCTCAGTTTCAATCAGTGAACCACTGAGCTTTTCTAACTTTTGTTTCGTCACAAAGCACTCTATTAGTGCGCCTGATTGTTGCGCCGAAAAGTTTACCGATTGTGATACTTCATCCCATGATTGAATATCTGGGAATAAGATGGATTGATTCATCGCTTATTGACCTTCAAGGCTCTTTCTTAGTTCTCTGAGAATTTGTTTGGCACCAGGACGTAAGCCACGCCAGAGCATAAAGCTTTCTGCAGCCTGCCCAACTAGCATTCCAAGACCGTCATACGCATGAGCGGCACCATTTTCTCTTGCCCATAAGTTAAAGCTCGTCACCCCTTTTCCATAAATCATGTCATAACTTGTGCTGTTGGCGGCAAAGATAGAGGAAGAGATTGCAGGCAGTTCACCACTAAGAGAAGCGGATGTGGAGTTAATGATGACATCATACTCTTCATCAATACTTTCCATCTCTTTGCCGACGATAGGACCGTGAGAGACAAACAGCTCTGCAAGCTCCTGTGCTTTACTAAAGGTACGGTTGGTAATGGTTAAAGAGGTCGGCTTTTGATCAAGTAGTGGCTTAATAACACCACGAGCGGCACCACCAGCGCCAATAATTAGGATTCGCGCGCCTTCCAATACAACCTGATGCTGAAGCAGATCTTGCACTAAACCTGCACCATCAGTGTTGTCACCGATGATTTCACCATCGTCTAACTTCTTGAGGGTATTTACCGCGCCTGCTAACTGAGCCCGTTCTGTCAATCGACTAGCAAATTGATAAGCATCTTCTTTAAATGGCATAGTGATGTTACACCCCTTGCCACCTTCAGCAAAAAACACCTTCGCCGCGTCAATAAAACCATCAACAGGTGCACTTTCTGCGGTGTACACCAAAGATTGATTAGTTTGACGAGCAAACAAGGTGTGAATGAATGGCGACTTACTGTGTCCGATAGGATTACCAAACACGGCATAGCGATCGATTTGCTGGGTCATTTCCTTACCTTTGTTCCTTACTTAGATATAGAGAAAACAGGGCCACCTGATTACAGATGACCCTATCACTATCTATCTATATAGAAAAGGAGATTCCGTGCTTACCACTCTCGTGGCGTTAGGTATCGCTCGTAAAGTTCAGCTTCTGGCGATCCCGCTTCTGGCTCGTAGCAGTACTCCCAGCGAGCGAGCGGCGGCATTGACATCAGAATCGACTCAGTACGCCCACCACTTTGTAAACCAAATAAGGTGCCACGGTCATACACTAAGTTGAACTCTACGTAACGGCCGCGACGATATAGTTGGAATTCACGCTCACGCTCACCATACTTGAACTCTTTACGACGAGAAACGATCGGCAAGTAAGCCTGGCAATAGCCTTCACCCACTGCTTTGATGTAAGCAAAACACTTATCAAATTCCCACTGGTTTAGATCATCAAAGAACAAACCGCCAACACCGCGAGTTTCATTACGATGTGGTAGGAAGAAGTATTTGTCACACCATGCTTTATGCTCTTGGTAAACATCGTCACCAAATGGCGCACAAAGCAGTTTTGCAGTGTCGTGCCATGATTGGCAATCTTCTTCAAATGGGTAGAACGGCGTTAGGTCAAAACCACCACCAAACCACCAAATTGGGTCTTCGCCATCTTTTTCTGCAATAAAGAAGCGGACATTGGCGTGTGAAGTCGGTACATAAGGGTTTTTAGGGTGAATAACCAAAGAAACACCCATCGCTTCAAAACGACGACCCGCTAGCTCTGGGCGATGCGCTGTCGCTGATGCTGGCATTTCTTTCCCTTCCACATGAGAGAAGTTTACGCCTCCCTGCTCGAAAACAAGGCCATCACGCAAAACACGTGAGCGACCACCGCCACCCAGACGCTCTCCTTTTTCACGTTGCCATGCATCTTCGACAAAGACGGCCTTTCCATCTTCTTGTTCTAACTGCTGACAAATGGAGTCCTGAAGTGACATCAAGAACTGCTTTACGGCGTGCTTATCGATCGCTGACATACGTTATTACCTATTACGTGAAACCTAATGATGGCTGGCTAGCAGGGTTAACCCTGTCTTAATATTTGTGAAGTTTTGGCGTCACGAATCTCGCTGGGTTTATCACGACCGCTGGTCTCGCCACGAAGAATGGCGACCAGCTTATCACCCAACTGCTCTTCGACTTCTTCCGTGGTCATACATGGTGGTAAGCCGGAAAGATTCGCGCTGGTAGAGGTTAACGGCTTTCCGAATGCATTACACATTTTTTGCACCAAAGGATGATCAGTCACACGAACCGCAATTGAATCAAACTGCCCTGAAACCCAGTTGGATACTTTATCGCTCGCTGGCATGATCCAAGTGTATGGGCCTGGCCAAGTGGCATGAACAGTCTGTAATTGTTCTTCAGTCAACTGAGATTCATCAATATAAGGCAAGAGCTGATCGTAACTTGCCGCGATGAGAATCAGCCCTTTTTCTACCGGACGCTGCTTGAGCTCTAATAGCTTTTGAATTGCTTCTGGGTTATCTGGATCACATCCGACACCAAAAACCCCTTCTGTTGGATAGGCAATCACTTCGCCTTGCTTGAGTGCGTTGAGCACTTGTTCAAAGTTATCCACCGATTACTTCCTATTTGTTTGACTGTGTTGTTTTCACTAAGTGTACAAATATTCATTCTCAGACACTAAAGCAATTTTTTTATAAAATGTATCAATAGCGCCAACAACTGGACGCAAACGTTTGCTTGAGATAAAAATCCCCGTATAATGCGCACAAATTTATAGCTCACCTAATTTTTTGCAGCTTAAAGGAGTTTGAGATGAAAGTCGGTATCATCATGGGTTCTAAATCCGATTGGCCAACCATGAAATTAGCAGCGGACATGCTAGACCAATTTGGCGTGCCTTACGAAACAAAAGTCGTGTCAGCACACCGAACTCCTCAATTACTGGCTGACTACGCCAGTGGCGCAAAAGAACGCGGCATCAAAGTTATCATCGCAGGCGCAGGTGGTGCAGCCCACCTACCAGGTATGGCGGCGGCGTTTACTAGTTTGCCAGTGCTTGGGGTTCCCGTTCAGTCTCGTGCACTGAAAGGTATGGATTCACTGCTTTCTATTGTACAGATGCCAAAAGGAATTGCGGTTGGTACATTGGCGATTGGCGAAGCGGGCGCAGCAAACGCCGGTATCCTAGCAGCGCAAATCCTAGGCACTCATGATGAAAACATCATGGCGAAGGTAGAGGCATTCCGTAATGAGCAAACGGAAACAGTTCTCGCAAATCCAAACCCTGCAGAGGATTAATCAGATGCATGTACTGGTTCTTGGTGCGGGTCAGTTGGCTCGTATGATGTCTCTGGCTGGTGCGCCACTGAATATTCAAATTTCAGCTTACGATATCAGCAGCGGTGATGTCGTTCACCCTTTAACTCAACAGGTACTTGGCCATGGCTTGGAAAATGCGATTACGCAAGTTGATGTGATTACTGCCGAGTTCGAGCATATTCCACATGACGTGCTCAAGGTTTGCGAAGCGAGCGGCAAGTTTCTACCAAGTACGCAAGCCATCAAAGCAGGTGGTGATCGCCGTATTGAAAAAGCACTGCTTGATGATGCTGGCGTGCGCAACGCGAAATACTACGTCATTGAAACTCGTGAAGACTTTGAGCGCGCAATTGAACACGTTGGTATGCCAATGGTTCTGAAAAGTGCATTAGGTGGTTACGATGGTAAAGGCCAATGGCGCTTAAAAGAAGCTTCTCAAGTCGACGACATTTGGACTGAGATGGCAGAGTGCATCGCGGCAACACCAACTCAAGCGATTGTTGCTGAAGAGTTTGTTCCTTTTAACCGCGAAGTATCACTGGTTGGTGCTCGAAGCAAAGATGGCAGTGTGGAAGTGTACCCTCTGGCAGAGAATGTTCACACCAACGGTGTATTGAGTCTTTCTACTGCGATTGATGCACCAGAGTTGCAAGAGCAAGCAAAACAGATGTTCACGGCCGTTGCCAACAGCTTGAATTACGTTGGTGTGCTAGCGCTGGAGTTCTTCGATGTTGACGGTACTTTGCTAGTTAATGAAATCGCACCACGCGTACACAACTCTGGTCACTGGACTCAACAGGGTGCAGAAACCTGTCAGTTTGAGAACCACCTACGCGCCGTGTGTGGCATGCCTTTGGGTAGCACTAAGTTGGTTCGTGAAACCTCGATGATTAATATTCTTGGTGAAGATACACTACCAGAAGCATTGCTAGCGATGGATGGTTGCCACATTCATTGGTACGGCAAAGAAAAACGTGCGGGTCGCAAGATGGGCCACATCAACGTCTGTGGTGACTACACTGGAGAACTTAATCGCAAACTTTGTGCATTAGCAGATGTTTTGGATGAACAGACTTTCCCTGCTGTGCATGAATTTGCCAAGCAGTGGCAAGCCTAGAAAAGCAGCAGAATAAATAGCAAAAGGGTCGCATGATGCGACCCTTTTTAATTCGTACTGAAAGTTATTGTGATTGGGTATGCTGGCACTTACGACTCGCGCATTGCAGTTTAACCCCGCTGGCAAGTTTCTTTGCTACCAACAAGGTAAATCCACATTCCTCGCAGCGGCCTCTTACAGGCGGCAAGTTAACCGCAAACTTGCACTTCGGATAGTTATCACACGCGTAGAATGTTTTTCCAAATCGGGTTTTACGCCCAACCAAATGTCCTTTGCCACATTCAGGGCAAGCGTGTTGCTCTTGTGACTGCGCCTCTGGCTCTGGTTGATTAATCGACTCAATATGATGACAAGCCGGGTAGTTACTACAACCGACGAACATACCGTAGCGCCCTTGGCGGAGAACCAACTCATTGCCACACTCAGGACAAGGCACACCCAACTCTTTCACGATGTGACCATCATTGCTGTGTAGCGGTTTAATGTAATCACAGCTTGGGTAATGGTTACAGCCGAGGAATGGGCCATGTTTTCCGTGCTTGAGAGTCAGCTCACCACCACATTTTGGACACGGCTCGTGCTCCAAAGCGTGTTCATGGGCAGAGAAAAGGGTGTTGTCGATTTTACTACTCATACTTACCGTTTCGTGAAAAACACACAAAAAGACAAGCTCGCGTTTATTCTAGTTAAACTCGAACTTGCCCAGATGGTTAGTGAAGAATCCCTTGTTCCTTGGTGTACAACAGCTCTTCCATTAGCGTGTAAGCGTTTTCGTTGCCAGGCACATTAAACAGCACCATCAGAATGATCCATTTGAGATCTTCAAGCTCAAACTCACTCGTTTCTAATCCCATCACTCGGTCAATCACCATTTCGCGAGTTTCTGTGGTTAACACATTGATTTGCTCGAGAAACAATAGAAACCCTCGGCATTCCAAATCTAAACGCTGCATCTCTTTCGCTGTGTAGATACGAGTTGATGACGAAGCCATGCAAGTCGAGATTGCAGAAGAGGTGTCACTTTGCTGCAATGCGGCAAGCTCTTCTAACCAGACAAGGGCTTTGTAGATATCTTTTTGTTGGAAGCCTGCACGAAGCAACTCTTCTTCCAACTCGTCTTGTTCGACCTGTAACTCTGCATCGCTATGGATGTAGGTTTCGAATAGATACATCAGTATATCCATCATCATAGCTAGCCCCTCCCCTTTCGAATATAGCCACCTGAAACCGCAACGACATGCCCAGAGAGTTCTAACTCTAAGAGCTGCATCATGACTTCTTGGACAGGTATATTGGTCCTGTTTGCAAGAATATCAACCGGTGTAGCTTCACTTCCTACGTTAGCTAACAGCTGAGGAAATGGCAATTCTTCTTCATCATTTAACGTAGAAAATAAATCAGTACTCTGATTAATAGACCAATCAAGCAAGGACTGTATTTCATCTAAGACATCTTTCGTCTTTTCTACGAGGCAAGCGCCATGACGTATCAACTGGTTTCCACCGCAGGCATTGGGGGCATTGATTGACGCTGGCAGCGCAAATACTTCTCGACCTTGCTCAAGCGCGTAACGAGCTGTAATTAACGAGCCGCTCTTTTTCGCCGCCTCGACGACCAGTACACCAAGCGATAATCCACTAATAATACGATTACGACGCGGGAAGTTTTCTGGACGCGGCTTGGCATTAGGCCGAAACTCAGACACCAAGACCCCATGTTCAATAACACGTTGCGCTAAACCACGATGACGTGCCGGATAAATATTTTCTAAGCCAGATCCTAGCACCGCAATCGTCTTACCACCCGCTTGCAACGCACCATCATGCGCATGACCATCAATGCCTAAAGCGAGACCACTGGTGACAATAAAATCGTGCTGAACAAACTCTGCAGCAAACTGACGTGCATGCTGTAATCCATCAATACTCGCATTTCGACTGCCAACCATCGCGATTTGTGGCTGAGAGAGACAAGTAGGGTTTCCTTGAACAAAAAGTAAAGGTGGCGGTGCAACGATTTGTTTGAGTTGAGGTGGATAACGCGGGTCAGTCAGTGTCAGGATATGATGGTTTGTAGAAGCCTCAAGCCAGCTTAAACAAGCATCGACTTCTTTATCTGTTGAAGCCCAAGCTTGAATTTGCTTAGTTGTTAACCCAAGTTGTTGTAGCTGTTCAGGAGAGAAGTTTACGATGTTACGTGGCGTGTCTCTTGCCAGTAGCTTATTCATTTTGACGCCGCCAATGCCTGGTAAACAACTCAGTTTTAACCAGGCAGCGAGATCATCGTTATTTCGTCGATTCATCGATGGTTAATTCGTCCGCCAACGGTGACACCACCGAAATATCTTGGTTAATGGGTTTCGTACTGTTAGTGATCAGTGCCAAGCTAAAGTACTCATAAGGACGAATGACCAGCAACTCACCAACTTTGCTTTGAGGCAAAGTGATTTTCTTATCAAGCACGCCAAACTCTTTCTTGAACTCATCGCCGTCTTTGTAAACTGGGTGCGCGTCTTCTTTTAAATCAAACACACTGCCTTGCTTGAGATTATCTGACGTGCCTTTATCAATCACCACGACTTGGTTAGTTGAACTAAAGCGAATACCTTCGATATTACCTAGCAACTTTGCAGAACTGCCTTGTGGCGACGGCAGCGGATAGAACGTAGTCGTGAAGTCAGTATTCTCAACCGATTGATTTGGCAACGCGATATCGTTACGTAGGATTTCTTGCATTTGCGATGTAAGCTTCAAACCTGAATAATCACTCGAAGCTTCAACGAGATCGCCTTTGGCAATCAAACGCAGCGCGGTAATCTCTTCCGACACATCGTCACGCGAAAAGGTAGCTACTGGTCGGTAAATAGCCCAACCTGTCGCGGTCTGATTGCCATTGATATACAGCACATCTTCTGCAGTCAGATACTTACTGCCCTTGCTGCTACCCATCACTTTTGCTGCTCTGTTCAACGAATCTTTATCTAGCAACCGATCCGATTTAAGGTAAGGCATCACCAAACCTTCCGCGACCGTTGGTACGGCTTTCTTTTCTGTGATGCGAGCTTTCGGGCTCAGCTTCTTAACCGGTTTTAGGCTCAACACGG
The DNA here is from genome assembly GCF_033338745.1 of Vibrio sp. Vb1026. Classification (NCBI taxonomy): domain Bacteria; kingdom Pseudomonadati; phylum Pseudomonadota; class Gammaproteobacteria; order Vibrionales; family Vibrionaceae; genus Vibrio; species Vibrio sp. Vb1026. The sequence goes on from NZ_JAWOTH010000030.1 coordinate 8,607, forward strand.
GCTGACCGTTAATCCACACCAAAGACAGCTTGTCTCCGGGATAAATTAAATGAGGGTTATCGATTTCCGGGTTTACTTGCCATAAACGAGGCCACAACCACGGGCTATCCAAGTACATGGCCGAAATATCCCATAGCGTATCGCCCTTCACAACTACATATGTTTGTGGCGCGTCATCTTTAACAGTCAGTGGGTTCGCATCCACATTTGCTACAGCGTTGAAAGAGAAAAGTAACGGCAACGTAACACTGGCAACGTTGCGGAAAATTCGATTCATGACCCTCGTCCTTGGTCTATTAAGCAGGAACCAGAATGGAAATTGGTGCAAGGATGCTGTCATTTAGGCTATAAAATGTCTAGAATTGAGCCAACAAGGTTTGTGCTGTTTCGGCACAGTTCAATATTTCGAGTGAATATGTCTGTATTACAAGTATTAACATTCCCGGATGATCGCCTGCGCACAGTCGCAAAGCCTGTTGAAGCGGTGACACCTGAGATTCAAAAAATCGTCGATGACATGATTGAAACCATGTACGACGAAGAAGGTATTGGCCTTGCTGCAACGCAGGTTGATATCCACAAACGTATCGTAGTGATTGATATTTCAGAAACTCGCGATGAGCCGATGGTGCTAATCAACCCTGAGATTCTGGAAAAGCGTGGCGAAGATGGCATCGAAGAAGGCTGTCTGTCGGTACCAGGTGCACGCGCACTTGTGCCTCGCGCTGCAGAAGTTACCGTTAAAGCACTGGATCGTGATGGCAAAGAGTTCACCTTTGAAGCCGACGACCTGCTAGCGATTTGTGTTCAACACGAGCTTGATCACCTACAAGGTAAGCTATTCGTGGATTACCTATCACCACTGAAACGCAAACGCATTCAGGACAAGCTAGCAAAAATCAAACGCTTTAACGAGAAGCAGCAAAACGCTTAATCTCGAACCATACCAATTAGAAGGAAGTCTACCTTGAGTCAGTCTTTACGAATTGTCTTTGCAGGTACTCCGGATTTCGCCGCCCGTCACTTGGCGGCGTTGTTGTCTTCGGAGCATGAAGTCATCGCGGTTTACACAAACCCAGATCGTCCAGCGGGTCGTGGCAAAAAATTGGCTGCGCCACCGGTAAAACAACTGGCGCTAGAACACAATATCCCGGTTTACCAACCTAAAAGCTTTAAGTCCGACGAAGCGAAACAAGAACTTGCCGATCTGAACGCCGACCTCATGGTTGTCGTGGCGTACGGTATGCTGCTGCCACAAGCGGTTCTTGATACCCCTAAACTTGGTTGTATCAACGTACATGGTTCTATCTTACCTCGTTGGCGTGGTGCGGCTCCAATCCAACGCTCTATTTGGGCGGGCGATGCAGAAACTGGCGTGACCATCATGCAGATGGACATCGGTCTCGACACTGGTGATATGCTGAAGATTGCAACTCTGCCAATCGAAGCGACAGATACCAGCGCTTCAATGTATGAAAAATTGGCTGAGCTTGGTCCAGAAGCTCTGATTGACTGCCTAGCAGACATTGCTGCGGGTAAAGCAGTGCCAGTGAAGCAAGACGATGAGCTAGCGAACTATGCGAAAAAACTCAGCAAAGAAGAAGCACGCATCAACTGGAACGACGATGCGGCGCACATTGAGCGCTGCGTTCGTGCATTTAACCCATGGCCAATGAGCCACTTTGAGGCGGCAGAAAACAGCATCAAAGTATGGCAAAGCCGTGTGGCAGAGCAAACCAGTGACAAGCCAGCCGGCACCATCGTACAAGCAGATAAAACCGGTATTTATGTTGCGACAGGCAACGGCGTACTGGTGCTAGAGCAACTGCAAGTTCCTGGCAAAAAAGCCATGTCAGTTCAGGATATTCTGAATTCGCGTGCGGCTTGGTTTGAAGTTGGCTCTCTGCTGGTTTAAGCCATACTAGGGGTTATCATCCCCAATAATACGAACTTTTAGAGGGCAGAGATGCCCTCCTTTACTTTAAGGTACTCATCATGAATGTTCGCGCTGCGGCTGCTAACGTCCTGTATCTTGTCGTCGACAAGGGCCACTCACTTTCAAGCGCTCTTCCAGCGGCTCAACAAACGGTACGACCTCGTGACCACGCTCTGTTACAAGAGATCTGTTACGGTGCGCTACGTTACCTCCCTCGCCTAGAAATGATCGCAAACCAGTTGATGGATAAGCCCCTCAAAGGCAAACAACGTGTATTCCATCACCTAATTCTGGTTGGTATTTACCAACTGAGCTTCATGCGCATTCCTGCGCACGCAGCAGTTGGTGAAACGGTTGAAGGCACTAAAGAGCTGAAAGGTCCTCGTCTGCGTGGTTTGATTAACGCTGTATTGCGTAACTACCAGCGCAACCAAGAAGAACTCGACCAAATGGCCGTCAGCAACAACGCTGGCAAGTACGGTCACCCAAGCTGGTTACTAAAACTGCTGCAAGAGGCCTACCCACAGCAATGGGAAAGCATTGTTGAAGCGAACAACCAAAAAGCACCAATGTGGCTGCGTGTGAACCATCAACACCACACTCGTGATGAATACCTTGCGCTGCTCAAAAATGAAAACATTGATAGCACGCCACACACAGAAGCAATGGACGCCATAAAATTGGCCGCACCATATGATGTGATGAAGCTACCTGGTTTTGAAAAAGGTTGGATTTCGGTCCAAGATGCGGCGGCGCAGCTCTCGATCAACTACCTAAAACCACAAGACGGCGAACTGATTTTAGATTGCTGTGCAGCGCCAGGTGGCAAGACGGCGCACATTCTAGAGCGCACGTCAGGCAGTGAAGTGGTCGCGATTGACTGCGACGACACACGCTTGAAACGTGTGCATGAAAACCTGAAGCGTCTCAACCTTCAGGCAAAAGTGGTTTGCGGTGATGCGCGTAATCCACAAGAATGGTGGCAAGGCGAGCAATTTGATCGCATTTTGCTGGATGCCCCATGTTCTGCGACTGGCGTGATTCGTCGTCACCCAGACATCAAATGGCTACGTCGTGCAGACGACATCGCCGCATTAGCAGAGCTGCAAAGTGAAATTTTTGATGCCATGTGGACGCAACTGAAGCCCGGCGGCACAATGGTTTACGCGACTTGTTCAATCACACCGCAAGAAAACGTGGAGCAAGTAAAAGCGTTTTTAGCACGTACCGCGGATGCGCAACTGCTGGATTCTGATCCCGACCAGCCTGGTCGTCAAATTCTACCAGGCGAAGAAGATATGGATGGTTTCTACTACGCAGTGCTAACTAAAACACACGCGTAACAGCATGCTAAATAGGGCGATTGAAGTGATTTCAATCGCCTTTTTCAGATACGAGAAAAGAGTATGAAGATCATTATTCTTGGTGCAGGTCAGGTTGGCGGCACACTGGCAGAAAACCTAGTGGGTGAAAACAACGACATCACCATCGTCGACAATAATGCCGACCGACTGCGTGAATTGCAGGACAAATACGACCTGCGTGTGGTCAATGGCCATGCGAGCCACCCAGACGTGCTGCATGAAGCTGGCGCGCAAGACGCCGATATGCTCGTCGCAGTAACCAACACTGATGAAACCAACATGGCTGCCTGTCAGGTCGCGTTCACTCTATTCAATACCCCAAACCGCGTTGCACGTATTCGCTCTCCAGAATACTTGGCAGAAAAAGAAGCCCTGTTTAAATCTGGCGCCATTCCTGTCGATCACCTTATCGCCCCAGAAGAACTCGTTACGAGCTACATCGAACGTCTGATCCAATACCCGGGCGCGCTGCAAGTGGTGAGCTTTGCTGAACAGAAAGTCAGCCTAGTGGCGGTGAAAGCCTACTATGGTGGCCCGCTGGTGGGTAATGCGTTGTCTGCTTTGCGTGAGCACATGCCGCACATTGATACCCGTGTGGCAGCTATTTTCCGCCAGGGTCGCCCGATTCGCCCACAAGGCACCACGATTATTGAAGCCGACGATGAAGTGTTCTTCGTTGCAGCAAGTAATCATATTCGCTCAGTGATGAGTGAGCTTCAGCGCCTAGAAAAACCGTACCGCCGCATCATGATTGTTGGCGGGGGTAACATCGGCGCAAGCTTGGCAAAACGCCTAGAGCAAACTTACAGCGTGAAGCTGATTGAGCGTAACTACCAGCGTGCAGAAAAGCTCTCTGAGCAACTAGAAAACACCATCGTGTTCTGCGGTGATGCGGCAGACCAAGAGCTTCTCTCGGAAGAGAACATCGACCAAGTCGACGTCTTCATCGCGCTGACCAACGAAGATGAAACCAACATCATGTCTGCAATGTTGGCAAAACGCATGGGCGCTAAAAAAGTGATGGTGCTGATCCAACGTGGCGCTTATGTAGACCTGGTACAAGGCGGCGTAATTGATGTAGCAATCTCACCTCAGCAAGCCACTATTTCAGCCTTGCTAACGCACGTTCGTCGCGCTGATATCGTAAACGTATCCTCACTTCGCCGCGGCGCTGCGGAAGCGATTGAAGCCGTCGCTCACGGTGATGAAAGTACATCTAAAGTGGTTGGACGTGCGATTGGAGATATAAAGCTTCCACCTGGGACCACCATTGGTGCTATCGTTCGTGGCGAAGAAGTTCTTATTGCCCACGACCGTACGGTCATCGAGCAGGATGATCATGTGGTGATGTTCCTGGTCAACAAAAAATACGTATCAGACGTCGAAGCGCTATTCCAACCGAGTCCATTTTTCCTCTAGGATTTTCCTATGGTCAACTTACGTCCCGTACTGTTTGTTATCGGGCTGGTTTTATCCAAACTGGCCCTGTTTATGTACGTGCCGACTTTGGTCGCTTTCTTTACCGGTACGGGGGGATTCCTCGATTTCGCCCAAGCCGTTGTGATCACGCACCTTGCCGCCTTCATCTGCCTAACGATAGGTCGAACCGCCAAGTTCAAACTCAGCGTACGCGATATGTTCCTCATCACCAGTTTGGTTTGGACCATCGCGAGTGCGTTTGCCGCCTTGCCATTTGTGTTTATCAACCACATCAGCTTCACCGACGCCTACTTCGAAACGATGTCGGGTATCACCACGACGGGCTCAACGGTGCTCAGTGGCCTAGACAACATGGCGCCGAGCATATTGCTGTGGCGCTCTATTTTACAATGGCTTGGTGGCATTGGTTTTATCGTGATGGCGGTAGCAGTGTTACCTATGCTGAATGTCGGTGGTATGAAGCTATTCCAAACCGAATCATCAGATTGGTCGGATAAAAGTAGTCCAAGAGCGAAAACGGTCGCCAAAAACATCGTAGCGGTTTATTTGATGCTAACGGGCCTATGTATTTTGGGCTACTTGATCACCGGCATGAACCTGTTCGAAGCAATCAACCATGCCTTTACTACGCTATCGACGGGTGGATACTCTACATCTGATGGGTCAATGAACCACTTCTCTAATGGCGCACATTGGGTGGCCACTACCTTTATGTTCTTAGGTGGTTTGCCGTTTTTGCTCTTTATCGCCGCGTTACGTAAACGCCGTATTGATGTGTTGGTTAACGACGCTCAAGTTAGAGGATTTGCGTACCTGTTCGTATTCTCAAGCTTAGTGATTTCAGCTTGGTTAGTGATTCGAGATGGGTACACCATTTTGGATGCCCTGCGAGTGTCGATGTTTAATATTGTCTCTGTCGTCACCACAACTGGCTTTGGCTTAGAAGACTTCACCGCATGGGGCGCATTACCCACCACTCTTTTCGCATTCTTAATGATGGCGGGGGCATGCTCAGGCTCAACGTCTGGCGGGATCAAAATCTTCCGCTTCCAAATTGCAATGACGCTGCTAAACAAACAAATGATGAAGTTGATTCACCCTTCAGGAGTGTTTGTACAGCGTTATAACCAGCGACCGGTGAATGATGATATTGTTCGCTCAGTGGTGGCATTTGGCTTGATGTTTTTTATCACTATTATCTTTATCGCGGGTTGTTTAAGTGCACTAGGCCTCGACCCTGTGACCAGTATTTCTGGCTCAATCACCGCCGTTGCCAATGTTGGCCCTGGTATGGGCAGTGTGATTGGCCCAACAGGCAACTTCGCGCCTCTGCCCGATACTGCCAAATGGCTCTTAAGCTTTGGGATGTTAATGGGCCGCTTGGAAATTCTGACTATTCTTGTACTGTTCTTTCCTGCGTTTTGGCGCCGCTAAGCAGACTCTAATTAAAAGGTATAACAATGAAAACATGGATTACTCTGGCGACCCTACTTGCCGCCTCATCCACATACGCCGCCGAGGTCATCACTTTAGCCGATGGTCGAGAAGTGAAGTTGAACGATGACTTTACCTGGGAATACGTCATGAAAAAACCGGCGCAGCAAGCGACGGAGACACAAACAACAGCAGGCGTAGTTGAAACAATCGCAGCTCCTGCGATTGCGACAATTCCAGTGGTAACGAAAACCGTTGGCACGACCGTGGTGGTAAACGCCAAAAAGCCAACCATGCAGCTATCAGATTCAGGTGTGGATGTATTGATTGGTTCAGCAAGCTATCAAAGCGGTGAGCTTATTTTACCTACATCAATCACTAACCAAAGCTCTCAATCTGTCATTCAAGTGGAAGTTGAGGTGCAAGTGTTTGATATGTCTGGTCAGCAACTGGCAAAAGAAAACGTGACGGTTTGGCAATCCATCAAGCGCATGGCGGATACCTACCTGCGACCACAGCAAGCGGAACAAGGTAAGAGCATTAAATTGGCTGTACCGCAATCACAGCAATACCAGTTTTCTGCCAAAGTGCTAGAGGTAAAAACTCGCTAATACGTGTTTAATATTCTTTGTTGAGCCTATCGGCTAGATAGGCTCAACAAAGTAATAAATCGCAAAGAAATGGCACACGCAGCCAGCCAAAACAAAGCCGTGCCAAATCGCATGGTTAAAGGGAATGCGCTTCGCGACGTAGAAAATTACCCCTAGTGAATACACAATTCCACCAGCAGCAAGCAGTGTAAGTCCGCCGACATCCAAGTTAATAGCTAATTGATAAATCACAATCAACGATAACCATCCCATCACCAAATACGTCATCAAAGAAAGCTTTTTAAATCGATAGACGAACGCAACTTTCATGATGATGCCGATCAACGCAATGCTCCAAATAACGATCATCAACCCAAATGCTAGAGGTGTTCTTAAGCTGACTAACAAGAAAGGGGTATAGCTGCCAGCTATCAAAAGATAAATAGCACAGTGGTCGAAGGTTTTTAGCCAACGTTTCGCTTTGGGATAAGGGATCGCATGATAGAGCGTCGAGGCCAAAAATAGCACGATAATACTCGCACCATAAATCGCCATACTGGTAAGCGTTAAAGTGTCAGCTTGATGGTCTACGGCTTTAACTAACAGCAGTATCAAGCCAACAATACCAAAAATCATCCCTATACCGTGGGTGATGGTATTGGCCAGTTCTTCACGTTGACTGTATTGAGGTTTCTGCAGCTCGGACATCAATGCGCCTATACTAGAGTTTGAAATTTGCTCTAGTATGGCACATTAGGCTTACACGTGTAAGCTTAAATTAAGACTCATGAACGGCAGTAGTTTGATCGAGATAATTGAGTACCAGTTCGCCAACTTGATCTGGCTTAGTCGTGGCAGGAATGGTCAGCTCTCGCTTGAGTTTGCCACTACCCAGTAAGCTCGCGAGCATGCCACCTTGCCCCTTGCGTGTGCGGTCAACTTCAAACCACAACTTGAGCTCTTGCTCACTGCGGTGGGCAACAAATTCTAATTCGCGCCACACGCCGTGGTAAGGTCCGTCGGTTGGCACCAGTTCAAACTCTTGCACAAATGGTAGATCGAATCCTTTCACTTCCTCGCATTCCACCTGGCGAATTCGTAAACCTTGCGCTTCAAATGCAGATAGTACCGCATCCATCAGTGGATCAGGTCGGACGGTGAGGATGTCTTTATCAGTCGGATCCAAAGCAGCAGCAACGTCTAAGCCAGTTTCTAACCATACTTTGGCATCACCAATGGTGACAGGCGTGTTCCAAGGCACATCGAGCTTAACATCGAAGGTACGCTCTTCGCCGGAATGGATGGTAAATGCGTAAGGGAGACTCCACTTAGCAAGCACATGAGTTTGAGGTACTCGGCGCATGCTGTGTCCTTCTCGCGCACCACGGTCATCAGGGGCTTCGGCGATGTAGCGGCAACAGAGTTTTAAATCAATGTTGTCGATCGCTTGTTCAGTCGCACCACCATATACATGGATCGACACATCCACACTTTGACCTGGGTATAGCACGTCTTGGTTTAAGATTGAGTCGACCTTCGCGCTCCCAATCCCAAAACTGGCAAGTGTCTTCTTCAAAAATGACATAGGCACCTCCTTCATCGAGATCTCATACTACTACTGCTGATCGTGGGATCAAACAAAAATTGCCTCGAACATCGCGACAAAATGACAAAATCTAAACAATTCAATTGCTCAACTATCGACCAATTCTTACAAGGATGCTAATCTTACACTTGATATGCATGCATATCGGTATTCCTGACTCATTAACTGGATTGGCGAGAGCCAGAAGAGTGATTCTTCAATCTTGTTGGAGCCTAGCTCATAATGATTCAGGCCATTACATCGGCAATGGATATGCCTGACAGTTAGGTAAATTAATGCGCCCAACAACAGTCAGGTTCGCACACACTAATACTAGTGCAATGCGCCGCCGCAGTGGCTTTACTACTGCACCAAAGGCAAAGCAAGTTGCGCCAGCAATGACATTGGTTGAGAAGACAGCAATGATGTCGAGTGTTCCGGCCAAAGTTATCAAAGCAGCTTAATCAAAAGCGCGGCGCCAGCTGCGCTTTTTTCTTTGCACGAGACTCATAAAGCTTCAAAGACTTAGAACAAACCACGGTGAAAGAGATCGTTTTTCCTATTTGGTCTTCGCAAAGCAATTTGGTACCTTTACTGCTAATTACACCTATAAATTCTGTGGAGAAAGAAATGAAGTGTCATCGCATTGAAGAGCTGCTTGAGCTACTAGAGCCTGAATGGCATAAAGAGCAAGAGCTGAACCTATTGCAGTTCATCGTTAAGCTGGCAAAAGAAGCAGGCTATGAAGGAAAGCTAGAAGATCTGACCGACGATGTACTGATCTACCACCTTAAAATGCGTAATAGCAGCAAAGATGAAATGATCCCTGGACTCAAAAAAGACCAAGAGGACGATTTTAAAACGGCGATCCTACGCGCTCGTGGCATCATCAAATAACCAGTTCAACAGCCAGTATTCTTTAAGCGACTCTCCTGTGAGTCGCTTTTTTATAACCAAAGTTTTTAGTCCCACAATTGGTTATAACTGTTCAGCCAATTATCAGGTTAACTGTACTGATTTTTGTTGTTAAACATTGACTGCGTTAAAGAAACGGAATTGTTATTGATTGTATAATCGCCGTTCATCAGTATTTACTAAAATAATTATGTTCGGTCATCTTTATGACGGAACGAGCAGCAATGTCATCGAGCGACATCAATAGAAATGACGCCGTACATTATAAAAGCCTAAGAAGGATGAGTGCATGAGTCAGGACAAGATCGATATCAAAGATGTGACTCCTAAAACCTATAATCCCAAAACCCATAAAGGAAACGGGGATCGGTTCAACCCAAGTAATCGCATCTATGTACGCGAAAGCAAAGGGACTTACCAGAAACTGCGTCGTTACGGTGGTTGGTTCTTACTGCTTCTCTTCGCTTTGATACCGTGGATTCCTTACGGTGAACGTCAAGCGATCTTGCTTGATATTGGCAACCAGCAGTTCAACTTTTTCGGTACCACCCTGTACCCACAAGATCTTACCCTACTCGCCTTGCTGTTTGTGATCGCGGCGTTTGGGTTGTTCTTTATTACCACCTTCTTGGGTCGGGTTTGGTGTGGCTATCTCTGCCCACAAACCGTCTGGACCTTCATGTATATCTGGTTTGAAGAGAAGCTGGAAGGTAGTGCCAATAAACGCCGCAAACAAGACTCCAATAAGCTGACGGCGAATTTAGCGATGCGTAAAACCGTCAAACATATAGCTTGGTTTGCCATTGCACTCGCCACTGGTTTTACTTTTGTTGGCTACTTCGTGCCAATGAAGCAATTGGTTATCGACTTTTTCACCTTTAACGCCAACTTCTGGCCCGTCTTTTGGGTAATGTTCTTTGCCATTTGTACTTATGGTAATGCTGGTTGGATGCGTTCCATCATGTGTATTCACATGTGTCCTTACGCGCGCTTCCAGTCTGCCATGTTTGATAAAGACACCTTCATCGTTGGCTACGATGCAAAACGTGGGGAAAAACGTGGCCCACGTCCGCGTAAAGCCGATCCAAAGCAGCTTGGTTTGGGTGATTGTATTGATTGTGATTTGTGTGTGCAGGTGTGCCCAACAGGTATCGATATTCGTGACGGCTTGCAGTATGAATGTATCAACTGTGGCGCCTGTATTGATGCGTGTGACAACACCATGGATCGCATGGGCTACGAGAAAGGCCTAATTAGTTACACCACCGAACATCGCTTATCGGGTAAGAGTACCAAAGTCATGCGTCCGAAGCTGCTAGGCTATGGTGCCGTACTACTCGTCATGGTCGGTCTTTTCTTTGCCCAAATTGCAGCGGTAGACCCAGCCGGCATGAGTGTTATTCGCGACCGTAACCAACTGTTCCGCGTTAATAGCTCGGGAGAAGTAGAAAACACCTACACCCTCAAAGTGATCAACAAAACTCAGCAAGTGCAAGAGTACTCGTTGGATGTTGAAGGGCTATCCGATGTAAGCTGGTATGGTAAGCAGACAATTCAGGTCCAGCCAGGTGAGGTATTAAACCTGCCAATGAGTCTTGGTGCCGATCCTGACAAGCTAAACTCTGCGATTACGACAATTCAGTTTATACTCACCGATAAGAGCAACGAATTCACCATTGAAGTAGAAAGCCGTTTTATTAAAAAACTATAGTGCTACTTCAGTGACTAACGGAAAAAGGCTCAGTAATGAGCCTTTTTGTTTATATGTCCCAAAGTATGTTTAACTTTGACGCCCTTACCCCAGACTTTATGTGGTACGCGTTAGAAAGCATCGGCGTTCGCGCAGAATCAGGCTTTCTTCCCCTCAATAGCTACGAAAACCGTGTTTATCAATTTACTGACGAAGAGCGTCGTCGTTATGTCGTCAAGTTTTACCGTCCTGAACGTTGGAGCAATGAACAGATCCAAGAGGAGCACGACTTTACTTTAGAGCTGATTGGCAATGAGATACCCGTCGCACCACCTGTGCGCATCAACGGTGAAACCCTGCATCACTATCAAGGCTATGCTTTTGCGCTGTTTGATAGCGTGGGTGGTCGCCAATACGAGGTTGACAATTTAGATCAGCTCGAAGGTGTAGGGCGTTTCCTTGGCCGCATCCATAAAGTCGGCAGCCGCCAAGCGTTCCAACATCGCCCTACGATCGGCTTACAAGAATACCTGTATCAACCAAGAGAGATTCTGCAAAACGCCAATATGATTCCAATGCACTTGGAGAACAGCTTCTTCAATGACTTGGATATGCTGATCAAATCAATTGAAAGCCACTGGCAAGAAGGCTTCAATATGATTCGTTTGCATGGCGATTGCCACCCAGGCAATATTTTGTGGCGAGATGGCCCTATGTTTGTTGATTTGGATGACGCTCGTAACGGCCCTGCAGTACAAGACTTATGGATGCTATTGAACGGTGAACGCCAAGACAAACTGATGCAGTTGGATATTGTTTTAGAGGCTTACCAAGAGTTTTGCGACTTTAATCCTGCAGAATTGAAACTAATCGAGCCACTTCGCGGTCTACGAATGGTGCACTATATGGCATGGCTAGCAAAACGTTGGCATGACCCTGCATTTCCTCTCGCTTTTCCATGGTTTAATGAGCCAAAATACTGGGAAGGTCAGGTCCTTGCATTTAAAGAGCAGATCGCCGCTTTAGAAGAAGCACCGCTGTCTTTAATGCCTCAGTGGTAAGTCAGGCCAAAAATTCAAAAATGGAGATATTTCGATGAAAAAACTGTTCGCACTGTTTTCTATGCTGATGTTAAGCCTGTCGGCACATGCAGCGCAATTCAAAGAAGGTGAACATTACAAAGTATTGGATCTTGAGGCATCAAAAAAACCTCTTGTGACGGAGTTTTTCTCTTTCTACTGCCCGCACTGTAATAGCTTTGAACCGGTTATCCAGCAACTGAAAAAGCAGTTACCAGAAGGTACTAAGCTATTAAAAAACCACGTTTCTTTCATGGGTGGCAACATGGGCCCATCAATGAGCAAAGCCTACGCAACGATGGTTGCATTAAAAGTGGAAGACAAAATGGTGCCAGTGATGTTTAACCGCATCCACAATCTAAAGAAAGCACCACGTAATGATGAAGAACTTCGTCAAATCTTCCTTGATGAAGGTGTAGATGCGAAAAAATTCGATTCTGCATTCAAAGGCTTCGCGGTTGATTCAATGGTTCGCCGTATGGACAAGCAATTTGAAAACAGCGGTCTAACCGGCGTTCCTGCGGTTATCGTTAACAACAAATACCTAGTTCAAGCACAAAGCATCAAAACGATGGATGAGTACTTCTCTCTGGTGAACTACTTGCTGACACTAAAATAAGCACATCGATATCAATCAAAAGGGGAGCACGTCGCTCCCCTTTTGTTTACTTGTAAATCTCTTGTAGTAACCGATCTTTTTCTTGCCACACATCACTCAGCCATTGTTGAAATTGCCGCTTATAGGGCTTATCGTTGAAGTAATCACCAAGCACTCTTTCATCAACGGGTAACACATTTACACGCACAACCACCTTGCTCATGCGGCCCATCAATAAATCCTTGAACGGTTTATGCGTATTTTCTGGGTACGCCAACGTAACGTCGATAATGCTCTCGAACTGTTCCCCCATCGCCGCTAACGTGTACGCAATCCCGCCCGATTTTGGTTGCAGCAAATATTGATAGTTTGCTTTACTCTTACGCTGCTTTTCTTCGGTAAATCGGGTTCCTTCGACATAGTTAACCACTGTGGTTGGAGTGTGTTTGAATTTAGCGCACGAGCGACGTGTCGTTTCTAAATCTTGACCTCGCTTATGAGGATTGCGGATCAGATACTCTCGCGAATAGCGACGCATAAATGGCATGTCGAGCGCCCAACACGCCATCCCGATGAAAGGCACATACAGCAGTTGTTGCTTGAGGAAAAACTTCGGCATGGGAATACGGTCTTTAAACACGCAGCAAAGCACAACAATATCTGTCCAACTGAGATGATTACTGATCAGCAGATACCACCCGTCTTTTTTAAGCGCTTCACCGCCCTGAACATCCCACTCAACACGGTTAGATACCGCCAGAATGCACGCATTAACGGTAGCCCATAACCACATCACCTTATTGGCACAAACGGTCGCTATCGCTTTTAGCTTTACGCCAGGAAGCAATATTTTAAATACAGCGATAACACAAATTGCGAGTGAACAAACCGCAGAATTGAGAATCACAAAAGAAGCGTTAAAAAAAAATAACAAATATGCCAACATGATAGTCAAACAACAGTGATAATGTGTGAAGAATAAAACAGCGTGTAATTATACTGCGCCTTTGCCACATTGGAACATGCGTGGAAATGGTCAGATTTGTTACCGCAACCAATATGTGCACCACTCATTCGACAACAAGGAGATAACGAATGAAACCAAGGCTACTTCTCTTGCCTTTGGCCTTTGTCGTCAGTTCTGCTCAGGCTCAACTCGCTGAAACCGCAGGTTTTGGCGGTGAAATTTCGCTGAATGCCGGATTCATATCATCAGAATCCAATTTCAATACAGAAAATAGTAACACCATCGATTCTCTCGATAAGCGTGCCGATAGTGACAGTTCCGTTATCGCTGCACCGCTAGGGAGTGTGACATACACCTTTGGTAGCCGACTCAACCACCAAGTTTACGCCGGTACCACACGCTCAGATGTCGCGGTAGGTACACTCGCTTTTCAGTTGGGCTATCAACACGAGCTACAATCTGGCACCGTGCTCGATGTTTCCTATCTGCCGACGGTACTCAAAGGCGAAACTTGGCGCAACCCTTATCAAGTAGGAACCGCACGTAAAGAGACGGATGTTGACGGCAATGCGTATCGCTTTCAGATCAAAGGGTTGATTGATAAGAACTTCAACCTTGATCTTGCTTATGCTGATAAAGACATCGAGCAGGAGGAAGTGACAGACCGCTCACTTGCTCGCGATGCTAACCTTTACTATGTCAAAGGCGACTATCGCATTCCACTCAACCAAACATCTATGTTGCAACCCGCTTTCACCTACATCAATCAAGATGCCGACGGTAAGGCGGAGTCATTTGATTCGTACGGATTTGACATTAGCTGGTTTAAATTTATCAACCGTCATCGATTGGCCCTCACCGCGGGTTATGCATGGAAAGACTATCAAGCAGCTAGCCAAACTTTTGCTAAAACACGAAATGACGACACCATCAGCCTATTTGCGGCCTACGAATATCAAAACGTATTTGACTGGCAAGACTGGTCGTTCATTTCTTTAGCCGGCTATAGCCAAACTGACTCGAATATCACGTTTTATGAGGAGAAAGAGTACCTATTGTCGCTTGGTCTCAACTACACCTTCTAACGTCCTTCATCGCAACAAGGTGCTTACAACACTTGTTGCGATGACACTTTGCTGTCTATACCGCTTGCGCCGTAAGCTGTTTCAGCAAACGGTCCATCGCTCGATACCCAAGCGCCTCGGCCAAGTGCGTTCGTTCAATTTGCTCCGCCCCATCCAGATCGGCGATTGTTCGCGCCACTTTGATAATACGATGATATGCACGAATCGAGAGCCCTAAACGATGCAAAGCGGTTTCAAGAAACTCAGCATCACTCTTATGCAAGGGACAAAACGCCTCAATTTCTCGACTACCTAGCAGTGCATTGACCTTACCACTGCGGTTTAGCATATTGTTACGCGCATGGCTCACACGCGCTTTTACGATAGCAGTCGGCTCACCGCGATCACCACCTTCTGCTAATGTCCCTTTGGGCAAAGCTGGGATTTCTAAAGACATATCAAAGCGATCTAACAGTGGTCCAGATAATCGACCAAGGTAGCGCAAAATAGCTTGTGGATTGGTGCGCGCTTGATTGCCTTCGTAATATCCTGTCGGGCTTGGGTTCAAGGCTCCGACTAATTGGAAACGAGCCGGAAAGCGTGTTTTACCTTGCGCTCGAGAGATAATGATCTCTCCAGATTCGAGCGGTTCGCGTAACGAGTCTAGAACTTTACGATCAAATTCGGGCATTTCATCGAGAAACAATAACCCGTTGTGGGCTAAAGAGATCTCCCCTGGTCTGGGTACCGAACCACCGCCGACTAATGCCGCCATTGAACTTGAATGATGCGGAGAACGAAACGGACGCGACTTCCAGTTATGCTCATTAATTTCACTCTGAGTCAACGATGCCACCGAAGCGGTTTCCATTGCTTCTTCGTCACTCATTTCCGGTAATAAGTCACACAAACGCGAAGCCAACATCGTTTTTCCAGTACCTGGCGGGCCAAGGAAAAGTAAGTTGTGGTTTCCAGCGGCAGCAATCTCCAGTGCTCGCTTACCTTGTTGTTGGCCAATAATATCTTGTAAGTCTCGACCATGTTTTTCGATCGTTTTTCGCTTAGGCGTTTGAAAAAGATTCAGTCGATGTTGACCACAAAGCTCGGCACATACTTCCAGTAATGATTGGGCCGATTTATGTTGTTCCTTCCCCACCAGCGCCGCCTGATCGCCATTCACATGTGGGACGACCAAATGACGTTGAATCTTACTGGCTTCCAGCGCAGCAGGCAGCACACCTTTTACAGGTCTCAGACCACCAGATAACGCTAACTCACCAACAAATTCGTAGTTTTTGAGCTTATCTGTCGCGATTTGCTCCGAAGCGGCCAAAATTCCCAATGCAATAGGAAGATCAAAACGCCCTCCCTCCTTGGGTAGATCTGCCGGAGCCAAGTTCACGGTGATCCGCTTAGCAGGAAATTGAAAGTTAGAATTAATGATCGCACTGCGTACGCGATCTTTGGACTCTTTTACCGTTGTCTCTGGCAAGCCTACTAAGGTAAACCCTGGCATGCCGTTGCTGATATGAACTTCTACACTAACCGATGGCGCTTGCACCCCGACGCTTGCTCGACTATGAATGATTGCCAGCCCCATACGTTCCTCAATTTTTTTGAACACTCTGTAAACAAATGTTTTATCTAGTTGGTTATGTTATATACCGCGTCCCAATTGAGAGTTAATGTGAAAAAAGAATGACTTTTTGCTTGTCATGCAGCGGAA
>NZ_JAWOTH010000031.1:0-21765 GCF_033338745.1 Vibrio sp. Vb1026
TCAGCGAGGTGGCATTATAGAGATTGCGATCACATTGGCAAGCCCTTTTTCTCGTTTTTTTTGATTTTTTTATCGTTCGGATAAATTTGCATCAAAAGCGGTCAAAAGAGCACGTTATTTCTACAGTTCTCTGAATTTATCTGCGAAAAGAGCCACTTTTTCCCAATTGGTGTACTCCACCTCTTTGGTCGTATCAGTTTCGCCACCCGTCATCGACATAATGAACCTAATCATAGTTCTGTCGAACCAGCTGTAACGTGGGTAATAAAGTGCACCAGCAAAAACACCTATTAGCGTTGGTTTCCAAGGCGACTTAATTAGGAACTTGTGAATGTAGGCACTACCTTCAGGTGTATCCTTTCCTTGGTCCTCTTTACGAGCGGTTAGGTTTACGCAGAAAAATGCCACTTTATTTTGCTCCAATTGATTGAGGTTTCGCTCAATAAACTGGTATAGCTTTTTATTAAGATGGCCATAGCGAATAGAGGCGCCTATCAATACTCTGTCGTATTGGCTGAAGTCAATCGTCTCGACATTATGTAAATCCACCAGCTCACAATCGAAGTCTGGAAGTTGTTCATCTATATAGTGGAGAATTTTTTTAGTCTGCCCTTCGCGGGAAGAGTATAGAAATAATGCTTTTGCCACGATTTCCCCTTAGCTACGCCAAAACGTCGGCGTAAGTAGAATAAGTAAGGTAAAGATTTCCAAACGACCAAACAGCATAGAAACTATCAATACCCATTTTGCTTTGTCGTTAACATCACCAAAGTGCAGCGCTACTTCTCCCAAGCCAGGACCGAGGTTGTTCAGAGTCGCAGCCACCGCCGAGAACGCACTGAGCTCATCCATTCCTGTTGCAATCAACCCCAACATACAAACCACAAATACCAATGCGTATGCGGAGAAGAAACCCCAAACTGCATCGACAACACGTTGCGGTAGGGCACTGCCACCTACTTTGATGGTGTAAACCGCGCGTGGATGGACTAAACGTTTTAGTTCACGCGCACCTTGCAAGGTAAGAAGCAGGATACGGATCACTTTCATGCCGCCGCCTGTTGAACCAGCACAACCACCTATAAAGGAAGAGAACAATAACAGCACAGGTAAGAAGAGCGGCCAATCCGCAAAACCTGTTGTCGTAAAGCCCGCTGTTGTGGATATTGATACGGTTTGGAACAGAGCCTGATCGAAAGCATCGTATGTCGATGTGTAAGAGTGATGTTTCAGTAATAATAGAAAGCAAATGATAAATAGCAGCACTTGAATGAACAAGAAGGCACGAAACTCAGGATCTTTCCAGTAATACTTGGGATGTACGCCACCTGATGCAAATGCAGCAAAGTGCAGTGTGTAGTTACATGCAGATATAAGCAGAAAAACCACGGTAATAAGATTAATCGCGTAACTATCAAAGTATCCGATGCTGGCATCGTGGGTAGAGAAGCCACCAATGGCAATGGTTGAAAAGCTGTGACTGATGGCGTCAAATGGCGTCATACCAGCTAACCAAAAAGCCGAAGCACAGGCGATAGTCAGGCTCAAATAGATGTACCAAAGCGCCTTAGCAGTTTCTGCTATGCGCGGCGTCACTTTAGTGTCCTTGACTGGACCTGGGATCTCGGCGCGGTAAAGCTGCATACCACCAATGCCAAGTACTGGCAAAATCGCCACCGCTAATACGATGATTCCCATACCGCCGAACCACTGCAGTAACTGTCGATAGAATAGAATCGCTTTAGGTAACTCATCCAAACCAACAATAACGGTCGCCCCGGTCGTCGTGAGAGCAGAAAACGATTCAAAAAACGCATCTGTCACTGAGACGTTCGGGTTGTCAGCAATGAGAAAGGGGATCGAGCCTGCACTGCCAAGTACTGTCCAGAATAAGACGACAATAAGAAAGCCATCTCGAGCTTTAAGCTCGTGCTTATACCTGCGGTTTGGGTACCAACAAACGGCCCCACAAAACAGCAGAACAAAAAATGTCGTGACAAAAGGCACACCAGCACCATCTCGATAGATCAGCGCAACGAGTGCTGGCGCAAGCATAGTGACACTAAAGAGTGCGAGCAGTAGCCCGACGATTCGAATAATTGAACGAAATTGCATGGATAAATTGACTAGCGAAGCTGTCCCTGTTGCTTCCTGTTTTTCATTATTGTCCGTCTAGCGGAGTGACAATTGCCTTTGCCCCGCTTTTATTGATGATTGCTTGGGTAAACGCGCTCACTTCTCGAAGCTCAATTTCCACCACTAATACCACCTGATCGCTGTATTCAGCCTCGACTTCTATTGCACCAAATTGCGGCATGATTGACTGTGCGATCGGCATAAACCCATAGTCTAACGTTAGTCTGAGCTTTGTGGTTATTTTTTTCTCAATAGTTTGAAGCAGCTTGAGCGCTTGTTGAACCCCACCCCCATACGCTTTAACCAAGCCGCCTGTACCTAACTTGATTCCACCAGAGTATCGCGTGACCACAGCCGTGATCTCCCCCACCCCAGATCCAGACAGCTGCGCCAGGATTGGTTTGCCTGCTGTTCCGGACGGCTCCCCATCATCACTAAAGCCCCATTTCATTGAATCTTCCGGGCGACCAGCAACAAAGCCCCAACAGTTATGTCTGGCATCAGCGTGTTTAGCTTTGATTTGATCAACAAATGCTTTTGCAGCTTCGATACTTGGCGTGTGTGCCAAATAAGTAATGAAGACGCTCTTTTTAATTTCTTCTTCAAATTGAGCGGGCTCTGCTGGGATCAGATAAGGCTTGTCATTCATAGGATTATGGATTCATGTCTATTTGCCTGAAGTCTATCACGAGTGTGATTTACCCGTCGCATAAGATCTGCCACAGCGCACAATGTTAAACACTTGTTTAAAAAATGTATTGAAATTAGACAATCCACGATCCAAACTAACTTTACTGGTCAAACCAGAACAAAAATAAAACGACTTCCTCGATACCTATTTGCCGAGGTACACGGCGTCGTTGAAATAGGTATACAGACAATCCACGATTGTATGTCATGGAGATAGACAATGATTTACCAAGCCGAAACCCTACAGGTAAAGGAAATACAAGATGGTATTGCAGAGCTAAGCTTCTGCTCTCCAAAATCCGTCAACAAACTCGACCTAGCGACATTAGAATCGCTAGATAAAGCTCTTGATGCGCTCATTGCCCATCAAGGCCTCAAGGGGTTGTTGCTCACTTCAGATAAAGACGCATTCATTGTAGGCGCAGACATTACCGAGTTTTTAGGTCTGTTTGCTAAAACGGATGCCGAGCTCGACCAATGGCTGCAATTTGCTAATAGCATCTTTAACAAATTAGAAGACTTACCCGTTCCGACCATCTCAGTGATCAAAGGCCACGCTCTTGGTGGCGGTTGTGAATGTGTGCTAGCAACAGACATGCGTATTGGTGACAAAACCACCAGCATCGGCCTACCAGAAACGAAACTGGGAATCATGCCTGGCTTTGGTGGTTGTGTACGCTTACCTCGCGTTATTGGCGCAGACAGCGCAATGGAAATCATCACCCAAGGTAAAGCATGCCGTGCGGATGAAGCATTGAAAATTGGCTTACTCGATGCAGTTGTAGAGACTGATGCTTTATACGAATCAGCACTACAAACTCTTAACTCTGCAATTAACGAGAAACTTGACTGGCAAGCACGCCGAGCACAGAAAACATCTCCGCTAACGCTGAGTAAGCTTGAATCAATGATGAGCTTCACCATGGCGAAGGGTCTGGTGGCACAAAAAGCAGGCCCTCACTACCCTGCCCCAATGACAGCCGTTATCACGATTGAAGAAGGTGCTCGCTTTGCACGTAATGAAGCGTTAGACATTGAACGTAAGCACTTCGTGAAATTGGCTAAATCGGAAGAAGCAAAATCACTCGTTGGCCTATTCCTTAATGATCAATACATCAAAGGCATTGCGAAAAAAGCAGCGAAGTCAGCAAGTAAAGACACGCAACGTGCAGCCGTGTTAGGTGCAGGTATCATGGGTGGCGGCATTGCTTACCAATCAGCGCTAAAAGGTGTGCCTGTCATAATGAAAGACATCGCGCAAGCGTCGCTCGACCTAGGCATGACTGAAGCATCTAAGCTGCTGAATAAACGCTTATCTCGCGGTCGCATTGATGGCTTTAAGATGGCGGGTATTTTAGCGTCAATCACACCGAGCCTACATTACGCAGGTATTGAAAACTCTGATGTGATTGTTGAAGCTGTCGTTGAAAACCCGAAAGTAAAAGCAGCAGTTTTAAGTGAAGTTGAATCCCATGTCGGTGACGACACCGTTATCACCTCAAACACCTCGACGATTCCTATCAACCTATTGGCAAAATCACTAAAACGCCCAGAAAACTTCTGTGGTATGCACTTCTTCAACCCAGTGCATCGTATGCCTCTTGTTGAGATCATCCGTGGTGAGCATACCTCTGATGAAACCATCAATCGTGTTGTGGCGTATGCTGCGAAAATGGGCAAATCACCAATTGTCGTTAATGACTGCCCAGGGTTCTTCGTTAACCGCGTATTGTTCCCATACTTTGGCGGCTTCAGCATGCTACTTCGTGATGGTGCTGACTTTACGAAAATCGACAAAGTCATGGAGCGTAAATTTGGCTGGCCGATGGGACCGGCGTACTTGCTTGACGTAGTCGGCATTGATACCGCGCACCACGCACAAGCTGTGATGGCTGACGGTTTCCCTGAGCGTATGGGTAAACAAGGTCGTGATGCGATTGATGCACTGTTCGAAGCAGACAAATATGGTCAGAAAAATGGTAATGGCTTCTACAGCTACACCATAGATAAAAAAGGTAAGCCGAAGAAAACCTTCTCCGAAGCGATCTTACCGGTACTTGCTGACGTTTGTGCCGATAAGCAGGACTTTGACGATCAGACCATCATTCAACGTATGATGATTCCAATGATTAACGAAGTGGTGCTGTGCCTACAAGAAGGCATCATCGCGACTCCGCAGGAAGCAGATATGGCATTGGTTTATGGTCTTGGTTTCCCTCCATTCCGCGGTGGCGTATTCCGCTATCTAGACAGCGTGGGTATTGCTGAATACGTTGAAATGGCAAAACAACACGCCGAGCTAGGTGCGATGTACCAAGTACCGCAAATGCTGATTGATATGGCGGCGAAAGGTGAAAGCTTTTACGGTGCACAACAGCAAGGTTCTATCTAAGGAGGGATTCTAAAATGACTAATCAAACAAGAAATGTTGTCGTAGTCGATTGTCTACGTACTCCAATGGGTCGCTCTAAAGGTGGTGCTTTCCGTCATACACGAGCAGAAGATCTATCTGCGCGCCTAATGAAAGGCATTCTTGCGCGTAACCCACAAGTGAACCCAAGCGAGATTGAAGACATCTACTGGGGCTGTGTACAGCAAACACTAGAGCAAGGCTTTAACGTTGCACGTAATGCCGCGCTACTCGCGGGCCTGCCGATTGAAATTGGCGCCGTGACGGTGAACCGCTTGTGTGGTTCATCAATGCAAGCGCTTCACGACGGTACACGTGCCATCATGACTGGCGATGCTGAAATCTGCCTAATTGGTGGTGTTGAGCACATGGGGCATGTGCCAATGAACCACGGTGTAGACTTTCACCCAGGTATGTCAAAGAACGTAGCAAAAGCTGCGGGCATGATGGGCTTAACGGCTGAAATGCTGGGTAAATTACATGGCATTAGCCGTGAGCAACAAGACGAGTTTGCCGCTCGCTCACACGCTCGTGCGCACGCAGCAACCGTAGAAGGTCGTTTTAAAAACGAAATTCTACCAATTGAAGGCCACGCACCAGACGGCACACTGTTCACTCTGGATTACGACGAAGTGATTCGCCCTGAAACATCCGTTGAAGGTCTATCTCAACTTCGCCCAGTGTTCGACCCTGCAAACGGTACAGTAACAGCCGGTACTTCATCGGCGCTGTCCGATGGTGCATCAGCGATGTTGATCATGAGTGAAGAGAAAGCTAATGAGCTTGGTTTGAAGATTCGTGCACGTATTAAAGGCATGGCCATTGCGGGCTGCGATCCTTCTATTATGGGTTACGGTCCTGTACCTGCGACGAAAAAAGCGCTCAAGCGTGCCGGTCTTTCAATTGAAGACATGGATGTGGTTGAGCTAAACGAAGCATTTGCCGCGCAGTCTCTGCCGTGTGCTAAAGACTTAGGCCTGCTTGATGTTATGGATGAGAAGGTCAACCTTAACGGTGGTGCGATAGCATTGGGTCATCCACTAGGCTGTTCTGGTTCACGTATCTCAACAACGTTGATCAACCTAATGGAAGCGAAAGACGCGAAATACGGTCTGGCCACCATGTGTATCGGTTTGGGTCAGGGCATTGCGACAGTATTTGAACGACCATAACAGTTCAAGACGTTGTTGTAGTGATCGAGCCAACAATCATAAGCAAATGAACTAATAATAAAATTTTTAGTATTACACTTAAGGGCGACAATTGATGTCGCCCTTTTTGTTTTACATCAAATATGCATGAAGAGCATACATTAAATGCTCAAGTTTCATTTTATTCATAGACAAAGAAGACATACACTTAGACCAGTTGATATCTTGCTGCATGTGACCCAGAGTCATGCTACCGCACAATCGGAGAACCTTATGTTTAATGCTCTAGTTCTAAATCAAGAAGACAAACGTACTATCGCTAACATCGAGCAAATTGATGAAACACAACTGCCTGAAGGCGACGTTCTGATTGACGTTGATTACTCATCGTTAAACTACAAAGACGGTCTTGCGATCACAGGTAAAGGTAAAATCATCCGTAACTTCCCGATGGTGCCAGGTATTGACCTAGCAGGTACGGTAGTAAGCTCAGAAGACGACCGCTACCAAGCTGGTGACAAAGTTGTCCTTACTGGCTGGGGCGTGGGTGAAAACCACTGGGGTGGTATGTCTCAGCGTGCTCGTCTAAAAGCAGATTGGCTAGTACCACTACCAAAAGGTCTAGATAGCAAGAAAGCAATGATGGTTGGTACTGCTGGTTTCACAGGCATGCTATGTGTTCAAGCACTGCTTGATGCAGGCATCAAACCTGAAAATGGCGAAATCCTAGTAACTGGCGCAAGTGGCGGTGTAGGCTCAGTCGCAGTAACGCTTCTAGCACAGCTTGGCTACAAAGTTGCTGCAGTGACAGGTCGTGTAGAAAAAAATGGCCCGCTACTTGAAAAACTAGGTGCTAGCCGCATCATCGACCGTACTGAATTTGAAGAACCAGCACGTCCACTTGAAAAGCAAGTATGGGCAGGTGCGGTTGATACTGTAGGCAGCAAAGTACTGGCTAAAGTATTGGCGCAAATGGATTACAACAGTGCAGTTGCAGCTTGTGGTCTTGCAGGTGGTTTTGATCTACCAACCACAGTGATGCCGTTCATCCTACGTAATGTTCGCCTACAAGGTGTGGACTCAGTAATGTGCCCAACAGAGAAACGTATCGCTGCATGGGAAAAGCTGGTCGAGCTACTACCAGACAGCTACTTCGAGCAAGCGTGTACTGAAGTTGCTCTTGCTGAAGCACCGAAATATGCAGAAGACATCACCAACGGTCAAGTAACGGGTCGTGTGGTTATCAAGCTATAAACACTGACTCAGTGTAAACAGACGAAGAGCCGGCATTGCTGGCTCTTTTTTGTTAGCAGTTCAGTCCCATATCTTCGATACGTTTAGCTATCAGACGGCTACACTCTTCACGCACAATCGTTCTTAACCATTCTTGAGCGGGAGAATGCTCGCAACGCGCATGCCAAATCATCGAGTATTCAAACGGCGTGAATTGGAATGGTAACGGTTTCACCACCAAGTCATAACGCTCGGCAACCAGATACGCCAAGTCCGCTGGCACTGTGATGATAATTGGCAAGGTATCCATGATCGCCAATGCGGCTTCTAAATGATAAGCCCGCAGAACCATTTTACGCTTAGGTTTCTCCATCAAAGCTTGTTCGATCAGTGCCTTAACACCATCACTGATGGCGATCATGGCATGTGGATGACTCAGATAATCATCCAAGCTCATTTCTTTATCCGCTAATGGATGCTGTTTTGAAAGCATACACAGCACCCCCACTCGCCCCAACACTTCACTGCGTAGAGGCTCCACTGGGCCTGTCGGGCGACAAATCGCTAAGTCTGCACCTTCATAAGTGAGCTGATCTGATAAACGGTCGTGTTGCAGTGGTAAGAAGTTGAAAGACACGTTTGGCGCTTCTTGGTAAATTCTCGGCAAAGCGAACGGTAAGATCGTTTGCATGGCATAGTCGGTGGTCACGATGTTGAAAGTCTGTATGCATTGCAATGGGTCAAACTCAACCGGAGATAACAACTGACGTAAAGACTCTAATGGCTCGCCCAATGAGCGATCGATCTCTAACGCTTTCTGAGTTGGGATCAAATGCTGTCCCTGACGAGTAAACAGCGGGTCTCCCAACAAGTCACGTAGACGACCAAGCACACGACTCATTGCCGATTGACTCAAGTTCAGACGTGTTGCCGCCTTACTGACACTGTTTTCTTCTATCAGTACTCGCAACGCAACCAGTAAATTTAAATCTCGGCGATAGATGTCTTCCAGTTCCACGAATTAGCCACTTATTTTGTATGTGTTTGGGTAAATTGTACTCTTTAGGCAAAAAAAATCCCGCCTTTCAGCGGGGAAGCCCAAGAAAAATGGGGATAGTGTCGGAATGAAGTGTCGGTAAAAAATAGGTGAGCGTTATTAAAAGCATTCTGATCCAAGCAAGAAGCGCTAATTTTCTTGCTCAGATGCGCCAGACCATCTGCGCATCTCGATCCAAATCCCAATAATAGTGGCAACCATGCCTACTAGAGGCGTCAAAGAGGTGTCAGCTGGCGTCCTGAGTACCAATGCACAAAACGAGATAAAACACAGCACTGAGTAAATCGTAAGTCTGTCTAACGCTGTTAACATTGCCTCTCCCTTGCCAGTTGTTACCAAATTGTTAATTTAAGGTAAAACAAAAAATTCGGTTTGCCAAGTGGTTATTGAATATTTTTTCAACGAAAGTAAAATTCAACGCTCAGTTAGTTACGAGAATCACACTATGAGCTTTAATCCTGAACTGGCAAACAAGACATTAGAGGCGGAAGGACTGCGCTGCCCAGAGCCAGTGATGATGGTCAGGAAGACAATTCGCAACATGCAAGATGGTGAGATTTTGCTGGTCAAAGCAGACGATCCATCCACAACTCGAGACATTCCGAGTTTCTGCCGCTTTATGGACCACCAATTAGTTGCGGCACAAACGGAGCAAGTTCCGTATCAGTACCTGATCAAGAAAGGATTGGAATAATCTGGTCGAACTAAAAACGGCAGCCAATATTGGCTGCCGTTTGTTTATTCATCGTATTCGAGTGTGCGAACTTCTGATTGGAGCTTGTTAAGTTGTTTCTTCATTGCCCGCATCTCTTCATGCATAGGAATGATGTGAGCGACACGAATCCACGCTTCTACTGTCAATCCAGTAAGAACGAACGATCCTGCTACAATCGGTAACCACATATCAGTTAGCACCATCGCTAGTAAACACAGCGCTAAACCAAAAGTGAATAAATAACTCTGACTCTTCGGGGACATCCCCATGTAACGTGTAAGCATAAACTTGCCCTCTCGCTATCATTCACACCATTAAACTACCATGACAAGTATGACACTTATATGTCATCCGTCACGCAACGGAACGATTTAGAGTCAGAGTTTGAACTCGCGCAGCACGCCACTAATGATTGATAACTCACATCATTTCACGTGCAAAAAATCAGAACAGTGCAGCCCCTATTGCCAGAGCAATAAACAAAAATGCGGTGATTTTACGGATCAGCCCTAAAGGCATCTTGTCGGCCGACAATTTACCAATCAGGACCACAGGAACATTCGCCAGCAGCATACCGATTGTGGTACCGATAATCACCAAACTTAACGCATCCGCGTATTGCGCCCCTAAGATGGAAGTGGCGATCTGAGTTTTATCGCCTATCTCCGCAACGAAGAACGCGATAAAGCTGGCAATAAATGGGCCTCGATTAGAAATCTGTTCGTCATCATCCAGTTTGTCCGGGATCAGAACCCAAGCCGCCATCGCGACAAAACTGACCACCAGCACCCACTTTAAAATCTCAGGTGATAGATAGTCTGCGACAACCACACCTAACCATGCAGCCAAAGCGTGGTTGGCAATAGTTGCCAAAAAGATTGCTGCAATAATTGGGATTGGTTTTCGGTAACGACTTGCGAGTAATAGAGATAGCAATTGGGTCTTATCGCCAATTTCTGCTAACGCTACAGTAGTAATTGAAATAGCTAAAACGCTCACGACATGCTCATTGGGGCAGGGATTATTATTTTTAACCGAAGACAAACCTCACGCCCCTACCCCGGTTCGTGATGATTTGTCTAAGGTCTTGCTAAACTTGAAAGGCTTCAAGTCTCGAACGCCATGGTGATTTTGCACCAATTATGTTGACGGACGAACCAGATGAAACAGAAACTTCATCAGGTAAGCTACTCCCCAAAGACAGGCGCAATTCTAGCCACCTTTGTTGCGCTTCTCAAGAGCCAAAGCAGGCAAAAACTCCCTTTTAGGAAAAATACAGCAGATAACGCGGTAAAAATTCATTAAAGGAGAAAATCGCCCACGAATTAATCAAGATTAGCTCTACTCCCATGCTCAATATCTGGTTATACTAGATTGTTAATTTATTCAACCGTAATTACTCTTTATCGCCGTTGTTAGAGTTGAAAAACTCGGCATAGATGACGAATTAACGAGTAACAAGAGAATCGCGCGAACCTGACTTATGCAAAAATACGATATCAAAACCTTCCAGGGAATGATCCTCGCGCTGCAGGATTATTGGGCTCAAAATGGTTGTACCATTGTTCAACCGCTAGATATGGAAGTGGGTGCGGGTACCTCTCACCCAATGACCTGTCTACGAGCGCTTGGCCCAGAGCCAATGTCGACAGCTTACGTACAACCTTCACGTCGTCCTACTGATGGCCGTTACGGTGAAAACCCTAACCGTCTTCAGCACTACTACCAATTCCAAGTAGCGCTAAAACCATCGCCTGACAATATTCAAGAGTTGTACCTTGGCTCCCTTGAAGTTCTTGGTATTGACCCTCTTGTACACGACATCCGTTTCGTAGAAGACAACTGGGAAAACCCAACACTAGGCGCATGGGGTCTGGGCTGGGAAGTTTGGCTAAACGGCATGGAAGTGACTCAGTTTACTTACTTCCAGCAAGTTGGTGGTCTTGAGTGTAAGCCAGTAACTGGTGAGATCACTTACGGTATCGAACGTCTAGCGATGTACATCCAAGAAGTAGACTCTGTTTACGACCTAGTTTGGAACATCGCGCCAGACGGCAGCAAAGTGACTTACGGTGACATCTTCCACCAAAACGAAGTAGAGCAATCAACTTACAACTTCGAGCACGCAGACGTTGATTTCCTATTTAGTTTCTTCGAACAGTGTGAGAAAGAGTGTAAAGAGCTGCTTGAGCTTGAAAAGCCACTGCCACTACCTGCTTACGAGCGCATTCTAAAAGCTGGTCACGCATTCAACCTACTAGACGCGCGTAAAGCGATCTCAGTAACTGAACGCCAACGTTACATCCTACGCATCCGCAACCTGACGAAAGCAGTTGCAGAAGCATACTACGCATCGCGTGAAGCTCTTGGCTTCCCAATGTGTAAGAAAGAACAAGCGTAAGGGGTAGAGTAACATGGCAAAAGAATTTCTAATCGAGCTAGGTACAGAAGAGCTACCACCAACGCAACTTCGCACTCTAGCTGAAGCATTCGCAGCAAACTTCGAAGCAGAACTAAAAGGCGCTGAGCTTGCTCACGAAGGCGTGAAATGGTTCGCGGCGCCTCGTCGTCTTGCACTTAAAGTCGCTGCACTAGCAGACAGCCAGTCTGACAAAGTTGTTGAAAAACGTGGTCCTGCGGTTTCTGCAGCATTTGACGCAGAAGGCAACCCAACAAAAGCGGCTCAAGGCTGGGCACGCGGTTGTGGCATCACGGTTGACCAAGCAGAGCGCATGGTTACAGACAAAGGTGAATGGCTACTGTTCAAACAAGAAGTGAAAGGTCAGCCAACGTCTGAGATCGTCGTTGAACTTGCAGCGAAAGCACTAGCAAACCTACCTATCGCAAAACCAATGCGCTGGGGTAACAAAACGACTCAATTTATCCGTCCAGTTAAGACGCTAACCATGCTAATGGGCAGCGACCTAATCGAAGGCGAGATCCTTGGTGTTGCTTCAGACCGCACTATCCGTGGTCACCGCTTCATGGGTGAGCAAGAGTTTACTATCGATTCTGCTGAGCAATACCCTGCGATCCTAGAAGAGCGCGGTAAAGTAATGGCAGATTACGAAGCGCGTAAAGCAATCATCCTAGCTGACGCACAAAAAGCGGCAGCAGCAGTTGGCGGTATCGCTGACCTAGAAGATGACTTAGTAGAAGAAGTAACGTCTCTGGTTGAATGGCCAGTGGTACTAACAGCGAAGTTTGAAGAAGAGTTCCTAAAAGTACCTTCTGAAGCATTGGTTTACACCATGAAAGGTGACCAAAAATACTTCCCTGTTTACGACGAAAACAAGAAGCTACTACCTAACTTCATCTTCGTATCGAACATCGAATCAAAAGAGCCTCGTTACGTAATCGAAGGTAACGAGAAAGTGGTTCGTCCTCGTCTTGCTGACGCAGAGTTCTTCTTCAACACAGACCGTAAGCGTCCGCTTATCGACCGTCTGCCTGAACTAGAGCAAGCGATCTTCCAAAAGCAACTGGGGACGATCAAAGACAAAACAGACCGCATCACAGAACTTGCTGGCTACATTGCTGAGCAAATCGGTGCTGACGTTGAGAAATCAAAGCGTGCTGGTCTACTAGCAAAATGTGACCTAATGACCTCAATGGTATTCGAATTCACGGATACTCAAGGTGTTATGGGTATGCACTATGCTCGCCACGACGGTGAAGCAGAAGCAGTTGCAGTCGCACTGAACGAGCAATACATGCCTCGTTTCGCAGGTGATGAACTGCCATCAAACGGCGTTTCAACTGCAGTTGCAATGGCAGACAAGCTAGACACTATCGTAGGTATCTTCGGTATTGGTCAAGCGCCTAAAGGCAGCGACCCATTCGCACTACGCCGCGCATCTCTAGGTGTACTACGTATCATCGTTGAATACGGCTACAACCTAGATCTTGTTGACCTAGTAGCGAAAGCGAAGTCACTGTTTGGCGATCGCCTAACCAACGACAACGTTGAGCAAGACGTTATCGAGTTCATGCTTGGTCGTTTCCGTGCTTGGTACCAAGACGAAGGCTTCAGCGTAGACATCATTCAAGCGGTTCTAGCGCGTCGTCCTACAAAACCAGCAGACTTCGACCAACGAGTTAAAGCGGTTTCTCACTTCCGTGAGCTAGAAGCGGCAGAGTCTCTAGCAGCAGCGAACAAACGTGTAGGTAACATCCTAGCGAAATTCGACGGCGAACTAGCAGCAGACATCGACCTAGCACTTCTACAAGAAGACGCAGAGAAAGCACTAGCAGAAAGCGTTGAAGTAATGACAGAAGCGCTAGAGCCAGCATTTGCTACTGGTAACTACCAAGAAGCCCTAAGCAAGCTAGCTGACCTACGTGAACCAGTTGATGCGTTTTTCGATAACGTAATGGTAATGGCAGACGACGAAGCACTTAAGAAGAACCGTCTGACACTTCTGAACAACCTGCGTAACCTGTTCCTACAGATCGCAGATATTTCTTTGCTTCAAAAGTAATTCATTGCTCTTCGAAGTGATTAAGAAATAAGTAAAAGGGAAGCAGATGCTTCCCTTTTTTGTTGCCTTCAAACCGATGAAGGTGATGCTTATTATTCATTTTGTGAACAAGACTAAAATTTGTAGGGTGAGACGCGTTTAACTTGTTGGTGTAGAGCTCGGATTGTAGAGGCACAGTTTTGCTATAACTGGACTGTTTATTCGGGGGAAGGACACAATGAAAAAAACAATTCTCGCACTCTCTATCGGTCTACTGAGCGCCTGCAGCCAGATTCCAGAAAATGCCATCGTATTAAGCGTTGGTGATGACACCGCTGTTTTTGAGGAAAACTCACAGGGCTTACTTGTCGCCGAGCAAAAACTCGAAAAAGGCAGTTATAGCTTTACCATTGCTGACAGCAAGCAAAGCTGTGGCAGTAGCTTTGCCCTAGCAGAAGAAGATCGCATCAAATTCAATCGTCCATTAAAAATGGATAACTGCGCCACTGATGCACAAATGCCGCTGCGCATCTTCAAAGCCAATACCTATCAATTTACGCTCAACCCAACCACCAACGAGCTAACGGTAAAAATCAAACCAAAACAGAGTCAGGACATCACCTACTCTTGCCCTGTCGCAACTGACACGCCAAAAACCATCAACGTTGCCCAAACCTTTAATGATGGCACTGTCGTTCGTGATGCCTTAACCGGACAAGAAACCACTGTCGCCAATGGCAGCGTCACCATGCAACCGGGTCCTATGAGCCAAGGTCTATTGCTGCTAGAAGAAGTTGAACAGCAAGCCGACAAACCGTTCAGTTGGGACAATGCGACGGTGTACTTCGTCATGACCGACCGCTTCTACAATGGCAACCCAGACAACGACAACAGCTACGGTCGCAACAAAGACGGAAAATATGAGATTGGTACCTTCCACGGTGGTGACTTATCGGGTCTAACGAAAAAACTCGATTACATCGAATCACTTGGTGTCAATGCTATCTGGATAACCTCACCACTGGAACAAATCCACGGCTGGGTTGGCGGCGGCGATAAAGGCGACTTTAAGCACTACGGCTACCACGGCTACTATCACCAAGATTGGACCAAGCTTGATGCCAACATGGGTACCGAAGATGAACTCAGAACCTTCGTCGATACTGCCCATAAGAAAGGTATCCGCGTGATTTGGGATGTGGTCATGAACCACACAGGTTATGCGACATTAGCAGACATGCAGGAATTCGGATTTGGTCAGCTTTACCTTGATGACCAAGAAGCCAAAGAAGTCCTTGGTGAAAAATGGACCGACTGGCAGCCAAAATCAGGACAAAGCTGGCACAGCTTCAACGACTACATCAAATACGGTGATAGCGAAGCGTGGGATAAATGGTGGGGCAAAGATTGGATCCGCACCGATATTGGCGACTACGATGCTCCGGGCTACAACGACATCACCATGTCTTTGAACTACCTACCGGATCTCAAAACCGAATCAACTCAGAAAACCGGATTACCAAACTTCTTCCGCAATAAAGACACCAATGCGCAAGATGAGCTGCAAACCCCACGTGAACACATGATTACCTGGTTATCCGATTGGGTGCGCGACTATGGCATTGACGGCTTCCGTGTCGACACCGCTAAACACGTTGAAATGGAAGCGTGGGCAGAGTTGAAAGCCAGCACCACCCAAGCGCTTGCTCAATGGAAACAAAACAACCCGGACAAAGCCTTGGATGACCTACCTTTCTGGATGACAGGTGAAGTGTGGGCACACAGCGTAGTGAAGAGCCCGTATTTCGATAACGGCTTCGATTCCATCATCAACTTCGAGTTCCAATCTGATGTGGCACCAAAAGCGCTGAAGTGTTTCGCTCAACTTGATAATGATTACCGCCGCTATGCAGAGCGCATCAATACCGATCCTGAGTTCAATGTGTTGAGCTACCTGTCTTCACACGATACACAACTGTTTTGGTCAGCTCGCAGCCGCAGCTTTGATGACCAAGCACGTGCGGCAAATGCTCTGATGCTGGCTCCGGGTGCAGTACAGATCTATTACGGTGATGAGATAGCTCGTGATTTTGGCATTACTGGTTCAGACGCCCACCAAGGCACACGCTCAGATATGCCATGGGATAAGATTCATGGCGAGCGTGAAGATCTGCTGCAACATTGGCAAAAATTGGGTGAATTCCGTAAACGCCACCCAGCGGTTGCTCAAGGTAAGCACATCACTCGCAATCAAGAAGGTTACTACGCGTTCGAACGCCAATACCAAGACGACAAGGTACTGATTGTTTACACCGGTGAGTAAATCACACTCTCTCCACCAGCAAGGGAAGCATAAGCTTCCCTTTTTTATTGTTCTTTTTGCCATTTAGTCTCGTCCCTCTGGTCTGATGACGCACTTTTTTCTTTTTCGGCTTAATTCACACTTTGCGTTAATTACACATTGAGGTAAGGTCAAGGATTACTCGATAAGCCGATAAAACATCGGCATAAACATACACAAAGCAATCACAATGAATTAGGTATAAGTCAGCATGCAGTTCTCAAAGTTTGGTGAAAAATTTAATCAGTATTCAGGTATTACGCAGTTAATGGACGATTTGAATGATGGTCTGCGCACACCAGGTGCCATCATGCTCGGTGGAGGTAATCCTGCCGCCATTCCTGCCATGCTCGATTACTTTCACCAAGCCAGTGAGGAAATGCTCGCCAGTGGGGAGCTCGTCGCCGCCCTCGCCAACTACGATGGCCCGCAGGGTAAAGACGCGTTCGTCAAAGCGCTAGCTCAGTTATTCCGTGAAACTTACGGCTGGGATATTTCCGAAAAAAACATCAGCCTAACTAACGGTAGCCAAAGTGGCTTTTTCTACTTGTTCAACTTGTTGGCAGGTAAACAGCCAGACGGTTCGCACAAGAAAGTGCTACTGCCTATCGCGCCTGAATACATCGGTTATGGTGATGCTGGCATTGATGAAGATATCTTTATCTCTTACCACCCAGAAATCGAGCTGTTAGATAACGGTCTGTTTAAATACCACGTCGATTTTGAGCAGCTAACCGTCGACGACTCTGTTGCGGCAATCTGTGCATCTCGTCCAACCAACCCAACGGGTAATGTACTGACAGACGAAGAAGTACGTAAGCTGGACAAGCTAGCACGTGAGAACAACATCCCGCTGATCATCGATAACGCCTACGGTCTACCTTTCCCGAACATCATCTTTGAAGATGTCGAACCGTTCTGGAATGAAAACACCATCCTATGCATGAGCCTATCTAAGCTTGGTTTACCGGGCGTGCGTTGTGGCATTGTGATTGCGAGTGAAGAAATCACGCAAGCATTAACCAATATGAACGGCATCATCAGCCTAGCGCCGGGCAGTGTTGGTCCAGCGCTGGCAAACCATATAATTGGCAAAGGTGATCTGCTTAAACTGAGTTCAGAGGTGATTAAGCCGTTCTACAAGCAAAAATCACAACGAGCGGTTGAACTGCTCCAACAAGCAGTTACCGATGAGCGATTCCGCATCCACAAGCCGGAAGGCGCTATCTTCTTGTGGTTATGGTTTGATGAACTGCCAATCACAACAATGGAACTGTACCAACGCTTGAAAGCGCGTGGCGTATTGATTGTCCCTGGTGAATATTTCTTTATTGGTCAGCAAGACGAGTGGGATCACGCGCACCAATGCCTGCGTATGAACTACGTTCAAGATGATGAGATGATGCAAAAAGGCATTGCGATTATCGCTGAAGAAGTGGAAAAGGCTTACCGCGAAGGTAAATAGACGGATTGAACTCAGCCGTTCTTCTCTTTGAAATTACAGCTTTAAAATAGCGGATTTGAAAACCCCAAACTAAAAAGAGCGCCCATATGGCGCTCTTTCTCATTCTATAACCGGGTGGTTAACTGATTAGTTGTTCTCAATCAGGTTGTTGCCACCGATAGCAATCTTACGTGGTTGCATGGCTTCAGGGATTTCACGAACTAAATCGATATGAAGCAGACCGTTTTCCATTGATGCACCCACGACTTTTACGTAATCCGCTAGCTGGAATTTACGTTCAAAATCACGTTCTGCAATACCTTGGTAAACGTAGTTTTTGCCTTCTTCTGCTTTACGTTCGCCCTTCACAATCAACATGTTTTCGTTTTGAGTCAGATCGAGCTGTTCTTCAGCAAAGCCAGCAACGGCCATAGTAATACGGTAGTTGTGCTCGTCTTTTTGCTCAATGTTGTATGGAGGGTAACCGCCAGAAGTATTTTTCGCTGTATTCGCTTCCATCAGGTTTAGCAGACGATCAAAGCCAATTGCATTACGGTATAGTGGTGAGAAATCTACATTACGCATAAATCTATCCTCTTAATTAAGCAATAGTCTTAGTTCAGATGAGTTCAATCCTACTGGCGTGTTTATGCAAAAACCAACGCCGAACTAAGAGATTCTTATCATTCCACTGGCCTTGGTTTGGCTCGGAGACATGATATTGAATCTAAAGGTTTAAGTTGTGTGCTAAAACGCCATATCCTCTTCTGAGCGATCTCGTTTTAGCGATTTCAGAGGGCTGGTCTTCTAGTCTCTAGCAAGCCAGTCACCCTCTTCATAACTAGATATAAGGTCGTCAAAAATGACTTTCAAGGGAAAAAATAAAAAATTTTTAAAGCATCCACTATCCCCTTGAACAGCTTAGTTCCTCATCACTTCGCGATCAGTGATAAAAAGCCCGCCGTTCTGGAGGGCTCAATCTACACTTTACTTGCGGGAGGATTTACGCGCTTTTACAACGCCCTTTTCTGCCGCCTTTTCCTGCTTTAGTTTGCGCTTTTCTTTTAGACTCAACTGCGGTTGTTTCTTTTCTTTCTTACTCATGACTTCACCTCTATTTATTGGCACAACAGACAACCACACAGCATTTTCTGAGCTGGTGGTTGCGATTGATGAACAATTTCAGTAATCACAAAGCAGCGTCGCTGATTAAAAATTTCCACTTCGAGCGCATCATTTTTAGCTCGACCTAATAGTCGAGACCCCAAATAAGAATCGACCGCGAGCATACCTGTCATGGGTTGCCCCTTGCGCGAGCTGACCAATGTCATGCGATATTGATAGGCGCGTTCAACATCCACTAAGCGAACCGTGTCCCCAACCGCAATACGAGTTCGGTTACGGCAATGGGCTTGTTGCTCGCAGGTTTCAAATAGCGATAACAACCTTAGTGGTGATTGATAGGTTAAAAAGCGACTGGTTAACCACCAAGTTCGCAGCGCCAAGCAGTACGCTGAGAACCAGCGTTCAAACATGATTATTTCCTTCTTAATGCCTTGTCTTACAAATAAATTCAGTGCATTGAACCGGAAGTGCATCACTTCCGGCTTAGTTCAGGAAAGTCATCACCATTTTCTTAGTCTCCTTATTCATCAGCTCTTCAGCACTATAGCGAGCAGAAAAAAGAAAGCAAAAACGCTCAAGCGAACAAAATGGCGAGAAAAAAAGAAAACAGAAATAAAATGGCAGGCTTGATCGGGTTGTTGGCAGTTAGTACCAGAAAAACATCCGCTTTAGCAGAAAGTGGCGATTTTAGCTGGTGGTACAACAAAAAAAGCAGCGATTTCTCGCTGCTTTTTACTATCACGAACAGTGTCGTTATACGTCTAGGTTCGCTACTTTCAGTGCGTTCTCTTCGATGAAGTTACGACGAGGTTCTACTTGGTCACCCATTAGCGTAGTGAACAGTTGATCTGCACCTACCGCATCTTCAATCGTTACCTGCATCATACGACGAGTTTCTGGGTCCATGGTGGTTTCCCAAAGTTGGTCTGGGTTCATCTCACCTAGACCTTTGTAGCGCTGACGGCTTAAGCCACGCATTGACTCTTTCACTAACCAGTCAAGCGCTTCTGCAAAGTTTGCCACTGGCATAGTACGCTCACCACGTTTGATGTACGCGCCTTCTTCCAGAAGTCCATCAAGTGCTTCTGATAGATCAGCCAACTTGCCGTACTCTTTCGAGTTTAGGAAGTCGATGCTAATTGCATGTTCGTGCGTCACGCCGTGAGTACGAACCACAATCTTAGGCAAGTTTAAGCCTAGCTCTTCGTGCTGCTCAACTTCGTAGCTGTACTGGCTTGCACCCACTTCTTTCGCATTCAGCTGCTCAATAAGCTGCTTCGTCCACGCTTCCACAACTGATGCGTCATGGCATTGCTCTGGCGTTAGGCGAGGAGTGTAAATCAACTCGTTTACCAAAGCACTTGGGTAACGACGGCTCATACGTTCCGCCAGTTTAATACCCGCATTGTACTGTTGAACAAGCTTCTCTAGTGCTTCACCAGCCAATGCTGGTGCTTCTGCGTTTACGTGTAGCGATGCATTGTCCAGAGCCAATGATACTTGGTATTGGTTCATCGCTTCTTCATCTTTGATGTACTGCTCTTGTTTGCCTTTTTTCACTTTGTATAGTGGTGGCTGAGCGATGTACACATAGCCACGCTCGATAAGCTCTGGCATTTGACGGTAGAAGAAGGTCAACAGTAGCGTACGGATGTGCGAACCATCGACATCGGCATCGGTCATGATGATGATGTTGTGGTAACGAAGCTTGTCCGGGTTGTACTCGTCACGACCGATACCACAACCTAGTGCGGTGATCAGTGTTGCTACTTCTTGAGAAGATAGCATCTTGTCGAAACGTGCTTTTTCTACGTTAAGAATCTTACCTTTTAGCGGTAGGATCGCTTGGTTCTTACGGTTACGGCCTTGTTTTGCGGAGCCGCCTGCCGAATCACCCTCCACTATGTATAGTTCAGAGAGTGCCGGATCTTTTTCCTGACAGTCTGCAAGTTTACCTGGAAGGCCAGCTAGGTCTAGTGCACCTTTACGGCGCGTCATTTCACGAGCTTTACGCGCTGCTTCACGAGCACGTGCTGCATCGATGATTTTCGAACAAACCATCTTCGCTTCTGTCGGGTTCTCAATCAGGAACTCAGACAGTTTTTCACCCATTGCAGACTCAACAGCTGATTTCACTTCAGAAGAAACTAGTTTGTCTTTTGTTTGGCTTGAGAACTTAGGATCAGGCACTTTCACCGAAACAACCGCAGTTAGACCTTCACGCGCATCGTCGCCTGAAGTCGCTGTTTTCGCTTTCTTCGAGAAACCTTCTTTATCCATAAAGCTGTTCAATGTACGTGTTAGCGCAGCACGGAAACCAGCAAGGTGAGTACCACCATCACGCTGTGGGATATTGTTGGTAAAGCAGAAGATGTTCTCTTGGAAACCATCGTTCCATTGCATCGCCACTTCAACTGAAATGCCGTCTTCACGCTCAGAGTTAAAGTGGAAGATTTTTTCGATGATTGGCGTTTTGTTGGTGTTTAGGTGATCAACGAACGCTTGAATACCACCTTCATACATGAAGTGATCATGTTTGTCTGCTTCACGTTCATCAACCAATTTGATCGACACACCAGAGTTCAGGAATGACAGTTCACGCAGGCGTTTCGCCAGAATGTCATAGTGGAACTCTGTGTTAGAGAACGTCTCGGCACTTGGCCAGAAACGAATTTGTGTACCGGTTTTATCCGTATCACCCACAACGGCTAGTGGCGCTTGAGGCTCACCATGGCGGTAGGTTTGCGTATGGATATGGCCACCACGATGAATCGTTAGCTCAACTTTCTCTGATAGTGCGTTTACTACTGAAACACCTACCCCGTGAAGACCACCCGATACTTTGTATGAGTTATCGTCGAACTTACCACCCGCGTGAAGAACCGTCATGATTACTTCTGCTGCAGAGACATTTTCCTCTGAGTGGATTTCTGTTGGAATGCCACGACCATCATCGCTAACGGAAACCGAGTTATCCTCATGAATTGTCACAACGATGTCTTT
>NZ_JAWOTH010000032.1:0-21707 GCF_033338745.1 Vibrio sp. Vb1026
AGACTTGAACTCTCACACCTTGCGGCGCCAGAACCTAAATCTGGTGCGTCTACCAATTCCGCCACTTCCGCAACTTATTCTGTAGTTATCAAGGTAATTGGTAAAAACCTAAATAACGTTGTTTATGGTGGCTACGACGGGATTCGAACCTGTGACCCCATCATTATGAGTGATGTGCTCTAACCAGCTGAGCTACGTAGCCATCTTTTGGAGCGAGACAATATAAACCTTCACGCTCTCAGTGACAACCCCTTTTATAAAGGAATCTCACTTGAATAATGGCAGGTCTACCTGGATTCGAACCAGGGAATGGCGGCATCAAAAGCCGCTGCCTTACCGCTTGGCGATAGACCTGCAGGCAATAGTCACAATGACTATTTAAAATATGGTGCGGAAGGAGAGACTTGAACTCTCACACCTTGCGGCGCCAGAACCTAAATCTGGTGCGTCTACCAATTCCGCCACTTCCGCATCTATTCCTAACTGCTCTGATAAAAAGAACATTTAGGAATGGTGGCTACGACGGGATTCGAACCTGTGACCCCATCATTATGAGTGATGTGCTCTAACCAGCTGAGCTACGTAGCCAAAACCATATTTTTTGTTCTCAACGCTTTGTTGCCTTGTCGTTGGGAACGGCGCGCATTATGCGAAGTTGAGTGAGATCCGTCAACAGTTTTTTTTAATAAATTTCGGAAAAAACCTCGTTCGCTTCCTTTTTAAACAAAGAGGCGTGTTTATGATCTAAAACTGGAAATAAATTAGCTTGCAGTTGCGTAATTTATTTTTGTTCATTTACTTAAGGTATTAAAAAAGCCAGCTTAACAGCTGGCTTTTAGTGTAAATGAAGTGTTTAGAATTCATTCATTTAATTAAACATTGAAGCGGAAGTGTACAACATCGCCATCTTTTACGATGTAGTCTTTACCTTCTAGACGCCATTTACCTGCGTCTTTTGCGCCATTTTCACCATTGAATTGGATGAAATCGTCGTAACCAACTACTTCTGCACGAATAAAGCCTTTCTCGAAGTCAGTGTGGATCTTACCTGCCGCCTGAGGCGCAGTTGCACCAACAGGGATTGTCCAAGCACGTACTTCTTTAACACCTGCTGTGAAGTAGGTGTGTAGAGTCAGTAGTTCGTAACCAGAGCGAATTACACGGTTCAGGCCCGGCTCTTCGATCCCCATATCTGCTAGGAATTCTTCGCGATCTTCATCTTCTAGTTCAGATAGTTCAGATTCGATAGCTGCACATACAGGTACAACGACATTGTTTTCTTTTTCTGCGAACTCACGAACCGCATCTAGATATGGGTTATTTTCGAAGCCATCTTCGTTTACGTTTGCAATGTACATAGTTGGCTTCAGTGTTAGGAAGTTTAGGTAGCCGATTGCTGCTAACTCTTCTTTAGATAGCTCAACTGTGCGTGCCATGCCGCCTTCAGTTAGTACTGGTAACAGTTTTTCTAGTACGGTTAGTTCAAATTTTGCGTCTTTATCGCCGCCTTTTGCCTTCTTCGCGTTACGTTGAATCGCTCGCTCACAAGAATCAAGGTCAGCCATTGCAAGTTCAAGGTTGATCACTTCGATATCTTCGATAGGTGAAACTTTACCTGAAACGTGAACAATGTTTTCGTTTTCAAAACAGCGTACAACGTGGCCAATCGCGTCTGTTTCACGGATGTTAGCTAGGAATTTGTTACCTAAACCTTCACCACGTGATGCACCAGCAACAAGACCAGCGATGTCCACGAACTCCATCGTCGTTGGAAGAACTCTCTGTGGGTTAACGATCTTAGCTAGTGCGTCTAGACGTAGATCTGGCACAGGAACCACACCAGTGTTTGGTTCAATGGTACAGAACGGGAAGTTTGCTGCTTCGATACCCGCTTTAGTTAGTGCGTTGAACAGAGTTGATTTACCTACGTTAGGTAGACCAACGATGCCACATTTAAAACCCATGATAGTAACCTTATTCAGCTTTGAACGTGTGGAGGCGATTTTGTGCTTTAGATAGGCCATCCTTAATCAGGATATCTAGACAACGAACAGCCTCATCAGCTGCTGCATCTAAAAGCTCTTGCTCTTTAGCTGGCGCTTTACCTAATACAAAACCCGCCACTTTATCTTTGTGTCCCGGATGACCAATGCCAATACGAAGACGATAAAAATCTTTGTTATTGCCCAGTTTGCTAATGGTGTCACGCAGACCGTTGTGTCCACCGTGACCCCCACCTTTTTTAAACTTAGCGACACCTGGCGGTAAGTCTAGCTCGTCATGAGCAACCATGATCTCTTCAGGTTTAATTTGATAAAATTTCGCAAGCGCTGCGATCGATTTACCTGATAGATTCATGAAGGTGGTTGGGATAAGCAAACGGAGATCCTGGCCATTGACCATAATGCGTCCTGTTAGACCAAAAAACTTTGGTTCGTTCTTCAGTGTAACGTTGTGAACGCGTGCTAATTCTTCTACAACCCAAGCGCCCGCATTGTGACGAGTTCTGGCGTATTCTGGTCCTGGATTAGCAAGACCAACAAGAAGTTTGATTTGTTGACTCAAGGTTAGGATCTCTCTGGAATCTCAAAAAGCGCAGTATGATAGCACAGAAAACTCGCGGTGGGCGACCAAGGGATTTTCTAGTTATCAGTACAAATAAAAAAACACCCCAAAGAGGGGTGCTTTTGAAATCAGTGTAACTGAAATGTTCGTATTAGTTGAACATTGCAGAGATTGACTCTTCGTTACTGATACGACGAATCGCTTCAGCCAGCATGCGAGATAGGCTTAGTGTTGTCACTTTACCTGTTGCAGCCATCTCTTTAGACAGAGAGATAGAGTCAGTTACGATAACTTGGTCAAGAACTGAGTTCTTGATGTTATCCGCAGCGTTGCCTGAGAATACTGCGTGAGTAGCGTAAGCGAATACACGCTTAGCACCGCGCTCTTTTAGTGCTTCAGCTGCTTTACATAGTGTGCCACCTGTGTCGATCATGTCATCAACGATCACACAGTCACGACCTTCAACATCACCGATTAGGTTCATTACTTCAGAAACGTTTGCACGTGGACGACGCTTATCTACGATTGCGATGTCGATGTCGCCTAGTGCTTTTGCTGTTGCACGAGCACGAACAACGCCACCTAGGTCAGGAGATACCACTACAGGGTTATCTAGACCGCGAGCCTGCATATCTTCAAGTAGCACTGGCGTGCCGAAGATGTTGTCTACAGGTACATCGAAGAAGCCTTGAATTTGCTCTGCGTGTAGGTCGATAGTTAGAACGCGGTCAACACCAACGTTAGATAGGAAATCAGCAACAACTTTTGCAGTAATTGGCACACGCGCAGAACGTACACGACGGTCTTGGCGAGCGTAGCCGAAGTAAGGGATAACTGCAGTGATACGGCCTGCTGAAGCACGGCGCATTGCATCAATCATAACAACCAATTCCATTAGGTTGTCGTTAGTCGGTGCACAAGTGGATTGAATGATGAAAACATCGCTACCACGAACATTCTCATTGATTTGAACTGCAACTTCGCCATCAGAAAAGCGAGAAACAGATGCATCACCAAGAGAGATGTAAAGACGATCAGCAATACGTTGGGCTAGTTCAGGTGTTGCGTTACCAGCAAATAGCTTCATATCAGGCACGGTGGAAACCTCGGGTTTGCGTCCAGTTTAAATAGGTCGGTGTGAGGCTGATTGGTATTCAGCCAAAGTCTCTTTTAATGGCGAAATATTGCGCCCTTGAGCGACAAATGCCGAGACTTTATCAGAGAGTTGTGCAAGGATAGTTTCTGCTTCAGATTTGCTCGAAAATTCAGCAAAAACGCAAGATCCTGTCCCCGTCAATCTTGACGGCGCGTATTGTAGCAGCCAAGAAAGTTGCTTATCAACCTCTGGGTAGAGCATTCGTACAATTTTTTCGCAATCGTTTACGCTTGGCGTATTTAAAAGTGTTTCTAGATCTCGTTTTGGGGTGTTTCGCGTCAGATCTGGATGACAAAAAACGTCGACGGTTGCGATAGATACATTCGGTCTGACGACTAAATACCATTTTTCTTCGGGATAAGCAGGAGAGAGTTTTTCACCAACACCTTCAGCAAAAGCTGCAAATCCGCGCACAAATACGGGCACGTCTGCGCCTAGTTTTAAACCTATTTCAGCCAGTTCGTCGTCAGTTAGATTCAGTTGCCATAAGTAATTCAGTGCCACTAATGCTGTAGCTGCATTCGATGAGCCCCCACCAATGCCTCCACCCATAGGCAGCACTTTCTGTAGCTCAATATGCGCGCCAAAAGGGCAGTTTGAGTAAGTTTGAAGCGCGGTTGCAGCTTTCCAAATTAAATTGTCTTGAAGAGGCACACCTTCTATCTCTGGAGAAATCGTAATATCACCAGAATGGTTCGCTTGAATGGTGAGCTCATCGCCGTGATCGACGAATTGGAATAACGTTTGTAACTCGTGATAGCCATTCTCTGTACGGCCGTTGATATGTAGAAAGAGATTCAATTTCGCTGGTGATGGCCAGCGTGTTGAAAGTTCAATCATTGGGTGATGTTCCATTTTGTGATCACTAGATTTATTTTGACATCAGCTGTGGTGAGTTTCAGCTTATTTGGCAGAGGGAGAGACTGTTCATGCCATTGAACGTCGCCATATCGTTGATAAGCAATACTCCAATCATTTAAACCAATTTGTTTGTTTAACGCTTGCAGTGTATTGGTTGGAGACAGTTGGAATTTGTCGGCATCGGTCGGTAGACCTAATAGCCAGTCAGGCATGTGATCGACGGGCATCATCAACCCTGTAAGACGGTAAATCAGCTGATTAGCACTGCGAGAAGAAAGGACCTGATCATCGTAAGTTTCTACTGTGGCGCCTTGTGGGGTGATGGTGAGCTTTAATGCCGTTTGTCCGAGAATCGTTGTTAAACGCAACTGGCTTAGTGCTGAAGAATGTTTCCAGTAGAAGTTTAAATTTTGTCTTTGGTCTGGGCCAATATAACCAAGTTTCCCCGTTGCTTGAAAATCTCGGATGGTTTCGAGTCGCTGCTCATGAGCTTGCCATTCAACGCTGGTAACACTTTCAGGAACGGACGAACAACCAGCGAGCAGTAAGCTCGACAAGAAAAAAAGAATAAAGGAGCGTAACGTCATGTTTGATGGCTTATTAATCAGTTTCATCGGGAATCGCTCACAACTATAGCATTGAAAAGTCGCACTTAGGAAAACAAATCCGGCTTACCCTTTCAATAAATGCGTGCTTACAGTAAAATTCTGGACCTATTTTATAACCTATCCCAGAGATACCACGTTAGATGTCCTTGCTTGCTATTGGAATTAATCACAATACAGCGTCTGTCGACTTGCGAGAGAAGGTGGCGTTTGGTCCGGATAAACTCGGCCCTGCACTCGAGCAACTTAGAGAGCACGAAGCGGTTAACGGCAGTGTGATTGTTTCAACCTGTAACCGAACTGAGTTGTACTGCGATGTTAAGCAAGGAGCGCGAAACAAGTTGATCGATT
The DNA here is from genome assembly GCF_033338745.1 of Vibrio sp. Vb1026. Lineage (NCBI taxonomy): Bacteria > Pseudomonadati > Pseudomonadota > Gammaproteobacteria > Vibrionales > Vibrionaceae > Vibrio > Vibrio sp. Vb1026. The sequence continues at coordinate 5,539 of NZ_JAWOTH010000032.1, forward strand.
GGCTTGCTCAATTTCATCAAGTGAGCCGCGAAGATTTAATGCCGAGTTTGTATGTTCATGAAGAACAAGCTGCAATAAAGCATTTGATGCGCGTATCGTGCGGTCTTGACTCTCTGGTGTTGGGTGAGCCTCAAATTTTAGGGCAGGTAAAGCAAGCATTTTCTGACTCGCGAGATCATCAAGCCGTCGATGCCTCGATTGATAAACTGTTTCAAAAGACGTTCTCAGTCGCCAAACGGGTGAGAACAGAGACAGATATTGGTGGTAATGCCGTGTCCGTGGCTTATGCGGCATGTACACTGGCAAAACATATTTTTGAGTCGTTATCAGATTCAACCGTGCTTTTAGTTGGTGCGGGTGAGACGATTGAATTGGTCGCGAAGCATTTAGCGTCCAACGGTTGCACAAAAATGATTGTCGCGAACCGCACTAAAGAGCGCGCGCAAGGCTTAGCGGACCAATTTGGCGCAGAAGTGATCAGTTTGAACGAAATTCCTGAACATTTGGCGAAAGCGGATATTGTGATTAGCTCAACGGCGAGCCCATTGCCTATTATTGGCAAAGGTATGGTCGAAACGGCTCTAAAGCAGCGCCGGCATCAACCTATCTTGTTGGTCGATATTGCGGTGCCGCGAGATGTGGAGTCGGAAGTCGGTGAACTGAACGACGCATATCTGTATTCTGTTGATGACTTGCAATCTATCATCGACAGCAACATTGAGCAGCGTAAAGTCGAAGCGATTCAAGCTGAAGCGATTGTTAGTGAAGAAAGCGCTGCATTTATGACATGGTTGCGTTCACTGCAAGCCGTCGATAGTATTCGCGACTATCGCAAATCAGCCAACGAAATTCGTGAAGAGTTACTGAGCAAAAGTTTGCAATCTTTAGCGGCAGGCGCAGATCCGGAGAAAGTGCTGCGCGAGCTGAGTAATAAACTCACCAACAAACTGATTCACGCTCCAACTCGCGCATTGCAAAGTGCAGCTGAGCAAGGCGAACCAGCAAAATTAACGATTATCCGCCAAACACTTGGCTTGGATGATCTATAACTCACGCTTTTTATTAAGAAAACGACACTATGAAAGCCTCTATTCTGACTAAGCTAGAAACGCTAGTAGAACGTTACGAAGAAGTTCAACATCTTCTTGGTGATCCTGATGTAATTGGAAATCAGGACAAATTCCGTGCTCTATCAAGAGAGTACTCTCAGCTAGAAGAAGTAACCAAGTGCTTCCAAGCTTATCAACAAGCACAAGAAGATCTTGTCGCCGCTGAAGAGATGGCAAACGAAGACGACGAAGAAATGCGTGAAATGGCGCAAGAAGAAATCAAAGAAGCGAAAGCGACGATTGAGCGTCTTACTGATGAGTTACAGATTCTTCTTCTGCCAAAAGATCCGAACGATGATCGTAACTGTTTCCTAGAAATTCGTGCAGGTGCGGGTGGCGACGAAGCGGGTATCTTCGCGGGTGATCTATTCCGTATGTACAGCAAGTACGCAGAAAAGCGTGGCTGGCGCATCGAAGTCATGTCTTCAAACGAGGCAGAGCACGGTGGTTACAAAGAGATGATCGCGAAAGTAAGCGGCGACGGTGCGTACGGCGTGTTGAAATTTGAGTCAGGCGGTCACCGTGTACAGCGTGTTCCAGCAACAGAGTCTCAAGGTCGTGTGCATACTTCTGCTTGTACAGTAGCAGTAATGGCGGAAATCCCTGAAGCGGATCTGCCAGAAATCAAAGCAGCAGACCTGAAAATCGATACGTTCCGTGCATCTGGCGCGGGTGGTCAGCACGTTAACACCACGGATTCTGCAATCCGTATTACCCACTTACCAACGGGTACGGTAGTAGAGTGTCAGGATGAGCGTTCACAGCACAAGAACAAAGCGAAAGCAATGGCGGTTCTTGCTGCTCGTATCGTTCAAGCGGAAGAAGAGCGTCGTGCCGCAGAAGTGTCTGATACACGTCGTAACCTTCTAGGTTCTGGTGACCGTAGTGACCGTATTCGTACATACAACTACCCACAAGGTCGTGTGTCTGATCACCGTATCAACCTGACCATCTATCGTTTGAACGAAGTGATGGAAGGTGACCTGCAGAGCTTGATTGATCCTGTGATTCAAGAGCACCAAGCAGACCAACTTGCGGCGCTCGCAGAGAACGGCTAATCGATGAGCCAAGTTCAATCGATTGAGCAAGCACTGAAAAGTGCGACGGCGAAACTGGCAGAAGGCGGCAAAGAGTCGCCTTCTCTCGATGCAGCTGTACTCCTTTGCCATGTCCTTGGCAAACCACGAACTTACCTGCTGACCTGGCCAGAAAAAGCGTTAGAAGCAGAGCAAAAATCTCAGTTTGATGCTCTACTTGAACGACGTTTAACTGGTGAACCCGTCGCTTATATTATTGGTGAGCGAGAGTTTTGGTCTTTACCGTTTAAAGTTTCTCCTTCTACCCTGATACCTAGACCGGATACAGAACGTTTGGTCGAAGTTGCACTCGATAAGACCTACGAGCAAACTGGGCCTATTTTAGATCTTGGAACGGGGACGGGAGCTATCGCCATCGCGCTTGCATCTGAAATGCCAAAGCGTCAAGTGATGGGCGTAGACCTTAAGCAAGAAGCGAAAGCACTTGCAGAGTACAATGCTGAGCAGCTAAACATCAAAAATGTGACCTTTGCTCAAGGCAGTTGGTTTGAGCCTATTACAGAAGGTACGAAGTTTGCTTTAATTGTCTCCAACCCGCCATATATTGATGAAAAAGATCCACATTTATCCCAAGGTGATGTGCGCTTTGAGCCAAAATCTGCATTAGTTGCTAAAGAGAATGGCTTAGCTGATATTCGTCATATCTCGGATCTTGCTCGTCAGTATCTTGAAGTGGGCGGTTGGCTGGCATTTGAACATGGTTATGATCAAGGTGAGGCGGTGCGTGAGATAATGCGTGGCTTTGGTTACCAACAGGTCGCTACGGAAAAAGATTATGGCGGTAACGATCGAGTAACACTTGGTTGTCTGGCCAGTTAATCATGGAAGTCAGCAAACACTAACTAAAAAGAGAAGAAAAATGTACGTAGCTCTAAAACACATACACTTAGTGACGATCGCTCTCAGCGCGACGCTACTATCGATCCGATTCGTGTTAATGATGATGAACTCACCGAAGCGAAATAATCGCTTTTTGAAAGTGTTTCCCCACATCGTTGATACTGCATTGCTAGTGTCAGGTATCGCGCTTATTTTCATTACGGGTTTCATCCCGTTTACCGATGCCGCACCGTGGTTAACAAACAAAATCACCTGCGTACTGGCGTACATTGCGCTTGGATTCTTCTCATTGAAACTTGCGAAAAACAACCTACTGAAGATATTTGGCTTTTTCGGCGCATTAGGTTGGTTGGTCATGGCTGCAAACATTGCTGTGTCTAAGAGCCCTACGTTATTTGGATAGACGTCATGTTAGAGTTTTTTGACGAAGATTTTGACAATATACCGTTGGTGGAAGGTGCGCTTGAGCTAAACAAAGCGATTAACCCAGAAACCAAAGTACATTGGGCGAAACAAGAGTTAGAGCGTCTTTACAAAGATGCAGAAGCCACGCTTGTTCATGAAACCGATGAAGAGCAACGATTTGATGCATTCCTACGACTGTTTTTCCACGAGTGGGGATTCAAAGGCGACGAGCAGGAATACTTTATTTCGGACAACAGCTTCATCGATAAAGTGTTGGAGCGCAGAAAAGGTATTCCTGTGAGCTTAGGTTCGATTTTGTTATACCTAGGCAAAAAGCTGGGTTTCCCGCTGAAGGGAGTTACTTTCCCTACTCAGTTCTTGTTAAAAGTCGACTGGATGCATAAGAAGCCAGACTACATCAATCCATTTAATGGTGAGTATGTAGGTGAAAGGATTCTTCAAGCTTGGCTTATTGGCCAGGAAGGACCGCTAGCTCAGCTAAAGCCTGAACATTTTGAGGAAGCTGACAACCCAACAATTATTGGTCGCTGGTTGGCATTGATTAAAAGTGCGATGTTGCGTGAAGAGCATTATACGTTGGCATTACGTTGTACGAATCTTGCTCTAACGTTTGTGCCAGATGATCCATACGAAATTCGTGACCGTGGTTTTATTTTCCAACAGCTAGAGTGCCCTCAAGTAGCGGTATCAGATTTTCAGTACTTTATTGACCAATGCCCTGACGATCCGGCTTCCGAGCTACTAAAATCACAAGTTAATGTGATGAGTGAAACGCACGTCACACTTCACTAATTTTATCGATGTGCCGAACTGTGGCGTATCGTGGACAGAAAAAGAGAATCAAAATGGAACAGAAAATCGTTAATATCGGCGACATTCAGGTTGCTAACGACAAGCCATTCACCCTATTTGCAGGTATGAACGTTCTTGAGTCTCGTGATCTTGCGATGCAGATCTGTGAGCACTACGTAAAAGTAACGGAAAAACTTGGTATTCCTTACGTATTTAAGGCGTCGTTTGACAAAGCAAACCGCAGTTCTGTTCATTCATACCGTGGTCCAGGTCTGGAAGAAGGTATGAAAATCTTTCAGGAGCTGAAAGACACTTTTGGTGTAAAGATCATCACGGACGTTCACACTGAAGCACAAGCTCAACCCGTCGCTGACGTGGTAGACGTTATTCAGCTTCCTGCATTCCTAGCTCGTCAAACTGACCTTGTTGAAGCTATGGCCAAAACAGGTGCGGTTATCAACGTGAAGAAACCTCAATTTATGAGCCCAGGTCAAGTGGGTAACATCGTTGAGAAGTTCGCAGAATGCGGTAACGACAAGATCATCCTATGTGAGCGCGGTTCTTGCCACGGCTACGACAACTTAGTGGTTGATATGCTTGGTTTTGGTGTGATGAAAAATGCTTCGAAAGGTAGCCCAATCATCTTTGACGTAACGCACTCACTACAAATGCGTGACCCATCAGGCGCAGCATCTGGCGGCCGTCGTGAGCAGACAGTTGAACTTGCAAAAGCGGGTCTAGCGACAGGCATCGCAGGTCTATTTATCGAAGCGCACCCAAACCCAGACCAAGCGCGTTGTGATGGCCCATCTGCACTGCCTCTAGACAAGTTAGAGCCATTCTTAGCACAAATGAAATCGCTTGATGATCTGATCAAGAGCTTTGCAGATATCGATATCAAGTAAACGCCAGATGACTGGTGGTAACAAATACTATAGCCAACCGAGTGTTGGCTATTTTTTTATCTGAAAAGCCGTGAATTCTCAAACTTGTTACTGATGAATTTGTTATTGCTAAACAATGCATCATAATTATTAAATCAATGTGTTAGGGTGCACGTGGTTTTCAAATAGATCCAATGCTTAAAATGTGCATCAGTAATCCCAATAAGAAAAAGGTAAATAAATGAATCAGCGTCTGATGATCAAAACTGTTTTGAGTGCCGCTATCTTGGCCTCGTTAGCTGGGTGTGCTACGCAACCTGCACCAGAATGGAATGCCGATACAACCTATAAATTGACCGTATTGCACACTAACGATCATCATGGTCGCTTTTGGCAAAATCGATACGGTGAATATGGCATGGCGGCGCGTAAAACGTTAATCGATGATTTGCGCGAAGAAATACAGGCTGAGGGGGGCAGCGTGTTACTGCTTTCTGGTGGTGACATCAACACAGGAGTACCTGAGTCTGATTTACAAGATGCCGAGCCGGATTTCAAAGGCATGAGCAAAATTGGTTACGATGCGATGGCTCTAGGTAATCATGAGTTTGATAATCCATTGGACGTGCTATTCAAGCAGCAAGAGTGGGCAAACTTTCCGATGTTGTCTGCCAATATTTACGATAAAAATACTGGCAAGCGTTTATTCCAACCATACGCGATGTTTAACAAGCAGGGCATTAAAATTGCGGTCATTGGTCTTACAACCGAAGACACAGCGAAACTTGGCAACCCTGAATTCATTGAACAAATTGACTTCCGTGACCCGAAAGAAGAAGCCAAGAAGTTGATTGCAGAACTGAAAGAAACAGAGTATCCAGATCTGATTTTTGCTGTCACGCATATGGGACACTATGAAAATGGTAATAGAGGCATCAATGCTCCCGGCGATGTGGCGTTAGCTCGTTATTTGAATGACGGCGATCTCGACATGATCGTTGGAGGACACTCACAAGAGCCTGTTTGTATGGAAGGGCCAAACGTTATCAAAAAGAACTTTAAACCAGGTGATGAATGTCAGCCCGATAAACAAAATGGTACCTTTATTGTTCAGGCACATGAGTGGGGGAAATATGTGGGACGCGCCGATTACGAGTTTCGTAATGGCGAACTCTCGATGGTGAGCTACGATCTGATCCCTGTAAACTTGAAAAAGAAAGTTAAAGTTGATGGTCAGTCACAACGAGTCTTTATCCAAGAAGAGATTAAACAAGACGAAATGATGCTTGAGTTTCTTCGTCCTTATCAAGAAAAAGGTCAGGGCAAGCTAAACGTGAAGATTGCAGAATCTAACGGTAAGCTTGAGGGTGACCGCAATGTGGTTCGTTACCAGCAAACAAACTTAGGTCGATTAATTGCAACGGCTCACATGGAACGTGCGAAATCAGATTTCGCCGTAATGAATTCTGGTGGTGTTCGAGATTCGATTGCTGCGGGTGATATTACTTATAAAGACGTGCTCACTGTTCAGCCATTTGGCAATATGGTTTCTTACGTTGATATGACGGGTAAAGAGGTATTAGATTATCTAAATGTCGTTGCAACTAAGCCTGTTGACTCTGGTGCTTATGCACAGTTTGCCGGCATTGCGATGAGTATCAATAATGGTGAGGTAACCAATGTGTTTATTGGTAATAAGCAACTTCGCTTAGATGGTAATTACCGCTTTACCGTACCAAGCTACAATGCTGCTGGTGGTGATGGTTACCCTAAAATCGACGATCATCCAGGGTATGTAAATACAGGTTTTACCGATGCTGAAGTTTTGAAGGATTATTTAGAAACACACAGCCCTATTGATGTTAATGAGTATGCCCCTTCGGGTGAAATCACGTATTTAGTTGATACGGCGATTGAGCAGTAACCCAACAGAGAAAAAGCGATTGACTCAAACTCGCTGATATCATTAACTAAAAGCGCAGATCCAATTCAATCTGCGCTTTTTGTTTTTATGAGGAGAATCTTGATGACTCCGGCCATTAATCTTGCGAAAAAGAAAAAAATTCCACACACGATTCATCAGTATGAGCATGACCCTAGAGCCGATAGTTATGGCTTGGAGGCTGCTGAAGTGCTAGGACAGGATCCGAAAACAGTATTTAAAACCTTGTTGTTCTGCTTGAACGGGGAGCCAAAGAACCTTGCGGTTGCGATTATCCCTGTTGATCAAAAGCTGAACCTAAAACTGGCGGCGAAAGCAGCGAAGGGCAAAAAGGCCGATATGGCTGATCCGGAAATCGCCCAAAAGACCACAGGTTATGTCGTTGGTGGAATTAGCCCACTAGGGCAGAAGAAAGCCTTACCTACTTTTTTGCACGAAAGCGCAGCAGAGCAAGACAAAATCTGTGTGAGTGCTGGTAAACGTGGTTTAGAAATTGAGTTAGCCCCGAGAGATTTGCTGAGCTTAACTCGTGGTCAGTTTGCACCTCTTTGTTTGTAAACTCATGACAAATAAAAAGGACGCTCATGAGCGTCCTTTTTTGATCTTGCCTGTGTCAGTGAAGTGTTACTTCTTCAGACTCAATGTACCACCAGTGCGTTTAGCTGGTTTGCTTGGTTTCGCGGCATTTGGATTCATGTAATGCTGCTTAGGCTTACTCGGTGATTGAGGCTTGTTTGCTGAATGCGTATTGCTCGATGCATCTGGTTTACGGTGCGATTTACCATGCTCGCCTTGCGGTCTGCTGCGTTCACCTTGTGGTTTCGCTTTGTAATGTTCTTTAGCTGGACGTCCGCCTTCATCATCACGCTGACGACGCTTTTGTTGACCTTTTTTCGAGTTTGGTGCATGACGGAACTCATCAGCATTGTTACCGCGGAAAGTTCGTGTCTTCTGGTTACGACGAGCAGTAGAATCTTGGTTTTCTTCACGGCTATCAAACAGCTTCGCGTCGGTCGCTTTACGAATGTTGCGACCTCTAGAGTCTGTTTTTGATGCTTCTTCTGTACCTACAGAGCCTTCACACATTGCTAGGATCTCTGCCACTTCTTCGTCACTTAGGTAACGCCATTTTCCATTCGGAATACCATCAAGAGAGATATTCATGATGCGTACGCGACGCAGCTTGAATACTTCATAGCCCAGCGCTTCACACATGCGACGGATCTGACGGTTAAGTCCTTGAGTGAGCACAATACGGAAAGAGAATTTAGTTTCTTTCGTTACCTTACAAGGTAGGGTGACTGTGTCGAGAATCTTAACGCCACTCGACATCTGTTTGAGAAACTCTCCTGTAATTGGCTTGTCCACGCGTACGACGTACTCTTTTTCGTGGTCGTTGCCTGCGCGAAGGATTTTGTTCACGATGTCGCCATCGTTGGTCAAAAAGATCAGACCATCAGAGGGTTTGTCTAAGCGGCCGATCGGAAAGATACGTTTTTGGTGGCCGATGAAATCAACGATGTTTCCAGGGACGTCTCTCTCAGTTGTACAGGTGATGCCTGTTGGTTTATTGAGAGCGATATAAATCGGCTTCTCTTTTGCTGCCACTGGCTTACCATCCACACAAACATCATCACCAGGTAGCACTTTTGTCCCCATTTCAGGTTTGTTGCCATTAATGGTGACACGGCCTTGCTCAATCAGTCTGTCTGCTTCACGGCGTGAGCAAAACCCCGTTTCACTGATGAATTTATTTAATCGTTTAGCGTTGTCTTGTGACATTTTTGTCTCCTAACGTTTCACAACGGCGAATGAAGCTCCCTTCCTTTAAGGGGAAGGAAGAATAAGGGCGGGCATTCTAGCATTAGGGTGAAATTTAGCCTAACCGTTTTTGGTGACGTTCGCGGGTTTCTAATTTCTTTTCCGCACTTTTTCTAAGTAGGACGTAAACGGCTCCAGTTCCACCGTGAAAGCGTTGCGCACTATGGACGCATTGGACTTCCTTTATTTGTCGTAGCCAACTGCTAACAAAGCTTTTCATCATTGCAGGTGGATTTGAGCGTTCTCCTCGACCATGGACGATAACGACCGTTCTAATGTCCATTGATAGGCATTGCTTTAAAAACGTCACGACTTCATCACGTGCTTCTTTCAATGTTTTACGGTGCAAATCCAAGCGAGCTTGGATTGGATACTTACCAAGGCGAAGTTTGCGGTAAACCCCGTCCTGTACACCATCACGTTTGAACTCAACAAAGTCCTCTGGCTTGAGCATTTCAGCGTGATCAAGTGATAGGTATTCTGGGTCATCTTCCGTTAACCAGATTGCTGCTTCTCGTTTTGCGAGCTGTGCTTCTGTTACTTGGTGTACTTTTTTGTGTTCGGTGGTGTCTTGAGTGATTGGCTTTACATCGCCCATCATCTGTTGAAATAGATCAAAATCGTCGTCGTGAGACATAGCAGTAATCTCATTAAGAACAGGGAAGAATAATAGGATTATATCAATGAGTGGTGCATTGAGATCAAATAAAAAACCGGAGTAGGCAAGTAACCGACTCCGGTGCAAAGCGTTTCTAGAGCTAAGCGAGATCTAGTGAGGAGATTTGTCGTTCATGATCTTGTATATGAAGAAACCGCCGTAAAATAACATCAGACCAATTGCCCCAAAAATTACTATCATTGACGATAGACCCACTGCATTACCAAATAGGAGATCAAGCCAAAAGTCCATACGTTTCCTCCAAGATGTTCCCGACAGGAATAAACTAAATGGCGGTGTCTTGTTGCACACTGATCTGGATCAATTATGTTGCTAAGGTTAATAAACTGTATTTTGTTGTGAGTTATCAGTCACATTTTACGTGCTAGTGTTCAGTTATTCATCAAACGAATTAAGACCTAAGGTTTTTTTGTAAAAAGCACTTGCGCCACAGTTCAGAATCCGTAATATACGCATTCGTTGACGGGGACAATTCCTCAGTTAAACATATCGGTGAATAGCGCAGCTTGGTAGCGCATCTGGTTTGGGACCAGAGGGTCGGGGGTTCGAATCCCTCTTCACCGACCACTTTTAGAAAGCCTGCTCAATGAGCAGGCTTTCGTCGTTTTTAGTGCTAGTAATTTTAGACTTCAATAGTATCGAACCAAATGGGGTTCGCTTGAAGTTAGAACATGGCTCTTCACCGACACGTATTGAGAGGAAGGCTCTACAGAAATGTAGGGCCTTTTCATTTTTTAGAGCGAGTAAATTTATTACTTGATGTCACACGAGATAGTATTGATAGGAGTTTCAGAAGTAGTGAAACAGACATAAGCGGTCTTTGGGTGATTTGGCCCAATCTTGACGTAACCCGCTTTTAAATCGTCTTCATCAAACGTTACTGAGTGAGATTTGCTTGTATTTCCATCATAGTAAACCGCTTCAAAGCCTTGGTTCATCATATGTGCAACGCGATTTCGAGTGTGGGCTGTTGAAAACGTGATGTTCGCGCAACGCATCATTGGTTTTTCGGTAATAAGAAATTGACCACTCTCTTTATCTAAAACACCGCCTTTTACTTCCGGAGTTATATCAATAGCTTGAAAAGCTTCTACGTTGCATGGCGGTTTAGCATAAGACAGCGAAGAAGTGAGCATAATTCCAATCGTGTATAGGAAGACATATTTAAATTTCATATGAGTTGTTTTGTATCCACTTAGCTTAACGGCGTTTTATAAGAAAGTTTGAATGAATTTTAAATGGTTGTATTTAAATAATTGTATTTAAATGGCATTTTTCAAACAATCACTAGATATCACAATTTGCTTGGCGCGTCTTACCCAGTGGTTTGATGTTAAATCCCCGATTTTTAAGCAGTTCAATCAGGTTATCTTTACCTACTAAATGCAAGCCACCAACAACAACGGTGTAACGACCCGATTGCTGAGGTAGAACACTGCCAGTGTCGAGTTTTTTAGCCCAATCTCGATTACGCTCGTATAAAAAGGCTTGGTTAAACTCTTCTGTTGTATGATCGGTCAAAGAGGCTTCGACCAACATGCTACCATCACCACTCTTCCAACTCTCTATCAAGCATTGAACCAACTCTTCTCCGCCATCATATTCTTCAATTGATGAGAGAAGTATCTCTTTACCGCCTTCTGATTGACCTGCGATTAAATCGATTTGGAATTGCACGGACTCTAGTGGAATGACCGGGATTTGCTTTTTATCAGCGAGTCCTATTAAGTGCATGTCGACCCCTTTATCAGAGACATACCCCAGTTTGTTGACTAAAGCGAGTTGGATGGTGAATGCGGCCATCCAAGGTGGGGAATTTAGGAGTTGAGTTTCTGGCAAACCTAAATCTTGGGCAATTTCAATTAAGTGGCGACGTTGAGCTCTGTCTAAAACATCTTTAGAAAGAATGGTTGTTTGTGGGTAAACCAAGCCTTCAGAATTCCTGACGTCTGCTTCAATAATCAACCCTGTGCTTTGGCTTAAATGCTGGATGACCGTTCTAGGGAGTGGGTACATCGTTTTATCCCCCACATGTACCGAGCCAATAATCATAAGTTCGGTTTCCCCTTTTTTTGCTAACCAATGCTGTGGCTCTGCATAAGATGAAAAAGGAGTCAAAGTAACAAGTAGAGATGATATGAGCGTCAAGAGACGAAACATAGAATGGTCCTCAGATAAGATACCTTTAAACTTTATACGCAAAATAGCGTGAGGTTAAGTGCAATTTCTCCAGTGGGGTATTCGACAAAATCGTCATTTCTAAAAATATTGACGAGTTTTGACGACGAATAAATGAGAGTCACTTCACGAAAGGTAAATAGGTAATTCGCTTACTAATGGCTCACAAAATAATTAGGCGTGATCCAAATCTTACAAAATCAGTCGTAACTCATGAATATAAGTGACCTAGATCGCAGCAAACTCGTCAAAACAAGTTGTTCGATTTTGACGTGTATTGTAACTCCATGAAAATTAGGTTTTTATTATTTTTTCTGAGTGTCATTTTTTGAACTGGATCACTTCCTATTTCTATTTATTTTACGCTTAGAAATAACAGGTTGTATGTTGAATGTAACGGTTAGGCACCTCGCATTTGAGGGGCCGAGATTTTTATCATTGTCGTTTTGAACCACTGACTTTTTTGGGGAAGTAAGATGTTTAAACCTAGTCTGATTGCTGTTTCTGTTATCACTACATTAGCAGGTTGCTCTGCGCTGCAAAGCTCTGAACAACAAGTTGTAAATTCGTTGGCTAATAATCTTGATATTCAATACCAAGTGTTGACTAACCACGGTGCAAACGAAGGTCTTGCTTGTCAGGACTTAGGGGCTGAGTGGGCGTCTTGTAACAAGGTAAACATGACGCTGGTTAACCAAGGTGAAGCGGTTGACTCAAAAGATTGGGCTATTTACTTCCATAGCATTCGTCTGATTCTGGATGTTGAAAACGAACAGTTTAAAATCTCTCGCGTAACGGGTGATCTACACAAACTAGAACCAACAGATAAGTTTGATGGTTTTGCTGCGGGTGAAGAGGTTGTGCTTCCTCTTGTTGCTGAATACTGGCAGCTATTTGAAACTGACTTCATGCCAGGCGCTTTCGTTGCTGCACCAAATGCAGAGCCTAAGATGATCGCTTCTCTTAACACAGAAGACGTTGCATCTTTCGTGACTGGCCTTGAGGGTAACAACCTAAAACGTACGCCAGATGACAACAACGTATTTGCGAGCGCTGTGTCTCGTTTCGAGAAGAACGAAGATCTAGCAAAACAAGACGTATCAACCACGTTACTACCAACGCCAATGTCTGTTGAAGCAGGTAAAGGTACGGTAGATATCGCGGCGGGTATTGCGCTGCCTAAAGACGCATTCGATGCGGCTCAATACGCAGCAATTCAAGGTCGTGCAGAAGTGGTAGGTGTGGATGTTCGTGGTGATCTTCCTGTAAGCATCACTGTTGTTCCTGCAGACTTCACCGGTGAATTGGCAAAATCTGGTGCTTACGAAATGAGCATCAAAGGCGACGGTATTGCGATTAAAGCGTTTGACCAAGCAGGTGCTTTCTACGCAGTACAATCTATCTTTGGCCTGGTAGATAGCCAAAATGCTGATTCTCTACCACAACTGTCTATTAAAGATGCGCCGCGTTTTGATTACCGTGGTGTGATGGTGGACGTGGCTCGTAACTTCCACTCTAAAGACGCGATTCTTGCAACGCTTGACCAAATGGCCGCGTACAAGATGAACAAACTACACCTTCACCTAACGGATGATGAAGGCTGGCGTTTAGAAATCCCGGGTCTGCCAGAGCTGACTGAAGTGGGTGCTAACCGTTGTTTCGATTTGGAAGAGAAAAGCTGTTTACTGCCTCAGCTTGGCTCAGGTGCAACGACAGACAACTTTGGTTCTGGCTTCTTCAGCAAAGCAGACTACGTGGACATCTTGAAGTACGCGAAAGCGCGTAACATCGAAGTGATTCCTGAAATCGATATGCCAGCACACGCTCGTGCAGCAGTGGTATCAATGGAAGCACGTTACGACCGTCTAATGGAAGAAGGTAAAGAAGCAGAAGCGAACGAGTACCGCCTGATGGATCCTCAAGATACATCGAACGTAACGACGGTTCAGTTCTACAACAAGCAAAGCTTCATCAACCCATGTATGGAATCTTCAACTCGCTTTGTTGATAAAGTGATTTCAGAAGTAGCAGCAATGCACCAAGAAGCGGGCACGCCGCTAACAACATGGCACTTTGGTGGTGACGAAGCGAAGAACATCAAGCTAGGCGCTGGTCTGCAAGACATCAACGCAGAAGACAAAGTAAGCTGGAAGGGTAACATTGATTTGTCTAAGCAAGACAAGCCATTCGCACAGTCACCACAATGTCAGACGTTAATTGCAGACGGTACGGTAAGCGATTTTGCTCATCTACCAAGCCACTTTGCAGAAGAAGTGTCGAAGATGGTGGCAGAGAAAGGCATTCCAAACTTCCAAGCTTGGCAAGATGGCCTTAAGTACAGTGAAGGTGAGAAAGCGTTCGCAACAGAAAACACGCGTGTTAACTTCTGGGACGTTCTTTACTGGGGTGGCACATCATCAGTGTACGAATGGTCTAAGAAAGGTTACGACGTTATCGTTTCTAACCCAGACTACGTATACATGGACATGCCGTACGAAGTTGACCCGAAAGAGCGTGGTTACTACTGGGCGACGCGTGCAACAGATACTCGTAAGATGTTTGGTTTTGCACCAGAGAACATGCCTCAGAACGCAGAAACCTCTGTAGACCGCGATGGTAACGGCTTCACTGGTAAAGGTGAAATCAAAGCGAAACCTTTCTATGGTCTATCAGCACAGCTGTGGTCTGAGACAGTACGTAACGACGAGCAATACGAGTACATGGTATTCCCTCGCGTACTGGCAGCCGCTGAACGTGCATGGCACCGTGCTGATTGGGAAAACGACTACAAAGTGGGTGTTGAATACTCGCAAAACTCTAACCTAGTAAACAAAGCTGCGCTAAACCAAGACTACAACCGCTTTGCGAACGTACTTGGCCAACGCGAACTGGCTAAGCTAGAAAAAGCGGGTATCGACTACCGCCTACCTGTACCAGGCGCGAAAGTTGAAGAGGGTAAACTGGCAATGAACGTTCAGTTCCCGGGTGTGAAGCTTCAATACTCTCTAGACGGCAAGAACTGGCTAACTTACGCAGATAGTGCTCGTCCAAATGTGAAAGGTGAAGTGTTTATCCGTTCCGTGTCAGCAACCGGTGAGAAAGCAAGTCGAGTGACCAGCGTGAAATAACTCAATTCTTGTAAGTTAATTTTTTGGCAAAGCCTCAACATCATGTTGGGGCTTTCTTTATTTTTTGAGGAAATTAAGCGTGATCGATGTCTAATTATTTTTCATTGATAAATAAGTTTTTGGTTGCAATGGTCAAGGTTATTGTGAACTGGATCGACTTAATCTGCTAAATATCAATAAACAACCTGTTTATGATCACACTTCTATTTTTTGAATAATTTTATAAAAATACGATAAGTGCCTGTATTTCCCATGTTTTTATCAGGGTTGTTGAGCTTCGGTTTGAACAAGATCACTTTTTAAAATGTTTTATTTTCCATCGCGAATTAATTAAAACAATATTGCGAACGCCAAGGAGGCACATTCCAAAGTTTGCGATAAAAGGGAAGAGATGCCCTCTAAAACTATCGCATAACGTGAATAAATAAAGGCAGTAATTATGAAAAACATTTTTGCACTGAGTGCTCTTTCTCTCGCTTTCGCTTCTAGCGCTTTTGCTGGTTCTTCTTACGTAACAGGTAATGTTCAATTCCACGATGATGGTCGAATTCATGGTTCGGACGTTACGTCTACACTGGAAGCTGGTCATACTTTTGATAACCAATTCGGCGGCTTTACGGTTTACACCGAATTTGATGGTATTCAGTTGGGTAAACTGGAAACAGAAAACGGTGGCGCAGGTAACACAACACCAGCAATCACTGTGGGTGGTGAGCAGTCATTTAATATTACCGATCATTTATGGGTTGCCGCGGGTTACCAACACCTGTTCTCTGCTGGCGAGAATGTACAGTACCGTCCATTGGTTAAGATCGGTTACAACTTCGATAACGGCATCTCCTTAAGTAACCGTACTCGTGCGCACATTGATGCGACAGACGCAGATGCGGATACAGATTACCGCATGGACAACCGCATCGGTTACGTGATGAATGAGGATGTGACGCTAAGCTACAACAACGTCTACATGATTGAAGCGGAAACCATGGACCACGAGCTTCGTGCAACGTGGACTCGTAAAGGTGTTCAACCTTACTTTGAGTTCCGTAGTCAAGCACACGGTGCAGAAAACGCGAGTGGTGACAGCCTAGTGAATAACGCTTTTGTATTTGGTGCCTCTTACGGCTTCTAATTTTATATTTGTCTTAACTGTCCATTAAGAAAAAGCCCAGCGGTTTATCTCGCTGGGCTTTGTTTTTATTTTCAGCCCTAAACCACCTACTTCAGTAGGTGGTTATCATCCGTTTCGGCTTTGCCTGTAAAACTACTCATG
>NZ_JAWOTH010000033.1:0-15868 GCF_033338745.1 Vibrio sp. Vb1026
TATGCGTTGGTTTTAGTGTTTAAGGTGGTATGCGGCGGCTTTGGTATTGCGTTGCTCACCCCTTAACAGGGCGTTAGCACTGGGTTGGCATCAGAGATCAAAAGTCTTGGTGTTTATTGGTTTCTTTTCCTAGCTTTACACAGGAGCAAATGTGCCTTTCATGTTCGCTCTGGTGGCACTAGATGTGAAGTTTTCGCTTTGAGTTTATCGTTTACGGTTGCTAACTTTCGGGCTATTTCTCTGGTGTGGTTTCTTTAGTGCTGAGAAATTTTCGGCAAAACAAGCGTTGCTTTGTCGCTGTTGTTCAAGTTCGAAGCCCGTATTCTTTGCTAATTTGAAAGCGGTGAAAAAGGGCAGTTAAGCATGTTTTTCTTCTAGTCAACTTACGTCTTGATGTCTGTTTTTAGTTTGGCAGCTGTCCGTTTGGTTTAGTGTTTTAAGCCATAAGTTTCGTGCTATATTTCAATGTCTTGGCGTGTACCAAAAGCTTAAAGGGCAGCGTGCTAACAAACAGTTCAAGAGGGATTCAGCACGCGTGGCATTTTTGGTATGCGGTGGTTTCGGTGTTGAAGTGCCATGCGGAAGCTTAGGTATTGCGTGCTTCACCCCTTAACTGGGCGTTATGTTTCTTAGTCGCGTGTAGAAAACTATAGTTAATATTCAGATGCTTATTGTGGGAAAAGAGAGTTCATGGATGTGTATTCGTTACTAGCATTTGCGGCTTTTCTAGTGCTCATATCTTCAATGATAGTGCTCCTTGGGAGTAGTATTTCCCTCGGATTGCAGATGAAAAGAATAGACCCGAGTAGATATAAAGCGATCTATTTTTTGTTTGTTCCTTTTTCTAGTGCGCTTCTCTTTAATTACGTAAGAAGTAGCGAAAATATCTCGAAGTATCCTGAAAGTAGCTCTTGGTTGTTTACTGTCATTCGATATTCTATGGTGTCACTCTTCATATCCTTTGTTTTTATGGGATTTTCTGCTTTTTTAGCAGCAGGTAAAAGCTAAGTTTTTAGCCGGTAAAACTGTTCTGCTCATTTACGGTAACGTACTGGCGGGTGGTAATAAACATAACAAATTGTTCAAGAGTGATTCGGCACGCGTGGCATTTTTACTATGCGTTGATTTTAGTGGTTAAGGTGTTATGCGGGAGCTTAGGTATTGCGTGCCTCACACCTTAACAAGGCGTTAGCCATATAGGAGATATAAATGATATTTGGGGAAATAGATTTAGTAAAGCTCATGGAAGCCTTATCTAAAATCCTGTGGCCTTTGATTTTTGTGTACTTATTGTTTTCTTTTAAAAGCACGATTAAATCATTAATTGAGTCAGCGACATCACGGAAATTTACACTAAAAGTTGCTGGTAATGAGCTTACGATGGATGAAGTTACAGAGCAGCAAAGAATTATTATTTCTGATATGCAAAGTGAAATAGGTGACCTAAGAAAAGTAGTAGATGCTCTTTCGTCACGTGACGATACTCCCTTAGTTATTGATGAATCACATAGAGCGGAAAGTCAACGAATCAGTAGAGTATTGTGGGTAGATGATCAACCACAAAACAATGCATTTTTGATCGCTAACTTAGAGTCTATGGGAGTTACTGTGAAAACGGCGGAGTCTACTAAATCTGCATTAAATATGTACCGAAATGGCAGATATGACAGTGTTATATCAGATATGGGAAGACCGGAAGGAGACCGTGCTGGAATTGAGTTAGCTCGTGAAATTCGGATGATGGATAATGAAATCCCTATACATATTTATTGTGGTGGCTGGGCTGCCAAAAACTTGAGAGACGAAGCAATAGAGGCTGGAGTTAATAGTATAACTTCCTCTGGCACAGTATTGTTAAGTTCTTTAGACATTGGAGTACATGGCTAACAAAGCATTTAAGAGTGATTCGCAACGCTTGGCGGTTTCGCTTCCCTCAAGTATAGCCAAGCGCCGCTCACACCTTAATGCGGCGTTATGCGTAATTGATGGAGTACCGAGAATTAGATGGAAGTAGTAGAAGCGGAGAAATCGGATTTAGATTCATTCTTTGTGTATCTAGAAAATCAGCTGTCTGAAAATGGCAATGGAGAAGTTCCTCTTTTCCAGCCAATGTCCAGAGAGCAAAGTGAAATTCCTGAAACAACAAAAGATAAGTTTATCCAAGGCTTTTCTCATCAGTTTGGCGACTTAGGTTGGAGAAAACTTTGGGTTGTAAAAGACACCTCTGGAAATATCAAAGGTCATGTTGATCTTCGCCACCACAGTGATGGAAGCCGTTCTCACAGGGTTCTATTAGGTATGGGCGTAGATGTTTCTTGCCGGAAGCAAGGTCTTGGTCAAAGACTCATTGATGCTGTTATAAATTTCTGCCAAGAAAAAGCTGAAATTGACTGGCTTGATCTTTGTGTATTATCAGAGAATTTCCCAGCAAAGAACCTCTACCTAAAGGCAGGGTTCAATGTTGTTGGAGAGTTCAAAGATCAATATAGAATCGACGGTTTGTCAGTCTCGGAAACAGCAATGACAAAGTACGTCAAAAATTACGCATAACAAACTGTTCAAGAGTGATTCGCAACGCGTGGCATTTTCACTATGCGTTGCGTTTGGTGTTTAAGGTGGTATGCGGGAGCTTCGGTATTGCGTTGCTCACACCTTAACAGGGCGTTATATGCAATGGATTGGAATGTTTATGAAAGGATTTAATAACATCTTAACTGGTTTTTCCTGGGGAATTGGCTTCTCAGTTGCGCTCATTCTGAGTGGGTTGGTTTATACAAAGTTCGTTGAACCGTCGCTCGGAAATATTCTTGAAGACAAAGAAATCGATGATAAAGCAATTGAGTATTTGGCAGATTTCAAAACTGCCTATGGTTTAACATTGGAAAATGTCTTCAAAGATGGGGACGATGTGCGTTTGGCTGTCGTACAGGAAAACCTTACGGAAGAAGCGTTATATTCTCGTGAGGTTTTAGCATCTGCGTTCGATGTGAACGGTAATTTTATTGGTAATTGTATCGGTGAAAATGAAATCTTCATTATGCAGCCAAAAGAAACCTCTTATCTTGAAATCAAATGTGGGTTTGTGCCATCGCAAGTCGAGCAAATCGAATCATTTAAGTTAAGGGTTAAGCCGATTTAGTAAGCACCAGAAAATTGCATATAACAAACTGTTCAAGAGGGATTCACAACGCGTGGCATTTTCACTATGCGTTGGTTTATGTGTTTAGGGTGGTATGCGGCGGCTTCAGTATTGCGTTGCTCACCCCTTAACAGAACGTTATGTGCTTGGAGGAAAAATGGAATATTTTCAGTACTATGGAATCGACTGGGTTGCAATGGTACTTACGTTTCTTGCAATTTGGCAAATTGGAAATAAGAACAAAATCGGGTTCATTTTAATGATGTGCGGTAACACTAGTTGGGTAGCAGTTGGTTATCTTACTGGCAGTGTGGCAATGATAATTGCAAATATCATCTTTTTCTCAATGAACCTTAGAGCAATCATCAAATGGTCGACGCCAGAGAAAGAGCCTAAAGTTAGTGTTGTTGAGCAGTCATCTATAAGCTAGAAGTTCGCACATAACAAACTGTTCAAGAGTGATTCGCAACGCGTGGCATTTTTATTATGCGTTGGTTTTAGTGTTTAAGGTGGCATGCGACGGCATCGGTATTGCGTTGCTCACCCCTTAACAAGGCGTTATAACTCAGGAGGAAGAGTGGAAAATTTCCCAATAGAAAAGCTCAAATTTACAAGTGCAAAGATTTCTGGCGTAGATGGCGACGTTTCACTTGAGATAGGAATAGAGCCGTTTGAACTTAGTCTAGACGACTATTCTGAGAAAATAGAAACTGTAATTAGCCTAAACGGTATTAATTTGCCTACAGAGCTTAATGAACTTACTGGTAGAACATTTACTTTCTCTGTAAACCCAGATGACGGGTATATTGATGGGTCAGTTTACTTCTTTGCTGCTCATAGTCCCGTTGATATAACTGAAATTAAATTTGGTGAATCGACAAATGGAAAGTTACCTATGACACTTGAATCATCATGGGTACTGGAATTTGAGCTAACAGGGTTTAAAAACTTACATACAACAATCCACACGTATCTGAAGTTATAACAAACTGTTTAAGAGTGATTCGCAACGCGTAGCATTTTTACTATGCGTTGGTTTTGGTGTTTAAGGTAGTATGCAGAGACTTCGGTATAGCGTTGCTCACACCTTAACTGGGCGTTATACGTTTTCGACATCGTTACTACTGAATTCACTGAAGAAAAAGATGAGCTATAGAATTTTTCCAACGAGGTTTAGTAAGTAACTCTAAGATTAGAAGAATGGTATTTAGTATGGAACACAATCAAAAATTGGTATTTCAGATTCGCTCTAACTTGAAGAATTCTATCCATTTTTTATATTCTGAGGGTTTAGATGAACACGCAAAACAAGTTGCTAATCTGGTGAATCAGATTGATGACAAAGGGTTTATTACTAGCACGCACAAGGCTTGTCTTTATTCGACTCTTCGAGTGATGTTGGAGTCAAATACATATACTAAGTCTCTAGCTAGCCGTTCTTTAGATGATGCATATGAGCTTATAGTGAAAGCTTTGAGTTAAACGTATAACAAATTGTTCAAGAGTGATTCGGCACGCGTGGCATTTTTACTATGCGTTGGTTTTAGTGGTTAAGGTGTTATGCGGAGGCTTCGGTATTGTGCGCCTCACACCTTAACGAGGCGTTAGTACTGGGTTGGCATCAAAGGTCAAAAGTCTTGATGTTTATTGGTTTCTTTTCCCAACTTTACATCTATTCAAATGTGCCTTTCACGTTCGCTCCGGTGGCGCCAGATGTGAAGTTTTCGTTGTGAGTTTATCGTTTACGGTTTCTAACTTTTGGGCGATTTCTCTGGTGTGGTCTCTTTGGCGCTGAGAAATTATCGGCAAAACTAAGTTTCTCTGAAGCTGCCGTTAAAGTCCAAAGCCCGAATCCTTTTTTAATTTGAAAGCGTTGAAAAAGGGCAGTTTGGCATATTTTTCTTCTATCCAACTTGCATCTTGAAGTTAGCTTTTAGATTGGTTGTTACCCGTTTTGCTTCAGTGTTTTTAGTCACAAGTTTCGTGCTATATTTCAGCATCTTGGCGTGCGCCAAAAGCTTTAGGGGCAGCGTACTAACAAGCTGCTTAAGAGGGATTCACAACGCGTGGCATTTTTACTATGCGTTGGCTTTGGTGATTAAGGTGGTTTGCGGCGGCATCTGTATTGCGTTGTTCACCCCTTAGCAGAGCGTTAACTGGCGCAGAAAATACGAAAGCACAATGATACAGTTTCTAGGTTCAGAGATTTAGCGTGTTCGGTCGGTTTCCTTAGCTGAGCTAATGCGATTAATTTCAGTTTGATACTTAAGTTTACTGATGTGAAAGGCGGCACAAAGCCTTCTAATAAAATAAGGCATTCGCGATTAGTTCGGCGCACTTACATCGCCGAAGTATGGTGTTGTGAGACGCATTTCAAACTAAAGATAAACGGTAATCTTTTGGTTAAATACATATTTGAGTTAGCTTTGCTAATCATTAATTAGCAAAACGAGCTTTGGCGAAAGTGGCTGAAAGATCGGCGAAAACTGAAAGGCGCTCAGTTAACAAACTGTTCAAGAGGGATTCGCAACGCGTGGCATTTTTACTATGCGTTGGTTTAAGTGTTTAGGGTGGTATGCGGCGGCTTCAGTATTGCGTTGCTCACCCCTTAACAGAACGTTATATGCAAAATGTGAAAGTGTCAATTTTATCAGCGAGATGTGCACCTCAATGATTTTATGCCGATTTGTCTAAATACCGTGTTGGATTTAAAAATGTTTCCGATAAAGGAGGCGTTATGAAATCTACACACCTAGATGCTGAGCAGCGTTACTCGCAAGTTCGAATGAATACGATAAAAGCTGCTCAGGTTAAACTCAATAAAACTAGTGAATATAAAGATATAGAGCTGAAGTGCATTGATGGAAAGGCATTAAAGTTAGCTAGATGGTGGTCTAACTCTACAAAGCGTAAAGTCGACTGGGATTGGATTGAGGGTTACGCAGCGTTTAAGTTTAGATACCCAAAACGATTTGAACTCGCAATTTGGTCAAAAGGTGAACTTCTTAGCTTATCATTAGGCCGACCTACATATTATGGTAACTCAATGAGGTTAGATTTTATTGAGGCAAATCCAGATATATCCGGAACAAGGGTATTTCCCGCTACACTTTTTACTATGATTACATATGCTGAGTTACTGGGTGCGACAGAAGTGCGGGTAATGAAACCAATAAATGATGATGTTAAGAAGTACTATCAATCTTTTGGTTTAACATATGTTGTTAAAGGCGATTAATTATACATGAGGTTGTGAGCATGAATGAAGATAGAAATAATGTAGTACAA
The DNA here is from genome assembly GCF_033338745.1 of Vibrio sp. Vb1026. Classification (NCBI taxonomy): domain Bacteria; kingdom Pseudomonadati; phylum Pseudomonadota; class Gammaproteobacteria; order Vibrionales; family Vibrionaceae; genus Vibrio; species Vibrio sp. Vb1026. The sequence continues at coordinate 6,428 of NZ_JAWOTH010000033.1, forward strand.
CTAAAGAAACGCTCGCACAAACAAAAAGCTAGCGAACGATTTCTTGAGAGCATGGGTGATCAAACAGAACCAGAGGCATTAGCTTCAGGCGGTAAAATGGATGATGTTAGTTCTGAATGTGAGAGCAAAGATGACCAAGAGACAGAGTGATCAGACCCAAAAATCAAACGAAAGAAAAATGAAGGAAGTTGACCCAAATAAAATGACTTCCCAACTAGCAATAGCACTCTATCGAGCCTCAAAACGAAGCAAACTGCCAGTCTGAAGATTAGCATATAACAAGCTGTTTAAGAGTGATTCGCAACGCGTCGCATTTTTTGCTATGTGTTGCGTTTAGTGTTTGAGGTGGTATGCGGCCACTTCGGCATGGCGTTGCTCACACCTTAACAGGGCGTTATGTGAGTTGGTGGAGTCAGAGTTAAGGAAAATATAATGAACACAGAAGAATATTGGAGACTATGGGACGAGTCACTTTTGAGAACTCTTGGTTTAAACTTAAATCCATCGTTTGGAGCAGAGTTTGAGTTCAAAGATGTGCCTTTAGAAAAGATTCGAGGAACAATTTCTTTAATTGAAGATATCTTTACTAAAATTATTAAAAAAAGAGATCAAGATGGCGTTAGTCGCGAGATTACAAGGTTAGATTGCACAAGGTTGTCCTATGAATTACAAGGTGAATTAAAAAAGAACGGTATAAAGTCTATATTAGTTACTGGTGACTATGTTTTTCATGGCGAACCAATGTATAACGTATCAGAGAAATATATTTTTTCCCAATTAGGGGCATCATCACCAGGAATGGGATTGCATACTTGGCTTGTGCTGGATAATTATTTATTAGTTGATCCTTCAATAATAATTTTTAACGAAAAAGAAAAGTTTTTAGCAAAGGAAATAGATGGAAAACCGTATATTACGGATATAGAAAAAATCAATTCAGACTTGTTCTACATTCCTTTCGTTTTGGGGGAAGAGTATTTGATTAAAATTAATGCGCTTCATTCTATTTCCGACGTACTGTTACCTGATGTGGACGTCAAAGGTGACTTACATGCAAACGCATTGAGTGAACCTTCGAGAAATACACTTTGTCCATGTGATAGTGGTGATAAGTATAAATACTGTTGCGGTAAACTCACATAACAAAGCATTTAAGAGTGATTCGCAACGCTTGGCGTTTTCGCTTCGCTCAAGTAAAGCCAAGCGCTGCTCACACCTTAATGCGGCGTTATGTGCTTGGAGGGAAATAATGAATTCAAAGGAAGTCGTCTTAGCTTTTTGGAACGCAATGAAAACTAATGATTTCGCGAAAGCAAGTGAGTGGCTTAGCCCAGGTTTTGAAGGGTTTTGGCCTCAATCTGGTGAGCTTATTGTTGGACGAGACAACTTCACAGCAATCAACTCTTACTATCCAGCAAATGGTACTTGGGAATTCGTCGTTCATTCAATCGTCTGCGATGGCGAAACAGTAGTCACTGATGTTTCTATAACTGATAGCGTTCAAAAGGCGCGTGCTATTACTTTCCATACGGTAGAAAATGGGCTTATCCGTAAACAGAAAGAGTTCTGGCCAGACCCAATGGAAGCGCAGGAGTGGCGTTCCAAGTGGGTGACGGTGGTGCAAGAGCAGGCACGCACATAACAAAGCGTTCAAGAGGGATTCTCAACGCTTGGCAATTTTGGTTCTAAGTTTAGCTTTAGTGTTTATGGCACAATAATTTAGGTTTGGTGGCTTGCGTTGTTCACCCCTTAACGCGGCGTTATGTTCTTGGAGGACATGGTGGAATATCAAAGGGACAGGGTAACTTTTAGCGTTTTTCAGAAACTTGTTGTAAAGCTGTATAAAGCCCTCGTATTCAAGCTTTCAAACAAAAAAGAGAAGCTAGAATGGCAGCTAATCTTGATAGCCGATTGTTTACGAATCATTGGGCTTTGTAGGTTAGCTTATCGGATGGCTTCCAAAGTGCATACTTCAACGTCTAGCGTTAAGAACAAGTTCTGATCAACCCATGTTTCAGGTATGGCTCTGCAATATTCAGGTGACATGATTGGCGCTGAAAAAGCATTCTTAAAAAGCCAGGACTTTGCTTGTGAGCTTTCTTTGAGTTTTAGCTTGCAGCATTTGGGTAAATTGAACGTTGAGGTTGGCAACTATAAACTGGCAGAGCAACAGTTCATAGAAGCATTGGCAATTCGAGAAAAGTTGAAACGGACTGACTTGGTAGAGTCGACTAGCAGGGCGATTCGAGGACTACAAAAGCTACGAACATAACAAACTGTTTAAGAGTGATTCGCAACGCGTGGCATTTTAACTATGCGTTGGTTTTGGTGTTTAAGGTGGTATGCAGTGGCATCGGTATTGCGTTGCTCACACCTTAACAGGGCGTTATGAGGCGTCGTTATTTAGCTTAGAGATTTATGATGAAAAAAGGATTTATTTACCTATTGCCTCTGCTTCTCGTTGGCTGCTCAGCGAAAGTTGATAAGCTGAGTTACTTGAAAGTATGGGATGACAAATGGCAAGAGTGCGACAAAATTGGTAAACAAACGATATTAGATTTCCCCAAATCTGAATGGTTTGAAAGCTTGAGCCTTGACGATAAAAGAGAAGTATTCTTATACATTCACTTTCTTAAGGACTATGAGTGCACTCAAGTCGAGGCGAGCAATCTCAAGGCTGTGTTAAATGAAGTAGATATCACTACTTTAAATGAAGTCTTAAAAGGTTTTATCTATTTTGACAAGCCAAGTGATTCAAGAATTCAGCATTTAGACCAGCGACAAGTGGAGGTCTTGTCTGGCGAAATCAGTAGCCCTTTTAATGCCTTATCTACGGCTGAAACAATGGGGCTAGTTGAACACTAGTGAGAGCGCGCCTCATAACAAATTGTTCAAGAGTGATTCGGCACGCGTGGCATTTTAACTATGCGTTGGTTTTAGTGGTTAAGGTGTTATGCGGAAGCTTCGGTATTGCGTGCCTCACACCTTAATGCGGTGTTAGCACTGGGTTGGCATCAAAGACTAAAAGTTTCTGTTTTTATTGGTTTCTTTTCCTCGCTTTACACCTGTTCAGTTATGCCTTTCAGGTTCGCTCCGGTGGCACTAGATGTGAAGTTTTCGCTTTTAGTTTATCGTTTACGGTTTCTAACTTTCGGGCTATTTCTCTGGCGTGGTTTCTTTGGCGCTGAGAAATTTTCGGCAAAACAAGCGTTTCTTTGTCGCTGTTGTTCAAGTTCGAAGCCCGCATTCTTTGCTAATTTAAAAGCGGTAAAAAAGGGCAGTTAGGCATGTTTTTCTTCTAGCCAACTTACGTCTTGATGTTTGTTTTTAGTTTGGCAGTTGTCCGTTTGGTTTAGTGTTTTAAGCTATAAGTTTCGTGCTATGTTTCAATACCTTGGTGTGTACCAAAAGCTTAAAGGGCAGCGTGCTAACAAACAGTTTAAGAGGGATTCAGCACGCGTGGCATTTTTGGTATGCGGCTGATTTCGGTGTTGAAGTGCCATGCAATAGCTTTGGTATTGCGTGCTTCACCCCTTAACTGGGCGTTATGTTTTAAGGAGGAAACTTGGAAACAGGTGTAACTATAAGCTTGGCTCAAATCCCGATCGTCAGAGGCGACTTATGTGGAAATATTGAAAATCACATTAAAATGATCGAGGAATCGTCTTCTTACAAAGCTGATGTTGTCGTTTTTCCGGAATTATCATTGACGGGCTATGAGTTAGATTTAGTTGCTGAGCTAGCGTTTTCGCCTGAGCCGTCGAGTTTTAAAGAACTCTCTCAAGCGTCAGTTGAAAATGATATTATAGTTATTGCAGGTTGTCCGCTAAAAGCTAACAATTCCTCAAAGCCAACAATAGGTGCGGTAGTTTATTTTCCCGATGGCTCAGTCCAATTTTATTCAAAGCAATATCTGCATGAAGGCGAAGATAATTATTGTTCGTTTGGGGCGACGGATTACTTCTTTACTGTGAATGGGTATCAAATAGCATTGGCTATTTGTGCCGACTTTATAACGTCGGAACATTCTCTGCGGGCTAAAAAGCTTGGTGCAGATGCTTATGTTGTAAGTGCTCTAATTTCTGGTAATGGTTTTACCCCTGATTCTAAAATCCTATCCGAAATTGCTTTAGAGCAACGAGTTCCAGTACTTCTAAGCAACCATATCTCAGAAACAGGTGGCTGGAAAACTTGTGGTAAAAGCTCAGTCTGGGATTCATTTGGGAAGCTCATTATTAGCTCTAGTGAAAAAGACAGTGGTTTGGTTTTGTGTACTATTGCTGGCAATGAGATCGAGGCTACTAAAACATAACAAACAATTTAAGAGTGATTCAGCACGCTTGGCATTTTTGGTTTGGGTCTAATTTAGTGTTTACGGTGTTCAAATCTAGTGCTGTAGTAGCGTGCTTCACACCTTAATTGGGCGTTAGAAGAATAAGGAACAATTCCAATTATGACTAATGAAAGTAGTAACGAGAGCAATATTGAAGGAACTATCAATGCCGTAACTGGATTAGCTAAAGCTATTCCAGTTTATGAAGACGCATTACAACCTGCTGCGAAGGAAATAGGAAAGGCCTTAGGCACAGTAGCAAAAACTGTCAATGTAGCATTGGCTCCTGTCTCTGCGTTAGTTTGGGGTTATGACAAAATTAAAGATTTTGTTGATACAAAAGTGTCCGAGAAGTTATCTAATGTAAAAGATGAAGACATCGTTTCTCCTCCGCCAAATGTAGCAGGCCCTGCGCTCGAATCACTCAAGTACACAGGTAGCATAGAAGAATTGAAAGAGCTTTATGCTAACTTGATCGCTTCAAGTATGGATAAAAATACAACTCATAAAGCTCATCCATCTTTTGTAGAAATAATTAAGCAGCTGTCATCAGATGAGGCTAAATTGCTTGTTTACTTTGCTTCATCAGGTTCTGCTCCTATTGTAGACATAAAAAATAACCGTAAAGACAAATCGGGTGGTAGATATGAGTATAGGTATTTCACCAATATTGGTGAGAAACTTAAATTGGAGAATTTGGGATTAAACTCTTCGTATTGGAGTAATTTAATTCGTTTAGGGCTTGTTGATATCCCAGATAATTTTCAACTCATTGAAGAAGGTATCTACGACGATATTATTTCTCATACGGCGGTCAAAAGTATAGTTAGTAATATCAACAAACAAGAGGGTAGAGTTGCCGAAATAATAAAAACGGCTGTTCTTGTAACCGATTTGGGTCGTCAATTTATTGATGTTTGTGTAGTAGATCATCGAACACAATAATTCTTCTAACAAACTGTTCAAGAGTGATTCGCAACGCGTAGCATTTTTACTATGCGTTGCGTTTGGTGATTAAGGTGGTATGCGGCGGCATCGGTATTGCGTTGCTCACACCTTAACTGGGCGTTAGAACTTACTACTGAAAAATCATAGAGCGAGAAATGAAAGAGTTGCTTTTATTATCAGCTTTGCTATTTGGAGCAAACGTTTTAGCACAAGAAAAGATCGACCTTGATAGCTCCTATTGGGAAATCGTTCCTAATGGTCATACTATAATTGAGGTTATTCATGGTGACCTGAATGGAGATGGTAGAGACGATATTGTTTTGATGATACAAGGTACAGACCAAAACAAAATGGTCACTGATAAGTACCGTGGTCAGTTAGATCTCAACCGAAGAGGAATTATTGTTGCTTTAAGAAATAACGACGAGTACGACGTCGTTGTTGAAAATGACAATTGCTTCTTTTCTGTTGATGAAGAAGGAAGGGCTAAAGAAATCTTAATGAGTATTACAAAAGGAAACTTACATATTGATTTTTTAGATGGTCGATTTGAGAACCAGTGGAGTTACAACTTCCGTTACCAAGATTCAGATCTTGAGTTAATCGGTTATGACGCAATGGCTAATCGAGGTCCTAGAGTGGGGGTAGTTACTAGTATTAATTACCTGACAAAAAAGATGCTCACTACAGAAAATGTTAGTGAGCTTGATGATGATGTCCCAATATTTAAAGAGAAGTGGTCAACCTTTGTTCTTGAACACAGATTTAAGTTAAGCCAAATCAGCGACTTTACTGAATTTGGTGATGGTGTACGAAATAGATAGATCCGCAGTGAGACGTCATTCTAACAAACTGTTTAAGAGTGATTCACAACGCGTGGCATTTTTACTATGCGTTGATTTTAGTGTTTAAGGTGGTTTGCGGCAGCTTTTGTATTGCGTTGCTCACTACTTAACGCGGCGTTATGGCGCAGGGCAAAATTCAGCTAAGGGAGCTAGATGAGTGATAAAGTTAAAGTAGCCTTGCAGTGGCTCAAAGAAATCTTGGATGCAGAGGTTGTGGAGTATCAAATAGTAGGTGGATTAGCGGCAACTATTTATGGTGGAAGTCGGGAAGTCGCAGATATAGATCTTTATATTCGAAACTCAGACGCAGATAAAGTGTTATCGCATGTATCAAAATACATATCCAAACCGTTAACTCATTATGTCGAATATGGTTGGGATTTAGAGTATTTCCAATTGGTTTACCAAAATCAAAAAATTGAAATCGGTTTGTCTGAACATACTAAGATACAATCACATCAAGATGGCTCTTGGCACCAGCTTGAAATCTCCTTTTCAGAATCAGTTATTAAAAATTATCAAGGCATAGAGTTGCCAGTTATCCCAGTTCATCGTTTAGTCGAGTACAAGCGGATATTGGGCAGGGAAGTAGACCAAATTGACATACAAGAGCTAACGTTGAGCGTAGCGCCATAACAAATTGTTCAAGAGTGATTCGGCACGCGTGGCATTTTTACTATGCATTGGTTTTAGTGGTTAAGGTGTCATGCGGAAGCATTGGTATCGCGTGCCTCACACCTTAACAAGGCGTTAGTGCGGGTTTGACATCAACGGTCACAAGTTTTGGTGTTTATCTGTTTTGGTGCTCGAATTTACACCTTTCAGTTAATGCCTTTCACGTTCTTTCCGGTGGCACTATATGCGGAGTGTTCGCTTTGATTTCACCGTTTACGGTTTCTAACTCTTAGCCTATTTCTTTTGCGCTTCTTCATTTTCGTGGTGGCTTTTGAGAGAATCTCGATTACTTTTGGTGTTGCCGTCCGGAGTTCGAGGATCGAATCCTTTTCTAATTTGAAGTCCGTAAAAATAGGGGAGTTCAGCGCGTTTTTCTTCTAGCCAACTTTCGTCTCTCAATGCCGATAAGGTTTTGTAGCTGCCCGTCTCACTTCAGTGTTCGAAGCCTTTCATATTATGCCACTTTTCAATATCTTGGAGCGCACAAATAGAAGTAGCGCATGTACTAACAAATTGCTTAAGAGTGATTCGTAACGCGTGGCATTTTTACTATGCGGTGGCTTATGATGATTAAGGCGCTGTGCGGTAGCTTTTGTATTGCGTTACTCACACCTTAGCAAGGCGTTAGCTTTCAAGGAGGAAAATTGAGCTCAAGTGACTATATCAAAGAGGTTCGTTCTAAGGTTGGAACAATGTCACTTCTTATCCCCGGCGTTGCGGGTGTCATTTTAAATGAAAACAAAGAGCTACTACTTCAGCAAAAATCAGATGGCACATGGAGCCTTCCAGCCGGAATGATTGAACCTCAAGAGTCGCCAGTGCAAGCATTGATCAGGGAAGTTCGCGAGGAAACAGGTTTGGCTGTAAAAGTAGAACGCCTACTTGGTGTATTCGGCGGTGAGGGTTTTGGTTTTACATACCCAAATGGTGATCAAGTTGAATACACAGTCATCATGTTCAAATGTGTAGTAGAAAGTTGTTCTCAATCCGCACTTGATGATGAAATGGTATGCCTTAAATGGTTTTCAAAAGGAAATATGCCAAGGCTTGAGCTGCCTTACCCGTTGGATTGTTTGTTTGCAGAAAATGATTCAGCGTACTTCGTTGGCTAGAAAGCTAACAAATTGTTCAAGAGTGATTCGGCACGCGTGGCATTTTTACTATGCGTTAGGTTCAGTGGTTAAGGTGGTATGCGGTGGCTTAGGTATTGCGTGCCTCACACCTTAACAAGGCGTTAGTTTGCAAGAGGAAAACGCAGCTATATCGCAAGATCTAGTGGTAAAAGCTCAAAGTCGAAATTGTCGTATCGACGTTCAATTTCAGTGTTAACGAGCGTGGTGAAAATCCAAAATTGGCATCTTTTTAACGGTTAGTTTGTTCTTTGGTGTGGCGACTTTTGGGTTAATTGAGCTGAACTCTTTTGTTGAAACTCTGCTCGTTGAGTTTGTTGGTACAAACGCTGATTTACTCGCAGAAATGGCGTTTTCTCTGGTGTGGTAAGTTCATGTGGTCTCAGTGGCTCTGTTGAAAGTCCGCATTGTGAGATTGGTTTTCCAAAAGCACTTTTTGGTGTTGTGAGTTCGTTTTCTGCGGCGTTGTTTGTTCCACGTGGTTTCATTGAGTAGCCGCTTTGAGACTACGCCTGACTTGAGTGCATCAAAACACATAAAGTTTATTGTTTGCAAAGTTTAAAATGACTTAAAATCAACGCTTTGGGTTTGCAAACTAACAAACTTCTCAAGAGGGATTCGCAACGCGTGGCATTTTTACTATGCGTTGAATTTAGTGATTAAGGTGGTTTGCGGCAGCTTTTGTATTGCGCTGCTCACCCCTTAGCAGGGCGTTATGAAACAAGGAGAGTTCAGAAATTGAAGATACAGACAGATAGATTGGAAATGGTTCAAATTACGGCTGATGACTGAGGTTTGTTTCAGTCTTTGAATCAAGACCCTGGAGTAATTAGCCTATGTTTTGATGAACCATCACCTGACGCTATGAAGGAAAGCTTTGAGTCGAGGCTTCCTACTTGGAATAAAAGATCAGGTCATTGGTTGTGTTTGACTATTACACTGAATGATACGGGTGAAAAAATAGGTGTTACTGGTTTCCGTATAACTGAAGGCAAAGCTGAAGTTGGTTACTTAATTCTGCCTAAACATCATGGTCAAGGATTCGGTACAGAGTCTTTAAAAGCTTTAATTGAGTGGGCTTCGGAGGAACAAGGTATTCAATCGTTCAGCGCAATAGTGACCGAAGGAAATGTTGGTTCAGAGAAAGTGCTTACTAAAAGTGGTTTCTCTTTGACAAAAGTCGTGCCGGAAGCTTATGAATTAGGTGGTAAGTTGTACGCAGACCATATCTACAGCTACGAAAATATTGTTTCATAACAAAGCATTTAAGGGTGACTCTCAACGCTTGGCGATCTCAGTTTACACTTGGCTTTAATGTTTAAGGTGTAATGGTTTGGGTTAGGTGTTTAGCGTTGTTCGCACCTTAATGCGGCGTTAACTGGATTGGTGACGAGGTAAGTCCGATGAAAAGAATTGCGGTCATTGGTTCCGGCGGTTCGGGTAAATCCACATTTTCGGCACTATTAGGTACAGAGTTGAATTTGCCTGTTCATCATCTCGATCAGCTATA
>NZ_JAWOTH010000034.1:0-14826 GCF_033338745.1 Vibrio sp. Vb1026
CTATGCGTTGAATTTAGTGATTAAGGTGGTTTGCTTCGGCTTTTGTATTGCGTTGCTCACCCCTTAGCAGGGCGTTATGCGTATAAGCGGGAAGATTCTAGATACATAGGAAGCGAGGGGACAAACCACCATCCTAGCAACAAGAGAGTGTAGCTAAAGAAGTTAGAATCGACAGTCTTGACCACTGCTTTTTTTAGTGTTTCATAAGCTGAAGTTAATCTGTTTTTATCCATGTGCACCTCCTTAGGGCAATCTTGCAATTGAGAGTCGAACTCAGAGTGAGTTGAGAAATGTGAAGTTATTTGTTGGTACGTACCGGTTAAGTTCGAAATTAGCCAAACAATCAATTCCACAGCTTCAGCCCACTCCCCCGCGCTACCTATGCACCCAGAAGTTTGAGTATGATATTCTGTTTATCTGGTTGGGTCAATTAGTAATAATAAACCATACGCATAACAAAGCGTTTAAGACGGATTCCCAACGCTTGGCATTTTCGATTTGATTCAGCTTTAGTGTTTACGGCACAATGGTTTAGGTAGGGTGGTAGCGTTGCTCACCACTTAACGCGGCGTTATACGCTTTTGAGGAAATAATCCAATATGAACAAGGTAGTGTTCAGAAATTGCGATGAAAAGAGTGAGTATTGGGTTGCTCTAGAGAAGCTGTTTCAAACGGAATGGTCTGACTTTCTGTTTGTAGATACTTATAAACTAGAATCTAATCTTCCACCGGTAATTGTTGCTCTCAGAGAGAACCAAGTTATTGGTGGTCTCGCTTATTCGCGCTTTACAGAACCTCATGGTGACTCAGAAGTTATTTGGCTTAACGCAGTCTTTGTATCCAATGAGTGGCGTGGTCAAGGTATTGCGAGTGAACTGATCAATCGAGGTGTTAGGCAAGTATCAGCAACAACTCAAAGTAACCTGTATGTTTACACAAATGTACCATCGTTGTATGAGCCTTTAGGTTGGTTAGCGGTTGATGTTGAAAGTGAGCCAAATCATAAGGTTATGAAAGTTCCGTTGTAGTGTCAGCACGCGTATAACAAACTGTTTAAGAGTGATTCGCAACGTGTGGCATTTTCACTATGCGTTGCGTTTAGTGTTTAAGGTGGTATGCGGCGGCATCGGTATTGCGTTGCTCACACCTTAACAGGGCGTTATAGCGCTCGATAAAATTGAATATGGATGGTCATGGATAATATCGAAAAAGAGCTCTATCAAGCAGCAATAGAACTAGTAAATATGCGATATCCTTCTGGTTGGGGTGGTGCTGCGGCTGTTAGAACAGAGTCAGGAAAAATATTAACAAGCATTGCTCCTGATACTAAAAACGATGCTCTTTCACTATGCATGGAAGTGGGAGCGTATTTAGAGGCTCACAAACTCAATGAGCGAGTGACCCACTCATTATGCCTGTGTCGTGAGAGTGAGAACGATGAATTTCTAATCTTGTCACCATGCGGAGTTTGCCAAGAGCGCCTTGTCCACTGGGGTGGGGATGTCAAAGCAGCAATTACGACTCCAGAGAATGCATTGGTTTTCAAAACTATACGAGAGTTAATGCCTCATCATTGGTCACTTGTAAACGGTAAAGCGCTATAACAAACTGTTTAAGAGTGATTCGCAACGCGTGGCATTTTTATTATGCGTTGGTTTAAGTGATTAAGGTGGTATGCGGGAGCTTCGGTATTGGCGTTGCTCACACCTTAACAGGGCGTTATGTGCTTGGAGGAAAAATGGAATATTTTCAGTACTATGGAATCGACTGGGTTGCAATGGTACTTACGTTTCTTGCAATTTGGCAAATTGGAAATAAGAACAAAATCGGGTTCATTTTAATGATGTGCGGTAACACTAGTTGGGTAGCAGTTGGTTATCTTACTGGCAGTGTGGCAATGATAATTGCAAATATCATCTTTTTCTCAATGAACCTTAGAGCAATCATCAAATGGTCGACGCCAGAGAAAGAGCCTAAAGTTAGTGTTGTTGAGCAGTCATCTACAAGCTAGAAGTTCGCACATAACAAACTGTTCAAGAGTGATTCGCAACGCGTGGCATTTTTACTATGCGTTGATTTTAGTGTTTAAGGTGGTATGCGGAAGCATCAGTATTGCGTTGCTCACACCTTAACAGGGCGTTATGCGTTTTATCGACTAGAGGATTATCGTGTTTGAGAAATTAATTGTTGTCATTTTAGGCGGTTTGGTCGGTTTTCTTTTAACTATCCTCAAAGAGTCTGTTGCTGCGAAAAAGTCAAAAGCGGCAGAAACGTACTATCTTGCAATTATTGTCACGAGTAGTATCGAGCAGTTTATAGTTGGTTGCCGTGAAGTCGTCACTGATAATGGCACCGAAGATCAGAATGGATACACTTACTATCATTCGCAAACCCCAAGTTTTACTCCGTTAGAACTTGAGGTTGATTGGAAAATACTGCCTCAAGATTTACTCTACGATTTGTTAAACCTACCTCAAATGGTTCACGAAGCTAACTCATATATTTCAGCTGTAAGTGATTACACTGCTACACCTCCTGATTTTGCGGAATTTTATGAGGCGAGAGCAATGAAATATGCTGCTTTAGGTTTATTAGCCATTCAAATGTCTGAGAAACTTAGAGACCTAGGTGGCTTGCCGAAGCGTAAAGTAGAAGAGTGGGGTGATCGTCAGACATTCTTGCTGGCTCTTCATGAGAGCGAAGAAAGCGAAATTATGCGAAAAGAGTTCCAGCAGAAAATGCTAGATTCTTTGAAGCCTCAGGCACACGCATAACAAACTGTTTAAGAGTGATTCGCAACGCGTGGCATTTTTACTATGCGTTAGGTTTAGTGGTTAAGGTGGTATGCGGTGGCTTCGGTATTGCGTTGCTCACACCTTAACAGGGCGTTAGCTTTACCCCGAAAATGAACGCTGATAATATGCAACAATAAAAATAACAAAAGGTAACAATGAGTTATGGGCAATGAAGATCTTTTCTCGTACATGAAAAAATGTGCTTTGGATAGAAAAAAAGCTCCCATTAGGGTTGTATCAGAGGACGTGTTAATTCTAGGTTTAAGCCTTTTGATTAACAACAGTGAAGACGTCATTCGAGTGCTCACTACATTCAAAGGTAAAGAACATAATAGGCTCTTAGATGCTTTATCTAATGACTTAATTATTCGGAATATCGTTGATTACTTAGAAGACTCAAAACGAGAATTTTTGGTATTGACTGATGACTCAAAAAAACTAAAGAAGTCTAATTTTTTCAATCAATTAAAAGGGAAAGTTAAAGTAAACTCTATCCCTCAAAAACTGTTGAGTGATGCTGATGTTCTAAAACGAGGTGTTAATTTCGTAGTAGGCGACAATGATGCTCTAATTGTGGGCTCCTTTGACTATAGCGATGAAAATTCAAGTGACTTGTCTGTGCCTACCTTCATTAACTACTTTGACGAATCTTTCAACCGTAATTTATCTGAATATTTCAATTCCGTGCGTGATCGCTGTTTAAATGGAGGGGTCAGCCATGTCTGAAACAGTTATCACTTTTTATAAGTTAGCAGACTTTTCGTCTTTGATAGAAGTAGCCGTAGGTCTTAACTTAGTGTTCTCTTTGTGGGAAGAGCTCAGGCACATGGCGGTTAGTCGATTTAATCGCATTTCAGATGAATTGAGTACAGAATTAAAAGCTCAGCTTGGTGAAAAATTTGAGAATTCTCGATGTGCTTCGGGTTTCGAAGCGAAGCGAAAGCGATACGCGTTGCGACTCAACCGTTTTTCAACCTTTGCCAAATGGTCCGGACTTTTTTGTACCGCAGTAATGGTTTTAAATCTCGTGTTTATTGGCTTTAACCCAGATTATCAAGTCACTTACTATCCACTTTGCTGGCTACTTTTTTTTGCTGTAGTCTTTACTCCTTTGTGCTTGATTACGGGTAACTTATATGTTTCTTACTCAGCTTCTCGGTTGGGTGACTTCAGAAAAAGTCAAAGTTCAGCGATCGAAGATGTGAAGCAGTTATTTGAAAACGCGTAATAGTAAAGCTAACAAAGCATTTAAGAGTGATTCCCAACGCTTGGCATTTTCAGTTCAAGGTTGGGTTTTGTGTTTACGGTGTAAAGGTTTAGGTTAGGTAGCGGCGTTGCTCACACCTTAATGCGGCGTTAGGCGACATGAGATCAACGATAGAGTAGTGATAGTATCTTGGCGTGAATCTAGCTTCAGTTAATAGAAAAGGAGTGGATTAATGAATGGTAAAGCATTTGATAATTGGCAAAAATCTCGAAAGAAAGGATGTTTAAATTGGCTTTTCAGAACCACTTTCGTCACAGCCATTTTGTACATGATTTTTAATGTTATTTTCCTTTATCCATCTTCTGATGCGGCAAGCATTACGATTTTCTTATCGGATAATGCTCTTAATTACTCAATTTACACGATCGGGATGTTTTTCGCATTTTGGGCTATTTGGCTATACAACGAATCTTCGTATGAGAAAGAAGTTAAACGTAGAAATATCGCCTAACAAACTGTTCAAGAGGGATTCGCAACGCGTGGCATTTTCACTATGCGTTGATTTTAGTGATTAAGGTGGTGTGCGGTGGCTTCGGTATTGCGTTGCTCACCCCTTAACAGGGCGTTAGTTGCCAACGAGAAAAACGGAGCTAAAACAAAATGTTTAGGGCTAAGGTCCAGTGCTTTTTGGCTCGGTTTTCGTATTTCAACTTCTAGTTGTTTGAGTTTGTGAAAACCGAACGTTGGTTTCTTTTGTGGTTGGATTTTCTATTTCAGAAACCGATTTATATGTTGAAAGTTAGCTGTGTAACATTGACTGTCCAAAAGAGCTTTTTGGTGTTGTTAGCCCGTTTTCTACGGCGTTGTATGTTCCAAGTGGTTTCAGTAACAGGCGCTTTGAAACTGCGCCTGATTTGAGTTTTACAAAATACGTAAAGGTCGTGTTGGCAAAGTGCTCATAAACTTCAAATCAAAGCCGTGGGTCTGGCAACTAACAAACTGTTCAAGAGGGATTCTCAACGCTTGGCGGTTTAATGCTATTTTTGGTAAAAGTGTTTACGGTGTAAATTTTAGGTTGGGTGGCTAGCGTTGCTCACCCCTTAACAGGGCGTTAGGCGACGGGCAGGAAAATTTTTTGTTCTCATCTTCTTAGTTCTCTTTGGCTATTCGCTTTTCTAAGTCGGCAATTCAACATTGTCGCTCAACTTCTTGAATTTCTTCAACCGTAAAACATGCCAAAATTCGTGGGTAGCCTCATTGTTTTATGGGCCTGGTTGGCGGTGAATTTCACTGGTTCAGAGTGTGGAAAGGGCAAGTTAATCGAGGCTTTCGTTCTCGTTTTAAATTTGCAGCTTTACGTTTCGCTTCCTCAAAAGCAACTTGATCGCTGAAAGTCTGTATTTCGTAGTTGTCGAAATTTCGGCTGAAACATAGTGACATTTGTGGTTCTTGAATCACAAAAAGTCAGTGGGTGTTTGGTTGCTTATTTTGTTTCGGGTAACCTACTTTCAAACCAACTTAAACACTGGTGGGAAACTTCGCCTAACAAGGCGTTTAAGGCGGATTCACAACGCTTGGCGATTTCAGTTCAAGTTAGCTTAAGTATTTAAGGTTCAATGGTTTAGGTTTGGTGGTTAGCGTTGTTCACCACTTAACGCGGCGTTATGTGAATTGGAGAAATTGAGTAATGAAGAAGTTCTTCGCAATATTTATAGCAGCTTTTTGTTTAGTTTCAGTTGGTGCTCTAGCGAATGACTACAAGCTCGGACAGGCGTATGAAAATCATCAAAGTGACATTCAAGTTCGTGGTTCAGGAACAGTAATCCGCCTATTGCCGGATGACAACAAAGGAAGTCGACATCAAAGATTCATACTCAAATTAGATAGTAAGCAGACTTTACTTGTTGCTCATAACATCGACTTAGCACCAAGAATCCCCAACCTAAAAGTCGGCGATCGAGTTCAGTTTTACGGTGAATATGAATGGAATAAAAAGGGTGGAGTAATGCACTGGACACACCACGATCCGAACAATAGGCACCCACATGGTTGGTTAAAGCACAGCGGTAAAACGTACGAGTAGAAATTCACATAACAAAGCATTTAAGAGTGATTCCCAACGCTTGGCATTTTTCATTCCATCGTTGGGTTTTGTGTTTACGGTGGTATGGTTAGGTTTAGTGGTTGCGTTGCTCACACCTTAATGCGGCGTTAGGTGCTTGAAGGAAAAGGTAAGTATGGAAATTGCTTTTCGGCAGATAAACATTGATGATTTCGAATTATGCGTTGCTGCGAGAAAAGATGCATACTTTTGTAGTTTTGGGCATTGCGATGGTATCGACGACTTCATCAGTGGTTATCGTGAACGAGTCTTAGACCGGTTAGCAACATCAGGATGGTTCTATATCCATATATTTGTGGATGGTCAGTTTGCAGGGCAATTAGAGTTTCGTAGTTTTTCACCCGAGCCGGGGACTGGCTATGTGCATCTCATTTACTTAAAGCCGAATTTTCGTGGTTCAGGACTCGCTGCAAAATTGCAGGATTATATTGTAAGCACTTTGAGTAAAGCGGGTTGTTTGCGTGCTGTACTTTCAGTAAGCCGAACTAACCATCGAGCTCTTACATTCTATAAGCGTCATGGTTGGGAGTTCGTACGCAAGAATCCCAAGCACGATGAAACCGACTTTTACCAACTTTGGCTACGCACCTAACAAACTGTTCAAGAGGGATTCGCAACGCGTGGCATTTTCACTATGCGTTGATTTTAGTGATTAAGGTGGTTTGCGGCGGCTTCGGTATTGCGTTGCTCACCCCTTAACAGAACGTTATAAAACAAAGTGAGAAAGAATGTGAATGAATACATTATTCTAGAAAAGGATGATATATCAATTGCGGTTAATATTATCGAAGAAGGTGCAGGTGAAGAAATTAGAGGTTTGCAAAAAGATAGCTTTACAATTGTATGTGAAAGTATCAAAGCTCTTAGTGCAGAGAAAGCTATAAAGTTATGGTCTCAGAAGGAGCAATATCGAGAGGATGAATTACGATTTAAAAAAATGCGTGGTGAATCTGATTCAACACTCCATTGGGAAAACTTAAGCAATGAGGGCTTTGCTGTTCATCACCGTACTTTTAGAACAAAAGTTCCAGGTGGTTGGTTAGTGTCTGTAACATCACGTGTATATCATGGTGTTGGCTGTGGGGTGACTTTTGTTCCAGATCCTCAACATTTGTGGGATGGTAATTCAACCTAGTAGTAAAAATTGGGTAGTTTTATAACAAACTGTTTAAGAGTGATTCGCAACGCGTGGCATTTTTACTATGCGTTGCGTTTGGTGATTAAGGTGGTATGCGGCGGCTCGGTATTGCGTTGCTCACACCTTAACAGGGCGTTATGCGCTCGCAGAAATGGAGATAATCAATCATGGAAGATTTAGCTAATTCGTTAAGAAGTTCTGGCCTAAAAGTCAAAATTAAAAAAGGAAAAATTGCAGTTCGGCTTGACGGGCTTTCAAATCCGGTTTCGATAATAAAAGATATACCTGCTGATGAGTATAAAGTGAAAACTAATGATTCGATTCTATCGATAATTGCCTGTCTTTTGCTATTTATTGGTCTGTCAGGTATTTATGAGTTTAGTGGTAATGCTTTGATAAATATTGCACTTATCTCCGTTTCTATATTGTCTTTTGTTACAGTGTTACTTACAGAGTTTAAGCTGACTAAATTACGCGCTACTGTAGTTGCGTTCAATCGTGGAGAACGCGCATAACAAATTGTTCAAGAGTGATTCGGCACGCGTGGCATTTTTACTATGCGTTGGTTTTAGTGGTTAGGTGGCATGCGGGGGCTTTGGTATTGCGTGCCTCACACCTTAACAAGGCGTTAGTACGGGTTTGACATCAAAGATCATCAGTTTTGGTGTTTATCTGTTTTTGCACTCGTCTTTACACCTTTCGGTTTGTACCTTTCACGTTCTTTCCGGTGGCACTATATGCGGAGTGTTTGCTTTGATTTCACCGTTTACGGTTTCTAACTCTTAGCCTATTTCTTTGGTGCTTCTTCATTTTTGTGGTGGCTTTTGAGAGAACCTTGGTGACTTTTGGCGTTGCTGTTGAAGTGCGAAGAACGAATCCTTTTCTAATTTTAAGCCAGTAAAAGTAGGGCAGTTCAGTGCGTTTTTCTTCTAGCCAACTCTCGTCTCTTAACCGAGTTTAAGTTTTGTAGCTGCCCGTCTCACTTCAGTGTTCAAAGCCTTTCATATCATGCCATTTTTCAATATCTTGGGGCGCATAAATAGAAGTAGCGCATGTACTAACAAATTGCTTAAGAGTGATTCGTAACGCGTGGCATTTTTACTTTACGGTGGCTTATGTGATTAAGGCGCTGTGCGGTAGCTTTTGTATTGCGTTACTCACACCTTAGCAAGGCGTTATGTTCTTGGAGGAAATGGTGGGCTATCAAAGGGATAGGGTAACTTTCAGCGTTTTCCATAAACTTGCTTTAACTATTTACAAATGCTTAAAATTTAAGGTGTTAGGCGAAACAGAAAAGCTAGAGTGGCAGCAAATTTTAGTAGCCGATTGTTTGCGTGTTATAGGGTTTTGTAGTTTGGCTTATTGGCTAGCTTCCAAAGTCCAAATGTCTACATCTAGCGATAAGCACAAGTTTTGGTCTACTCATATTTCGGGTATTGCGTTGCAATACGCAGGTGATATGGGTGGTGCTGAAAGAGCATACTTACAAAGCCAAGATTACGGTTGTGTGCTTTCTTTGAGTTTCAGTTTACAACACTTGGGTAAATTAAACGTGGAGCTTGGTAACTATGAACTCGCTGAAAAGCAGTTTATTGAAGCTTTGGCTATTCGAACGAAACTGAAGCGTACAGACTTAATAGATTCGACCAACCGAGCAATACAAGGGTTACAAAAGCTACGAACATAACAAACAGTTCAAGAGGGATTCAGCACGCGTGGCATTTTGGGTATGCGTTGGTTTCGGTGTTGAAGTGCTATGCGGCAACATCGGTATTGCGTGCTTCACCCCTTAACTGGGCGTTAGGCGACGGGCAGTAAAGCTCTTTGTTCTCATCTTCTTAGTTTTCTTTAAGCATTCGTTTTACTAAGTCGGCAATTCAACATTGTCGGCTCAAATTCTGGAACCTATCCAGCCGTAAAACATGCCAATGTTCGTGGGTTGCCTCATTGGTTTTTAGCGTTGGTTGGTGGTGAATCTCACGGGCTCAAAGTGTGGAAAGGGCAAGTTAATCGAGGCTTTCGTTCTCGCTTTAAGTTTGCAGCTTTACGTCTCGCTTCCTCAAATGCAACTTGATCGCTGAAAGTCTGTATTTCGTGGTTGTCGAACTTTCGGCTGAAACATAGTGGCTTTTATGGTTCTTGAATCACAAAAAGTCAGTGGGTGTTTGGTTGAGTATTTTGTTTCGGGTAATCTGCTTTCAAAACAACTTAAACACTGGTGGAAAACTTCGCCTAACAAGGCGTTTAAGGCGGATTCACAACGCTTGGCGATTTCAGTTCAAGTTGAATTTAGTGTTTAAGGTACAATGGTTTAAGTTTAGTGGTTAGCGTTGTTCACCACTTAACGCGGCGTTAGGAATTATTAAAAGGAAACATAATGTTAGAGTTCATTTTAGCGGTTTGTACAATACTAGGTGGCATAACAGCGACCTGGTTTTTGTTTGAAAAACAAGACCTCTGTGCTAATACATTCAAGTTTAATAGAAGTCTACTCATTTGGGTTGATGAGAAAGGTATTCTGGATCAAGACGAGAAAGAACTCATTCAAAAATTAAGCAAAGCAAGCCTGTTCCTAAGCAAAAAGAAGTCATACGAACTAAAAGTAACAAGTAAAAAATATCAAAATCAGCTGGCAGGTCAGAGTGAAAAAGGTATCAATAAAGATATTGATGAAAAAATGACTGCAAAGTATGAATGTACTGCGCAAGCATTAAAATTACTTATCAATATGCGTTACATGAAGCAACTAGAAGACTTTACTGATGATGAATTTGTTATGATGGCAAAGGGAATTCTGAGTTTTTCAGACTTGACTCCGTATAATCCTTTCTTGGACCGCCTAGAGGTATGGTTCTCCCAAAATCACTCTTTTCGAGAAACTGTCCCTCTCAGTTCATTTGAGCGAAGCGTGTTATTTGAACATTTGGGTATAGACTGTATGCTCAACATAATGCCCAGCAGTGTTGTAGAACTGCCGAGAGAGCTAATCTGCGATAAAGTAGTTCCTACAATGGTATATTCAATCGAGAAATATTCGGGGGAGGCTCTATGTTTTCATCTCGACGAACAGTTCAATTTAGCTAGTTGGCAATATGGCGCGGCATAATCCTAACAATCTGTTTAAGAGTGATTCGCAACGCGTGGCATTTTTACTATGCGTTGCGTTTAGTGTTTAAGGTGGTATGCGGTGGCATCGGTATTGCGTTGCTCACACCTTAACAGGGCGTTAGAAATATTGGGAAAGTTATGTTCACAGAAAGTAATTTGTCGTTAATTGCAAACATTTGCACAATTGTTAGCAGTTTTAGCATTGTGTATGCACTGTATTTTTATATTAAAGGTAAAATACAAGAAAGCAGAAAACTCAATTTTAGTAATATAGAGAAAAGGTCAAAATTTTTTAAGTTGGTTGCAGTAGACCAGTCATTGATTTCAAAGGTTGAGATTAAATCTAAAACTCTTAGAAATAAAGACCTTACATATATTCTTTCAAATCGTAACGTTCTTACGGCAAAAAATAATCGCGAGAATTACCTTAAAAATGCGCTTAGATTTGTTTTCTCGGACAAATCTATACAGTTCTTAACGATTTCATTTCCATACGTCGCAAGTAATCTTGACCATGTTCTCAATCGTTATTGTCAATTGGCACTAGATGGCGTTGACTTTTATAGTATGGATTCAAAAAAAGTTGATGCGTGGGTTCAACTTACACAATTAGGGCAGTTTGTAATTAAATTTCCAATACCCGACGAGTTGTACAACGAAGAACGTTTTAACAACTCAAGATGGAGTGGCGATGGTTCTATCGCTGGACTTGGTGAAGAAGTGATCACCGACTACTTTTTCCCTTATTTAATAAATTATGTTTCTAGGAAACATGAAAATTTAACTGAAGCAGATCTGGCTATACTTCTATCACCATACTCTTGGGAATTTGGCCCATCGTAAAATATTTCTAACAAGCTGTTCAAGAGTGATTCGCAACGCGTGGCATTTTTACTATGCGTTGGTTTTAGTGTTTAAGGTGGTATGCGTGAGCTTCGGTATTACGTTGCTCACACCTTAACAGGGCGTTAGGGCACAGGGCGAAAATGGATAGAATCGTAGAATTAATCAAGCAAGATCCAGTTAGAGTTAAAGCCTTAGAGTGCGTATCTAAATTGGGCTTGCCTCAGTGTTACATTGCAGCTGGTTTCGTTCGTAATCTTGTTTGGGATGCACTGCATGGCTTTGATGTAGCAACACCATTGAACGATGCGGATGTTATTTACTTTGCTCCAGACGAGAACGACCCTAATGCATATTTACACCACGAATCTCAGCTCAAGCAGCTAATGCCAGAAGTTAACTGGCAAGTTCGTAACCAAGCACTAATGCATACTCGGAATGGCGATTTACCCTACACATGCTCCCTTGATGCTATGAGCTATTGGCCAGAACAAGAGACAGCTGTTGCCATTCGACAAGTCGCACCTGATAGCTATGAATGTATTGCAGCTTTTGGGTACGAATCCTTATTTGGTTACTGTGTCACACATAACCCTAAAAGGTCACGAGAAACGTTTGAAAATCGTGTAAATTCAAAGGGCTGGCTAGTAAGGTGGCCATCTTTGAGAACAGTGCCCTAACAAAGCATTTAAGAGTGATTCGCAACGCTTGGCGTTTTCGCTTCGCTCAAGTATAGCCAAGCGCTGCTCACACCTTAATGCGGCGTTATGCGACCTAAAGGAAATTGATATTTATGGATAAATTTGGAATGCTGCAAGAGCTTGGTGCGGGTGATTTTCAGCACCTCAATGGCTCGTTGGAAGCACACCTAAAAGGTACTGAGAAAGTTCTAATTAACTGGGGTAGTAGCGAATTACTTCAAATCGCAGGTCTCTTTCATGCCGCGTATGGAACAGCGGGTTTCGATGAGAATATGGTGTCGCTAAGCCAGCGCAAAGAAATAGCGCGAATTATTGGTAGTGATGAAGAAGCATTGGTTTATTTGTATTGTTCATGCGACCGAGACTATGTATTCCCTCAATTTGGCAAAGTGTTAGAAATCCAATTTAAAGATAGGTTTACTGGTTCAACATTCACACTCGACAATGCAATGGCGAAATTGTTTTGCGAGTTAACCGTCGCTAATGAGCTAGAGCTTGTTTATAGCAGTGAAGAGTTCAAACTCAAATATGGTGCCGAGCTATTTGAACTGTTCCAAGGTATGGACAGTTACTTAAGCCCTGAGGCTAGAAATGCGTACAAATCAGCCTTGTCGAATTTCGCATAACAAGGCGTTCAAGAGGGATTCTCAACGCTTGGCATTTTTAGTTTGAATCTGTTTTAGTGTTTACGGCACAATGGTTTAGGTTAGGTGGTTGGCGTTGTTCACCCCTTAACGCGGCGTTAGCTAGATAGGAAATAAAATGAAGGCAGCGATAAACTATAGAAATTATCTTGAAGAAATTGATAAAGCGATCACGAATGAAACACATCAATGTCTATATTTGGGCTGCCATGAGCAAGCGATAGGTTCTCATTCTGTTCAGAGAAAGGGACCTTTGTCTAAGATTGAAGTTAAAGATCATGTGTATTGTTTAGACTCTAGCCTTTCACGAAGTTATGATCTGAAAAGTTTGACGAGTAATATTAAGTTTAGAAAAACACCTATATCTAAAGCGACAACATTTCCGGGTTTTTGCGATTTTCATGATAAATTGTTTCATGAGTTCGAACTAGGTGGATTGGATGTTGGAAATGCTAAACATTTGCTTTACTTATATTATAGAACTTTAGGTTATGAATTATTAAGACAGGTAATGTCTTCAAAGCGGTTATCGATTCTGCTAGGTAGTCAATATTTGGTGCATTCGATCGAGTCAGCTTTTGGTCATGCAAAACTTATTAGTGAAACGACTTTCAAGCAAGCATTAAGCCTAAAGGCTAATTATTGTGAAAATGAGCTGATGCCACTTTTAGAAATTACTCAAGAGTATATAAAGAAAGGCAAAGTTGATTCTTTAGAACATTTGACCTTTGTTGTTGAAAAAAATCTTAATGTTGCGTGCTCAAGTTGCACATATATTACGGAAGAGCATTTTTCAGAATTCCGTGAGGTTTTCCCTAACGAAGAGGTTCCAACAGTTACATTTAATGTAATGCCTGATGATAATGAAACAATAATAGTAATTAGCTGGGATAGTAAATATGATATTCATAGCTCATGGCTGAGAAAGGAGTTTAAATCAAACTTTGAAAAACTATTGAATGATTTTATATTTTATAGGTCTGAAGATATTTGTATTAGCCCTAAACTGTGGGAAAACAATGCTCGTATGCAAGATGTTGTAAAAGAGACTGGGCACATATTGAATAGGAAGCATGAAAAAACTTTGGACTTATTGAAAATCTAGCTAACAAACTGTTTAAGAGTGATTCGCAACGCGTGGCATTTTTACTATGCGTTGGCTTTAGTGTTTAAGGTGGTATGCGGTGGCATCGGTACTGCGTTGCTCACCCCTTAACAGGGCGTTAGTACGGGTTTGACATCAAAGGTCATAAGTTTTGGTGTTTATCTGTTTTAGCGCTTGTATTTACACCTTTCAGTTAGTGCCTTTCACGTTCTTTCCGGTGGCACTATATGCGGAGTGTTCGTTTTGACTTCACCGTTTACGGCTTCTAACTCTTATCCTATTTCTGTGGCACTTCTTCTTTTTCGTGGCTTTTACTAAGTCAGAATTGTCTTTCTTTGGTGTTGCTGTCGAAGTGCGGGGAACTAATCCTTTTCTAATTTGAACTGAGTGAAAGAAAGGGATTTAGTGCGTTTTTCTTCTAGCTAACTTTCGTCTTCCCGACGGGGTAAAGTTTTGTAGCTGCCCGTCTCACTTCAGTGTTCAAAGCCTTTCATATCATCTCAATTTTCAATATCTTGGAGCGCATAAATAGAAGTAGCGCATGTACTAACAAATTGCTTAAGAGCGATTCGTAACGCGTGGCATTTTTACTATGCGGTGGCTTATGTGATTAAGGCGCCGTGCGGTAGCTTTTGTATTGCGTTACTCACACCTTAGCAAGGCGTTAGGAGTTTGCGCATGAAATTGATTTTTAGTGTCGCTTTAACATTTTTTGCATTCAGCTCTAACGGAGCAGAGCAAGTAACCACAAAAGATTTGTACGAGAAATTCAACATGAGAACTGTCTATAGCTCTTATGGTCAGAATTTAAAGTGGTATTGTGAAAGTTATCCTAGAGAGTTCTTTTCTACAGAAGAGGCTTCGTTTGTTTCTGATAGTCGACTTGAGTTAGTGTCAGGTGACAATGTTTGGATTTTCATTATTTCAGAGCCAAATATAGTTACTATTGGAAATCAGATAACATCGGGTACATATAACAGCGTCTCAACGTATGAGCTTTACTTTGACCCTCGGACTCAGGACTGGAGGGCAAATGAAACATATATAGACATACCGAAAGATTGTGAACGCTATGAATAAAACTCCTAACAAACTGTTCAAGAGGGATTCGCAACGCGTGGCATTTTTACTATGCGTTGGTTTTAGTGTTTAAGGTGGTATGC
>NZ_JAWOTH010000035.1:0-12798 GCF_033338745.1 Vibrio sp. Vb1026
TTGAAGTTCGCTGTGTCACCCTCATTGATGGTGCCAGCGTCAGTGATGGTCACATTCGGACGGTCATCATCCGGATCAGAGCCTGGACCCGTGCCGTCGTCCACTATCGTTGCCGTTCCCGTATCGCTACCTTGCACTGCGCCAATGCCAGTCACCGTCACGCTGAAATCTTCAGGGCCTTCATAAACAGCATCATCAATGGAAGCGATACGCACATCAAACTCGGTTTGCCCCGCTGGCACCGTTACTACGCCATCGTTTGGCACTGCAACCCAACCGGAGCCTGTGTTGTATTCCAAGGTACCTAAGTCACCGGCTTCGGTATCGCCCAAGTTCAGGCCTAGCTCGACTTGAACAGTGGACTCGGAGGCATTCGACAACGTCACTTTGAAGTTGGCTGTCTCACCCTCATTGATGGTGCCAGCATCTGAAATAGTCACATTCGGGCGGTCATCATCCGGATCGGGGCCTGGCCCAGTGCCATCGTCCACGATCGTCGCCGTCCCCGTATCGCTGCCTTGTACTGCGCCAATGCCGGTTACTGTCACACTGAAATCTTCAGGGCCTTCGTAAACGGCGTCATCAACAGAAGCGATGCGCACATCAAACTCAGTTTGCCCTGCTGGCACCGTTACTACGCCATCGTTTGGCACTGCAACCCAACCACTTCCCGTGTTGTATTCTAGGGTGCCTAAGTCTCCAACTTCGGTGTCACCTAAGTTCAGGCCTAGCTCGACTTGAACAGTGGACTCGGAGGCATTCGACAGCGTCACTTTGAAGTTCGCTGTCTCACCCTCATTAACCGTACCTGCATCACTCATCGTTACCGCTGGGCGATCATCATCAGGATTTGAGCCAGGTCCACTACCATCATCTAAAATAGTGGCAGTCCCAGTAACAGGTGTGCTTTGTTCTTCTGTCGTGCCAGAGAGCGTAAACGTTTCTGGGCCTTCAAATACAGAGTCGTCAATAGAGTCTATAGAGACCGTAAAGTCACTTTCACCCGGTGGGATCGAAATGGTAAAGGTTCCGCTTTCACCGACTGAAACTTCTTCTGTTGTACCATCAGAAAATGTTATGAGGACACGCTCATTGACGTAGTCACTCCCGTTCTCGTCAGCTGAGCCGCCTGTTGCGGTTCCATCAAGGAGAGAAAGAATGACATCAGTATTGTCTTCAGTTGTTTGACTTAGAGTAATATCGAATACAACTTGGTCACCTTCGTTGATAGTCGGACTAGATATTTCTTGAACTAAGATAGTCGGTGGTACAGGGCCATTAATTACTCTGAAAAGATCCAACAAAGATAGTGCTTGAGTTGTAGATAGTCCGATTCCATCAATACCGACGGTCTCAAAATTCGTACTAGCCAACAATTCAGCGCCAGTACGATCTATTGCACCAGTATTTTGGGGGCTAGAACCACTTTCCTCACCAGCAGCTGGCTCAAAATCCTCACCAAGAGCAGCCGGGTCTTCTCCACTAGCGATAGCCTCGATTAGCGCAGTGACATCATCAGTAACGTTAATTGAACTACCTTGCGGTGTTACCTGTTGTACAATTAATTCTGATGTATCAGAAACTTCCTCAATAATTAATTCACCAGGCTGAGGTAGCTGACCACTTTCAAGACTTCTCAGGTTCCCATCAAGCCCTATAACCACGACATTGCTCATCAATGAACTTAACGCTACTCGATCCATGCTCTTCATCCTTGTATTAGTTTAATTAAAGGCTTGTTACTGCACTAAACACGTCTATAGTTTAGACAAAATATGAATTTTTCGTTTTATTCCAAGAGGATTTAGTTTTTTGAGAGTAATAAGGAAAATAACCGAAGAATTTGCCTTCATTTAAACCAGTTTCCGCTATGCTCTTAAGATAAAAAGGTTTTCTACGAAAAAATCGACCACTTACCAAGCAAGCTTTGCCTCGTATGCTAGAGTTTAGAGAGTAAGATTGTTGTTTTTTATTGAATTAAACATTTAAACATCAACAAGTTGATAATACGCACTAAGAAAATTCATTGTTTGTAACTTCTCGTCTCAAATATGAAACAGAATAAGAGCGACATGATTTTAGGAGAACTAACGTGAGATGGAATCGAGTACATATAGCCTGCTGTTGCTTAATAGTGTCTTCACCAGTTTTCGGTCAAACTCTAGAGCAAGCGGTTGCACAGACGCTACAAAATAACCCCGATATTAAAAGTGCATTTAACGAGTTTATGAGCCAGAAGTACATAAATGAAGCTTCATCAGGTGCTTACCTCCCCTCTGTTGATCTAGATGCTGGAATTGGATATGAAGGATTAGACCCGTCAGATGAAGTTGGTCGAGGAGACACGGATTACACTCGAAAGGAAGCTTCAGTGACACTGACCCAACTAATATGGGATGGTAGCGCTACGTTAAATGATATTGATCGAACCGCAGCTGATGCTGAATCTGTTAGATTTCAACTCTTAGCAGATGCTTCAGATAAGGCACTTGAAGTGACTAAAGTGTACTTGGACGCTGTTAAAGCGTATGAAGTCCTAAAGCTTTCAGAAAACAACCTTGCTGTTCATAAAGATATTTACGATGACATTAAAAAACGAGTCAACTCGGGTATCGGCTCTACTGCTGACTTGACGCAGGTAGAAGCACGTTTGGCAAAAGCACACGGAAACTTAGCTGCTGCTCAAAATAACCTGTATGACTCTCACACGATGTTCACTCGTTTAGTCGGTCAAACACCACAAGGGTTAATCTTTCCGAGAGCGGACCAAAACTTTATCCCGTACACGGTTGATGAAGCGGTAGGCTTGGCATTTGAACTTCATCCCGTTATTCAAGTGGCGCTCGCAGACGTAGACTCGGCTAAGTTTCAATACAAACAGTCTAAAGGTGTTAATTACCCAACCATTTCAATTGAAGCTTCGCAAACATGGCGTGACGACGCTGATGGTTTAAAAGGTCGAAGTGATGAGACACTTGCCATGCTGCGTCTACGCTACAACCTATTCAATGGTGGCAGTGATGCAGCGAACTCAGAAAACTTTGCCTACCAGCTAAATAAAGCAAAAGACTTGCGTGAAGGTGCCTATCGCAATGTTGAAGAAGGGTTAAGGCTTTCTTGGAGTGCGCTTGATTTAACATTACAACAAAAAGAGTTTCTATCAGATCATGTAGACTCTGCGTCTGAAACCGTAATTGCTTACGAGAAGCAATATCGCATCGGTAAACGAACACTGCTTGATCTATTGAACACTGAAAACGAGCTCTTTGAGGCGCGTAAAGACTACTTAGATTCTAAATACGCAGAGCAGTACGCCAAATATCGAGTGATGAACGCAACTGGGCAACTGTTGAGTGCATTAAGGGTTGAAATGCCTAAAGAATGGCTAGAAGAAGTGGAGTATTAATTATGAAACACATAGCTTTTATTACACTCTCATTAATGCTCTCCGCATGCAGTTCATCAGATCGTGGTGATGAATATGATTACATAGATACCCCAATTGCCGATCAGTGGGCTGATCATATAGATGATGACTCTGACGGAGTCATTAACGAGCGAGATTTGTGCCCGGGTACACCTTTGGGTGCCGAAATAGACAACGACGGTTGTGGTTCGTACGTTGACTCCTCACAAGAAATGCAAATTCGAGTACTATTTGCGAACGATTCCGATGTGATCAACCCTATCTTTACGCAACAAATTCTTGAACTATCCGACTTTTTGAAAGAGTACCCGAACACGTCTATAGAGATTCAAGGTTATGCTAGTCGCACTGGTACTGCAGAACATAATCTTGACTTATCTAAGCGCCGCGCTGAAAACGTTAGAAAAGAGCTCATGAAGAACGGCATTAGTGGAGATAGAGTTACCATTGTCGGCTATGGAGACACAGTACTTGCGACACAAGGTACAGACCAAGTTAGTCACGCATTGAACCGTCGAGTAACCGCAACAGTGATTGGCCACAAGGGTGAAGTGAAGAAAGAATGGACCGTTTTCACAACACTTCCAAAAAGCTAGCACAACAATAAACAGACCGTAAAAATAAAAGGTCTAGCAAATTGCTAGACCTTTTTTGATTTTAAATTTGACTACAGTTTAGCGCTACTACATGTCTTTGTACTGAGCTTCTAAACTCGCAATTAAGCTTTGAGTCACATCATCAACACTTGCACCGTCAAAATGGATGTCCAATGTCGAGCTCCCTTTTGTAATACTCAGGTTTGCCTCAGATCCCCCGTCTGGTGCCACTTCTACATGATACTCTCCGACATCACCAGTATGATCACCTGATTGAAGATCATTAAGAAGCTCTCCAATTTCATCTTTAGATAAGTCGTCAAACAGATCTGAGAAGTCTAGAGCGTCTTCATTTTTATTGAAGTCAGTGACAGTATCAACATCGTTAGTGACTTCACTCCACTTAAAGATGTCCGCCCCTTCTGACCCTGTTAAAGTATCACTACCTAAACCACCAATCAGAATATCATCCCCTTCACCGCCAACGAGTATGTCGTTGCCACCGTGACCAAATAGTAAGTCATCACCAGCGCCGCCATATAAATTATCCGATTTATCTCCTTGGTGACTTTGGTTGAATTCTTCCAAGTTATTTCTAACGTACTCATGTATATCTTCGCCGTCAACGGTAGACACATCCTGACCCGTTTGCTGCGCCACATGTGATTGAATCGCACTTAAGCCTTGTTCATTACCACCAAACTCAATTAAGTCACCTAACAAGATATCGTTACCTTCACCTCCTTGAATAGTGTCTGAACCTTGTTTGAGAGGTACATCTTGACCCAATATCGTTTCAGCAAGCTTAGTAACATCAATATCTGACTCTACCACACCATCAGTGTCATACTGCTTGAGTGTATGTTCATCAACGCCACTCCCAAGACCTATCGCTTCTATAGAGGACAATGCCGCTAGTACTTGATACATGTGTTGAGCTTGTGTCGAGCTATTCCCTTCATCGTAATAACGGATAGAGCCATAATATCTGTCGATATCGCCAAGGATTCTTCCTGTTAGCGGTGAATAAACCTTACCGTAACTATCTATAACGACATCACCTTTGTAGGTAACGGTTTGTCCGTATGAGTAATTGTTTTTACTCGCAATATCTTGCAGGGTAACAAGCTTGCCAGAATTATCGACGTCCAAAATCACTTTCGAGAATTCACTCGGTGCTACACCATAGAGGTATGTTGCTCTATTTGGTTGACCATCCGTAACAAAGTACGTGATATTTTGGCCATTAGGGTTAGGTTGACTGCTGAACCATTCAACGGCCGACTGTAAGCCCGCCTCATAGTTTGTGCCGCCAGAACCCTCATCATCAATTACACGATTCAACTCTTCTACAAACTCTTTTCTTGCTGTAAGAGAACTCAAGTCAACAGAAATCACCGCTGATGCACTTGAAGCAAATTCACTAAGGTGAATATTCACTGTCCCTGGCTTCTCTCCTTGATTTACCGCACTTAACAGCTCATCAAACACATCTAGCACTTCTTGCTTCGCAGTTCCTACCCAGTTACCCATGCTCCCTGAAGTGTCCAGAACAAATGCGATGTTGTAGTCCTGACCTGCAATGATCTCCAATCCTTGAACATCACCAACAATAATATCGTGATCGTCACTACCCGTTATCTGATCATTCCCATGCGATCCCGACTCCAACACATAGTCACGAGCTGTAAGCTCAACGGATTCAGTTGTTGAAGCTGCGTCATTATTTGATCCTTCAACAGACGTAGCAGTAACGCTTAGCGGGAACTCTAAGCTGCCTTCATAATCGAATGGCACTCTGATATCCAGGGAAAGCTTACCATCTGTACCAAGAGTGACAGGGTAATCTCCATTTGAATCTTGCTTAATTGCGACCCCATCAACATACACGTCAACACCGTCTGGTAGATCTTGTACAAGAGCAGTCTGCGCTAAATCCTCACTTCCATCGACATCAACTAGATCAACATCCACATCGACCGAAATCCAGCGATCTTGAAGCACTTCATAAGTGCCATCAGGTTTCAAATCAACAATTTTGTCTGCAAAAACAACGCGTTCAATTTCATATAAATGATCACCTCGGTCATCACTACCTGTATGATCGTTTACCGAATCGATAGAACGACTATCTAATAAAATCCAATATGGAACTTTACCTCCATGATCGTCTTTGAAGGTCATTTTGTAGTCATCAAAGTTCCCTGTTAAGTAGACTGTATCTTTACCATCATGCAGAGTAAGACTGGTCGCGTCATCACCATAAAACGTATCATTGTTACCACCGCCAACAAATACGTCATCGCCACCGCCACCATAGAATACATCGTTGAAATCTGTCCCAACAAACAAGCTGTCGGTGTCACTTAAGTCAGTATTAACTCCCAACACAACACCAGCGTGTGTATTAATTTTAGGTACTGCATTATCCAACCCAAGGTTGGCTGCGACAGCCTCATTTTCGGTATTGGTATTATTTATTGCCGATGTAGCTAAGTGATGGTTTGGATCAATAGCATCTCGTTTAACTAAGTCGCCAACATTGATCGTGATCGTAGGTGCATCTGCGATAGCAACAACATTGATATCAAGTGTATTTGTTACGCCAGTATTTGTGGTATAGCTAATTAATGGAACGTCACCTGACCAATGCTCAGCAGGTTCAAATATGTAACTACCATCTCGGTTTACTAGTAACGTACCACTAGTCAAAGAAACACTTTCGCCTACCTCGTAATCAGCACCATCGATAGTAAGATGATCTACCATCAGAATATTGTCGCCGTCAGAGTCATTAAGCAATACATTCCCTTGTAGAGTATTGTCTTCTATGGTTTCGCCCAAATCACTTTCCGTTTCCGTCGGTAAGTTCTCATGTACTACAACATTGATCGCCAAGTTAGATTCTGCTGAATCACCATTCGAGCTTTCTGTACTCGTTGCAGTCAAATTGATAGTGAAGTCATCATGGGAGCCCGCAGGTGGAGTCACAGTAAGTGCATCTAATGCCCAACTTGTCACGTCCAGTTCTTCATCAATAGTTGCGACAGTAATAGAACTATTTCCATCTGAAAGGATCGCACCTACAGGTAAGCCAGTTAGCGTGACTTTAAGTGATTCAGAGCCATCTGTATCATTTAAGCTTGCTTTAATTTCAGAGAGCGGTATCGCTGTATCTTGTAACCCTTCGTTCAGCTGGTATGTTTCGTAAAACGCAACACCATTAACTTCTTGTAGTTCAGACGTTCTGATATCAGTTGCTTCTAGTGCACTTTCATCACTAACTACGTAAAGACTACTATTGCTCAGATTGACAGGCGCTTGTCCATTAATGGATACATCCACATTAAAGTTACCCGGACCACTTTGGTTATGGTGATAGATTTCAATTGGATAAAAGCCAGATACCGAAGGGGTAAAGCTAGCACCCTTAATATCACCACTGTCGCTCCCCCAACGAGCTTGATCAAGTAACGTACCACCCAACTTGATAGCAAGGCTATCATCTGCTTGCCCAACAAAGTCGTAACTCGAGCCAGCTTCGAGATAAACAAGAGATGTGACTAGAACGGCCTCATTTGCCAAGGTTGCATGAGTCCCTAAATCTTCCACATTTGCCCAACTCAATCGAGTACCATCGGCTTCATTAAGAGCGTTGATCGCTGAGATTAGAGTCTCTCCATTGACCCCCATACCATCACTAGAACCAACTTGAACATTACTCCATGTCGTAACGTTAAACTCTTGTTGAGGCAATGAGTTTAATGGCGTCACTGCGATTAAGTTCGGTTTATCAGCGATAGGGTTTACGTCTATTGTCAGTGTTGACTCTTGACCGGTACTCTGTCCATCTGTTGGTTTAAAGCCAATTTGAGCGTAACTAGACTCCTGGTCTCCGACTTGATTTCCGCCGAAGCTGTCACTGCCAGACTCATTTAATTCAGGTACAAAACGAACACTGTTTTCATCAAAGAGCGGCTTATCAAGCACTTGATCGATTTGGACAGACTGCCAATCGCCTTGCGAATCTCTGTACTCTAATGATCCATCGCCAGGAAGCGTTGTAATTTGGACGGAGAGATCTGATACATCAGAGTCCACATCGCTAATACCGAATGATGACCAATCAAGCATCACTTGAGAATCTTCATTCATCTCAACCACTGAAGGCGAAGATTCAGGAGCATCATTCACATTTACCAGAGATACATTTACCTCGGCAGTATCAATCCCGCCAGTTCCATCGATAACCTCAACCTGAAGCGTATAATCGCCCAAGTCAACATCATCGATTGTCTTGTTCAATGAAATCTCTCCGCTTGTCGGGTCGATATCAAAAATACCATTAGTGCTCGAGCCATCTGCAAAGCGGTATACAAGCACGTCATTATCGTGATCTTCAGCAACGACCGTGCCGATAACGGCCCCACTCACCGTGTTTTCGTTAACTGACCCGAAGTCGTAAACATCATCATTTGGTTTGTCACCAGCACTATCGCCGCCAGAAATAAACTCTGGAGCGTGCTGAGCATCTATAATAGAGACTGTTGCTTCATTCGAGTCACTTGCAAGCGTCGAATCTGCACCAACCGTATCAATTAGAGTCACGGTTAGGTTTTCAAGATCTTCGTAAATACCATCATCGAGAGTTTTTATATCAATCGGCGCCGACGTTTTACCCGCTGGAATCGTGACTGTGTACGTACTTGGAGCAATATAATCTTTGTCATCAACATTCCCTCCGATTGTAAATGTTACCAGTACATCTTCATCTGCTTTTTGGTCAATGTTGACGATAAATTTTGCATCACTACCTTCATCAACTGAGGATTGATCTGAGCTAATAGTCACTTTCGGCGCACTTTGGGCATCAACGATCACAACACTTGCGCTGTTATTTGAAGCAATGCTCGCATCAGCGCCATCAACCTCTTTAATGGTTACTGTGAAAGATTCTGCGCCCTCATAAATACCATCGGTGACCGTCAGTAAGTCAAGAGCAGCTGAAGATTGACCCGCAGGAACTTCAACACTCAGAACGCCAACAAAATCTTTTCCATCTTGGGCCACGCCACTATATTCGACATGAACCGTAACACTCTCATCTGCAACTTTATCAAGTGTCAGCGTAAAGCCTGCCGTTTCACCTTCATTTACGCTATTTTGATCGGCACTAATACTAACTAAAGGTGCAGGATCAGAATCCACAATATTTGCGTTACCAGTTGCAATACCATTACTGGTGACACTACCGATTTCCGTAACCGTCAGACCAAAGCTCTCATCACCTTCATGGACATTATCTAGTTTGGTCGGGACTGCGACTTTAATTTCAGCGACACCTGGAGGTATAGTAACGTCTCCATTAGGCGCTATATCTAATGTTTGAGTTTGACCATGAGTATCCACATAGGTCACTACCATAGTGCCTAGATCAACATCTTCCGCAGTATAGCTATCATTTGTTGTTGACTTCAGATTGACGACAACAGTCTCTTGAACAGGGTTAGAGAGTAAAACGGTAAATATTGCGTCAGTTCCTTCAATTACATCGCCAGCATCTATTACGCTAAGTTCTGTACTATCATTATCAAGAACTGTTGCCGTCCCCGTTTCACCTCCGAGCTCAAGAACGACCGTTTCGCTGCTTTCCACAACCAAGTCATCAATAGTCGGAATCGATATTTCGAAGCTACTTATACCTGCTGGAACAATCAAGTAACCACCTAAGAAAACAACACCATTTGTGTAGGTTGCATTCGATAGATTTATGTCATTCTTATCAACTGAAGAACCTTGAGCAAGCATATCAACTTGGTACTTAACAGCAGTGCTGGTGACTTCATCTAAAACAACCGAGAACGTGATATTGTCACCCTCGGTCACACTATCACCGACCACAGACAGACTTGGCCCGTTTTCCGCAACATTACCATCTAACATTTCGTTAACGATATTGACTGTAGATGGATCGCTAACGCCATTTTCAGAGTCGACTGCCACATATCCAAAGCTGTCTTCGGCAGGAACACCTTCTACATAACGTAACTCCCAGTTACCTTCATTTTTCGTAGAAAAATCTAACTGAGTAATGACCGAACCTTCAGGAAGAGCTAGATCTTTCCCATAACCAACGCTTGTTTCTTGGAATAGCATGAAGTTGCCTTCAGGCTTCAAAAACTCGAACGTTTGAGTCTGTTGGACATTATTTGAATCTAAGTATGTAACCGTAATAAGTGCTGCGTTGTCATCACCGTAATCAAACAATCCACCTAATCCATCTAAGCCAAGGTTTACGCTGCCCACAGGATTATTAGACAAATCGATCGTAATCGATTCACCTTTCTCAATACCCTGCCCATCATTGTCAGCGATACCATTGCCGATGTGTGACACCTGGCGGTTGTACTGCGCAAGCTCACCGCTATCAGAAGAAATGGTGATAGAAGCTCCATTTGCTAAATGCTCAGTACGGGAATGTGATGAACCACCATCCTCACTTAATCCCCAGTTATTGAAATCTGTTGTAGATTCCGAGCCATTAGGCGTATTTGGACGATCTTTGATACCTAATAAGAAGCCAACATTATCAGCTTCATAGTAAAGGCTGTCTTTGTCATAAAGCGTATCGCTTACTTCTTTAATTTCGTGCAACTCACCATCACTATCTTTAAAGAACAACGTACCTGAGGTTGGCAGTTCAGTAATTCGGACATGTAGATCGTTGCCTTTTAAGTCGTCTTCAACATCCGCGATATGATCTTGAGAGTCGCCATCACCTAAAGGTTTCGTATCAGTATCAAATACAACTTGCGTCACAGGCTTGTCAGTCACATGCGTAAAGTCCTCACTGTCAGGCTTGTCATTGACTGGCGTCACATCGACGTTCACCGTGGTGAATTCCGATACCCCACCGGAGGTAACGATGTAGGTAAAGCTGTCTGTCCCGTGGTAGTTGTCGTTTGGCGTGTAGGTTACACTGCCATCCGGGTTGACCGAGACCGTGCCGTTAGCTGGTCCGTTATTGGTATCCAGCGACACCACTTTGTCGTCGCCTTCGAACGTGTCGTTATCTAAGACCTTAATGATGGTTGGCGTATCTTCCACAACCGTCGCGTTGTCTGCCACGATGTCTGCCACAGGCGCTACTGTGAAGTTCACCGTTTGACTAACGCTTTCACCGCTTGGATCGGTGGCGGTAAAGGTTAGGGTTTCTGAGCCGTTCCAGTCCGCAGTTGGGCTAATGGTCGCGATGCCATTTTCAATCGACACCAACACGTTGCTGTTGCCGGACACTGAGAAGTTCAGTGCGGAGTCGCTGTCTTTAAATGCGTCGTTTAAATCAATCGTGTAGATCGTAAAATCTTCTGCTAACACTTGATCTGAAATCACATTGTCGACTGTTGGTGCATCGTTAACGCGATTCACAATCAAACTATCACTGTCGCTAACCGTTGGATTAACACCATCCGATACTGATGCGCTGATCGTTAGGTCTTTAAGGTTGAGTTCGTCGTTGTTAACCGCGTCAACACCCGCTTGAGTCAGTTTGACTTCATCGCCAACTAGCGCAAAGTAGCCGTTTGAGTTGTTTTCTAAAGAAACGGTTAATTGCTCTTCTGGCGTGTCGATATCAGCGACTTCCAACGTTGCCACTACCGTATCGGTATTCACTGCATCTTCAGTGATACTTTCTACAGCATCGACCTTGATCGTTGGCGCATCGTTTACTGGGTTAACGGTAACAGCTACTTTCGCTTGGTCAGTCAGCGAACCATCAGTGATGGTGTAAGTGATTTCGGCGTCACCATGGAAGTTCTCAGCCGGTGTGAAGACCAGTTTGCCATCAACGATCTCAACTGTGCCTTGTGTTTCAGGTACGGAAGCCGATTCAATCGACAGCTTATCACCATCAATATCGGTGTCGTTTGGCAGGACATCAATCGTCACTGGCGTGTCTTCGTCAGTAACGGCATTGTCATTGGTCGCCACTGGCGCATCGTTCACTGGCGTCACATCGACGTTCACCGTGGTGGACTCTGACACCCCACCTGACGTAACGATGTAGGTGAAGCTGTCTGTGCCGTGGAAGTTGTCGTTTGGCGTGTAAGTGACGCTGCCATCCGGGTTGACCGAGACCGTGCCGTTAGCTGGACCGTTATTGGTATCCAGCGACACCACTTTGTCGTCGCCTTCGAACGTGTCGTTCTCTAAGACCTTAATGATGGTTGGCGTATCTTCCACAACCGTCGCTTTATCTGCCACGATATCCGCCACTGGCGCTACTGTGAAGTTCACCGTTTGGCTAACGCTCTCGCCGCTTGGATCGGTAGCCGTAAACGTCAGCGCTTCTGAGCCGTTCCAGTCTGCCGTTGGAGTGAACGTAGCAATCCCATTGACGATCGCCACTTGAATGTTGCTGTTGCCAGAGGCGCTAAACGTTAACTCGCCATCCACGTTATCCACATCGCTGAAAGCGGTATTCAGATTGATGCTGTATGGGGTGAAATCTTCCGCCAAGGTTTGGTCTGCAATGCTGCTCTCAACCACAGGCGTGTCGTTCACCGCATTCACGGTGACGTTGACCGTCGCTTGGTCAGTCAGTGCACCATCGGTAACGGTGTAAGTGATTTCAGCGTCACCATGGAAGTTCTCAGCCGGTGTGAACACCAACTTGCCGTCAACAATTTCAACTGTCCCTTGGTCACTCGGCACAGACGCCGAATCAATGCTTAACGTATCACCATCGATGTCAGTATCGTTTGGTAGGACATC
>NZ_JAWOTH010000036.1:0-9164 GCF_033338745.1 Vibrio sp. Vb1026
GTCTACGTTTCGCGATCCGTGAAGGTGGCCGTACAGTAGGTGCTGGTGTTGTTGCTAAGATCTTCGACTAATTCATAACGAATTAAACGAAATCTTGCACTGTTCTTCTTTTTGAAGAAAGCGCATCGAAAAGGGAAGCTTAGGCTTCCCTTTTTCATTTCTAGATTACATTTAGTTATAAGTGTTGAAATAAAAGACGTCACTTTTTCGATTTAAAAACAGAGTTTTACCGGCTTTGTTTCTTAACGCTTTTACTCACCCCTCTTAACCCTTTGATCTTTTCCTGCAGCGGTAAAATCGTTATAACCAAATATTCTGAGCGGACACCATAATGCGACTGGTAACAAGAACTATTCTTGTTTATATTGTTTGTCACAGATTAGTTTTATAGGTTTTTTGAGTATGTACGTTTGTCTTTGCCATGGTGTCTCCGACAAAAAAATTAGGAAGTTGGCGATAGATGAAGGCGTAACAGATATTAAAGGAATCAAAAAGTGCACGGCATTGGGCAGCCAATGTGGTAAGTGCATCAGACAGGCCAAGGAAATTTTAGCGGAAACTAGTTACACGGAATTTAAACAAGCCAGCTAATTGCTGTAAGTATGCAGTAATTATTTGCCTTACATTTTGACACCTTCTCATTTGCTTCTACATTTAAATGAAGCCAAAGAGGAGGGTTTTGTCATGAAAGGCGATCCAATCATCATTCAACATCTCAATAAAGTGCTCGGTAACGAGCTCGTCGCTATTAATCAGTATTTTCTTCACGCCAGAATGTATAAAGACTGGGGCTTAAAGCACCTAGCAGACAAGGAATATCACGAATCTATCGATGAGATGAAGCATGCCGATCATCTAATTGAGCGTATTTTGTTCCTTGAAGGCCTACCGAACCTACAAGATTTAGGTAAGTTGATGATTGGTGAAGATACCAAGGAAATGCTCGAGTGTGACTTAAAGCTTGAAATGGCGGCTATTCCAGATTTAAAAGATGCGATTGCCTACGCTGAAGACATTCGAGATTATGTGTCTCGAGATCTCTTCCAAGATATTCTTGAAGATGAAGAAGAACATGTTGATTGGCTAGAGACGCAACTTGGCTTGATTGAAATGTCTGGTATTGAGAATTATCTCCAAGCGCAATACGTGGACGAAGAGTAACGATACTTTCTGAG
Organism: Vibrio sp. Vb1026; assembly: GCF_033338745.1. Lineage (NCBI taxonomy): Bacteria > Pseudomonadati > Pseudomonadota > Gammaproteobacteria > Vibrionales > Vibrionaceae > Vibrio > Vibrio sp. Vb1026. Next base: position 1,176 of record NZ_JAWOTH010000036.1, read on the forward strand.
TTTGCATACTCCAATAATAGTAAGAAGAAAGAGCACCTGACTCGAAAATCAGGTGCTTAACCCCGTTATCTGGTCTAATCTCTTTTATTATCGGCTTTTTAAGGATATTGCTCGCAATCTTGCCTATGAAGTTTGATTTCTATCCGATAGAATTTATGCCCCCTTACCTAAAAATAAAAAAGAGAAACGTCCATGTCTGAAGACAACCACCAAGCAGCCACTCCAGAAGAAGAACATCGCCAAAAAGCATTGGATTACCATGCTTATCCAACTCCAGGAAAGATTGCTGTCGAACTGACAAAGCCTGCGGAAACGGCGGGTGATCTTGCCCTTGCATACAGCCCTGGTGTTGCAGAGCCAGTGCGTGAAATCGCACAAAACCCGGATAACGTGTACAAGTACACTGCAAAAGGGAACATGGTTGCTGTTATTTCTAACGGTACCGCTATTCTAGGTCTAGGTAACCTAGGTCCACTTGCATCTAAGCCAGTGATGGAAGGTAAAGCGTTACTGTTTAAGCGTTTCGCAGGTCTTGACTCTATTGATATTGAAGTTAAGCACCGCACGATCGATGAATTTGTTGATACTGTTGCGAGCATTGCAGACACTTTTGGCGGTATCAACCTTGAAGATATTAAAGCACCAGACTGTTTTGAGATTGAAAAACGTTTGATTGAGCGTTGTGATGTACCAGTATTCCACGATGATCAACATGGTACTGCTATTGTAACGGCAGCGGGTATGCTGAATGCAATCGAACTTCAAGGTAAGAAACTTGAAGATTCAACAATTGTTTGTCTTGGCGCTGGCGCTGCCGCTGTAGCGTGTATGGAGCTTCTGATCAAATGCGGTGCAATGCGCGAAAAAATCTACATGCTAGATCGGAAAGGTGTGATTCACACTCGTCGTGATGACCTTAATGAATATAAGCAGTTATTTGCGAACAATACAGATAAGCGCACACTAGAAGACGTAATTGAAGGTGCAGATCTGTTCCTAGGTGTATCTGGTCCAAACCTATTGCCAGCGGAAGCGTTGAAGTTGATGGCAGATAAGCCAATCGTATTCGCATGTTCTAACCCGGATCCTGAAATCAAGCCGGAACTTGCTCACGCAGTTCGTGATGACTTGATCATGGGTACTGGCCGTAGTGATTATCCTAACCAAGTTAACAACGTATTGTGTTTCCCATTCATTTTCCGCGGTGCTCTTGATGTGCGTGCAAGTGAAATCAATGATGAAATGAAACTTGCAGCCGTTGAGGCGATTCGTGAGCTAGCAAAAGAGCCTGTACCTGAAGCCGTATTGAAGGCTGCAGGTGTTGATAAGCTAGAGTTTGGTGCGGACTATATTATTCCAAAACCAATGGATTCACGTTTGCTACCACGTGTTGCAAAAGCGGTTGCTCAGGCGGCGGTTAATTCAGGTGTAGCTCGTATCGAGATGCCTGAAAACTACATGGCAGAGTAATATATCTTTCAGATGTGATACACAAAAATGGGACGCTATTGCGTCCCATTTTTTATGTCATTCATTTGGCTCGAGGCAAGAGTTATTACCTGAAACCTCTTATCAGGCTTTTTTATTCTTCGTCGAATGACTCAAATTCGATGCCCATTTCCGTCATCAGCGCTTTTACTTCTGTTGGAATATCATCAGGACGGTCTTTACGAAGGTCTTCATCTGTCGGAAGTGGCTGACCTGTGTACGCGTGCAAAAATGCCTCGCATAGCAATTCACTATTGGTTGCATGGCGTAAGTTATTGATCTGACGGCGAGTACGCTCATCAGTTAGCACCTTTAAAACTTTTAGCGGGATAGAGACGGTAATTTTTTTTACTTGTTCGCTTTTTTTGCCGTGCTCTGCATATGGGCTAATGTATTCGCCATTCCAGTCAGCCATTGCACACCTTCATTTATGTAATCGGTTAAAAATAATTTAGGTGCTGATTTTAGCTGCATTTACCGCCATAAGCAAAGACATATAGACGTCTAGAAGTGTTGACGTCTCATTTTTTGACGAGTAAAGTGAACATAACAGCAAAGGAAGCGTGTTGATCACTTTATGTTACTCATTAGATATAGCGCATTCCTATTTAGAAGTCATTACCCGTGAAAGGATACACCCATGAGCACTCGCAAACCTGCGACCATTGCAGTACGCACTGGTATTGAATCAGACAGCCAATATCATGCTGTCGTTCCACCTATTTATCTTTCCACTAACTATGGTTTTCCTGCTTTTGGTGAAGTGCCCAAGTATGATTACACACGATCTGGTAATCCAAACCGCGGACTGTTGGAAAGTGCGCTATCTGAACTTGAGTCTGGAAAAGGAGCGGTTGTTACTAACTGCGGTACGTCGGCATTAAATTTATGGGTTTCCGCTTTTCTCGGCCCAGATGATCTCATTATTGCTCCTCACGATTGTTATGGTGGTACCTATCGTCTTTTTAATACCCGAGCTAACAAAGGCGATTTTAAGGTTCAGTTTGTCGATCAATCAGACGAACAGGCTTTAGATGCTGCATTGGCACAAAAACCAAAACTCATTTTGCTAGAAACTCCGTCAAACCCTCTGGTTCGCGTAGTGGATATTGCAGCTACTTGTGAAAAAGCGAAACAAATCGGCGCGTTAGTTGCGGTGGACAATACCTTTTTGACACCCGTGTACCAAAAACCTTTAGAGCTAGGTGCGGATTTTGTTATCCACTCCACAACAAAGTACATCAACGGTCATTCGGACGTAATTGGTGGGGTAATCATCACCAACACAGAAGCGCATGCAGAAGAGCTTGCATGGTGGGGTAATTGTATTGGTGCAACGGGCACACCTTTCGATAGTTACATGACACTGCGAGGTATTCGTACGCTTGCTGCTCGTATGAGAGTACATGAAGAGAGCTCACAGCAGGTACTAGCTTACCTACAGAAACAAGCGTTAGTTAAAACTATCTATCATCCAAGCCTGCCGGAACATCCAGGTCACGACATTGCTAAAAAGCAGCAAACGGGCTTTGGCTCTATGTTGAGTTTTGAGTTTGCTGGTTCGTTTGAGCAGTTAAAGGTGTTTGTGAAAGAGCTCCAACTGTTTTCATTAGCAGAGTCATTAGGTGGTGTAGAAAGTTTGATTTGCCACCCAGCATCCATGACGCACCGTGCAATGGGTGAGGAGGCGCTGGCGGAGGCTGGGGTCTCTCATCAACTATTGCGTTTGTCTGTCGGTTTGGAAGATGCACAAGACCTCATCACAGATTTAGAACAAGCGTTCGCTAAAGCTACCCAGTAATAGGAGACGATAACAATGACTGTACAACGTCAGCTGCATAAGTTTGGTGGCAGTAGCTTAGCAAACCCAGAATGCTACTTACGCGTTGTGGGTATTCTCAAGGAGTATTCGACAGAAAATGATCTGGTGGTCGTCTCTGCTGCAGGAAAAACCACTAATCGCTTGATTGAGTTTTTGGAAGGGTTAAATAAAGATGGCCGAATTGCGCATGAAGCGCTTCAAAGCTTGAGACAGTTCCAAACTGAGCTAATAGAAAGCTTGTTGGAGAGTGAAGCAAAAGAAGAGCTGTTAGCTTTATTACATGATGAGTTCAGTACTCTCTCGGAGCTGACTGCACCACTCACTAATGCGCAAAAAGCCGCGGTACTGGGGCACGGAGAAGTATGGTCTGCTCGCCTATTGGCCGCGTTATTATCTCAACGTTCTATCCCTGCGGTTGCACAAGATGCACGAGCGTTTTTACGTGCAGAAGCGGGAACTCAACCAGAGGTTGATCGCGCTCGTTCATACCCTTTAATTAAAGAGATCCTCGCGCAGCATAACCATAAACGTGTGGTAATTACTGGCTTTATGGCTCAGAACGAGGCAGGAGAAACCATTCTACTTGGTCGTAACGGCTCTGACTATTCTGCAACGGTCATAGGCGCGCTTGCTGAAGTCAGTACTGTCACGATTTGGAGTGATGTTGCTGGTGTTTATAGTGCCGATCCACGTTTGGTGTCTGACGCTTGTTTATTACCGTTACTTCGATTGGATGAAGCCAGTGAACTTGCTCGCTTAGCTGCCCCAGTGCTACACAGTCGTACGCTTCAGCCTGTGGCGCAAAGTACCATGGATCTTAATCTCAAGTGTAGCTATCTGCCAGAGTCGGGTTCTACTCGTATTGAGCGTGTATTGGCATCTGGTCGTGGCGCTAAAATTATTACTTCACTGGATGATGTTTTATTGGTGCAGTTGTCTTTCATGCATGGGCACGACTTCGAAAAAACACAGAGTGATGTATTACAAGCGTTGCAGCGCGCGCAATTAGAGCCACTGGCATTTGAAGCTCAATCCGATCAGCACACGCTACGCTTGGCTTACACCGCAGAAATCGCCGGTGGTGCATTGAAACACTTGCAAGAGCTTGCGGTAGAGGCTGAAATTAAGCTAAAAGAAGGTTACTCGCTCTTAGCTGCGGTAGGTGCAGGCGTTACGAAAAACGCCAATCATTGCTTTGGCTTTTATCAGAAGCTAAAGCACTCTTCGGTAGAATTTATCTCTGAAACAGACTCAGGGCTGAGCCTAGTCGCTGTTTTGCGCCGTACTGATACTGAGGCGTTGGTTCAAACGATTCATAGCCAGTTGTTCCAAGCGCAAAAACGCGTGGCAGTGGCTTTATGTGGCAAGGGTAATATTGGTTCTAGTTGGTTAAATTTATTTGCGACGCAAAAAAGTGAGCTCGAAAAACGTCATGGTATGAGCTTTGATCTTGTCGCGGTTGTGGATAGCCAAACCTATTGGTTCGATGAGCAAGGTATTGAGGCGGCGAGTGTAGCTGAACGATTTGATGATGAAAGCATAGCAAACAATGGGGATTGGCTGGCACGTTTGGGAGCACTTAAAAGCTATGATGAAGCCGTCGTGCTTGATGTTACCGCGAGTAAAGAGTTAGCTCAGCGCTACGTAGAAATCGCACAGCAAGGCATTCATTTGATTTCCGCTAACAAAGTGGCCGGTTCCGCAGATAGTCAGTACTACCATCAGGTTCAAGATGCATTCGCTAAAATTGGTCGTCATTGGCTATACAACGCAACGGTTGGTGCTGGGTTACCGATAAACCATACCGTGCGAGATCTTCGTGAAAGTGGGGATGAAATCGTCGCTCTATCGGGTATTTTCTCGGGGACGCTATCATGGCTGTTCCAACAGTTTGATGGTTCTGTGCCATTTAATGATTTAGTCGATCTTGCTTGGCAGCAAGGGTTAACCGAACCTGACCCTCGTTCTGATTTAGATGGCTCCGATGTAATGCGTAAGTTAGTCATCTTGGCTCGAGAGTCGGGCCTAGATATAGAACCAGACAGCGTTAAAGTTGAGTCTTTGGTGCCAGAAGAATTAAGAGAACTGAGCTTAGATGATTTCTTCGATAATGGAGCGTTGTTGAGTGAAATACTTCAAGAGCGTCTGACAAAAGCACAGAGAAACGATCAAGTGCTTCGCTATGTGGCGCGTTTAGAAAAAAATGGTAAAGCAACGGTGGGAGTCGAAGCGTTATCTCGTGAGCACGCGCTCGCCAACTTATTGCCATGCGATAACATTTTTGCCATAGAGAGCAAGTGGTACAAAGATAACCCTCTGGTCATTCGAGGACCAGGCGCAGGCAGAGAAGTGACAGCCGGCGCTATTCAATCCGACCTCAACCGATTGGCTGGTTTATTTTAAAGTTGCGATTGACCTAAAAACCCTGGAATTAATCCAGGGTTTTTTATTCCCCTATCAGTGCCATACTGAAGTCATAACCCGTGCAAAATGGTGAGATGATGCTCAAGTAGAAACTTGAACTATCTTCATTATTAACTTGAGAAAAATTCATAATTACAAGGTTGACATTAAATCGTATTCAATACATTCTGTAGACATATAGACGTCTAAACGTCGATTTTAAGGATTTGTTTTCGTGGCGGAGTGCCGCAGGGAGAGTAAGATGGGATATACGCACGCAGGCCATATCGACGCCTTGAACCAGAATATTGCTGAGTTATCAGATAACATCAATGTATCGTTTGAGTTTTTTCCGCCAAGCAGCGCTAAGATGGAAGAAACACTTTGGAATTCAGTGCACCGTCTTAAAACGCTTCAACCTAAATTTGTTTCTGTGACTTACGGTGCGAACTCCGGCGAGCGTGACAGAACACACTCCATCATTAAAGAAATTAAAGCAACAACCGGATTGGTTGCCGCTCCCCATCTCACTTGTATTGATGCGACTCGTGAAGAGCTGATTAATATTGCCGATGATTATTGGAACAATGGTATTGAAAATATCGTCGCTCTGCGTGGTGATATTCCTCCAGGTGGCGGTGCGCCTGATATGTATGCCTCGGATTTGGTTGAGCTGCTGAAATCACGCCACGATTTCGATATCTCCGTTGCTGCATTCCCTGAGGTTCACCCTGAAGCTAAAAGCGCACAGTCTGACTTATTGAACCTAAAACGTAAGGTAGATGCAGGTGCAAACCGTGCTATTACTCAGTTCTTTTTTGACGTTGAGTCTTACCTGCGATTCCGTGACCGTTGTGTAGCGGCAGGAATTGACGTAGAGATTGTGCCAGGAATTTTGCCTGTATCGAACTTTAAGCAAGCTTCTCGCTTTGCGGCACAGAACAATGTGAAAGTACCAGGATGGATGAGCAAACAATTCGATGGCTTGGATGATGATCCGGTGACTCGCCAGCTTGTAGGAGCTAGCCAAGCTATTGATATGGTGCGTGTACTGAGTCGTGAAGGGGTTAAGGATTTTCACTTCTACACACTAAACCGTGCAGAGATGACTTACGCGTTATGCCATACGTTGGGTGTTCGTCCTCGCGCAGTAGTCGGTGCGTAAACCTAGTTTCAAAAAGATAAAAGGCTTGCCAAGTGGCAAGCCTTTTTCGTTTTATCAAAGCAAAAGGAGTTTAACCAATCACTTCAAGTTCAGTTAGAACTTCTTCTGCCCAAGTGATCCAAGTTTCACGTAACAGTAGGTTACGGCGAAGCGTTAGACGTTCTAGGCGAGCTTGTTTATCTAAAGTTGACGGCGTTGCGTAGTAAGCCGCTTCAATTTCTTTGTAGTGAGAAACCAGTTTGCGAGACTCTTCAACTAGCTCGGCGAGTTGGTCACGGAATGGAGCCGCTGGTTGAACGGCACATGCCATCAATTTCGCTGAAAACTCATCACGAACTGTTGGGTGTGCAGTTGGTTGATCAAACCACTCTCCTAAAGCGCTGCGACCAGCGTCTGTAATGGAGTAAACCTTGCGGTCTGGTTTGCCTTCTTGGGGTTCTAATACGCAAGTAACCAGTTCTTTCTCAGCCATTTTGTTGAGTTCACGGTACACCTGTTGGTGGCTTGCTTTCCAGAAGTAACCGATGCTAGCAGAGAATTCTTTAGTGATATCGTAACCGGTTGCGTCGCGAGTGCTAAGAACAGTTAAGATTACGTGTGGTAATGACATGTCTTCAATCCAAATGGTCAATAAACTTGTAAACAAGCTACTTATACTTTCAGCTGCGCTCTTACTGGCACTTGAGTTTTTTAATGTATAAGTAGCACCAACAATGTTGGTCCTGTCACCTTAAAGCCGTTTATCACCTAGAGAGATGGGGAGTCCCATCAAGGCTGGAGCAGGTATGATTGGATTTATGAGCTCTCAGCAGGAAAGTAGTATATAAATAATAAGCATGAAGTGGAATAGTAGGACAAAATTACCCTAAAAAACTAACATAATAATCAATAGTGTTAACTTGTGGTTTTTTATTCTTTTATTTTGGTATTTTTTGGGTCTCTAGTGGTATATTTAACTGCCTTTGTTTTGGTGCGATTATCCTGTGATAAAAAAAAGCTGAGCATTTGCCCAGCTTTTTATTAAAAATGTGTGTCGTCCTAAATAAGGTTGACACTTTCCACCCCAAAATTGGAGAGTGTTATGAAATCAACAACTAAAAGAACTCAGCGC
>NZ_JAWOTH010000037.1:0-8534 GCF_033338745.1 Vibrio sp. Vb1026
GAAGTTAAACGTAGAAATGTCGCCTAACAAACTGTTCAAGAGGGATTCGCAACGCGTGGCATTTTCACTATGCGTTGAATTTAGTGATTAAGGTGGTATGCGGCGGCTTTTGTATTGCGTTGCTCACCCCTTAGCAGGGCGTTATACGCTTTATGGAAAATGATACAAAAAGGATGTTATGAAGTTATCTGAGTTACAAAGTCATATAAAAGAATTCGATTATGCGCCAGAGCAATCTGAACACTATTTTTTGAAACTAATCGAAGAAGTTGGCGAATTATCGGAATCAATTCGCAAAGGTAAACGTGGGCAACCAACGTTAGATGAACTCAAAGGTTCAATCGCAGAAGAGTTATATGACGTTTTGTACTATGTTTGTGCTTTAGCCAATATTCATGATGTAAACCTTGATAAAACGCATGAACTAAAAGAAGTTTTGAATAAGGTTAAGTACAACCGATAGGACGCGTATAACAAATTGTTCAAGAGGGATTCAGCACGCGTGGCATTTTTACTATGCGTTGGTTTAAGTGATTAAGGTGGTATGCGGTAGCATCGGTGTTGCGTGCTTCACCCCTTAACAAGGCGTTATGTTGCTAGAGGGTTGCGAGGAATAAAGTGCTTAATTTATTGAAGTTTTTTGTTGTCAGCAATCTCATTGCAACCGCCGTTGTGGTCGCATTTGAGGAATCTACTGGGTTCTTTGGTCTTAATTTTTGGTCTGACTACGCTTTCTTTGCCGTGGTGATTCTTTGGGGAATAGCAGCATTATTTTTTATGTATCCTCCTGAAGGTGGTTTTGGTGGCGATAACGCGGAAAGGGTGACAGGTTCAATGGTCGATGGTTCGGTGGCTGATGAAATTGACGACGAACGTTTTTCGTCAAACACGATATTTTGCATCAAGCTTTTTGTTTCTGGCTTACCAGCGTTTCTGACGTGCGTAATAGCGAGCTTCGCAACATAACAAAGCGTTCAAGAGGGACTCCCAACGCTTGGCGGTTTTAGTTTAAAGTTTGGCTTATGTGTTTATGGCACAATGCTTAAGTTTGGGGGGCATAGCGTTGTCGCCCCTTAACGCGGCGTTAGCCTTTTTACCGAACTCAGCTACGTATTTCATTGTGTTACACAGTAGTCATTGGTTTTGTCGCATATCGACGATTGATAAATAGGTAAATAAGTTTGGACTGAATATCTTCGATCTCTCGAGAAAAGGAGATCAACAAATGAAAATAAAAAATCGACCTATTGTATTATTAAAATCAAAATCTCAATGTGTAACTTATTCAGGAGATCCGTTGCATGACAAGGTGCGGATTATTTCTGCTGCGGCCAACTCAAAGAGAAAAATATTGTCACGAGCTGAGATAGCAAAAACTATACTCATTGTGGAAGAGGAATAGTGAATGAGTGATAAAGTTAGAATATTTGCTTATAAGCCGTTTAAAGATTCGCTCTCCCCTGATGTTTATGATGCTTTAAAAAACAAGTTTCGTGAGTACAAGGAAAAAGGTGTGCAACCACATGATTTTGGGAGAGATACGACGTTTGATTTTCCCGAAAAGCTTCGATTATCCGGGTTGCGACATATATATATAAAAGATAAAACGTCCAAGCGTTGGAACTTGAAGAAGTTTGCATTTGATAAAACTAGCAATACAGCTCTTATCTATTCTAGTAACTATTTTGATGACAATTGCTATTTACTTATTGGTTTGCTAGATAATGCTCATCACGCCTACAAAAATAACCTATTATATTTATTGGAAATGTCTGATATTGCTGATAGCTTTAGCAATAAAAATTTATAGGAACAAATATGAAAACCACTTTAAACTGGAAAAAAGGCACACCACCAACTCCCGGCATTTACTTTGTAGCACTGAAGTTGGGGCAATCTATAGGTAGATATGACTTCATGCTGTGGAGTGGAGAGGTGTGGGAGACAGATCAGCAGGTTGAAATTATAGCCTATGTAGATGCCGATGATATCAAAATGGCGTTATCCCCAGAGTGGCCAGAGAATTCTGATAGAGAATTGCCTCAAACCAATAAAAAAGATCTCCCTAATGATATTTGGGTAGAAGATTAAAACTAAAGGCTAACAAAGCATTTAAGAGTGATTCCCAACGCGTGGCATTTTTACTCCATCGTTGGGTTTTGTGTTTACGGTGGTATGATTAGGTTTCGTGGTAGCGTTGCTCACACCTTAATGCGGCGTTATGCCTTTTGGAGGGAAAATGAAAAATCTGCAAGAATTGGTCCTAAATTTTCGTCGTGTAATGGAGTGTTTAAATCCGTCCGATTTTGTAGGAACGTCCCTGTCTGTGAGTAAGTTTCCTTCTGCTTGTTGTGATGACTCCTCTCAGATTTTAGCCGCGTATTTAACCGATAATGGTTTTTCTGGTGCGGCATTAATTCGTGGGGAATACGGTGGAAAAAGCGAAGAGTTACATTCTCATGTTTGGCTCGATTTAGATGGCTTCAAAATAGGCGTAACAGCAGACCAATTTAATAAAGAGGCTATGGCAATCCATCAGTAATAATCGCACAGGAAAACGAGTTTCTAGAGACTTTTGAAACAACGAACGATGGTATTGCTGATTTTCGTATTCACTTAAAAGGCTACTCTGACCCTGGCTTAGAAAGTGACTTTGAATCTTGCTACAAGGTAATATTGTCGCACTTATCAGCACAGGCATAACAAACTGTTCAAGAGGGATTCGCAACGCGTGGCATTTTTACTATGCGTTGGTTTTAGTGTTTAAGGTGGTATGCGGCGGCTTTGGTATTGCGTTGCTCACCCCTTAACAGGGCGTTAGTTTGCAAGAGGAAAAACGCAGCTATAAAGCAAAATCTAGTGGTAAAAGCTCAAAGTCGAAATTGTCGTATCGGTGTTCAATTTCAGTGTTAATTAGCGTGGTGAAAATCCCAAATTAGCGTCGTTTCAACGGTTGATTTGTTCTTTGGTGCGGTGACTTTCGGGTTAACTGAGTCGAACTTTTTTGCTGAAATTCTGCTCGTTGAGTTTATTGGTGCAAAAGCCGATTTACTCGCTGCGAGGACGTTTTCTCTAGTGTGGTAAGTTCATGTGGTTTCAGTGACTTCGTTGAAAGTCCGCATTGTGAGACTAGTTTTCCAAAAGCGCTTTTTGGTGTTGTAAGTTCGTTTTCTGCGGCGTTGTTTGTTCCACGTGGTTTCATTGAGTAGCCGCTTTGAGACTACGCCTGGCTTAAGTGCATCAAAACACTTAAAGCTTATTGTTTGCAAAGTTTAAAATAACGTAAAATCAACGCTTTGGGTTTGCAAACTAACAAACTGCTCAAGAGGGATTCGCAACGCGTGGCATTTTCACTATGCGTTTAATTTAGTGATTAAGGTGGTTTGCGGCGGCTTTTGTATTGCGTTGCTCACCCCTTAGCAGGGCGTTAGGCATCAGTGGCAATTATTTAGAAACTAATATTATGAAAGATATATTTAAACCAGTCTTAGATGACAATGAAGAAATACTCTGGGTGGGAAAGCCTTATTTTATAGCATACATGCTAAATGCTTCTTTTGTGTTCTTTTGCGGAATACTGCTATTTTTATTTTTAGGCAGGTCATCCTCGGAACTTTTTTCTACAGACCCTGTGCAGCTTTTATCTGAAGGGTGTGTAATGTGGTTTGGTTTAGCGCTAATACTATACAAGTTGCTAGTATATCCAAACACGTTTTATGCGTATTCCAACAAGCGGCTTCTCTTTCGTAGTGGCTTTATGGGTATTGATTACAAAGTAATTGATTACGATAAGATCACAAATGTTGAAGCTAATATTAATCCTATTGAGAGTTTGTTTAACGTTGGAACGATCAAGGTTTTTTGTGGTGAAGTCGGTGGTAAAGGTCAAAAGATTACTAATGATATGATAGCGATTCCTTACCCAAATGATACGTTCAGAAATATCAAACAAGTTTCTATTGATGTGAAGTCTGACTTACTCTATCCAAACTCACTTCGCCCTGAAGATAACCCCGGTTACGAGACTAAATATAAAAAGTGATTGATTTTGTTGAGTAATGCCTAACAAACTGTTTAAGAGTGATTCGCAACGCGTGGCATTTTCACTATGCGTTGGTTTTAGTGGTTAAGGTGGTTTTCGGAAGCATCGGTATTACGTTGCTCACACCTTAACAGGGCGTTATACAAATAATGGAGATTTCATGACAACAGAATCAGTGGTTACAACAATACCTGATTACTTAAGTTTAGTACTATCAATATCAGCTGAGTGGGGAAGCCGGCATGGAGATATTTGGTATCGAGGAATCGCTAGAGAAGATATGGAGTTATTGCCAGGAGTAAAATGGCGGAATATATCTGCAAGTAATGAAGAGTCATTAATTTCCGGCTTTCTTATCAATGGAAAATCACTCTTTAAGGAAGATGTAAATTGCCAATGGCAGTTGTATTCTATGATGCAACATTATGGTCTTCCGACAAGATTATTAGATTGGAGTAAAAGTCCTTTGATTGCTGCATACTTTGCATTGGAAGCAGAGAATGATGTCGACCGTGTTGTGTGGGTTATGGATCCGTTTACACTAAACGAAATCAATATGGACAGAAGAGAAGTATTTGTGCCATATAAAGATCTGAAAGAAGAAACTAATGTTGATCCTTATCTACCTAAAGTTTTACGTCAAGATAGTGCTACTAATACACAGCCATTTCCGATTGCTATTGAGCCCCCTTATACAAACAGAAGAATATTGGCACAACAAGGTTGCTTCACTGTGCATGGTACGAAGAGTGAGCCTGTAAATGTACAATTTGAGCGTAATAACAGCGATCGGATTAGAAAAATTAAATTCTGCAAAAGTGCAGTCGCTACGCTTCGCTCAGAATTAACTTTACTTGGAGTTACAATTGACTCAATTTATCAAGATCTTAATAGCTTGAGTTCACATTTAATCAATAGTCATAAGTGAATTTGTATAACAAGCTGTTTAAGAGTGATTCGCAACGCGTGGCATTTTCACTATGCGTTGAATTTAGTGATTAAGGTGGTTTGCTGCGGCCTCGGTATTGCGTTGCTCACCCCTTAGCAGGGCGTTATGTGCTTTGGAAAAAGTCTTAAACTTTAGATAACCATGTCTGTTAATCTTGGTATCAGTGATAATCAACTATCAAGGACTGATTTAATGTTTGATTGGACAAACCCTAAGCAAATCGATCTCACTCAACCATATCTGTATTTCATTAAGATCTCTGCTGAACAAAAGGAGTTTCGCTATATTGGCAAAGCCTCGAAGAAAGCGAGGCTGAATGAGTACAAGTCTAATGTGGCAAAAATTCTCGAAGGAAAGTCTCGACGACCAGTGTTAAAGAGAGATGGTTCTCTTCAATCACAAGGTAACTTGAAATACCGTTACGTTCACCTTGTGTTAGCTAATGCGCAAAAACGGGGTTGGGATATAGAGCATTACCCAATTGAAAACGTAGCTAAGCAAGACCTAAATTCCCGAGAGTTAACACTTATAAATGAACTTGAGTGCAATATGAATGATGGTTCAACTTGGTTCATTGAACAATTTTCTGAACTATCAGAGCAATTGCTACAAACAGTACGCACATAACAAACTGTTTAAGAGTGATTCGCAACGCGTGGCATTTTCGTTATGCGTTGATTTTAGTGATTAAGGTGGTGTGCGGAAGCTTCGGTATTGCGTTGCTCACACCTTAACAGGGCGTTATACATTTTGGGAGTAAGTAGTGGCGGATAATGAAACTCATTATTTGAGAAACTTTGAAGATCAGCGGTATGATGCAGTGTATATGCTGTATTTCTCCTTAGATATAGATCAAGACAATTATAAAGATGATGTAATCAGGCCGCACGTAAGGGCATCAGTCATTAATACTTGTCTACTACTAGAGTGTGGTGCCAATTGCTTAATTGAAACACTAGATTTACCGAAACAGTTTTTTGACGATATTGATAAAATGCCCTTTTTGTCTAAATTTGAGTTTTTCTTAAACAAAGTAAATCCTAGTCAAAAATTTGATAGAGGGGCGCTAGTTGTCCAAAGGGTTAAAGAGTTAAAAACCATCAGGGATAGCTATGTTCATCAGAAGGTAAAAAAATCCAAATATGAAATAATCTCGTCAACTGTTTCGGAAGCGGATTATGGATGCACGGAACAGCTAAAGTTTCCTCGAGCACCTAAGAAATGGCGCTCAGAACATGCAGTGTCTGCTCTTAAAGCCGTCAACGATTTTTACAATGAGTATCTATTGAACTGGTGTGCTTTGAATACACAGCAAACTGTAGATCTACTCTTGGGCTCTAAGAAGGCTGATTTAGCTAACCCGATAGGCGCTCAAATTGATTTTGTTGGTGGCTTAGGCCGTGCGGTAACCGAGTGGGGAATAGACTTTAAGTTCATTGGAAAGAATGTATAACAAAGCATTTAAGAGTGATTCTCAACACTTGGCAGTTTCGCTTCGCTCAAGTATAGCCAAGCGTCGCTCACACCTTAATGCGGCGTTATGCCGAAAGAGCTTACGGAACATATATAGAGTATAATATTGCACCTACTAAAAGTGACGAAAACAAAACACTAATTAGATTGAGGCGTATTTTTTGGTAAGAGTTTTGTTGTTTTCTATAGCTTATTATAACGAAAATGGATGCAATTATTGGTAGTAATATCAAAGGTCTTCTTAGCGCAATATCTAAGAATAGTGAATTCATAATATAGGTAGTTTCTCCGAACAATTCGCGGCTAAGGGCCGAAAAATGTTCACGAGAAAGAATTAGGAAACAATAACCTCCGAAAAGAAAGATAGTTGTAAATAGCAACAGCTTGTTAGTGAAGTTCAATGTTTTATTTTTTATGGTGTTTAAATATCGCTTCATCATAAGCCTCTACTTAGAGCTTTGAGTTTTCATTGCTCTAATTTGACCTCTGATTTTTGTTGAGGCTAGTTGATAAGCATCTATTTTTATATTGAATTTGTCTATTGCAGATTTAGCGTTCCCAATTTTATCGATTACCTTTAAGGTCACGTCACCTTTACTAGAACCAAAGGATGTTCCTTTCACTTCTACATCAACTTGGCTTCCAATAAAGTTTTCGTACTGTAAAAGTTTCTGAGCTGACTCATTTTCTACAGTCATCCACTCTGTTTGAGCGTGCCCAAACACTAAAGTGCTTGATTCTCCACCTACAGATAAATAGTCAGCAATACCATATAAACGTGCTGGAGCTTTACCATCATTAGGCTTTGTTTCGATATAGCAGCCGGATATTAAATTGACTCCTATCGGTAGTTTGGGGATACCAGCACCTAAACCACTAATAGTAATCCTAACTTTCATTAATAATTTTCCTATATTTCCATTCTTATACGCCTATTATGGCATATGGAGGTGCTGCGTTGGTCATTGGTTTATAGCCAAGCGAGTGAGCTCTCAAATTTACGATTACTGTGATGCAACAAAAGATGTTGAAAGGTTTGAATCTCCTGGTTTCGGCATAACAAAGCATTTAAGAGTGATTCCCAACGCTTGGCATTTTCGTCTCCGCGTTGGGTTTCGTGTTTACGGTGTCTTGGTTTGGGTTAGCTGATTAGCGTTGCTCACACCTTAATGCGGCGTTATGCCTAAATGAGGAAGTATGGAGTCTATTTACAGTATTATTCAGGAAAATCCTGATTATTTCGCTTGGGTCTTCGGTTTAGTCAATGCACTCTGGGGGATCTTTCTATATTTCAACAAGCAAAGTCATGACAAAGCCCTAGAAAACTTAAAGCATGGATTATCGTTAGAAGCAGAGAGAAGAAAAAAATATTCGAGCTTAAGGTTTCTCAATACGAAGCGTATGTCTCCAATTTAGATGAGTTCGGGAAAAAGCATCAAGTTGATCTTCCAGCAAAGATGCAGCCAATCTTTGACAAGTATTTCAACGATTATCTCGCGGCAGCACAAGTCGGAGATAAAGACAAAGAGCGTGAAGTTTTGTGTTGGTTCGGAACGCAAGTCTCAGAGGTCATGCGTGATAGCACTGAAGACTTAATGAAATTACAAGCAGAGTCTAACAAATTAAAGCTCACAGCGACTGACCAAATGGTTGAAACATTTGCTTGTTTGGAAGCTTTGACAAAAGCGTCCTCAGACAAGTCCAATGAATTTATGAGTAAATTTCTTGAAATAGTCTTATCTCAAAATAATGAGCTATCTGCAAAATTGCAGGAAGAGCTAGCCAGTTTAGGTAAAGAAACCCAAGCCGTTGCTAAAGAGTTGATGGAGCAGATGAGGCAAGAGCTGCAAACAATTTAGGCATAACAAATTGTTCAAGAGTGATTCGGCACGCGTGGCATTTTTACCATACGTTAGTTTTAGTGGTTAAGGTGCTATGCGGAGGCTTCGGTATTGCGTGCCTCACCCCTTAACAAGGCGTTAGTACGGGTTTTACATCAAAGGTCATAAGTTTTGGTGTTTATCTGTTTTGGTGCTCGTCTTTGCACCTTTCAGGTTGTGCCTCTCACGT
>NZ_JAWOTH010000038.1:0-6367 GCF_033338745.1 Vibrio sp. Vb1026
TGTTTTACCGTGGTCAACGTGGCCGATAGTACCAACGTTAACGTGCGGTTTCGTACGTTCAAATTTTTCTTTAGACATGAGTGGTCCCTCTAGGTACGGATTTAGGTGGCCCAAATTGACCACGCAACCAAAAAAAGATAATTGGTAAATCTAATATCAAAAGGAAATAAACTTGAGAGCTGGTGCTGATAGGCAGACTCGAACTGCCGACCTCATCCTTACCAAGGATGCGCTCTACCACCTGAGCTATATCAGCACTCAAATTAGAGTGGAGCGGGCAGCGGGAATCGAACCCGCATCATCAGCTTGGAAGGCTGAGGTAATAGCCATTATACGATGCCCGCAACACGTAACTCTGAGAGCTATTTCCTAAAGAATATGGTGGAGGGGGACGGATTCGAACCATCGAAGGCAGTGCCGGCAGATTTACAGTCTGCTCCCTTTGGCCACTCGGGAACCCCTCCAAATTTTCAAGCCATTCAGACTACTAAAGGAAAGAATGGTGCCGACTACCGGAATCGAACTGGTGACCTACTGATTACAAGTCAGTTGCTCTACCTACTGAGCTAAGTCGGCATAAGTGGTGCGCATTCTATTGAATGATTTTCTAGGTTGCAATAGTAATTTGAAAAAAAATCATAAATTTCGATTTTTTAGATTCGTTTGCTGCAAATTCGTACAAACTTAGCTTTTTTAAAGTAAACTTCGACCTTTGTCGTTTGCTTTGAAGTTCGCTTGATGTATGTTCTTGCTTCTATTAAACCAAGGATAAAAGAGACCCATGAGTCCATTTTTGTCATTTGACCGTGCAAATTGGGCCGAGTTAAGAAACTCTGTACCGATGACACTTTCTGAAGACGACTTGACTGCGCTTCAGGGCATTAATGAAAACCTAACCATGGAGGAAGCGGTAGAGATCTACCTTCCTTTGTCTCGTCTTTTGAATCTGTATGTCCAGGCTCGTCAAAGCCGCAATTCCGTATTACAACAATTCTTAAATACAGAGGAACATGCTCCCCCTTTCGTAATTGGTATCGCTGGCAGTGTTGCTGTAGGCAAAAGTACGACTGCTCGTATTCTAACGGCATTGCTTTCTCGTTGGGAGAATCATCCCAAAGTCTCCTTGGTTACAACAGATGGCTTCCTATATCCGAAAAAAGTACTAGAAGAACGCGGTATCATGCATCGTAAAGGCTTCCCAGAATCCTATGATATCAAGCGCTTAGTCGAGTTCATGTCTGACGTAAAGGCAGGAAAGCCCGATCTTGAAGTACCCATCTACTCTCACATCACGTATGACATTACTGATGAACTAAGGAAAGTGGATAGACCGGATGTTCTTATTATTGAAGGTTTAAACGTTCTGCAAAGTGGAATGGACTATCCACATGACCCGCATCGTGTCTTCGTCTCTGACTTTTTAGATTTTTCAATTTATGTCGACGCAGAAACAGAAACCATTGAACATTGGTATGTAGAACGCTTTTTAAAGTTTCGCCAAGGGGCCTTTACGAAACCAGGCTCTTATTTTAGCCACTACACACAACTCTCTGTCGATGACGCAAAGAAAAAAGCGAAGCAAATTTGGCATGATATTAATGGGCTCAATTTAGAATTGAATATTCTTCCAACTCGTGAGAGAGCCCACTTGATTCTACACAAAGGCGTTAACCACTTAGTTGATAAAGTTTCGTTGCGAAAG
Organism: Vibrio sp. Vb1026; assembly: GCF_033338745.1. Classification (NCBI taxonomy): domain Bacteria; kingdom Pseudomonadati; phylum Pseudomonadota; class Gammaproteobacteria; order Vibrionales; family Vibrionaceae; genus Vibrio; species Vibrio sp. Vb1026. Next base: position 1,703 of record NZ_JAWOTH010000038.1, read on the forward strand.
TAATCGAAGATTAGTCACTTTTACGCAACGAGATTTCACCACCAATATAAGTCTCTAGTCCTTGGGAGGTTTCGATTAATATTCCACCTTGATGATCGATGCCTCGAACGACGCCATATACCTCTCTAGGACCAATAAGCAGTTTGACCTGACGATTAAGGAAATTGTCTAACCGATTCCAACGTTCGATAAAGCCAGTAAGTCCTTTCATTTCATATTCGACAAGTGCGGAATTCCAATGCTTGATAAGTGTCATTGCTAGAACATTTCTATCGATCTTGAGACTCTGATTTACTTGGTTCAACGTGGTCCATGGCTGGTCAATCTCAGGCTGGTCGTCAGGCATTCCAATATTCAGGCCCATCCCAATCACTAGATGAGCAGCCCCACCGGCCTGACCCGACATTTCAACCAAGATTCCGGCCAGTTTTTTATCTTGATAATACAAGTCATTCGGCCACTTGAGTTTAACACCTTGCATGCCTACTTCTTCCAAAGCTTCCACTGCGGCAATCCCAATCACCAAGCTCAAGCCCATTGCCGCAGCCATTCCTGCATCCAGTCGCCAATACATAGAGAGATATAAGTTAGAGCCAAACGGTGAGACCCATTGTCTACCGCGGCGACCACGCCCTTGTGCTTGATATTCAGCAATACAAACACGGCCCTTTTCCGAATCCGCGACTCTGTCGAGCAAATATTGATTCGTTGAGTCAATCACAGGGACGAGTTCAACAAGTGACTCCGAGCTAGTGGTAAGGAGAGTCTCGTCTAACAACTGCAATGGTGAGGCTAATTGGTAACCGCGCCCTTGCACTCGATAAATATCAATACCCCATTCACTAAGACCTTTAATGTGCTTAGCGATTGCCGCTCTAGAAACATTAAGATCGTCGCCCAACGCTTCTCCTGAATGAAACTCTCCATCACTTAATAACTTTAGAATATGAAGTTTCGTAGAGTGATCTTTTCTCATCTAGATGCCTCGATCTGAGCCAAATTGGTCTCCCCGGTACGATTGAGAAAGCGCACTTCATGCTCAAGTATGATTTGGTATTTGTCCCATACTGTATGCTTCACTAAAGAAGCAAGCGCGACAATGTCATCAGCACTACAATTATCTATGTTGGTCAAAACCAAAGCTTGCATAGGGTTGACCTGCGCACCGTGTACAGACTTCCCTTTTAATCCACACTGATCAATAAGCCAACCAGCAGCAATTTTCATTCCTCCTGAAGCTGGGTAGGCCACTACGTTAGGGTATTTTTTTGTTAGTCGATCATAGTGATCTTCTGTGATCACTGGGTTTTTAAAGAAACTACCTGCGTTACCTATCTTGGTTGGATCTGGCAGTTTTGCCTTTCGCACTTGGCATACTCGTTCGAAGATAGAAGCAGGGCTGAGTTGTTCTTCTGGGATACTTTGTAAAGGACCGTACTGGTTAATCGGCTGCCATTGCTTCGCCAACTTAAGCCCTAATGCGGTGATAAAGCACTTTCCGTGCAACGCATGTTTAAATATGGAATCCCTATAGGCAAACTCACAGTCTTGGGCGTGCATTCTTTTGTTTTCAAACGTAGTTAGATCAAGAACATCTACATAATCACAGATGTCTTTTAGCTCTAGGCCATACGCACCAATGTTCTGAATAGGAGCCGAGCCAGCACAACCTGGAATCAAAGCTAAGTTCTCGAGCCCACCGATCCCCTGATTCACACACCAGGAAACCAATTCAGGCCAATCTTCACCACCGGCAATATGTAATAGGTAGTGCTCATCCGTTTCCGTAACTTCTTTACCCATGATTCGATTAACAATCACTAATCCCTCAAAATGTTCTGTAAAAAGAACATTACTTCCTTTACCTAAAAAAAGTTTCGGTAAATGGGTGAATCTTGGGTTTTGAAATAGCTCAATAACATCTTCAAGCGACTCAACGATAGCTAAATAGGAACACGATTGTTCAATTCCAAAAGTATGGTAAGCCTTTAGGCTCGCATTTGTTTTAATTTGCATAGTAGGTTTGCAACACCAGATAAGATTCTCTTAAACTGTCGACATTCTACATTAGTTATCTTTTAACCGCAGTGACAATACCAGACTCATTAATCATAGAAGTGTTAAATCCCATCAAGCTCCCCCTCATTAAGAAACTATACAAGGCGTATTACCCTGCGGGTCGAGCCAAAAAAGATGAATTGATCATTACAGCAAGCCATAAAGGTGAAATCATTGCGTTACTACGTTTAAAAAGTGTAGATAAAGTTCGTCTATTGACAGGAATGTTGGTCATTCCGAAAGTTAGGGGAACAGGGATTGGAAAAGAACTACTAACTCATTGTAAAAACAATGTTTTCACTGATGGCGATTATTGCTTCGCGTTTACACATCTCGAATCCTATTATTCCAAGCATGGATTCACAACAATTGATTGCTCTGAGCTACCACACCCGCTAAAAATGGCATTTCAACGTTATGTAGATAGCGGTAAAGATCTCATTCCAATGCAATTCATCTCTTCAACGACATCAAAACGCGTGCTTTTGTAGCCAGGTAAATCATATCTTTGATAAAATGGCAGGTTCGCAATATTGCACTAAACTAAGGTACTCATACCGATATGATAGTAAGTAGGAATCCATTCGAACAGTTGCCAAGTCTCGCTGTCAATCCGGAAGACTTTGATGTTCTGTATTCAGCAGAATCATTCAGAACCCGTCTTTTAGATGCTATCAGCAAAGCAACGTCGCGAATTTACCTAGTCGCTCTATATCTGGAAGATGATGAAGCTGGACGTGAAATTCTCACTGCGCTTTATGAAGCGAAACAGCGCAATCCTGGGTTGGACATCAATATCTGTGTCGACTGGCATCGAGCGCAGCGTGGCCTGATTGGTGCGGAGACATCTGAGGGTAATTCAGCGCTTTACAAAGCATATGCCAGCAAATACCAACACCCAATCCCTGTCTATGGCATACCAGTGCGTGGCAGAGAAGTTTTTGGGGTACTGCATTTAAAAGGCTTCATTGTCGATGATACTGTTATCTACAGTGGGGCGAGCTTAAATAACGTTTATCTCCATTATCATGAACGTTATCGATTTGATCGTTACCATGTGATTCGACATGAATCTTTAGCGAATTCAATGGTGCAATTCATTCAGGAAGAAATGATTGCTCACCCTGCCGTTAATGATCTTGCAGGAAAAGATAAGCCAGAAACCAAAGAAATAAAGTCGGCGATTCGCCAACTGAGGGCTTCTCTTGCTCAAGCCAACTATAAGTTTGAAGACCAAGCTGCAACAGAAGAAAGTGTAAAAGTCACTCCGTTAGTTGGGCTAGGCAAACGCCGTAATCTGCTCAATCAACAGATTGTAAAGTTATTGGCAGCAGCCCAAGACGAAATTTTCATTTGTACGCCTTACTTTAACTTCCCTAAAGCACTTCATCGTGAAGTGAAACGAGCCATGAAGCGTGGTGTGAAAGTAACTATTGTTGTGGGTGATAAAACCGCCAACGACTTTTACATTGCACCCGAGGAAGACTTTAAAACCATTGGCGGACTTCCATATCTTTACGAAGTGAATTTGCGTCGCTTTGCGAAAGCCAATGAAGCGAATATCGCCGCACGTAAATTGTCAATTCACCTATGGAAGCATGACAATAACAGCTTCCACCTTAAGGGTATTTGGGTTGATAAACGCTATATGCTACTTACTGGGAATAACCTAAACCCACGTGCTTGGTCACTCGACCTAGAAAATGGGCTACTCATACAAGACAATTATGCGAAGCTCACTGAGAAGTTTGAAGACGAAGTTTCGCGTATTCTTGAGCATACTCACCTTATCTGTACTTATAAGCAATTAGAGAAAGTAGAAGACTATCCTATAGGGGTGCAGCGACTGGTCAGAAAAATTACCCGCCTAAAGGCAGATGGTGTTTTAAAACGTATTCTTTAGACATCATTTCTCGCTCTAAAGTACGTCGAGATTTTTATACTAAGCCAACCGCTTTAGCAGTTGGCTTTTTCATATAATCCATTTGGAATACTTAACTATTTTCTAGTACCGCTAGTGAGCACATAACCACTTAGATCTAGAGCGACTCTCTTAATGGGTTTGAGCTTTGACGTTTGTGAGTATTCCGCATAGCTTACAGCCTCGAGCTAAGCTACCCCTCTCTGTTCTGGCGCTTCTTACCCTTTGGCGATATATTTTTTCTGAGACTCATCAAATGTTCAGCGTCGAAAATTATCACCTCGCTAATGAAGAGCTCCTTCAATCTTTCACCTTCCAATTCTTTTCAAGTCGTTTGATTTTTGAGCCAGGAGAGATTGGGGGTATATATGACGCTTTTCTGGATTATGCGCACAGTTCGTTTTTTCTTTCTCATCAAGATTCAAGCCGTTGAACGCCTTGAATACCATAGATTACTTAGGTTTGTTTGTAGGTCATATTGTCTTTCCACAGCATCAACGGCCTATATTAATTAAAGCCTAGTGTGTAATCACGCAAAGTTCACTTAGTAGGGATTATGGGGAGTAGTCTAATTAGGTGTAAACACACTTCAGGGAAACGCCGCAGTAGAAACGAAAAAAGCCTCAGTCTTTCGACTGAGGCTTAATATAAGTGGCGGAGTGGACGGGACTCGAACCCGCGACCCC
>NZ_JAWOTH010000039.1:0-2500 GCF_033338745.1 Vibrio sp. Vb1026
GCAAGTGGAATAAATCTTTTAGTTGATAAGTAAATTCATCAACAACAGTTGAGTATCCACAATCTTCAATAATAACTTTAACGTTAGAAGGTAACTCTTCACCTGAAGTCATCATTACAGTTGCCGCGCCCATCGAAACACCAAATAGTGCTATTTCAGCATTAGGGTCTTTCTTTACAATTTGTTGAATCCAAACCAAAATATCTTTACGATCATGCCAGCCCATACCAACATAATTTCCTTCACTATTTCCGTGCCCACGAAGATCTGGTGCTATGACATTATAACCTTGTTCATAAAAGTTACGAATATATTTCGTCATTTCTGATGCTTTACCATTGTATCCATGAACTACAATTGCCCATTTATGACTAGATTGTTCATTCATATATTCATAACCTTTTAAATTCAATTTATCGAAAGAACGTATAGTTAATGTGTTAGGCTTATACTTCGATACGAAGTTCGCATTCTTTTCTTCATTTATAGCCAATACATCTCCCGATGCATTTACCGTTTCTGCTAAATGAGGATTACCTTGCAAAAATTCTTTCTCTTGTTTCGCATTTAACGCATAGTTATAAAAATAATTCCCGACTAACATATACACAATCGCTAGAAGGACTAAGACTACTACAGTAATTATACCTATCTTTTTCATATTATCTCCTTTTCTAACTTAAATCTTTTTATGTGAAAGTACCTCCAAAAAACAACTGTACTATTTTAACACGCCAATGAATCCTATCTTTAAGAAATAAAACAGAAAATCTTAAATAGCATATCAAAAATTATGAAAGAAATTGAATAAAAAATTATATGGATATAGCTAAAAATCATAGAAGAATGCGGAGTATTCAAGAATTCAAATTACATTTGGGGTTGATAAGAAATTAGAAACACAAAAAAGACGAGTCATTCTGACTCGTCTTAAGCTTGCTTGGCGACGTCCTACTCTCACAGGGACAAGGTCCCAACTACCATCGGCGCTAGAGAGCTTAACTTCCGTGTTCGGTATGGGAACGGGTGTGACCTCTCTGCCATCATCACCAAACTATTGAAGGCATATTCCTTCAAAACTAGATAACATTTGCTACATATTATATGGTTAAGTCCTCGATCTATTAGTATTCGTCAGCTCCACATGTCACCATGCTTCCACCTCGAACCTATCAACCTGATCATCTTTCAGGGATCTTACTAGCTTACGCTATGGGAAATCTCATCTTGAGGGGGGCTTCATGCTTAGATGCTTTCAGCACTTATCCCTTCCGCACATAGCTACCCAGCTATGCCCTTGGCAGAACAACTGGTACACCAGCGGTGCGTCCATCCCGGTCCTCTCGTACTAAGGACAGCTCCTCTCAAATTTCCTACGCCCACGACGGATAGGGACCGAACTGTCTCACGACGTTCTGAACCCAGCTCGCGTACCGCTTTAATGGGCGAACAGCCCAACCCTTGGGACCGACTACAGCCCCAGGATGCGATGAGCCGACATCGAGGTGCCAAACCTCCCCGTCGATGTGGACTCTTGGGGGAGATAAGCCTGTTATCCCCGGGGTAGCTTTTATCCGTTGAGCGATGGCCCTTCCATGCGGAACCACCGGATCACTAAGCCCGACTTTCGTCCCTGCTCGACTTGTAGGTCTCGCAGTCAAGCTCCCTTATGCCTTTGCACTCTACGAATGATTTCCAACCATTCTGAGGGAACCTTTGGGCGCCTCCGTTACACTTTAGGAGGCGACCGCCCCAGTCAAACTGCCCACCTGACACTGTCTCCCGGGTCGATAAGACCCGTAGGTTAGAATTTCAATACAGTCAGGGCGGTATCCCACCAGCGCCTCCACCGAAGCTAGCGCTCCGGTTTCAAAGGCTCCCGCCTATCCTGTACAAACTGTACCAAAATTCAATATCAGGCTACAGTAAAGCTCCACGGGGTCTTTCCGTCCTGTCGCGGGTAACCTGCATCTTCACAGGTACTATAATTTCACCGAGTCTCTGGTTGAGACAGTGCCCAAATCGTTACACCTTTCGTGCGGGTCGGAACTTACCCGACAAGGAATTTCGCTACCTTAGGACCGTTATAGTTACGGCCGCCGTTTACTGGGGCTTCAGTTCAGAGCTTCGCTTACGCTAACCCCTCTCCTTAACCTTCCAGCACCGGGCAGGTGTCACCCCCTATACTTCGCCTTACGGCTTCGCAGAGAGCTGTGTTTTTGCTAAACAGTCGCTTGGGCCTATTCACTGCGGCTTTCCGTTAAGAAAGCACCCCTTCTCCCGAAGTTACGGGGTCATTTTGCCGAGTTCCTTAACCAGAGTTCTCTCGCACACCTTAGGATTCTCTCCTCGCCTACCTGTGTCGGTTTGCGGTACAGGCACCTTTTATCTCGCTAGAAGCTTTTCTTGGCAGCGGGGAATCAAAGACTTCGCTCCATAAGGAGCTTCCCCATCACAGCTCAGCCTTTACGATAAGCGGATTTGCCTACTTATCAGCCTA
>NZ_JAWOTH010000040.1:0-5034 GCF_033338745.1 Vibrio sp. Vb1026
AATCCAGTTAACAAACTGTTCAAGAGGGATTCGCAACGCGTGGCATTTTTACTATGCGTTGGTTTTAGTGTTTAAGGCGGTATGCGGCTGCATCGGTATGGCGTTGCTCACCCCTTAACAGGGCGTTATGCATCAGGGGGATTCATGGAATTTATAGATAGACCTGTAGGCGCAAATCAGGAAGAAATACACAAGTTAGAAACTATATTTCAAATAACTCTTCCTGAAAGTATGTTGAATTGGTGGAGTGTTAGCGATGGCCCTATAGTCTATTTTGGGTTCAAAGAGTTACAGTTCTTCTCTTTGTCGGAGATATACGGCGAAGATATTTATGGGGTAAAGCACGATATGCCTGGCGCAATGCCAATTTGCTTAGATGGTAATGGAAATATTTGCGTGGCCAGAATTGCAGGTGGTGTTATATCTGGTTTTTATGTCGTTGATTCTAGTGATTTAGGTTGGGAGCAAGCGAAAATTATAAGCTGTGAATTCTTAAAGTTTGTGAACGATAGTTTTTCACCCGAAGAACGACTAAATGCATAACAAAGCATTTAAGAGTGATTCCCAACGCTTGGTATTTTTGTCTCTGCGTTGGGTTTTGTGTTTACGGTGTAATGGTTTAGGCATGGTGGTAGCGTTGCTTACACCTTAATGCGGCGTTAGTTGCCAACGAGGAAAACACAGCTTAAACAGAATGTTTAGAGTTAAAGTCAGTGTGTTTTTGGTGGGGTTTCGTACTTCAATTTTGAATCGTTCGGGTTGGTGAAAATCGTTCTCAGGTTTCTTTTGTGGTTGGATTTTCTGTTTCAGAAACCGATTTAATTGTTGAAAGTCAGCTTTGTAATCTTGTCATTCTCAAATGAGCTTTTTGGTGTTGTTAGTCCGTTTTCTGCGGCGCTATCTGTTCCAAGTGGCTTCAGTGACAGGCGCATTGAAACTGCGCCTGATTTGAGTTTCTCAAAACACGTCAAGTTAGTGTTGGCAAACGGCAATCGATTTCAAATCAAAGCTTTAGGTTTGGCAACTAACAAAGCATTCAAGAGGGATTCACAACGCTTGGCAGTTTTGGTTTGAATTGGCTTTAGTGTTTACGGCACAATGGTTTAGACCGGGTGGTAGCGTTGTTCACCCCTTAATGCGGCGTTATGCGACGCGCAGAAAAGTTCTTTGTTCTCATCTTCTTAGTTCTCTTTGAGCATTCGTTTTTCTAAGTCGGCAATTGAGCGTTTTCGGCTCAAATTCTTGAATATCTCCAACCGTAAAACATGCCAAAGTTCGTGGGTTGCCTCATTCATTTTTGGTGCTGGTTGGTAGCGAGTTTTACTGGCTCAAAGTGTGGCAAAGGCAAGTTAATCGAGGCTCTGGTTTTTGCTGTCATTTCGTAGCTTTAGGTTTATTAGGTTTATTAGGTTTAAAAGCTACTTTATCGCTGAAAGGTAGCATTTCGTGGTTGTTAAAAGTGAGGCTGTAACATAGTGACTTTTGCGGTTCTTGAATCACAAAAAATCAGTGGGTGTTTGGTTGCTTATTTGGTTTCGGGTAATCTGCTTTTAAAACCACTTAAACATCGGTGGGAAACTTCGCCTAACAAGGCGTTTAAGGCGGATTCACAACGCTTGGCGACTTCAGTTCAAGTTGAATTTAGTGTTTAAGGTATAATGGTTAGGTTTGGTGGTTGGCGTTGTTCACCACTTAACGCGGCGTTATGTGCTCGGAGGAAATATGCAATATATCGAAGTCAAAAGTAGCGATATTCCACTAGATTTATTGCTTGAAGCTGATCCTTCTGAAGCTAGTATCGCTTCATATTTATCTGATTCATGGTGCTTTGCCGCAGTAGACAATGGGCAAGTTTTGGCGGCTTGAATCGTTAAAGCGCAGACCAACAGTCTTGCTGAGATATTTAATGTATCTGTATCTCCAGAGCTACAAGGCCAAGGTATTGGCTCTAAGTTACTAAAGCTTGTTCTATCTCAGTTGCCAAGCAAGGGGATCAATCGTGTCGAGCTTGGTACGGGTACATTTGGCTATCAACTTACTTATTATCAGCGTTTAGGTTTTCGAGTAGACTCAATCATCAAAGACCATTTTTTTGCTAAACTACCCCGATGTAATCTATGCAAATGGTATTCAACACAAAGACATGCTGAGATTGTACGTAAATATTTAGTACGCACATAACAAAGCATTTAAGAGTGATTCGCAACGCGTGGCATTTTTACTATGCGTCAGCTTTAGTGATTATGGTGGTTTACGGCGGCTTTGGTATTGCGTTACTCACCCCTTAACAAGGCGTTAACTGGCGCAGAAAATATGAAAGCGCAATGATACAGTTTCTAGGTTCAGAGATTTAGCGTGTTCGGTCGGTTTCCTTAGCTGAGCTAATGTGACTAACTTCAGTTTGATACTTAAGTTTACTGATGTGAAAGGCGACACTAAGCCTTCTAATAATATAAGGCATTCGCGATTAGTCCGGCATACTTACATCGCCGAAGTATGGTGTTGTGAGGCGCATTTCAAACTAAAGATAAACGGTAATTTTTTGGTTAAATACATATTTGGGTTAGCTTTGCTAATCATTAATTAGCAAAATGAGCTTTGGCGAAAGTGGCTGAAAGAACGGCGAAAACTGAAAGGCGCTCAGTTAACAAGCTGTTCAAGAGGGATTCGCAACGCGTGGCATTTTCACTGTGCGTTGGCTTAAGTGATTAAGGTGGTATGCGGCAGCATCGGTATTGCGTTGCTCACCCCTTAACAGGGCGTTATAACCACGACATAAAATGGAGTATTTATGATAGCAAGAGAATGGAAAGCTACTTGCCCTAAAGAGCATGAAGAAGGGTTTATTGCATACCTGTATGAGACAGGAATCAAAGATACATCTAGTACACCGGGTTTCCTCGGTGCTCAAATCCTAAATCGAGATTTAGGCGATAATGCTGAAATCACTTTGTTGACCTATTGGGAAGATCTCGAATGTATCAAAGCATTTGCTGGTGAAAATATCAGTGTCGCTAAATTGTATCCAGAGGATGAAAAGTACAAATTGAATCCAGATCGTCATGTTAGCCACTATGAAGTCCGTGAGAATATGTGGTTATAACAAACTGTTTAAGAGGGATTCGCAACGCGTGGCATTTTTACTATGCGTTGTGTTCAGTGTTTAAGGTGGTATACGGCGGCATCGGTATTGCGTTGCTCACCCCTTAACAGGGCGTTATAACACAGAATCAACTTCTTGCTCAAAAGGCTTAGTTGAACTATTATTTGTACGTTATTTTGTACTAATGGGAGTTCAATATGAGTCGTATTCATTTCGATCAAGATATTCAGCCTTTGTCTGAGTTTCGTGCCGGTGTAGCTTCATACATCAAACAAATCAATGAGACTCGTCGTCCATTGGTTATTACGCAACGTGGCAAAGGTGTTGCTGTTGTTCTCGATGTTGCTGAATATGAAGCAATGCAAGAGAAAATCGAATTACTGGAAGAAATGCGCACAGCAGAAGCTCAGTTAGCTTCTGGTCTCGGTGTTTCCAATGATGATGCGCGTGCTCAAGTACTTGGGCGCATTAAGAAATGAAAGTAGTCTGGTCTCCATTAGCACTTCAGAAACTAGGTGATACCGCGGAGTTTATTTCTTTAGATAATCCACTTGCGGCAGAGAGGTGGGTAAATGAAGTTTTTGATAAAACTGAACTACTTGGAAGTATGCCTGAAATGGGGCGGTTTGTTCCTGAAATGCCCCACACGAACTATCGCGAAATCATCTTTGGAAACTATCGTATTATCTACAGTTTAAGTCACGAAATCCGCGTACTAACAGTTCGTAATTGTCGTCAAATTTTATCGGAAGATGACGTGTAATACTGTGTTATAACAAACTGTTTAAGAGTGATTCGCAACGCGTGGCATTTTTACTATGCGTCAGCTTTAGTGATTATGGTGGTTTACGGCGGCTTTGGTATTGCGTTACTCACCCCTTAACAAGGCGTTAGCGCGCTAAGTCGACATGATATTTATAAACATTATTAAGAGGATAAGATGAAATTTAATATGTCTGTTAATGATAACTTTGCTTCATTCTTTGATGAGGGGAGTGAAATTTATATTTTCGTTGATAGTTTTGATAATGAAAACTTTGATGTGAGGCTAGGAAATATAAGTGAATCAGAGTTAATTGGCTCAATTTCTGCGAAAAGTGACTCTGAGTTGAACTCGAAGCTTGAAGAGCTTTATCGTAGCTTTATGGAGGGGTAAACATGATTTCACAAGCTCAAATAGCTGCGCTCGAAAGTTCAGTAAATGAGACTTTACGTCGCCATAAAATGTCATTTAAGTTATCTAAGCACTTTGTTAAAGATAGAATGAATGACACACGTAATAATCCATTGATAATGATTGCTGAGCTTAACTCTATATTTAACAGGTTAACAGCATTACATGTAGGGGCGCTTAAGAAGTTGAGTCACAATGATACTTTTAATATTAGGTGTACGGTTTCGCATATAAATATGCCTTGCGCTGTTAATAAAATTCACGTTGATGGTGATGAGCATCAAGAAAATATAGTTATTACGGTAATGAGGAAAAAGGACTGGAAGTCAAAGGACCCCAAAGAATTTCTTGTTTAATTTAATAGCGCGCTAACAAAGCGTTTAAGAGGGATTTGGCACGCGTGGCATTTTTAGTTTGCGTTGGGTCTAGTGATTCCGGCGCTGTGCGGTAGCTTTTGTATTGCGTGCCTGCACCCCTTAACGCGGCGTTAGTACGGGTTTGACATCAAAGGTCATAAGTTTTGGTGTTTATCTGTTTTGGCGCTCGTCTTTACACCTTTCAGTTTGTGCCTTTCACGTTCTTTCCGGTGGCACTATATGCGGAGTGTTCGCTTTGATTTTTCCGTTTACGGCTTCTAACTCTTAGCCTATTTCTTTGGCGCTTTTTCATTTTCGTGGTGACTTTTGAGAGAACCTTGATTACTTTTTGTGTGGCTGTTGAAGTGCGAGGAAAGAATCCTTTTCTAATTTGAAGTCAG
>NZ_JAWOTH010000041.1:0-4664 GCF_033338745.1 Vibrio sp. Vb1026
GCCATTAAACCAAATGAACCTCAAAGCGTTAAATTACCTGATTATCCAGAAGTGACATGGAAAGGCGAAGGTATTTTGAAAACTGGATGTTTACACCCTAATCGATGGTTAGATGCTTATTTTACTTCGGTGATTGTGCGTGACAAAGCTAGCATGGACGTATTGGCAAACTTTCCTATTTCTTTGATGAGACAGAGTTCTACCAAAGCGGGCGAGTTATCTTATATGCTAGTAGACGTCATTCAGTCGTTCCACAACCGCACATCGGACTACCCAGATAAGCTGGTTGCAGCAATGGACGCGGCGGTAGCTCAAGGGGATAACTGGGCGTTGGAAATTGCGATGGGGATCCTAGAAACCTTCGCAGCGCTCACTACTAATATTGGTTATGATTTTGAGGAAGTGCTCGTTAAAAACCTACAGTTCCAAGAGAAATATCATCTTCGAGAATTGGGACCAGATAGGATAGGCATCAGAACTTTTATCAACTTCCCTCTGCTTGGCATGGCATGTATGTGGTACGACAAAGGCAACCGTCTATCTATTGAAACCGGTTGGCTTCCACCCTATCTTGTTGAAGGACGTTGGCTAGAAGATGTAAAAGCAGGGAAGATCACTAGATAAATTCTCTTTACTTATAAGCCATCTTTTACGAGGTGGCTTATAAGTTTATGGTGAGGGGTTCGTTGTTACGCGATTACAAAAGAGGCAGCGAAGCGTTTTACTTCAAAGCAGTTGTTCAAAATGATTAAATCAGGAAGACTTCTCGACGGATTTAATCATTCACCATAAGACCTCTTTTATTTCGGAAAGGGGATAACTCGTTCAATAACTTCAGGGTAATGAATTCCAAGCCTCATCAGAAGTACAATAAGCGATTGCACTGGTACGATGAAGGCAAAATATATATCAAAAATAGAGTTTTAAATATGAGAAGCTTAGACGTAATGCTCGATCAATTCACCGAAAAAGAAGGGTTTGAGTGCTTTGGAGAGTTGAATGACGTATCAATTCATGAAATGGAAAATCAGCTAGGATTATCCTTTCCGGAGCCATATAAAGTTTTTCTAAGAAAATATGGTTACGTTGAGTGGTTTGGTCATACGATTTATGGATACTCTGAAGATGAGGACTATCTTACAGTTGAGCGCACTCTTGAACTTCGCGAGGATGAGATACCGAGTGATTTTGAGAAAATACCACAAAACGGTTGCGTATTAGAGCGCTATGCCGGAGGTGGCTACTACTTTTTATTTTCAAATGAATCAGAAAGATCGGGGCAAGTAGCCCTTTTCATAGATGAATTGTTTGGTAAAGAAGCCCAATCATGGACAACATTTGAGGCATTTTTGGAATATATGCTCAGCCTTTGAACTGTTGTTACATAGAGCCTCAATTTCGAAGCCAGGCGACTTTGATATGATTTACGAGGCACCAACTGAAATTACATACACAAGCAGAAATACCCTCTAGCGGTAAGGTTTCCAAGTTCAAAGCAAAAGAGTTTGATATAGATATAGGAGAGTTCAGAAGTGGTTGATAGCTCAGAGGTAAAAAAGGTTGAACGAGTAGCTCATGTTGAACTAAGTGATTTTGAAAGAGAAGCTTATCGAGAAGAAATAAAAGAGAGTTTAGACAAAAGGAAAAGGCGCATATCTATAAAAAGAGAAAACTTGGTTTACTTGAGCGATGGTATTTCTTATCAGCTCCGTCTGTATACATGGTTACCTCCATTAGACGATGATGAGAGAATCGGCACGCTATGTCTATATGAATCATCATTGATGCGTGCTTTTTACCATCAACTTGCCATCAAGCCAAGCGAGCCTCAAAGCATTAAATTACCTGATTATCCAGAAGTAACATGGAAAGGCGAAGGTATTTTAAAAACAGGCTTCATTTGCCCCTCAATGTGGCTAGATGCGTATTTTACCTCTGTCATCGTTCGTGACAAAGCTAGCATGGATGTGTTAGCGAACTTTTCGATTTCTTTGATGAGACAGAGCTCTACCAAAGCGGGTGAGCTGTCTTATATGCTAGTAGACGTCATTCAGTCGTTCCACAATCGCACATCGGATTATCCTGATAAGCTGGTTGCAGCAATGGACGCAGCGGTAGCTCAAGGGGATAACTGGGCGTTGGAAATTGCGATGGGGATCCTAGAAACCTTCGCAGCGCTCACTACTAATATTGGTTATGATTTTGAGGAAGTGCTCGTTAAAAACCTACAGTTCCAAGAGAAATATCATCTTAGAGAATTAGGGCCAGATAGAATAGGGCTCCGCACGTTCATTAATTTCCCTCTGCTTGGCATGGCTTGCATGTGGTACGACAGAGGCAACCGTCTATCTGTTGAAACCGGTTGGCTTCCACCCTATCTTGTTGAAGGACGTTGGCTAGAAGATGTAAAAGCAGGGAAGATCACTCAATAACACCCTTTAGTTAGCAATTCAGTCTATAAGCCATCTTTCTCTTGAAATGGCTTTATATTTATGGTGGGGAGTTTGTTGTTTGCCGAACGACCAATCATTCGTGGCATTATCAGAAAACCCAAAGTTAAAAATCATATTCGATATGAATACGATTTAGACCATATTGATTGCGAGAAGAACGAAGTTACTTTTCATCGTTATATCAATCATTCAGATGGTAGTAAACGCAAAGTTCAATATGTTGTAGGTATAGAGGAAATTGTCCAAATCATCCCCTTAAATAAAACTCAAAGGAGGGGAGTGTTGCGAATTATTATGGCGGTTCTTTAAGAAGAGGTTGTGGGCTCAAGTTAAATAACGAAATAGTTGGCGGGTTACCTGAAAACCATGCTGGAAATCACCAAATTAGTATCAATATTGCTCAGGAATATCCGGTCATGCATAGAGCTACCGAACTTGATTACAACATTAACAGAGGTGCAAATGGGATTGCACTTCCAACTAATATTAAAACATCTGTCGAAATAGGCCTTCCCTGACACGTGGGTAGACATCTAAGTGCAAGGCACCAAGGTTCTCAGGTGCTTTAGTTCGACGAGAAATGAGAGCGTTGTAAACTAAGTATGGTCGTGGTTTGATCGATGATATGATTTTTGTAGATGAAATTGGAAAAACAGAAAGTAACATTAGGAATGCTCTGGAAAAGAATGAAGCTCGATCGCAATTGGATGATCCGCAATGGAAAAGTAGGAAGTAGTAATGACACTTAAAATTTGGACCAACAAGGTAGATAGAGACTCCGATTTTACTCAAGGCAAAGTAACGCAGTCTAGTGTATTAATAGGATTGAATCTGACGGGAGGCGTTGCCCTAGGAGACAAATGGCCAAAAGTTACTATTGATGTCATATCAGATGACAAGCCTGCGGATAGTTTTCTTAGTGGTCCTTTATTAATCGTGAGTCGACGGTTATCTGATTTAATTTCTAAGCACACACAAACGAGTGAAGTTGAATTCCTACCGATTGAGGTTAATTACCAAGGTAAAAGTTTTGGTGAATACTATTTTTTAAATGTTCTTGCGATTTGCGATTTACTGGATAGAAATCATTCAATATTTAGTGAGTTTGATGGAGAGGTTGATTCAATTGATCGAGTTGTCCTTAAGAAAGATATTGAAATGCAGAAAACTATATTTCAACTGGATGCTATCGAGTGGTTATTATGTGTCGATGAAAAACTGGCTGAATTAATCGAGAACAAAGATTTTTCAGGAGTGGTATTTAAGTCAGAAAGTGAATGGCGTCCTTTTTAGAGCTCCTCGGGTATTTTTTTAGCCATCTCTTACGAGGTGGCTTTTATATTTATGATTGGGAGCTTGTTAGTTGAACTGTCAATAGTGGCATTACCAATATGCAGTCAATCCTATCCAGTGGATTGACCCAACAGGCTTCTTGTGTGAAGAAGGGCTAAAACGCTTGGGTCAAATGTAGGCAGAGTATCAGGCCCAAAGCGATGTCCCCCAAGAGGTTTGCGATCAGATTTTAAACGCTGCAAAAGAGTCATCCGTCGGAGAAGATGGCAGCAGACACGAAGTGCAGTATGTTGTTGGGATTGAGGAATTTGTCAATGCGCATGTTTTTGACTCTGAGAAAGTTGGCGGGGAAGAAGGTTGCACGATCTTCACTGAAGATCTTGTGCTGAATAAAGCAGAGTATAAAAAAACTCAGAAATCTATATGAGTGATTATGAGCTAATAAAACGAAACAAAGCAAAAATTG
The DNA here is from genome assembly GCF_033338745.1 of Vibrio sp. Vb1026. NCBI lineage: Bacteria > Pseudomonadati > Pseudomonadota > Gammaproteobacteria > Vibrionales > Vibrionaceae > Vibrio > Vibrio sp. Vb1026. The sequence goes on from NZ_JAWOTH010000041.1 coordinate 4,213, forward strand.
AAGAGTGTTTGAAAGAACGTTAAGAGGCTAGGAAGGCTCGAACTGGCGAAGATGGATATAACGCTCAAATCGCCAAGATTAATCAGAAATCTGCAAAAATTGGTGAGTTAGCCGCGGATGACTTTGTCCGGAGTAAACGTCCTAATGCTAAGCTGCTTCATCCCTAAGGTAAATTTAGAAGCCGGGCGATTTTGATATGGTTTACTAGGTGGCAGAGCCGCCACTAGGTGAAATTATAATTGTTGAGGCCAAAGGAGGGTGCAGCCCGCTGCGCAGCCGTAAGATAGGTAACATGGCATATCAGCAAGGGACAACTGAATATGCAACTGCAATTACTGTTCTAATGGCTCAAAAGGACAAAGATACAACCGAATGGAAAGCGGCCAGAAGTATAAAAAGCATTGAGAAAAAAAACTCCTGTTAGATATATTCACACCGCAGCGGCTATTTCT
>NZ_JAWOTH010000042.1:0-3534 GCF_033338745.1 Vibrio sp. Vb1026
ACGTGAGAGGCACAACCTGAAAGGTGCAAAGACGAGCACCAAAACAGATAAACACCAAAACTTATGACCTTTGATGTCAAACCCGTACTAACGCCGCATTAAGGTGTGAGCGGCGCTTGGCTATACTTGAGCGAAGCGAAACTGCCAAGCGTTGCGAATCACTCTTAAATGCTTTGTTAGTTGCACAATGCGCACTGAATTTTTTGTTTATTTTCAGTGATATATTTTATGTCATTTAGATAAGCTTGAAGATGACCTTGCTCTATGTTTTCAGCAAAGGTTTCATTACCATTTTCAGCTTCTCTCCGCATGAACAAAACTAAAGCCCGTAATCGCTCAATCATTGCGTCCGCTAGTTGATTTCTTTCTAACGTAGTTGCACCGTAACTATCACAGAACAACTTAGCTCTAGTTACCTGCTCAGAGATTGTGCCTAACTTATCATTGCTGTCAGTTTTGAAAGGCGACCAACAATAAACTGAATATGCTAAATCCCATATTCTTGGCGCAGGGTGCGCAGTATCAAAGTCAAATACACCTACAACTGTGTTCTCGGATAGAGCAACATTATAAGGGGTAAAGTCACCATGGCAGATGACTTCAAAAGGCTCTTTTGGCTCTAGCATCCACTTGTGCGCATTGACATCTACTTGTTCCAAAAGTGGCACAGTTGAGTCATGTATTTTACGCAATAGCTTACCTGCTGATGTGAGTGCATCCACAGTCGCAATTGCATCGACTAGAGGGTAGTTATAAGTATTACCAACAACAAAACTTAGGACTTCCTGTTCTTGGCTAACACCAAGAAATCTTGGAGATTCAGCTACATTTTCTCGCTCGAGGTGTTTCAAAATAAAGTGAATTGTAGGACTCCACGGCTGAAGAGGACGATAGACAACTTCACCATCTCGATATATTGCTAATTCTCTTCCACCTGATAATTCTTCCACGAAACCTCCTCGTGCAACTAACGCCCTGTTAAGGGGTGAGCAACGCAATACCAAAGCCGCCGCATACCACCTTAATCACTAAAACCAACGCATAGTAAAAATGCCACGCGTTGCGAATCCCTCTTGAACAATTTGTTAAATGCCGTCCACTTTTTCGCACACCCAGCCTTCTTCCACGCTATTTCGACTAGCTATACAGCCAGGAGGCATAGTAGCTATTTCGTAAAGAGAAACATCAAAGGAGACAGCTTGTTCCATACTAACAACCAACGTATCTGAAGGGTTACTAGTAGTACCACACATAAAAGCCCATGAGTGATCATCCGAATAATGGATCACTTGTAAAATGGGTAATCCTTGTTCTACTACTTGCTTCGTTATCAATGCTGCTACGTTTTTATCTTGGTCAAAATTCCAATTCATAATATTCCCTTAGGCATTTAACGCCCTGTTAAGGTGTGAGCAACGTAATACCGATGCTTCCGCATACCACCTTAAACACTAAAATCAACGCATAGTAAAAATGCCACGCGTTGCGAATCACTCTTAAACAGCTTGTTATGTGAACAAGGTCACACTTTTGAGTTATTCTTAGTCATTGATAAATATAGAAACCCTATCAAAAGCATGAAAAAAACTCTTGCAAAACAGATAGTTAGAAATAACCCACTATTGAAACACCCCAAATCATCCGATATGATAAGTCCCAGATATAAAAAAACCACTAATGTGAACTAGTTACGTCAGCATTAGTGGCTTCTTCACCTACAATAATAGGAGGTCATATTGCTAAACGATTTAATCGAAGTCGCAATTTGCTTACTAACGCTAGTTAGTATCACTTTAAAATATCTAGGCTGATCGTCGCCAAACAAATAGACTAGATTTTTAGACCTAAGCCATCTTAATTGATGGCTTATCAAAAATACAGAAATGATTTTCAGCTCCATGCACATAACGCCGCGTTAAGTAGTGAGCAACGCCACCATCATACCTAAACTATTGTGCCGTAATCACCAAAGCTGAATCAAACCGAAAATGCCGAGCGTTGCGAATCTGTCTTAAACGCTTTGTTATATTTATTTTACGCGATATACGTTTTTAAGATGCCAATCAGCCGTTATACCTTGATGATTGGTTACAGATGTAATACTAGCGATTATGCTACAGTTAACCTCGACATTTTGCTCATTTAGTTTGAACATATCTTCGTTAGATAAATCAACAATTACGTACTGACCAACAGACAGATCAAGCAGACTAATTTCCATTGGGTCTTCAGTATCGATATCAGCTACGACAAATAGACCTGTCCTTTCAACCTGTGCACCGCTATCTGCAATTGCAATATCTTCGCCAAATTCACTCGCCATAAAATACCTTAATTTCATGGTAAATTCTTCTGTGTTGAGTGTATCGCCAAAAGAAGTCTGGTCTGCCATTTGGCGAGCAAAGTCTTCTATTACGCTAGTAGTTAAAGTACCTAGTTTGTATTTGCCGTTGAAAGAAGAAAACAGTTCTTTATAAATTGATTTTAGATCGTTAATGCAAGAAGCAGCTTCAATTTTTAGGTCATCACGCTTTTGAGACTTAAATCCGTCATTGAAGTGCAAACAGTTATTCCTAATCTTACGAATTTTATCAAATTTGCTGTGTACAGAAGAAGAAATTATTCCTAATTCGTTAAGTTTATTGATTCGGTCAAACTGAGAATGATTGGTGAGTTTTTGATGTCCCTGTTTTTCAGCAAAGTACCTACATAGATCTTCACTTGCGACTCCAACTAAAGCAATAGTACTGAAGTAAGCACCAAGAGAATAAGATAGCTCAGCCTCTTTAATTAAGCGGATGAAGTCACCAGTTTCATCAACGACTCCGATATTCTCTATTTCCCACTTTCTTTCTACAATGTTATCGATTTCTGAATTAATCCACTGTTGGAATGAATGTTTATATGCTGCTTTATCTCGCTCGATTAGATCACTTGTTTCTGTGATGTTGAATTTCTTATAGTCAAATTTTGTACAGTCAAAATATCTCATAACTCACCAATAAATATAACGCCGCGTTAAGTAGTGAGCAACGCAGGCCACCGACCTAAAACATTGTGCCGTAAACACTAAAGCCGATAAAAACCAAAAATGCCACGCGTTGCGAATCTGCCTTAAACGCTTTGTTATACGTTTATATTTCTGATGATCTTATTGCAAGCACTAACAACATCGGAACGATAAAACTTCATCGTTTCAACTAGCTCTTTATCAGCTTTTACGAGAAACTCCTCTGAGCAATTCAAACGAACATGATTAAGAGGTAAATGGTCTGTCTCCGATGCTATGAGACCAAATACGTGGTAATCAGTGTTCCAGCATTGCCCATACATTTCGTTTCCAATACGCGATAATGCAATTATGTTTTCTATATAATTATCATCTGTTTCGAGTAGGTTCTTTGCTAGTTTAATCGCTTCTTCAGACATTTCCTTGCCCCCGATTCCCCCAAAACGTATAACGCCCTGCTAAGGGGTGAGCAACGCAATACAAAAGCCGAAGCAAACCACCTTAATCACTAAATTCAACGCATA
>NZ_JAWOTH010000043.1:0-3079 GCF_033338745.1 Vibrio sp. Vb1026
ATCAACTCGAAACTCCTTCGGGTTGTATGGTTAAGTGACTAAGCGTACACGGTGGATGCCTTGGCAGTCAGAGGCGATGAAGGACGTATTAACTTGCGATAAGCCCAGATTAGGTAGTAAAAACCATTTGAGTCTGGGATTTCCGAATGGGGAAACCCAATACCATAAGGTATTACTGTTGAGTGAATACATAGCTCAACAGGGCGAACCGGGGGAACTGAAACATCTAAGTACCCCGAGGAAAAGAAATCAACCGAGATTCCGAAAGTAGCGGCGAGCGAAATTGGACTAGCCCTTAAGCTTTACACGCGTTAGACGAACAGCCTGGAAAGGCCGACGATACAGGGTGATAGTCCCGTAGTTGACGACGTGTGTTCAGTGAAATCGAGTAGGGCGGGACACGTGATATCCTGTCTGAATATGGGGGGACCATCCTCCAAGGCTAAATACTACTGACTGACCGATAGTGAACCAGTACCGTGAGGGAAAGGCGAAAAGAACCCCTGTGAGGGGAGTGAAATAGAACCTGAAACCGTGTACGTACAAGCAGTAGGAGCAGGCTTTGTCCTGTGACTGCGTACCTTTTGTATAATGGGTCAGCGACTTATATTCAGTGGCAAGGTTAACCATCTAGGGGAGCCGTAGGGAAACCGAGTCTTAACTGGGCGTTCAGTCTCTGGATATAGACCCGAAACCAGGTGATCTAGCCATGGGCAGGTTGAAGGTTGAGTAACATCAACTGGAGGACCGAACCGACTAATGTTGAAAAATTAGCGGATGACTTGTGGCTAGGGGTGAAAGGCCAATCAAACCTGGAGATAGCTGGTTCTCCCCGAAAGCTATTTAGGTAGCGCCTCGGACGAATACTACTGGGGGTAGAGCACTGTTAAGGCTAGGGGGTCATCCCGACTTACCAACCCTTTGCAAACTCCGAATACCAGTAAGTACTATCCGGGAGACACACGGCGGGTGCTAACGTCCGTCGTGGAGAGGGAAACAACCCAGACCGCCAGCTAAGGTCCCAAATTACTACTAAGTGGGAAACGATGTGGGAAGGCTCAGACAGCCAGGATGTTGGCTTAGAAGCAGCCATCATTTAAAGAAAGCGTAATAGCTCACTGGTCGAGTCGGCCTGCGCGGAAGATGTAACGGGGCTAAGTAGTAAACCGAAGCTGCGGCAATGCACTTTGTGCATTGGGTAGGGGAGCGTTCTGTAAGCGGTTGAAGGTGTGTGGTAACGCATGCTGGACGTATCAGAAGTGCGAATGCTGACATGAGTAACGATAAAGGGGGTGAAAAACCTCCTCGCCGGAAGACCAAGGGTTCCTGTCCAACGTTAATCGGGGCAGGGTAAGTCGACCCCTAAGGCGAGGCCGAAAGGCGTAGTCGATGGGAAACGGGTTAATATTCCCGTACTTCTTACAATTGCGATGGGGGGACGGAGAAGGCTAGGTGGGCCTGGCGACGGTTGTCCAGGTTCAAGTGCGTAGGCTGAGAAATTAGGTAAATCCGGTTTCTCTTAAGGCTGAGACACGACGTCGAGCATCTACGGATGTGAAGTCATTGATGCCATGCTTCCAGGAAAAGCCTCTAAGCTTCAGATTGTAAGGAATCGTACCCCAAACCGACACAGGTGGTCGGGTAGAGAATACCAAGGCGCTTGAGAGAACTCGGGTGAAGGAACTAGGCAAAATGGTACCGTAACTTCGGGAGAAGGTACGCTCTCGACGGTGAAGTCCCTCGCGGATGGAGCTATTGAGAGTCGCAGATACCAGGTGGCTGCAACTGTTTATTAAAAACACAGCACTGTGCAAAATCGCAAGATGACGTATACGGTGTGACGCCTGCCCGGTGCCGGAAGGTTAATTGATGGGGTTAGACTTCGGTCGAAGCTCTTGATCGAAGCCCCGGTAAACGGCGGCCGTAACTATAACGGTCCTAAGGTAGCGAAATTCCTTGTCGGGTAAGTTCCGACCTGCACGAATGGCGTAATGATGGCCACGCTGTCTCCACCCGAGACTCAGTGAAATTGAAATCGCTGTGAAGATGCAGTGTACCCGCGGCTAGACGGAAAGACCCCGTGAACCTTTACTACAGCTTGGCACTGAACATTGACCCTACATGTGTAGGATAGGTGGGAGGCTTTGAAGCGCAGTCGCTAGATTGCGTGGAGCCGTCCTTGAAATACCACCCTTGTAGTGTTGATGTTCTAACGTCGACCCCTTATCGGGGTTGCGGACAGTGCCTGGTGGGTAGTTTGACTGGGGCGGTCTCCTCCCAAAGCGTAACGGAGGAGCACGAAGGTGGGCTAATCACGGTTGGACATCGTGAGGTTAGTGCAATGGCATAAGCCCGCTTGACTGCGAGAATGACAATTCGAGCAGGTGCGAAAGCAGGTCATAGTGATCCGGTGGTTCTGAATGGAAGGGCCATCGCTCAACGGATAAAAGGTACTCCGGGGATAACAGGCTGATACCGCCCAAGAGTTCATATCGACGGCGGTGTTTGGCACCTCGATGTCGGCTCATCACATCCTGGGGCTGAAGTCGGTCCCAAGGGTATGGCTGTTCGCCATTTAAAGTGGTACGCGAGCTGGGTTTAGAACGTCGTGAGACAGTTCGGTCCCTATCTGCCGTGGGCGTTGGAGAATTGAAAGGGGCTGCTCCTAGTACGAGAGGACCGGAGTGGACGAACCTCTGGTGTTCGGGTTGTGTCGCCAGACGCATTGCCCGGTAGCTAAGTTCGGGATCGATAACCGCTGAAAGCATCTAAGCGGGAAGCGAGCCTTGAGATGAGTTCTCCCTGATACTTTAAGTATCCTAAAGGGTTGTCGTAGACTACGACGTTGATAGGCAGGGTGTGTAAGCGTTGTGAGGCGTTGAGCTAACCTGTACTAATTGCCCGTGAGGCTTAACCATACAACACCCAAGGGGTTTTGATGGACTCAATGAAAGAACGTTGAATGTGTAAGAACGAGAATTAAAAAACAGCTTTCCAGATTAAAGAATTTGCTTGGCGACCATAGCGTTTTGGACCCACCTGATTTCCATGCCGAACTCAGAAGTGAAACGAAATAGCG
>NZ_JAWOTH010000044.1:0-2911 GCF_033338745.1 Vibrio sp. Vb1026
TACCAAACAAACAGCTGCCAAATTTTGAGCTAAGAAACATGATTTTGATTGCTAGCTTTTTCTGGCGACTAACGCCCAGTTAAGGGGTGAAGCACGCAATGACCAAGCCGCTGCATGGCACTTCAACACCGAAATCACCGCATACTAAAAATGCCACGCGTGCTGAATCCCTCTTGAACTGTTTGTTAGCTCGCATGGCTACGTGCCAGCTCTTCGTTGTCCCAAAGAACAAAGTATGCATTACTCGGGAAGTCTTCATAATGCTCACCTTGGGAGCCGACTAATGAGCCTAGTTTTTGGCATTTATACACTTGCATCCATTTGCCCCTTATTTTTACAAACAAGAGACCATTTTGATCCTCATGGATAGCGCGAACATTACTAGATGGCTTCCTTGTGTAGATCCACCAAATATAGGGAAAAGTAGCTTCACCTGTTATGGCTAACTTTAACATTTTTGTTTGTAGTTCACGTAATGTCATTTGAGGTGATTCTGTAACTATAGTTTTTGCAATGCGCAGCGTTACAGGACAGTCCCAACCATTATACAACTGAATATTTGAGCGCATAACCGTTGTTCCGACCGGATGACTAGAACCTAAAACCCAAGGCTTTGCTTCACCATAGCTTGAAGCTAACCGGCACCCTTTACTTCCAACTAAGCCAGTTAAACCTACACTTTTCACTGCTTGGTTCCACAGTGAATTCAACTCTGAGTTCAAACTCGAACCTCCAATGAGAGCTAACGCCCTGTTAAGGGGTAAGCAACGCAATACAAAGGCCGCCGCATACCACCTTAATCACTTAAACCAACGCATAGTAAAAATGCCACGCGTTGCGAATCTGCCTTAAACGCTTTGTTATGTACGTTTCACCGCGACCACGGAATATGTATGCCAATGCTTCATTTTACCCAATGAAGTTTTCGCTTTTTCATCACGTTCAAAGAACCTGACTATTTCAAAATCTGAGAATAAAGCCTTTACTTCTGATTCCGATAGCGGTGTTGTAGGACTACGATAGTTGTGAGCCCAACTGTCTTTGAAACCCATGAAGTCACCAGCAAACACCCCACCGATTTCAATTGAAGATTTAATGTTGATCCAAGTCGATTCAAATTGGTTTGGGTCAGCGAAGAACAAACTGGAATTTGCGATAACTACACCAGATTTTGGATAGTCGAACGACTCAAACGAAGACTCTGCAATATCCACTAATGGCTTTGACCCAAATCTGTCTCTGCAAATAGCGACCGAATCAGGATTAATATCGAAGCCATGAACTTGAAAACCCTGTTGCTCTAGGTATTCGATATCACTGCCTGTTCCACAACCACAGTCAGTAGCTACTTTGAGGTTTGACTCATTTAGTTGCGCTGCAAATTCAGTGCGTTTTGAATGTGGGCGAGACAGTGCCTTTTCGTAGTACTGCCGCCAAATTTCAGCATTTTCATCCATAAATTTCTGATTTTCCATAAAAGTACATAGCGCCCTGTTAAGGTGTGAGCAACACAATACCGAAGCTTCCGCATACCACCTTAGACACTAAACGCAACGTATAGCAAAAATGCCACGCGTTGCGAATCACTCTTAAACAGTTTGTTATACAAATTCTACGTCATCGTCTTCTAACGACGACTCTTTGGCTTCAAATTCATCTTTGTTATACAGATCATCAAAAGACTTATTTACTTTTCTTGCAGCCATCGGACCTCGGAATGAACTTTCACTAACAGCCTCTATAATTGCAGAACGAGACTCTTGGTTTAATTCAACAAAGCTCCCCCACTCTAGCGCTAAGTCCTGATACAAGCGATATGGAAATCTAGTTTCATAGAAAGTGCCATCGGAACGAATTAACGCTGCACCAGAACGATTTACAATACTTCCGCCTTTACCCGGTATTTCCTTGACATCTACAATATCTGCGGAGCGAAGCAAATCATCCCAAGTGCAATTAGACAAGATAATATGGTGGTAGTCTTGTATTTCAATAGAGCGAACAAAGTCAATCAACCTGCGAAACCTAATTGCACCACTCGCAGTGAGCCTTAGATCTGGAGTTTGTATAGAACTCATTACTGCTGCTTTCAAGTCTGCAATTTGATTAGCAAAATAATCAATTCTCTTTCGTTCAGCCTCTTTATTTCTTTGTTCATGTAACAACCGTTGAAATAGGGATGACCATTGACTACTTAAATATTGATTGATGTCCTCTACTTTTGAAAAACCATTAACACTATTACCCTCTGTTCTATGCCTTAGGAAATTAATAAACTCAAAAATATATTTTGCACTTTCAGGCTTTTCAATTGAAGGGAACTTTATATGGTCTATAGCTTCACTATTTTTATTAGTTTCGTACACTAAGTGATCGTGAAGAACTCGATCATCTACAAAAGTAAAAACTGGAATATTATCTTCAATTGCCTTACAAATCTCCAATTGTGTTACTGAGAGTTTTTCTTTCATTTGAAGCACACTGGTACTCTTACTCTTTTCATTCAGCGCGTCAAAATCGATGCCATCAAATGCAGCAGGAACTCCTTTACCGCCAAATCGAGAACCTATTATTAAAACGACCACATCACAACCAGATACTTCTTGGATACAGCTCTTATGGGTATGCTCTCGTGGATCATATAGTACTTCCATATAGTCACTCATCACTGGGTCATGACCCAATTGCTTCACGTAACTGCGTACTTGTGACCTAACTATACTCAAGTCGTAACAAGTTGAAGAAACAAATACTTTTAACCTAGCCATTTATTTACTAACTCCTAATTTTCTGATTTGTATAACGCCCTGTTAAGGGGTGAGCAACGCAATACCGAAGCCGCCGCATACCACCTTAAACACTAAAACCAACGCATAGTAAAAATGCCACGCGTTGCGAATCCCTCTTGAAC
>NZ_JAWOTH010000045.1:0-2705 GCF_033338745.1 Vibrio sp. Vb1026
CGGTAAAGGCTCAGAAGCCGTCGTCGCCCAACTTCAACAGATGCAGACGGAAATCGCATTCGGTGGACCACTGAAGACGATGGATACGTCGCTCATCCCGAAAAAGCACCTCCCATGGTTGGTTAAACAGGATAACGTTAACCCGCAACGTTACGAATGGCTGCTCTACCGGCAGTTAACCTCACGACTGAATGGACGCATTTATTTGCCAAATGTTACCAAATACCGCGCACTGGAAGACGACCTGATCCCCCAGACATCGCAGGATACCTTGCTGGCCTCATCAACACTGGACAGACTAAAACAGCCCGCAGAGTTATTGTTACAGGAGAAACAACACCGGCTGGAAAGTGCACTCAAAGACGTTGCTCTCCATATTGATGAGGGAGACAATCGAAATGTGATCATGAAAAATCGTACCGGTACCCGCTGGCGTCTGCCGACCAAAAGCGCTACATCTCTGGTCAACAATCCCTTTTTTAAGCGAATGCAACCGGTCGGTATCGCGGATGTACTGCGGTATGTAGAGCGCGAAACCGGGTTTATGAAATGTCTGACTCATGTACTTCCGATACAAAAACAAGGGTTCACTCATCAGGATGATTTACTGGCCATTCTGATTGCCAACGCCACTCACCGTGGTGTGTATGGCATGGCGCAGATCTCCGATCGAAGCTATGAACACCTGAGTACGGTGCAGGCCAACTATATCCGGCCTGAAACGCTGCATGACGCCAGCGACGTGATCAATAATGCGGTTGCAGCGCTACCCATCTTCCGCCACTACCATATTCAGGAGGACCAGCTGCATGCCAGTGCGGATGGTCAGAAATTCGAAACCCATCTGGAAACCTTTAAAACCCGGTACTCCTCTAAGTATTTCGGCACCAACAAAGGGATCACGGCCATGACACTGGTGGCCAACCACAGCGCCCTCAATGCTCGGATCATCGGTTCCAACGAGCACGAATCACACTATATTTATGACCTGTTACAATCCAACAGCAGTGAAATCAAACCTGACGTACTCTCGACAGATACACACGGTGTCAATCATGTTAACTTCGCCTTACTGGATCTATGCGGTTACAGTTTTGCACCGCGATACGCGCAGTTCAGTAGTGTCATCAATGATCTGTTTGATGTGACTGAAAGTGAACAAGGCAGCACCATACTGGCGCTAAAGAAGCCTATCAGAACGAATGTTATTACAACGGGATGGCAAGATATCAGGCGTATTGTTCTGTCACTTCAGACAAAGCGGACGACACAAGCAATGCTGGTAAGAAAGTTGTCTGGTTACCCTTCTGGACACCCAATATTACAGGCTCTGACGGAGTATAATCGACTGGTTAAAGCGCAATATTTACTTGACTACATCGACGATGCCAGTTTGCGGCAGTATGTGCAACGTGCCCTGAACCGGGGAGAAGCATGGCACTTCCTTAGACGAGCCATTGCGTCGGTGAATGGTGATCAGTTCCGTGGCAAAAACGAGTCTGAAATCGCTATCTGGAATGAATGCGCAAGATTGCTTGCCAACGCGATCATCTACTTCAACTCCGCGATACTGAGTCATCTTCTGGGACACTTTGAAGCGAGAGGAGATGAAGAGAAAGCGGGTATCACTCGTGCTGTTTCGCCCGTTGCGTGGCAAAATATCAACTTAAGCGGAACGTATAACTTCACTAATACTGGGAAATTGCCCAATATTGGCGAAATAACAAGGCCGATAGTGGATGATTAGGCTCCAAGCTGAAAGTAAACCACCTCCGCAGCCATTTATTGGTGTGGTCTACAGAGGATTATGTCTTTTTAGAGGGGAAAATCCCTAGAACCCCACCTTGAGACAGAACGCGCCTTGGTCAGAATCCCAGTCGCTGGGCGGGTTTGCGCCTACGCTCTTGACCCCCACGAGGTCTGGAAAGGGTACGACAACGCCAAAGAATACGCGGCCTTCGTGACCAAGACGCTGGTCAACAAGGACGGCGATATTAAGCGCCGGATCATGTCGATGTTTAGCCCAGAGGAACGCCCAGACGACAGGGAGTGACGGGCACTGGCTGGCAATGTCTAGCAACGGCAGGCATTTCGGCTGAGGGTAAAAGAACTTTCCGCTAAGCGATAGACTGTATGTAAACACAGTATTGCAAGGACGCGGAACATGCCTCATGTGGCGGCCAGGACGGCCAGCCGGGATCGGGATACTGGTCGTTACCAGAGCCACCGACCCGAGCAAACCCTTCTCTATCAGATCGTTGACGAGTATTACCCGGCATTCGCTGCGCTTATGGCAGAGCAGGGAAAGGAATTGCCGGGCTATGTGCAACGGGAATTTGAAGAATTTCTCCAATGCGGGCGGCTGGAGCATGGCTTTCTACGGGTTCGCTGCGAGTCTTGCCACGCCGAGCACCTGGTCGCTTTCAGCTGTAAGCGTCGCGGTTTCTGCCCGAGCTGTGGGGCGCGGCGGATGGCCGAAAGTGCCGCCTTGCTGGTTGATGAAGTACTGCCTGAACAACCCATGCGTCAGTGGGTGTTGAGCTTCCCGTTTCAGCTGCGTTTCCTGTTTGCCAGCCGGCCCGAGATCATGGGGTGGGTGCTGGGCATCGTTTACCGCGTCATTGCCACGCACCTGGTCAAGAAAGCGGGCCATACCCACCAAGTGGCCAAGACGGGCGCGGTCACCCTGATCCAGCGTTTTGGAT
>NZ_JAWOTH010000046.1:0-2591 GCF_033338745.1 Vibrio sp. Vb1026
CAGGGGTGTCGAAAGAGTCAACTGCGGTCCAAAGCTGTTGGACTTGGGTGAAAAGGGCGTTTATTCTTCCTATACGTGCCGCGTTCCAGGCGGCGACTATGAGGGCTATGTCGATGCCCATGTGCGCCGGCTGGAGGCGCTACGCCGGGCCGGTATCGTCGAGCGGATCGACGCCGACCAATGGCGCATCCCCGATGATCTGGTCAGCCGTGCCGCCGCCCATGACGCCGGCCGAGACAGTCAGGCCAGCGTTCGCGTCCTTTCCCCGGTCGATCTGAACAAACAGATCGGATCGGACGGCGCGACCTGGCTGGACCGGCGGCTGATCCACGGCGAGACGGCCGACCTTGCGCCAACCGGCTTCGGGCAACAAGTCCGCGAAGCCATGGACCAGCGCCGCGAGCACCATATCGAACAGGGCGACGCCACCCGCAGCCGGGACAGCCGCGTCTTCTACCGGCGCAACCTTCTCGCCATCCTGCGGGAGCGCGAGGTAGCCGGCGTCGGATCGGATATGGCTTTGAGTAAGGGCCTGCCGTTCCGCGCCGCCACGGACGGCGAGAGCGTCAGCGGCAAGTTTACCGGAACCGTGCATCTATCGAGCGGCAAGTTCGCCGTGGTCGAGAAATCCCATGAGTTCACCCTTGTCCCGTGGCGGCCGATCATCGACCGCCAACTCGGCCGCGAGGTTATGGGCATCGTGCAGGGCGGGTCGGTGTCGTGGCAGTTAGGGCGGCAGAGGGGGCTGGAACGCTGAGTGCGCCCATGCCGCATTGCGAAGCAAAAGATAATCGGATAAAATGTAGCAATTCATATTCGTAAGCGTGGAGTAATCAGATGGGAAATTCCAAGTCAGCAGACAAGTAAGCCGCAACAACCAGTATTGTTGTTGCGGCGCTCTGTAAGGCTAGTCTCATCTGATTGCTGACGAGCAGACGTCGCCCGGTATTCCTTAATCGAGGGTTGATTCGTCATGACCACCACACGCCCCGCGTGGGCCTATACGCTGCCGGCAGCACTGCTGCTGATGGCTCCTTTCGACATCCTCGCTTCACTGGCGATGGATATTTATCTCCCTGTCGTTCCAGCGATGCCCGGCATCCTGAACACGACGCCCGCTATGATCCAACTCACGTTGAGCCTCTATATGGTGATGCTCGGCGTGGGCCAGGTGATTTTTGGTCCGCTCTCAGACAGAATCGGGCGACGGCCAATTCTACTTGCGGGCGCAACGGCTTTCGTCATTGCGTCTCTGGGAGCAGCTTGGTCTTCAACTGCACCGGCCTTTGTCGCTTTCCGTCTACTTCAAGCAGTGGGCGCGTCGGCCATGCTGGTGGCGACGTTCGCGACGGTTCGCGACGTTTATGCCAACCGTCCTGAGGGTGTCGTCATCTACGGCCTTTTCAGTTCGATGCTGGCGTTCGTGCCTGCGCTCGGCCCTATCGCCGGAGCATTGATCGGCGAGTTCTTGGGATGGCAGGCGATATTCATTACTTTGGCTATACTGGCGATGCTCGCACTCCTAAATGCGGGTTTCAGGTGGCACGAAACCCGCCCTCTGGATCAAGTCAAGACGCGCCGATCTGTCTTGCCGATCTTCGCGAGTCCGGCTTTTTGGGTTTACACTGTCGGCTTTAGCGCCGGTATGGGCACCTTCTTCGTCTTCTTCTCGACGGCTCCCCGTGTGCTCATAGGCCAAGCGGAATATTCCGAGATCGGATTCAGCTTTGCCTTCGCCACTGTCGCGCTTGTAATGATCGTGACAACCCGTTTCGCGAAGTCCTTTGTCGCCAGATGGGGCATCGCAGGATGCGTGGCGCGTGGGATGGCGTTGCTTGTTTGCGGAGCGGTCCTGTTGGGGATCGGCGAACTTTACGGCTCGCCGTCATTCCTCACCTTCATCCTACCGATGTGGGTTGTCGCGGTCGGTATTGTCTTCACGGTGTCCGTTACCGCGAACGGCGCTTTGGCAGAGTTCGACGACATCGCGGGATCAGCGGTCGCGTTCTACTTCTGCGTTCAAAGCCTGATAGTCAGCATTGTCGGGACATTGGCGGTGGCACTTTTAAACGGTGACACAGCGTGGCCCGTGATCTGTTACGCCACGGCGATGGCGGTACTGGTTTCGTTGGGGCTGGTGCTCCTTCGGCTCCGTGGGGCTGCCACCGAGAAGTCGCCAGTCGTCTAACCGACGACTGGTAGCAGGCCCGCTCCGATGCGGCGCACTAACCATCGAAACCTCGTGAATGTCGGTATCCTGTCTGGCAGGATACCGCTCATTTCCCTTGTTCAGTTCATCGCCGTCGCCGAGCATCTGAATTTTCGGCATGCGGCCAAGGCACTTGGTATCAGCCAGTCGAGCGTCAGCGCGCGTGTGAAAGCGCTGGAGGATAACCTTGGTGTCCTGCTATTTGAGCGCCATGCGCGGGGCGTTCGGCTAACAGACGCAGGCAGGCACTTCATGGAGCGTGTCACGGCGGGTGTCGATCAACTCGATCACGCAGTGAAGACCGCGGAGTGACGGGCACTGGCTGGCAATGTCTAGCAACGGCAGGCATTTCGGCTGAGGGTAAAAGAACTTTCCGCTAAGC
>NZ_JAWOTH010000047.1:0-2497 GCF_033338745.1 Vibrio sp. Vb1026
GATTTTTGCCAATTATCAAATGCTTTACCATTCATTAATCCACTCCTTTTCTGTTAACTGAAGCTAGATTCACGCCAAGATACTATCCACTAGTCTATCGTTTGTCTCATGTCGCCTAACGCCGCATTAATGTGTGAGCAACGCGACCACAGACCTAAACCTTACCACCGTAAACACGAAACCCAACGATGGAATGAAAAATGCCAAGCGTTGGGAATCACTCTTAAATGCTTTGTTATGTTAATTTTTTGATGAGAATTCAACTTCTTGAGGTGTGTTTCGATCTTTTTCGCAGATAACGACGGTATTGGCGAGTTTGTCGTGCCCCCCCTGTTTACGCTTGTCCCAAGCCACCCAAAATATACCTAGTCCAAGAGGGATTGTCGCTAGGATATACCCAAGGTATCTTACAATATACTGTTGAAGGGTAGGTTTATCGCCAGTTTTAGCGTCTACAATTTTCGCTGATATAGCCATTTTACCTGGTGTCGCTTGACGATAAAGCCAGAAACCAATGATCGCTACCAATGGAAAAATCCAGCTTAAAATCAGGTCAGCGAAGCCTTGTACTAACGCATCGTTGTCAAAATATGCCCAGCCATAAACCGCTACTAGAATCGGGTATGTAAGGACACAAATTATCACAGTATCAATTAGACTAGCACCAACTCGAGGCCAAAAACCTGAATATTCGTACAAATCACTCATTTTCGCGGGAACATTATCTTTCATATTATTTACCTAGTTTATATAACCAACGTAAATGCATGATACGTAATGTAATTTCTTTCTCAAGACAATATTCAATTAATTGCAATACGCTTCAATTAACATAACGCCCAATTAAGGGGTGAACAACGCTACCCCCCAACCTAAAGCATTATGCTATAAACACTTAACTTGAAGTAGGAACAAAAGTGCCAAGCGTTGTGAATCCCTCTTAAATTGTTTGTTATAAGCGTACTCGAAGCGTCCTACTTTCCCTTTGCTCGGGCATATGGATTGGGCTTCTGTGGCTCTAATGATGATTTTTGTGGTTTGTACTCTACATCTCTAACAGGTTCTATGTCTGATTCCCACAAGTCGAAACCACCAGAAAAACTACTATTTGAACCACTACGTTTGAGTTTTTGGGTACGACCACGCTCATAGTCATCAAATTCTGAAGAGTCTTCCGGATATGGATTTACATAATCAGAATAAAGGCATGATTTAAAACCTTCTTCATATGCTTTGCTTCCCATAGATATCTCCTTAATTTCACCTTAGCTTATAACGCCCTGTTAAGGGGTGAGCAACGCAATACCGAAGTCGCCGCATGCCACCCTAAACACTAAAACCAACGCGTAGTGAAAATGCCACGCGTTGCGAATCCCTCTTAAACAGTTTGTTATGTGTTTGGTCAATGCATACAGATTTTATTAACGATTGCTTTCGTAATATCCGCGGAGAAATACTCTTGAGCTTCCTCTTTGGACAAAGCAATAGAATCATAGATAAAGGCAGAACCTTGGGCTGTTACCGTTTGTAACTTACAGTCAACCTTGATTATTGCCTCCAACGAACCTGACTTACCTTCACGATAGATTTTAATGTCGTTCAGCTGGCCCATATCTCCAGCGACATACCATTCATCAAAATATGGCCCGCCGACAATATCTTTATAAACAAACTCACCATCTAAGCCAAAAGAGCCTTCTTCTGCAAATACTGACGATTGGACGCAACTAAGCATAAATAGTGCTACACCAGACCTGATTACTTTGTGCATATTTTATCTCAAACTCTGATTACACATAACGCCCTGTTAAGGTGTGAGCAACGTAATACCAATGCCTCCGCAAACCACCTTAAACACAAAACGCAACGCATAGTAAAAATGCCACGCGTTGCGAATCACTCTTAAACAGTTTGTTATGCATCACTTACATTCACATAAATTATCAAAAAAATTTGATTTAATTGCCCATGTCGCAATCATTAAAATTGGTACTGGGTACCCTATGGATTTTATTATCAGACTATCAAGCGTGGTCAAAGCTATGCCGATCCCTTCATGGTTTTTATTTGCACAATAATTAAGTTGATCACATACTAGATATTTAATTGCCACTGAGTGTTCGAAAAGGGCATTTCTCACGTTACCGACCGCTAACCGAATAAACTTTTGCTCTCGTTCATCCCTTGTCAGTGGTTCCAAGCCAGAGTCAATTCCTGAGACAGCATAACTATAATCTGAGTTTTTTTCTTGGTTTCGCGTTAACCGCCCTTCGTTTATCAGATGT
Source organism: Vibrio sp. Vb1026 (assembly GCF_033338745.1). Taxonomy (NCBI): domain Bacteria; kingdom Pseudomonadati; phylum Pseudomonadota; class Gammaproteobacteria; order Vibrionales; family Vibrionaceae; genus Vibrio; species Vibrio sp. Vb1026. The sequence continues at coordinate 2,286 of NZ_JAWOTH010000047.1, forward strand.
AACTTAAAACAAGAACCCATATGCGCTTCTATACTTTCAAGACTTTTGTCCAACTCATTCAGAACCATGATTAAGCCTCCATTTTGAAAACAAAACTTAATCATAGCCTAAGCTAGTCAAACCACCATTGATGCATAACGCCTTGCTAAGGTGTGAGTAACGCAATACAAAAGCTACCGCACAACGCCTTAATCATCATAAGCCACCGCAAA
>NZ_JAWOTH010000048.1:0-2388 GCF_033338745.1 Vibrio sp. Vb1026
GAAGTTAAACGTAGAAATGTCGCCTAACAAACTGTTCAAGAGGGATTCGCAACGCGTGGCATTTTCACTATGCGTTGGTTTTAGTGTTTAAGGTGGTATGCGGTGGCTTTGGTATTGCGTTGCTCACCCCTTAACAGGGCGTTATGTAGCAAGGAGATACGGTGTGCTTAACTTTTTGAATAAAAAGTCTTATGTTCAGTCAGTCGCTAAAGATGTAGCTCCTAAACTGTGTGCTAAGTTTGGGAAAAAGCCCGTCTATTCGTTTCAGGAAATTAGTTGGGCATTGAGCGAGATTAAGTGCAGTGATGACCAGTTCTATAAGTCAGTATGTTATGGCATGTTGCTGCCTTACAGCAAAGACTTGGCTATCGAGTTACAAGAAGACTTAGGCGACTTGTTAGAGTTTCAAAAGTCTGTCGGAGAGATCTTATTTAACGTGTCGGAAGTTCCTTCTGTTGAAAGCTACCTATTATATGCAGAGGTAAATTCAGTATCTAAATGTAAAGTTACGAACACGAGTTTAGATAGTTCCGGTGGAGTAAACTTTCTTGATTTTGGCGGCGGTGACTAGCTACATAACAAGGCGTTCAAGAGGGATTCATGCCGCGTGGCATTTTTGGTATGCGGTGAGTTTTGGTGATGAAAGTGGCTTGCGGAAACTTGGTTTAGGCGGCATTCACCCCTTAACGCGGCGTTAAATTTCAATTGGAGTATGTATGGGTATTTCATTTCGACATTCTGCTGGATTTGGTAAGAGGATGGAGTATTGGATTACCGGATTAATGCTTAAAGAGGGTATTGATGTATATATGCCATTAATTGATGACAATGGCATTGATGCGGTGATCAGGAAACCTGATGGCACATTTATTGAGATACAAATAAAAGCTCGCTCCAAAGAGGTTACGATGGGGGATGCAGCTTTGTTTGCTGCAATTACTCACGATCTTCGTGATAATTATTACTTTGTCTTCTACTCAGAGCGTTTGGAACAGTTTTGGATTATGTCGTCTGAGGATTTTATAAAAGAGTCTAATCAAAACAAAACGGGCAAAAATGTAGGTAAGCGCTCAATCTGGCTTAATGGTAAGCGTAAGAATAAAGAAACTGGAGAATACACGGAGCATTGTCATAGTCGTTTCGATAAGTACAAAGTCAACGATTTCTCGAGACTAGTTGAAATTTAACAAACTGTTTAAGAGTGATTCGCAACGCGTGGCATTTTTACTATGCGTTGGTTTTAGTGGTTAAGGTGGTATGCAAAAGCTTAGGTATTGCGTTGCTCACACCTTAACAGGGCGTTATACGCAATACGGGAACATGGAATAATATTGTGGAAGCTAAAGAAAGAAAACTGTTTAAAGAAATAGCATCCATATTATGGAATGACTGGGATCCAATCGGTGTTAACGATGGTGAAAATGAGTGGAACGACGAATACGACAGTTATGTACCTCATATATTTCGATTGGTGCTAGAAGGAAAGGATGCATCGAGAATAGCTTTATATCTTTCTTCTACAATTGAACAAAGTATAGGTTTGTCTGCATATCCACAGCATGATTTGAAAGTTGCGAATAAAATAGTAGAAGCTAAGGTGCGCATCTTCGGCTAGCGTATAACAATGCGTTTAAGGCAGATTCCCAACGCTTGGCGGTTTGTATTCTAAGTTGGGTTTAGCGTTTAAGGTGTAATGGTTTAGTTTGGGTGGTAGGCGTTGCTCACTACTTAACGCGGCGTTATGTTGCAATCACTAGTTGTAATCTTCAGGGAGAAGAGCCTGACCTGAATTGTCGATGAGATATGTGAGTGCATCAATCACTCGGGTTGGTGTTAACAAGTTTTCTTGGCTGCAAGCATCGAGTTCAAATGTGAGGTGAAGTTGCTCTCGCTCTACTTTGATAAATAGGTTTCCATGTGGTGGGCGCTCTTGTGACAAAGCGAAGGCCCCGATACCAAGAAAGTGTGGGCTGTTAAGGTTTCTGGTCGCGTAGATATCACATTTTAACTTGTGGGCCAGTGCTAAGAAATCCAGAAGTAAGTTAATCTGTTCATCTGAGATGCTATCAAGTGATTTGACATGTGGTTGTTTACAGAAACATTCCAAATAGTTAATCATCTCATCGATGTCGTTGTTAAATAGCATTGCGTCTAGTCCTTGTTATAAGGCTTGCGATTGTACCTTGAGTCAGCAACATAACAAGGCGTTTAAGACAGATTCCCAACGCTTTGCCTTCTGTATTCTAGGTTGGGTTAAGTGATTACGGTGTAATGGTTTTGTTTGGGTGGTTAGCGTTGCTCACTACTTAACGCGGCGTTATGCGACGCGCAGAAAAGTTCTTTGTTCTCATCTTCTTAGTTCTCTTTGAGCATTCGTTTTTCTAAGTC
>NZ_JAWOTH010000049.1:0-2362 GCF_033338745.1 Vibrio sp. Vb1026
TTCAAGTTGAATTTAGTGTTTAAGGTATAATGGTTAGGTTTGGTGGTTGGCGTTGTTCACCACTTAACGCGGCGTTAGCTTAAATCATTAACAAGGATGTGTAATGAGAAATAGAAAATGGATATTTGCAACTATTTTGCTCATTGGTGGACCTTCACTATTGCCATTTAGTTTGGAAGTGATATCCCTAATTGAGTTACTAGGCTTTTGGGGATTATGGACAATTTATTCATCCTACGCTGAATACTTGGTGAACCACCCTAGATTCAAAAGAGGTCTGCGTTTAGCTACTAGTTGGGATTTTCAGCCGCAAATGCTGTTCTCTCCGAGTGAACTTAAGGAATGTCCTCAGTTAGTTTTTCATATGCTTCCAGTTCAGAGTGTAATAGTCTGGACTTTGAATATTCTGTTTTGGGGTGGTCTGGCTTGGTGCTACATAATTTAAGCTAACAAACAGTTCAAGAGGGATTCAGCACACGTGGCATTTTTGGTATGCGTTGGTTTTTGTGTTGAAGTGCCATGCAGCGGCTTGGTCATTGCGTGCTTCACCCCTTAACTGGGCGTTAGTACGGGTTTAGCATCAAAGGTCATCAGTTTTGGTGTTTATCTGTTTTGGCGTTCGTCTTTACACCTTTCAGTTTGTACCTTTCACGTTCTTTCCGGTGGCACTATGTGCGGAGTGTTTGCTTTGATTTCACCGTTTACGGTTTCTAACTTTTAGCCAATTTCTTTGGTGCTTCTTCATTTTCGTGGTGGCTTTTGAGAGAACCTTGGTTGTAATTAATGCTGTCGTCGGGGTACGAGGGTCGAATCCTTTTCTAATTTGAAGTCAGTAAAAGTAGGGCAGTTCCGTGCGTTTTTCTTCTAGCCAACTCTCGTTCCTCAATGGCGGTAAAATTTTGTAGTTGCCCGTCTCACTTCAGTGTTCAAAGTCTTTCATATCATGCTACTTTTCAATATCTTGGAGCGCATAAATAGAAGCAGCGCATGTACTAACAAATTGCTTAAGAGTGATTCGTAACGCGTGGCATTTTTACTATGCGGTGGCTTAGAGTGATTAAGGCGCTGTGCGGTAGCTTTTGTATTGCGTTACTCACACCTTAGCAAGGCGTTAGTACGGGTTTGACATCAAAGGTCATAAGTTTTGGTGTTTATCTGTTTTGGCGCTTGTCTTTACACCTTTCAGTTTGTACCTTTCACGTTCTTTCCGGTGGCACTATATGCGGAGTGTTTGCTTTGATTTCACCGTTTACGGCTTCTAACTCTTAGCCTATTTCTTTGGCGCTTCTTCATTTTCGTGGTGGCTTTTGAGAGAGCCTTGGTTACTTTTGGTGTGGCTGTTGAAGTACGAGGAAAGAATCCATTTCTAATTTGAAGCTAGTGAAAGTAGGGCAGTTCAGTGCGTTTTTCTTCTAGCCAACTTTCGTCTTCCAATCGAGGTAAAGTTTTGTAGCTGCCCGTCTCACTTCAGTGTTCAAACCCTTTCATATTATGCTACTTTTCAATATCTTGGAGCGCATAAATAGCAGTAGCGCATGTACTAACAAATTGCTTAAGAGTGATTCGTAACGCGTGGCATTTTTACTTTGCGGTGGCTTATGGTGATTAAGGCGCTGTGCGGTAGCTTTTGTATTGCGTTACTCACACCTTAGCAAGGCGTTAGCCCTTTATACATAACAATAAGCTAGGAGAAATGATGGGAATTGGAGCTACATTATTTTGGGGTGCAGTCTCAGGTGTTATTGCTACAGGTTTCTTGTGGCTATGTGGCATTGTTTTGTATAAGGTTCTATTACCTTGGTATCAGGAAAAGGTATATAAGGGCGTTGATCTAGCTGGTCGTTGGACATATGAGACTGAAGAAAATGGTGCTACATACACATACCAAATAGACTTGGAGCAAAGCGCACATAATATTTCAGGTACAGGTGTCATTACTAAGTCACAATCAGATGACAACTATATCCAAGACTTCAGAATTTCAGGTGAAACTTGGGAGGGCTATCTAACCCTCAATATGCGAAGTTCAACAAATGTAAGCTTATCGTTTGTTTCTGGGTTATTTAAAGTAGAAGACCGTGGTTCCAAACTAACAGGTTCATGGTCATATCGAACCCGTAGTGATGATGTGGGGTGTGAGCAGTTTACTTTGTTACGTCAAGCACAGGGCTAACAAAGCATTTAAGAGTGATTCCCAACGCCTGGCATTTTTCATTCTATCGTTGGGTTTAGTGTTTACGGTGGTATGGTTGAGTTTCGTGGAAGCGTTGCTCACACCTTAATGCGGCGTTAGTTTGCAAGAGGAAAAACGTGCCTATATCGCAAGATCTAGTGGTAAAAGCTTATAGTTGAAATTGTCTTA
>NZ_JAWOTH010000050.1:0-2332 GCF_033338745.1 Vibrio sp. Vb1026
GACCAGTATCCCGATCCCGGCTGGCCGTCCTGGCCGCCACATGAGGCATGTTCCGCGTCCTTGCAATACTGTGTTTAGCAAAAATGCAAGCCGATGAACAACTCGCGATGGCAACAGCTAAAAAATTGGTAGAACAAAAACGCCAAATTGAAAAACAATGTTCTAAATAAATCCACCACTCGCACAAATCCCCCCTATTGTGCGAGCCTAAAAACACAGACACCTTATCACTGCTTTTCGAAACCATTAATCAATGCTTCTAAACCAAATAAAAAAGCCTCTGTGCCATCATCTTGATCCATAATTTGCAAAGCATCTTTTAATAGTCGAGGCATCGTATCATATGCTATTTGTTGCCTATCATTAAGTGCTGCGATATGTTCTTGCTGCTCTAACACAGAACCTAACGTAAAATGACCAACCGCGCTTATTGCATATAACCCACATTTTAATGAAAAACCATTGTCCACCATAAACTGCAACTGCATTTCTACGGTGTCATATTGGTCTGAACTCGGGCGAGTCCCTAAATGCACTTTTGCGCCATCACGGTAACTTAATAATGCATCACGAAAGCTCAATGCATTATTACGTAAAAATTGTTGCCACGTTTCCCCAACTGCGGGTAATGAATGACGATGATTACGCTTTAGCATTTCAACAGATAATGCATCCAACAATGTGCGCTTGTTCTTCACATGCCAATATAGTGTAGGCTGCTCTACGCCCAGTTTTTGAGCTAGTTTTCGCGTTGTCAGCCCTTCCATTCCCACTTCATTTAGCAACTCTAATGCCACTGTGATGATGGTTTCTTTATCTAATCGCGCCATACTGCCCTCTCTTTTTTTCTATTGACACTCTATCACTGATAGGGATATATTCCAACTCTATCAATGATAGAGAAAAAACGATGAATAAATTTGCGATCACCGCTTTAACGATCACCGCCCTAGATGCTATGGGGATCGGCTTGATCATGCCTGTATTGCCTACATTGTTACGTGAATACGTGTCGGCTGAAAATTTAGCAAATCATTACGGTATCCTGCTGGCACTGTATGCCATCATGCAGGTTTTTTTTGCTCCTCTACTTGGCAAATGGTCTGATAAATTCGGGCGCCGACCAATATTACTACTATCTCTTGCAGGCGCTGCTGTGGATTACACTTTGCTTGCATTATCTAGCTCACTTTGGATGCTATACGTTGGGCGATTAATTTCTGGAGTTACTGGCGCAACAGGTGCGGTCGCCGCTTCTGTTATTGCTGACAATACTGCTTCACAAGAGCGTACTAAGTGGTTTGGACGCTTAGGGGCGGCTTTTGGTGTCGGGTTAATCTCTGGCCCTGCAATTGGCGGCTTTACAGGGCAATTCTCAGCTCATCTTCCTTTTATTATTGCTGCCATTTTAAATGCGCTCTCTTTTTTAGTTATTATGTTGATATTTAAAGATAATAAAATCAAAAATACTGAAAAAAACACCACAGAAACAGCAGAAAATTCGCGACCTTTCCTGCAAGTGATCAAGCCAGTCATACTATTGTTATTTATCTTTTTTATGACTCAAATGATAGGGCAAATTCCAGCAACGACATGGGTGTTATTTACGGAACATCGTTTTCAATGGGGCAGTATGGAGATCGGCCTATCTTTAGCGGGGTTAGGCATCATGCATGCCTTGTTCCAAGCATTTGTAGCGGGCGCAATCGCCAAGAAATTCAATGAAAAAGTGACGATTATTGTGGGCTTTGTTGTTGATGGAGCAGCATTCATTATTTTGTCATTATTGACAAAGGGTTGGATGATTTACCCTACATTAATCTTACTCGCCGTCGGCAGTATTGCGCTACCAGCCTTACAGGGGTTAATGTCAGCTCAAGTCAATCAAACTAACCAAGGTAAGCTACAAGGCGTTCTAGTCAGCTTAACCAATACGACGGGGGTGATCGGCCCATTATTATTTAGCTTTATTTTTGGTCAAACACTGGCAAGTTGGGATGGCTGGATATGGATGATTGGTGCGATAATGTATGTTTTATTGATTGTATTTATTTTATCTTTTTATAGAAGCACCAAAAAGATAGTTAAAATAGCGAAGCTACCAGCGAGCTAAGTTTTAGCATATCAATATTAAGTGCTATGATACCCCTATCAGATTTGCTTTTAGCACAAGATATTAAGAGACAAACCCTATGACATTACCCCCTAAAAAACCAAGAACAAAACCTGCGGAAGAAAGGCTAGATGACCTAATGAACGTATAGGAAGAATAAACGCCCTTTTCACCCAAGTCCAACAGCTTTGGACCGCAGTTGACTCTTTCGACACCCCT
>NZ_JAWOTH010000051.1:0-2309 GCF_033338745.1 Vibrio sp. Vb1026
TTCCTCCTTAGCTCAGTTGGTAGAGCGACGGACTGTTAATCCGCAGGTCGCTGGTTCGAGCCCAGCAGGAGGAGCCATATTAGAAGAAGCCGCATCACTTGATGCGGCTTTTTTGTATTAGTTTAAAGCTAAGCTCTCTCCTACCCCATAACGAAATAACATAAGCGCTTTGATTATTAAAAACCGCTTACCGCAAGCTAACTATCGACTCACTAAGTAACCAGAAACGCGTGTGGCAAATGGTATGCCTTTCAACTAAAAAAAAGCTAGGTAAAAACCTAGCTTTTTAATTCAATCGGCCATCTCTGAAATCAGCTTAAACCACCAAGACAAATATACTTTGTCTCCAGATATTCATCGAGTCCTTGCTTAGCACCTTCCCGTCCAACACCCGACTCTTTAACTCCACCAAATGGAGCCACTTCAGTAGAGATGATCCCTTCATTAACTCCAACCATGCCGTACTCTAAACCTTCACTAAAAGTCACAATACGCTTCAAGCTATTCGTATAGAAATAGCAAGCCAAACCATATTCTGTATCGTTCGCCATTTCGAGAACTTGATAATCATTTTCAAAGGTAACAATAGGCAACACAGGCCCGAATAGCTCTTGCTGAACAATCGACATATTCTGCGTCACACTATCCAAAAGAACGGGCTCCATAAAGCGACCAGGCCGTCTCTGTGGAGAGTTAGCAATAGAGGCTCCTTCTTGTACAGCTTGATCGATCACCGCCTCTAGTCGATGCTTAGAGGCCATCGTAATAACAGGACCTAATGTGACACCTTTCTCTAAACCATTTCCAAGCTTTAATTTGCTTAACTTCGACAATACTTTATCAATAAAAGCTTGTTTTACATTTTTATGAACATATAGCCGATTGGTACAAACACATGTTTGCCCTGCATTACGGAACTTCGACGCGACAAGCCCTTCCGCAGCCTCATCTAAGTCTGCATCTTCAAACACGATGAAAGGCGCATTACCACCCAACTCCATCGACACCGCCTTGACTGAATCACTGGCTTGCTTCATCAAAATTTTCCCAACGCGCGTAGACCCCGTAAAAGAGATCTTCTGAATCCTAGGATCAGTACTTAGTACTTGACCAAACTCAGCAGCCTGTTCTGATACCACGACAGAAAGCAGTTCTTTAGGGATACCAGCCTGATAAGCTAATTCAACAACAGCAATTGCAGTGAGGGGGGTAAGCTCTGATGGCTTGATCAACATGCCACAACCTGCCGCTAGGGCTGGTGCTGCTTTTCTTGTAATCATCGCAATAGGGAAGTTCCAAGGTGTAATTGCAGCGCATACTCCCACAGGCTGGCGAATTGCAGATAGACGTCTATCCGTCGTGGGGGCAGGAATAACTTCGCCATAAGCACGTTTTGCTTCTTCTGAGAACCACTCGACAAAAGAGGCACCATACATCACTTCCCCTTTGCTCTCAGCTAAAGGCTTACCCTGCTCTAAGGTAATAATCGTGGCTATGTCTTCTGCATTATCAAGAAGTAGTTGATACCACCCCCTCAAACGACGAGAGCGCTCTTTGGCACTTAACTTAGCCCAACGGACTTGCTCCGTTTTGCACTGACCAATGAGATCATCTAACTCATCAAGAGTACTAGGCTTTAACCGAATTAACTCTTGCTCAGTTGCAGGGTTGATGACCACAATTCCCTCTTCGGAAGACCATTGCTTAAATACAGATTTCAGCGTTTCATTTTTTATTTGTTGCATCATCAAACATACTCCTCAAGAACTCCTCTTAGGTTAATCGCTACTAGCAAGTTCAGCAAAGAAAACAAAGTTTTCTAAAAGGCATTAATTTTCGGAAGACTTAGCTCTCTTCCTCACTATATTTCGGGAAATTGCGTAATCCACGCAACGACGGTCCCTCTCTAAACATGGAAGCAATGAATGTTTGAGAAATAAGATGTAGAAAATTATTGTTTAAGAGAGACGCTAACAAAACGCGCAGTGAGGAAGACTATTCATTCTACTACGGTTGAGGGCGAGTGTTATAAAGACTCATTGTTCAAATGACCAATCTTTCAACGAGGACAGGATACAAACTCGGAGTAATTGGAAGTGCAGGCAGCAGGCTCATCTTCCTGAGAAACTCATGTGCCAAAAGGGTAAAGAAAGTCGTATTGTCTCGCCTTCAATGTGTAAATGCATTTCTAGGGGACACGACCAAACGAAAAAGCCCCAGTCTTTCGACTGGGGCTTAATATAAGTGGCGGAGTGGACGGGACTCGAACCCGCGACCCCCGGCGTGACAGGCCGGTATTCTAACCAACT
>NZ_JAWOTH010000052.1:0-2288 GCF_033338745.1 Vibrio sp. Vb1026
GTGGTGCCCGGAGGCGGAATCGAACCACCGACACGAGGATTTTCAATCCTCTGCTCTACCGACTGAGCTATCCGGGCGACGAGGTGTATTAAAAGGCTTTTCGGCTTTCAGGTCAACAATAAAATTAAAATAAAATATCGTTTGATGAATTTGTGCTCGGAGTGGGCTGTTTTTATGCGTTTTTAGCAGCAATGCGCCATGCTTTAAGCGATGTTTTAACATTGATAGTGTGTTCACTTGCAAAATAAAGGCGATAAAAACAAAAAAGCACGTCTGAAAACGTGCTTTTTATTGAACAATTGACTTTAAACTAGTGCTTTACTGAGAACTTGTTTACCCAACCTTCTAGCTCATTCGCTAGTGAAGCTAAACTTTGAGTACTTGATTGGCTCTCGGTTACGACAGAGTTGAGTTGGCCTCCGCTTTCCTCGATAAGGTTTATGCGTAGCGCAATATCATCGCTAACCTGCGTCTGCTCAGCGGCAGCAGTAGCGATCTGCTGGCTCATTGTGGTGATAGATTCTAACGCCGTTACAATTTGCTGTAGAGCTTCAGAGGCATTCTTAGACTCTGTAACAGTGCTTTCACTGGTTTCTGCACATATTTCCATTGTGTGAATGGCATTGCGAGAGCCTTCTTGCAGATTGGAGATCATATACTGAATCTCTTTTGTGCTGTCTTGTGTGCGTCCTGCTAGGTTGCGTACCTCATCAGCAACGACTGCGAAGCCTCGGCCTTGTTCTCCAGCACGTGCTGCTTCAATGGCTGCATTGAGTGCCAATAGGTTTGTTTGCTCTGCAATATCACCAATCACATCGAGCACTTTTACAATATTATTTACATCCTGATCTAGATCGGCGACCGCTTTACTCGCAGTATTTAATTGAGAAGCTAAACCTTGAATGTTTTCAACCGTGTTATGAATGAGTTTCTGAGTATGTTGGCTTTGTTTGTCAGCCTCGTCCGTATTGTTTGCGGTGTCGCTTGCTGAATTGGCAACATGGTTGGCTGAAGATGCCATTTCAGTCATCGCAGTGGCAATCATCGCCGTTGATTGCTGCTGAGATACGGTAAGATCGGCAATCGTATTTGATCGAGCCTCTACGGCAAACAACTCTGCGCGCAGTGCATGCATAGACTTCTCTAGGTTTGTCACCATAGTAGCTAGTGATTGACTCATATCTTGCACGGCACGATAGATACTTCCTCTCGGTGCCACAGTATCAAAACTGGTCTGAATGTCTCCTTGAGCGACAGCTTGAACTGCTTTGCGCACGTCGTTAGGCTCTCCTCCAAGTAGATTAAGCATTTTGCGAATCGAAATGATCAGGCCACTTAGAATACTTCCCGCGATAATCAGACACAGCGCAAGCTGCCATTGTGCTGTCGACCAAAAACGTGCGTTAACTTCATTAAAGCCAATACCTGTACCGACAACCCAGCCCCAGTGTGGTGTTTTTTCTGCTATCGAGTGTTTTTCTTCAATGCTGCCATCTGCTTGTTTTTGGCTCCAGGTATATTCAACGATCTGACCTGTTTTGTGCCCCAATACATCTAGAATGAGTTGGCCTACACTATTACCACTGCCATCTCTAAAGTCATGGAAGCTGGTTCCGTGCAGTTGAGGGTCTAGTGGTGCGGCGATGAACATCATATTTTCATCTGCGACATAAACGTATTCGTTGTCTTTGTAGATATTGTTACGAAGTAGGCGAGTGGCTAATGCTTTCGCTTCGTCTTCCGGCATTTTGCCTTCGATAGCCATCTTTTCTACTTCGGTAAGTATGCTGTACGCACTTTTAAATAGCTCAGTAACTCGAGCTTTGTTATCAAGGTTACTTGCGACGCGAAGTGTCCATAAGCCCGTTGCGGTCAGAGCTAGGAGAGCTAGCAATATGATCGCAGATAATAAATAGGCTTGAGTTTTTAGTTTCATATTTAGCTCACAAATAAAGTGTTATCACTATGCAAGGCATAGCTAAAAGAAGAAATGTAATAACTCGGGCATCTTAGTGAAGATAAATATGCTCGGATACTAATGCGTATTGAAATTACGATGAGGATTAAATTTTTAGCGTGAAATAAGTGTTTTTGAAGAAAGGATTTAATGTTCGCTGATGTTTAGAAATGAAGTGCAGATAAATGGGAAAGTGAGAAATGACGTATAAAGCAGATACAAAAAAGCCGCATCAAGTGATGCGGCTTTAAAAGTGGCTCCTCCTGCTGGGCTCGAACCAGCGACCTGCGGATTAACAGTCCGTCGCTCTACCAACTGAGCTAAGGAGGAA
>NZ_JAWOTH010000053.1:0-2255 GCF_033338745.1 Vibrio sp. Vb1026
GACTCTTACCGCGTGTATATGGATGCATTCCGCTACGGCCTCACTCTGATGCCATTGCAAGCAGGCGATTGCAGCGCGCAAGTCATGGCAAACCATGATTTCGACAACGCATTTTTCACTTCAACCGATACCAAAATCGTTAACGAGGCGTAACCCATGATCGTGTTAGACAGCTTAGAGCAATTCAAACAGGTATATCGCAACGGTCGTAAATGGAACCGCTGTGTGGAAGCCATTGGCAACATCGGCAACATCAAAGATGGCGTGATGCACTCGATTGGCGATTCACTGGTTTACATGGTTGAAGATGGCATCGCGAAACAAACCGAAACGTTCATCGGTAACCGTCGTTACTTCGATGTGCATTACTACCTCGAAGGTCGAGAAACCGTTGAGTTCGCGGATAAAACCGCGTTAACCCTAGAACAAGCTTATCGTGATGAAACTGACCGCGAGTTTTTTTCTGGTCAGGGTGAAATACGCGAGCTTTGCGAAGGCCAAGTGGCGATTTTTGAAAACAGTGAAGCGTACCGCTTCCACGGAGACAACCGCGTAAGAAAAGTGGTGCTCAAAGTGACCATCGAAGATGGCTACTTCCTAAATAAATAAAACAAGAGAAGGGCTGTGGTCACAGCATTACAAGCCCTTCCTCCCTACAATTCCAACGTGATTCACCGGAGATAGAACATGTCTGAATCCAAACGTAATACGATAGGCAAATTCGGGTTGTTGTCCCTCACCTTTGCCGCAGTATTTAGCTTTAATAACGTAATCAATAACAACATCGAGATCGGTCTAGCTTCTGCGCCAATGTTCTTTCTGGCGACCATTTTTTATTTCATTCCTTTCTGTTTGATCATCGCAGAATTCGTATCTCTGAATAAAGATTCTGAAGCGGGGGTCTACGCATGGGTAAAAAGCTCACTTGGCGGTCGCTGGGCGTTTATCTCTGCCTACACTTACTGGTTCGTTAACCTATTCTTCTTCACGTCCTTGCTGCCGCGTGTTATCGCTTATGCGTCTTACGCGTTCTTGGGCTATGAATACATTCTGACGCCATTCACCACTACCGTGCTCAGTATGATGTTGTTTGCGTTTGCGACCTACGTATCGACAAACGGCGCGAAAATGTTGGGGCCAATTACGTCGGTGACCTCCTCCCTCATGCTGCTACTGACAATGTCGTACATTTTACTGGCTGGCGCAGCGTTGATCGGCGGCGTAGAACCGGCTGATCCAATTACCGTAGAAGCGATGATCCCTGATTTCAGCTGGGCATTTTTAGGCATTACTACATGGATCTTTATGGCGGCAGGCGGTGCGGAATCGGTCGCGGTTTACGTAAACGATGTGAAAGGCGGCTCGAAATCGTTCGTTAAAGTCATCATCATCGCAGGTATCTTTATCGGCGTGCTTTACTCAGTTGCGTCTGTTTTGATTAACGTGTTTGTTCCTAGCGAAACCCTAAAATACACGGGCGGATCGGTTCAAGTATTTGAAGGTTTGGCTGCGTACTTTGGTTTGCCAGAAATATTGATGAATCGCTTCGTAGGCTTGGTATCCTTCACCGCTATGTTTGGCTCTCTACTGATGTGGACAGCAACGCCAGTGAAAATCTTCTTCTCTGAGATTCCAGAAGGCATTTTTGGTAAGAAAACCGTAGAGCTGAACGAAAACGGCGTGCCAGCTCGCGCAGCTTGGTATCAGTTCCTTATCGTTATCCCACTGATGATCATCCCAACATTAGGTTCTAACACCGCTCAAGATCTGATGAACACCGTAATCAACATGACGGCAGCCGCCTCGATGCTGCCACCACTGTTCATCATGTTGGCATACCTGAATCTGCGCTTGAAACTGGATCACGTCGAGCGTGATTTCAAAATGGGCTCACGCAAAATGGGCATCGCTACCGTATCGGTACTGATCGCTATCTTTACGGTTGGTTTCTTAGCATCGACCTTCCCTACTGGGGCCGACATCATGACCATCATTTTCTACAACGTTGGCGGTATCGTGATTTTCCTTGGCTTTGCTGGGTGGAAGTACAGCCAATACGAGAAATCATTGAATCAGGAAGAGCGTATAAAAGAAGCCGCGCCAGCTTCGCAAGCGGTATAACACAGACTCTCAATGACAAACATTCTGGGCACCCTTTGGTGCCCTTTGTTATATGTGAGAGGTGATGGTCGAAGAAACCAACTCGCGTAGCCAAATGCCTTTGTCTTCATTGTTTCGGCTGGAATGCCACAGCA
>NZ_JAWOTH010000054.1:0-2160 GCF_033338745.1 Vibrio sp. Vb1026
CGGCCGTACACTAGTATCGCAACCAAACGTATTCCTTCTAGATGAACCTTTGTCTAACCTAGATGCCGCGCTACGTGTAAACATGCGTGCGCAAATTACCAAACTACAACGTCAACTTGGCTGCACCATGATCTACGTTACACACGATCAGGTGGAAGCAATGACCATGGCGGATAAAATCGTCGTACTAGATGGTGGTTACGTCTCTCAAGTTGGCAAACCTCTTGAACTTTACCACTACCCACAGAACCGCTTTGTGGCTGGTTTCATCGGTTCTCCAAAAATGAACTTCATGAGCGTGTTCATCGATGAAGTAGAATCAGAACGCGTTAAAGTTCAGCTATCTAACGGCGTATCATTCTGGATTCCTGTAGATGGTACAACCGTTAACCGTGGCGACCGCATGTCTTTGGGTATTCGCCCAGAGCACCTACTTTCTGCAACCGAAGCTGACGCAACCATTCACGGTGAAGTGATGATCGTAGAGAAGCTTGGTAACGAAACTCAGGTTTACCTAAACCTAGAAGGCGCAGACGCGGATGTGATCTATCGTCAACCAGACACGCTAGCTGTCGACACGGGCGATAAATTGGAAATCGGTATTCCTGCTCACCGTTGTCACCTATTCCATAGTGATGGTCGTGCTTGTAAACGTCTATTTAAAGAAAATGGCGTAGATTTCGAATAAATTATTCACCTATAGTTGTTATAAATCCCTCTCTCCTGAGAGGGATTTTTTGTATCAAAACCACATAAATGACCGACATCACTCGCTCGCTGGACTCATCACTCATACTCCGCACCCAAGACTAAATCATTAACTTCCCTGTAAATAAGTCATCCGTTAGACCATCAAGAAATTAAACCTTAGTTTTTATAATCAAACTCGCTTCTTAATACTTTTCCTCATCCCTGCTTAGCAAGTACCAGCTTTTTCCTAAACAGCAAAACTTAGCCAAAGGTCTAAATTTCATTCTTATTTCCACTTACCTAAACAACACGAATTTTTAAACTTACCTTCGAATTTATGCGTTACAGAAATTCAGAAACATTCATAGAAATGTCTCTGCTCATCAATTAAAACGTTCGCGACACGGCTATTGGGCAATCACCCCAATGGCGGTAGCGTGCTAGAAGGGAAACTAGGTCATGAAACACAAAGGACTAATTCGTTCTTATGAGATGGAGTTCGCTTTTTTATATCGCCTCTCAGATCTTGCTGTCATTGTCACCTTTATGCTGCTCCTAGTATTGAAAGACACAAATACCTCGATGGATAAGGACTACGTCATCTTGTCCTTCGTCGGGGGTATTTCATTTTTGTTTATGGCGGAGAGCGGCAACCTATATCGCTCATGGCGGACAAGCTCGTTTAGAGAGCAAATGTTCATTGTTTGCATGTCGTGGTTAATGACAAGCGCCCTACTTTTCATGGTGCTTTACTTTTCCGAAGTTTACCCTTTGTTTGACCGCAGTATCTTAGCGTTATGGGTTACTATTACGCCGGCATTACTGTTGGCGTGGCGAGTAACCTTTCGTACCGTTTTGGCCTATTTGCGAAAAATGGGCTTCAACACACGCACCGCTATCATCATCGGTCAGACCCCTCACGGCATTACCCTTGCCAACGAGATTCAAAACCACACCGAGCATGGTGTTCTATTTGACGGCTTCTATGACGAACGCTCTAGCGACAGATTGCCTAGCTCCGAATACCCAATCAAAGGCGCGGTAAACCAAGCGTTAGAACGGGCAAAACGAGGAGAAGTCGATTACGTATACATTGCGATGCCAATGCATGCTAAAGAGCGCATTGCTTCCATCCTGAACCAGTTCTCCGACACCACAGCGAACACTTATCTGATCCCGGATTTCTTTACTTACAACCTGCTCCATTCTCGCTGGGATCAAATTGGTCAAGTTCAAACTCTCAGCGTGTTCGATACGCCTTTTGCTGGCGTTTCATCCTGGATTAAACGCTTCGAAGACATTTTGTTCTCTAGCATTATCTTAGTGTTGATATCACCAATCCTGCTTGCTATCGCCATCGGTATTAAGTTGACGTCAAAAGGCCCTGTAATATTTAAGCAGCATCGTTATGGTTTGGATGGTCGAAAAATCGAAGTTTGGAAGTTCCGCTCGATGACAACGATGGATCAA
>NZ_JAWOTH010000055.1:0-2063 GCF_033338745.1 Vibrio sp. Vb1026
CTATGCGTTGAATTTAGTGATTAAGGTGGTATGCAGCGGCTTAGGTATTGCGTTGCTCACCCCTTAGCAGGGCGTTATATTCATTCGGAGGTAACATAATATGTCTTTAGATGTGGCATATTCCATTGAAATAGATGATTTTATCGACCCAGATAAGGCATATGAGCTTTACTGGTCGGGAATGCTCGAAGACAAGAGAGCATTTTTGTGTCCGGGTACAAACTGTTCAGCTAATGTTACTTGTGCAAACCTTGATAAAGATACTAGCTCACTAAAAGTAGTGCCTCATTTCCGAGTATTTGGTTCTCACACCAAAGGGTGTGAAGTTTCGAGAAATGTGCCTCTGAAGCTTCAGTACGCAGAGCCAACAACGCAAACCGCGACTCATAAAACGCTTGATACTTCAATCGTAGACACATTCTTAGAGAAAAGACCTGAATCGTATTACGACCATTATAAAACTAATAGCCGCGCTAAAAACGCCAAAGTACGAATGGTTAACATACTGAAGTCTAAAGCTGAAAGGCAACTGAAAGAAATTGGTGTCACTAGTAGTATCTATTCGGTAAGGACAGTTGTTAGTAGGTATGCTAGGTACAAGAAAGATGGAACTTTAGAACTACGCAGACTAAATATTGCGGGTAAAGACAAACCTTACACAAGCCTTTTTAGTAAAATAGAAAATCAGATAGTTTCTGACTTGCCGCAAATGCCTTCTATTTATCACGGTTGGGCATTTATAAATAGGTTACCATCAGGTCACGGTTACCAGATAAAGTTCAAGAAAAAACTAAAGGGTAATAGTAGCGACAAAGAGTTCACCACCACGGTTATGATTGGTGACCGGCTAATTGAACATTACAAGATGAAAAAGCTGGTAGCCAAAAGGATTGAAAAACTTTATAAATCTCCGAACCCGACTGCTTATGTTTTTATCTATGGTACGCCAAGAGTTAACGAACGAAATGACAGGTATGCAAACATCGACATTACAAATTTAGACATGATCGATATTTGTCTTGAAGACCCTTGGGCAAAATGAATATAACAAACTGTTCAAGAGTGATTCGCAACGCGTGGCATTTTTTTATGCGTTACGTTTAGTGTTTAAGGTGGTATGCGGAAGCATCGGTATTGCGTTGCTCACACCTTAACAGGGCGTTAGCTAAAAGGGGTAGATATATTGTCAATTGATCGTCCTAAGCTATATAAAAAGCTAGAAGAGAATGAGATCGAAAAAGTATTGTTTTCAGATCCTCTTACTGAAACGACCAGAAAATCACGCAGAAATTTAATGATTGCATCTGTGATGTGTTTACTAATCTCAATTTTAAATCTAAAAGTCACAGGGTTTCTTGGTCTCAAAGCGGAAACTGAAGCAATAGAAAGTGAGTTAGTTAAGGGGATTGGTGCAATTATTGTTATCTACTACTTTGTTGTTTTTATTCTTTACGCCACCATAGACATACTCGCATGGAAGTTTGATCGAGAAAAAACATTAATATCTGGGCATCAAGAGCTTGTCGAAGCTATCGAACGGCACTTTTCAGTTACGATTGAGCATATTGACTATTCTGTACGCGACTTAAGTAATCTATCTCCAGACAGTAGAATGCAAGACCAAATATACAATAGTGAAGCTATTGGTAGGGCAACACAGCTAATACAAGGAACTAAAGATGGTATCGATAGCTTCCGCAAAGATGCTGAGCCATTTATCAATCAATGGCTCAAACGAGTCAATAAAACAAGTATTCTCAACACTAGGTTTTTTATTCGCTTAGTAAGCCTATATGGCTTTGATTTAATCTTTCCATCTTTGATGGCTTGTTTAGCTGTTTACAAATCATACACAGGTATTCATTTAGCTGTGACGGCAATTTTTAGCTAACAAATTGTTCAAGAGGGATTCGCAACGCGTGGCATTTTTACTATGCGTTAGGTTTTGTGGTTAAGGTGGTATGCAGTGGCATCAGTATTGCGTTGCTCACCCCTTAACAAGGCGTTAGTACGGGTTTTACATCAAAGGTCATAAGTTTTGGTGTTTATCTGTTTTGGTGCTC
>NZ_JAWOTH010000056.1:0-1997 GCF_033338745.1 Vibrio sp. Vb1026
TATAGCTGATCGAGATGATGAACAGGCAAATTCAACTCTGTACCTAATAGTGCCGAAAATGTGGATTTACCCGAACCACCGGAACCAATGACCGCAATTCTTTTCATCGGACTTACCTCGTCATCAATCCAGTTAACGCCTTGCTAAGGTGTGAGGAACGCAATACAAAAGCTACCGCACAGCACCTTAATCACATAAGCCACCGCAAATTGAAAATGCCACGCGTTACGAATCACTCTTAAGCAATTTGTTAGTACATGCGCTACTTCTATTTATGCGCTCCAAGATATTGAAAAGTGGCATAATATGAAAGGCTTTGAACACTGAAGTGAGACGGGCAACTACAAAACTTAAACTCGGTTAAGAGACGAGAGTTGGCTAGAAGAAAAATGCACTGAGCTGCCCTACTTTCACTGGCTTAAAATTAGAACAGGATTCTATCCTCGTACTTCAACAGCCACACCAAAAGTAATCAAGGTTCTCTCAAAAACCACCTCGAAAATGAAGAAGCACCAAAGAAATAGGTTAAGAGTTAGAAATCGTAAACGGTGAAATCAAAGCGAACACTCCGCATATAGTGCCACCGGAAAGAACGTGAAAGGAACCAACTGAAAGGTGTAAAGGTAAGCACTAAAACAAATAAACACCCAAACTTATGACCTTTGGTGCCAAACCCGTACTAACGCCCTGCTAAGGGGTGAGCAACGCAATACAAAAGCCGAAGCAAACCACCTTAATCACTAAATTCAACGCATAGTAAAAATGCCACGCGTTGCGAATCCCTCTTGAGCAGTTTGTTAGTCGCGAGGCACCGAGCGACAATTTTAAGCCGAACTAAATTCTGCAAACAACAAATTTTATGTGCTTTGATGCATTTAAGTCAGGCGCAGTCGCAAAGCAGCTATTCAATGAAACCACTTGGAACAAACAACACCGCAGAAAACGGACGGACAACACCAAATAGCGCCTTTGGAAAGCTAATCTCACAGTGCGGACTTTCAACAAAGTCACTGAAACCACGTGGAACTTACAACACCAGAGAAAACGTCATTTCAGCGAGTAAATTGGCTTTTGTACCAACAAACTCACCGAGCGGAGTTGCAACCAAAAACAGATTTTCGATTGCCCCGCCCTATCACCACCAAAGAACGAAACAACCGCTTGGAAAATAGCAATGCATTGACTTAGAACCGATGAAACTGAGCTTTGACCGTCGAAGATGGAACTATGAACCAAACAACCAGTAGCCAAGTTTTGAGCTTAGAAACATGATTTTGACTGCTAGCTTTTTCTGGCGTCTAACGCCTTGTTAAGGTGTGAGGCGCGCAATACCGAAGCTTCCGCATACCACCTTAACCACTAAAACCACTAAAACCAACGCATAGTAAAAATGCCACGCGTGCCGAATCACTCTTGAACAATTTGTTATGTACGTGCTAAAGGTACACTACTGACTCCACATTGTTGCCCTCAGGGTCAATCAAAAACGCAGCGTAGTAGTTTGGAGCATAGTGTTTTCGTAAACCAGGCTTACCGTTGCATTTACCACCTAAAGATAACCCCGCTTGATGAAACGCAGAAACTTGTAATTTGTTTGATGCAGAAAAAGCAATATGGCACTTAGAATTACTGACGCCTTTTTCAATTAGAAACCTTACATTTGGCTCGCTCGAAAGCCCAAAGCCAGCAGCATTTTCATCTGACCACTTGAGTTCAATACCCAATGGCTCTAGCATATTCTTGTAAAACACACGACATTCTTCGAATGCAACTACCTTAATTTCAAAATGATCTATCACTCTCAATCCTTTAGAGTTGGTTACAATTTTCCTTAAAGTACATAACGCCCTGCTAAGGGGTGAGCAACGCAATACCAATGCTACCGCAAACCACCTTAATCACTAAATTCAACGCATAGTGAAAATGCCACGCGTTGCGAATCCCTCTTGAGCAGTTTGTTAGTTTGCAAGCCCAAAGCGTTGATTTTACGTTATTTT
>NZ_JAWOTH010000057.1:0-1912 GCF_033338745.1 Vibrio sp. Vb1026
TACCGGAGCACGGTTTTGAGGCACAATAAAGCCTGTGCTTAACTCATCACGCTTACATCTTAAAGTTGAGGTGATTTAGGAACTTATATGCTTACTCGTTGAGATTGTTTGTAGCTTTTCATTTAGGGAGGGTGAGAATGGACGCAGACACCATTAACAGCTTTTTTCTGATTGGTGCATTACTGATTGCACTGAGCGTTCTTTTAAGCCCCGTGTCCTCAAAATTGGGGATTCCAATCCTTCTCGTATTTCTTGCGGTAGGTATGTTGGCTGGGGAAGATGGCCTTGGCGGAATCTTATTTGATAATTATTCCATCGCTTATTTAGTCAGTAACTTAGCGCTCGCCATCATTCTTTTGGATGGCGGGATGCGAACGCGAGTCGCCAGTTTTCGGGTCGCCTTGTGGCCTTCGGTGTCGTTGGCAACCATAGGCGTAGCCATCACGACATTGTTAACTGGCTTGATGGCGACCTGGCTGTTCGATTTGGATTTATTGCAAGGTATCTTGGTTGGCGCGATTGTCGGTTCAACGGATGCGGCCGCGGTCTTCTCTTTATTGAAAGGGCGCAGTCTGAACGAACGTGTTGGCTCGACGTTAGAAATTGAATCGGGCACCAACGACCCAATGGCGGTGTTCTTGACCGTTACGTTAATTGCGATTCTTTCTAGTACGGGAACGGAGTTAAGCGCCGGCTTTTTAGCGCTCAGTTTTGTTAAGCAGTTTGGTATCGGTGCGCTTCTTGGTTTTGCTGGTGGCTGGGTCTTGTGGAAAGTCATCAATCGCAATCAACTGCCGGATGGCTTGTACTCGATTTTGACCGTCAGCGGCGGCTTGATCATTTTCGCGTTGTCGAACTCGTTAGGCGGCAGCGGTATTTTGTCGATTTACCTCGTGGGTTTATTGCTGGGTAACCGTCCAACGCGCAGCCGGCATTCGATTCTGCATGTATTAGATGGTATGACGTGGCTAGCGCAAATTGGCATGTTCCTCGTGCTTGGTTTGTTGGTTACGCCGTCGAACTTGCTGAGTATTGCGGTGCCAGGCTTGGCGCTTGCGTTTGGTATGATTTTGTTTGCCCGTCCTATTTCCGTGTGGATTGGACTGCTGCCATTTAAGAGCTTCACGCCACGTGAAAAGTGGTTTGTCTCTTGGGTTGGTTTGCGCGGTGCGGTGCCAATCATTCTTGCGGTATTCCCTATGATGGCTGGTTTGCCAGACGCGCAGCTGTACTTCAACTTGGCCTTCTTCGTGGTGATGGTATCGCTGATCGTTCAGGGCGGTACGCTGACCAAAGCGATGTCGCTTGCCAAGGTTGAGTTGCCACCAAAGCCTGAGCCAATCTCTCGCACTGGTGTGGAGATTTACCCAACCAGTGAGTGGGAACTGTTTATCTACCGATTGAAAGCGGATAAATGGTGCATTGGCGAACCGCTGCGCAGTTTGTCGATGCCTGAGGGCACGCGCATTGCGGCTGTTTTCCGTAATCAAGAACTGCTTCACCCATCGGGCAGTACTAGGTTGGAAGAAGACGATACCCTATGTGTATTGGCTCAAGAGAAAGACTTAGCTGCACTGAGCTTGTTGTTCAGTGAAGCGCCGGAGAAAGCCTCTCTGACTCGTTTCTTTGGTGATTTCTTCTTAGATATTGAAGTGAAGCTGGCCGACGTGGCGATGATGTACGGTTTGAATTTGGGCGATGAACTGCAAGATAAAACCTTGAGCAATATTGTTGAAGAACAGCTGGGTAGCACGCCTGTTTTGGGCGACCAGTTTGAATGGCAAGGATTGCAATGGGTAATCGCGGACGTGGTGGATCACCAAGTGACTAAGGTTGGTTTACGTTTACCCAATGAAGAAGAGGAAGGGGAAGAGGAGGACTAAGTCCTAATCATTCATTTCCGTTAACATGA
>NZ_JAWOTH010000058.1:0-1902 GCF_033338745.1 Vibrio sp. Vb1026
GGAGTTTTCATCTGCCGGTGCGCCTGTCCTTAGGGTCTGCCTTACATCGTCGAGCGCATAAAAGTGACCTCGAGCCTTGTTGTAATCTTTAGCAAATCCGTAGCCAGCCCAAAGAATCACCATATTTGGGTCTTCACTTAGGGCGTCTTCAATATGTTTACTTTCTGATGTTGCCTTCCAAGAATGATATTGGTCAGGATGGTTTTGTTCGAAGGCGTCATTACGAGGATCAAGTCGATCGTTGTTTTCTGCCGCCAACACAGAGCCGGCCAACAATAATTGGCTAGCGAATAAGGTCGCAACCGCAATAGGTGCGCTCATCCAGTGTTTTATGCTCACGGTGTTATCTCCATATTCGTTTTTATTAGCAGCGTTGTGAGAAGCTATTCCAAATAAGAATTGGAGATCTACAAATAATATTATTGTGTAAATAAAGAGATGAAATAGTGAGTGGAATGAGTCTTGCTCTAGATCAATTTACACTAGTGATCTTAATCATGTTTAATTTCATATACCTCTAAAGTGGTATGATTCAATCCCCTTTATTGACAATAGGTTAGAGGTGTAACCATTTTATAAATAAGGTGATTGAGTTCGCTTTTTGAACAGTGCCTTCTACCTCTTAGGAATAATAGGGGTATTATGAATATAGGTTTAGCGTTGTGGCTTTCCAAAATAAGAATTGATGTCATTTGAAGATATAAAAATATCTTCAGAAGAAATTAATTGTCGCTCCATTAAATAGTTGAGAACAGTTATCAATTATTTTAGAGCTAAGGAAAGAAAAATATGGGCAATATAAAATTGACCATAGTGACAATGCTGAAATTTCTCTTCGCCTTTGCCATCTATGGTTTTTCTATCTCCGCCCATGCGATTTCATCAGAGCCTGTTGAGGGTGCACAAACCACTCGCCATCAAGTTGAGCTGATTCGTGACCGAGACTACAAATGTCTTCAATGTCATAAGGATGCCAAAGAAACTCTGAATTTGTCGCATGAGCCAGAAGCGCTGCTTAGCCAAGGTAAAACACTTAACTGCACAAACTGTCACAGCAATATCGGGCCAGATCACCGTGAAGGGGCACCTGATGTGATCAAGTTTGCTGCTGCGCAGTCAAAAGCAGTGCATGACAAGGTTTTTCTTGATCCAAGCACCATTCTCAAAGCGAATAGCCAGTGTGTAGATTGCCACGCTCCAACTCAGTTGAGAGAAAGTAATTGGACGCATGATGTTCATGCTAAAAATTTGACCTGTTCAAATTGTCACGATGTTCACGCTGCCAAAACGAAAGCGCTTTCTTACGACAGAAAACAGCTCATCAAACAATGTGTCGATTGCCACTCTCAGTTTGCTGCTGAACCTGAACTTGCAAAAGACGAGGAGAGATAGCATGAAGTGTTCAAGACGAAATTTTTTAGCCAGTAGCGGCGCATTGATTTTGACCACTGGCGTTGCTGGCACTTCTGTTGTTAGTGCTTCTCTTTTTGCTAGTGACAGTGAGCAAACCAAACGTTTTGGCATGGTGCACGATGAAAATGCGTGTATAGGCTGTACTGCATGTACCGAAGCATGTCGCGAAGTGAATAAAGTGCCAGAAGGGGTGACCCGCCTAAAAATTCATCGCAGTGAACCCATTGGGGAATTTCCTGATGTTGAGTACCAGTTTACGCGTGAATCTTGTCAGCACTGTGATAATCCACCATGTGTGTATGTTTGCCCTACGGGTGCTGCGTATAAAGATGAATCTACGGGCATAGTTGATGTGCACAAAGAGCGATGTGTCGGCTGTGGCTATTGTTTGGCGGCTTGTCCTTATCAAGTGCGCTTTTTCAACCCTGTTGACCATTCTGCAGACAAATGTAACTTCTGCCGTGATACCAACCTGGCACAAGGTAAGCA
>NZ_JAWOTH010000059.1:0-1899 GCF_033338745.1 Vibrio sp. Vb1026
TTTCTTCGTCGATGCGAAGCAGTTTCATTTGGTTGATTGCGTCTGCCGCAACCATGATCGCGCTGATGCCTTCTTCCGGCGCAAGACCTGCATGTGCAGGGCGGCCTTTGATGGTTGCGACGATCTTTTGTTGGCCCGGAGCAGCCGTTACGATAGTTCCAATTGGGCCACCTGTGTCCAGTACGATCGCTTCTGTTGAGGTTACGTGAGACATATCGAAGTATTCAGAACCGAACAGGCCACCTTCTTCATGTACGGTGAACGCCAATTCGAGCGTTTTGTGTTCTAGGTTTTCAGCTTGAATGCAACGCACTGCTTCCATGATGGCAGCGATGCCAGATTTGTCGTCACCGCCAAGAATGGTGTTGCCTTTCGAGCGGATGATACCGTCTTCGATGATCGGCTCGATACCAATGCCCGGCGTTACCGTATCCATGTGACAGCTCATTAGGATTGAGCCTTCTTTTTTCCCTTCTAAACGTGCGTACACGTTGAAGCCATTAGAAATGTGTTCTGGTACAGGAAGCTTGTGAACCGTAAAGCCTAGTTCGCCCAGTTGCTCAGCCAGCGTTTCTGCAATTTGTTTTTCATTCATAGATTCGCTGTCGATACGAACCAGTTGGCAGAAATGTTCAACTAGACGTTCTTGATTAATTTGTGTCATTTGGGTGTCTCTTTCTTTTGGGGTCGAGGGCGATACCGAGAAACGATGTGAATTCGAAATCAATGGCACGGACTCGAAAGGGAACAGAACCTCACTTATTGCACAGCTTTATGTAGGTGAAGCTGCGTTGAATCAAAGAAAATCACTGCCTGACACGATTCTGACCGAGGATAATGCCAGAAGTGACGACGCAATCACGAAAGTGGTTTAGCACGTGACAATTTGGTAATTGAGAGCGGAGACAGTAATGCACTATGGCTCGAAGCAAATATGTAACTGATGAAAGCAGTCAATAATTGCTGCAAGGTGCACTGTAAATAAGTAGGGTGTATTTGAAGCAAAATCACATTTGTGGATTAATGACGTCTCTGTTTACTCATATCCTCGCACTGCCAACTGGATAGGCCAAGTTCAATAAGAACTTGGCCGCTTTTTACGTGCGCTTTGTTGTCTTGAAACTCTCGCTTGTTTCACTCTCTCCAACCTCTCTTTAAATGAAACCAAAGACTTATCTAAAGTCGCTAGGTGCCAATAAAAATCGCCATGGTAACAAGTTGTTTACATTTGGTAGTATGGCGTAAATCGAAAAATATCAACCTAATTGATTGAAATTAAATTTAATTTTGGTTTCTTCTTAACCGGGAATATTGATGGTTTTGTGGTGTAACATTAATTTTACATTTCTCCGTAAGACCCATCGAAATAGAGATTTCGGCCGATGTATTCCAATTTCTCTCTACCTGCGCCAAGTTAGAAAAATCAGTTCAAACAGCTCAGTGAGGCTGTAAACAAATTAGTGACGCAAGGAGAAAGTCATGGTGGACACATACAACCCATTAGGTACAGACGGATTTGAGTTTGTTGAATACACAGCTGCTGACAGCAAAGGCATTGAACAACTAAAAGCGTTATTTACATCGCTAGGCTTTGCTGAAATAGCCAAACATCGTTCGAAAGAAGCATGGTTGTATCGACAAGGTGACATCAGCTTTATCGTGAACGCCCAGCCTCATAGCCAGGCGGAGGAGTTTGCTAAAGTTCACGGCCCATCTGTATGTGGTATGGCGTTTCGTGTGAAAGACGCGACGGTTGCGCTTGAACATGCTATTCAAAACGGCGGCACAGAATACAAAACTGAAATTGGTCCGATGGAACTGAGTATCCCTGCCATTTACGGTATTGGTGAAAGCTTGCTTTATTTCGTTGATCGTTATGGCAAGCAGAGCATCTACGAC
>NZ_JAWOTH010000060.1:0-1845 GCF_033338745.1 Vibrio sp. Vb1026
GTGACGCCGAAAGGTTTGATGAACCCGAATCATTTCTTAGCGGTTTGTATCGACTACCTATACCGTCATCGTGAGGCGTGGGGTAAAGATGTTGCTGTTGGTAAGACGCTGGTTTCAAGTGCACTTATCGACCGAGTAGTAGCCGATTTGGGTCGTGAACTGTGTGAAGTGCCTGTCGGCTTCAAGTGGTTTGTCGATGGCCTTTACACTGGCAAGTTTGGTTTTGGTGGTGAAGAGAGCGCAGGTGCCTCTTTCCTACGTAAAGATGGAACACCATGGTCAACAGACAAAGACGGCATCTTACTATGTTTGTTAGCGGCTGAGATTACTGCGGTAACGGGTAAAAACCCACAAGAGTACTACGAAGAGCTTGCCGCTAAACACGGTGAGTCTAAGTACAATCGTATTCAAGCGGTAGCGAATGGACCTCAAAAAGATGTGTTGAAGAAACTGTCGCCAGAAATGGTTGCAGCAGAAACACTGGCAGGTGATCCGATTACGGCGCGTCTAACACACGCTCCTGGTAACGGTGCGGCGATTGGCGGATTAAAAGTGACGACTGAAAATGGTTGGTTTGCTGCTCGTCCATCGGGTACGGAAGACATCTACAAAATCTATTGTGAGAGCTTCAAGGGTGAAGAACACCTAAAACAAATTGAAGCTGAAGCACAAGAGATTGTGAATCAAGTATTTGCAGCTGCAGGTTTGTAATTAAACCTACTCTGACAAAAAGGCGACCAGATGGTCGCCTTTTTTACAACTCGTCGTTAACTCTCTATTTATGAGCGTTTGGATTTTGTGGCCAATTATCTGGCACGATAAACCAGAACTCGCCATCTGCTGTTTGTGCATGCTCAAATCGCTCCATTGGTTTTTCAATCGGCTGAGAAAAATCATCCGTACCAATAGCCCAGTAGGGTTTGCTTAAGTGGTAAAGCGGTTTATTGATCAAACTCCATTGGCTTTGATAACACCAATATCCACTGATTTGGCTTGGATTGAGAGCAAAGCCTAAGCACTCTTTCGGCGGTACTTCATTAGAAAATGGATTGATGTAAAGTCGCCCTTGCATCAACAAGCGTTCCTTTGGAGACTGATCCAGAGGAAGCATTTGTCTAAATTCAGGCCTTTCGCTCATTTTCAATTGGTGGGAGAGCATTCTATCCAGTTTTGTATGCAATTGATCGTGCGCGTTAGGGCCATACCAAACACCTTCATGTAAAAGATAAAACTTAATCGCTACTTCCCAATGTTCTAGTTGGTCCAATGTTCTATTTTTGAGTATGAGATCTATCGCACCAATGGTTTTTCCGTCGCTATCGTTGAGTTGAATTTCTTCTGCAAGAATTTCATATTCTTCTGAATTAGCAAGTGCAGCGGTACATAAATGCTGATACAAAAAACCCAGTCTCGGGTTCCCTTGGTACTCTTCAGATTCATCCAGAGGTTTAATCGATAAGTCTTCCAATGTAGCAAAAGGAGGGAGCAACTGAAAAAGAGGAGGAGAAGATGTGATCCATTGATAAAGACGTTGCAGTTGATTCATCCTGATTCCTTAGTGATGTTGATAAAGCAGCGAGCCTCGTTATTGTAACTAAATTTGGTTAGTAGAATAGGGTAGCTAGCATCAGTGTCATAGTTCGATATACACTTTGAGGTACTCGCTCGAAATTGGAAGTGATAATGAATAATTTACAGTTAGAAAAGATTCTTAACAGCAAACTCTCGCCCGAGTTAATTAAAGATTACGCGCCAAATGGCTTACAGGTTGAAGGCTGTCCACAGATCAAGCGCGTAGTTACTGGAGTAACTGCTTCTCAAGCATTAATTGATAAAGCGATTGAA
>NZ_JAWOTH010000061.1:0-1782 GCF_033338745.1 Vibrio sp. Vb1026
AGTGTTTCGCATTCAAGCCTAACTGCCACAATGGTAGGTCAATCGTGCTTTCTTGTAGACCAATATTGACTGCAACAATGATCGTCTCTTCACCAAGCTGTCTTGCATAAGCAAATGCTCTTTCGTCACAATAAAGCCATTGCATGCTGCCAGATTGTAGGGCTTTGAACTGTTTGCGAATTTCAATCCACGGTTGGTACAGGTGAAGCCAAGGCGAACCCTGAACTAAATGCCAAGGGAAACAACGTCTGTTATCTGGGTCAAAGCTTCCCTCAAGACCGACTTCACTACCATAATAAATGCATGGTGCGCCGACATAAGTCATGAGTAAGGCCAACGCGATTTGCATTTTTTTCTCATCCCCATTCACCAAGGTGAGAAAACGTGCCGTGTCATGGCTATCAAGTTGATTGAGTTGTGAGAGCTGATTGGCAAAAGGAACTTTTGCTCTGGCTTCATCCAACCACGCTTTGAACTCAAAACCATCTATATCGATTGGGTCATACGTGATGTCTTGATGCGCGATAAACGCTCGAACAGGGTGGGCAAAACCGTAGTAGTTCATCGCGCCGTCTTCTTGCTCCCCTTGCAGCCATTGAGTCGCCTCAAAAAAATGCTCACCTAACACATAAGCATTCGGATTAACGGATTTGGTCGCTTGGCGAAATGCTTTCACGTAGTGAGCGTTGTTTTTCGCCCCCTCCCCTTCACCTAGCATATGAATGACATCAAAACGCCAGCCATCCACGGAATATGGCGGCTTCAGCCAATGTTTGATAACCGATGCCTCACCTTGGTAGATATATTCTCTGACTTCGTGATTCTCAAAATTCAATACCGGCAGATTGTCGATACCTTTCCAGCCAATATAGTGATTACTCTCCCCATCAAAGAAGTAATAGTCGCGAAAATCGGATTTAGGATTCCCGTACGCGCCTTTCCCTTTCTGCTGAATATCAAACCAAGGGTGATGCACAGAAGTATGGTTAAAGACCGCATCCAATACGATCTTCATGTTTTTGCTGCGGATTTGTTCGCACAATGACGCAAAATGCTCGTTGGTGCCGAGCATAGGATCAATCGTGAAATAATCCGTGGTGTCGTACTTATGGTTACTTGGCGAGGAAAAAATCGGATTGAAGTACAGTGCGGTCACACCCAATTGTTCAAGGTATCCAAGCTTTTGCTCAACGCCTTTTAAATCACCACCGAAGAACTCACGTGCCCCAGAGTTTTGGTGATTCCCTACTGGTTCTCCCCACGTTTTAATCACAGCATCAGGATCGTACTCGCAGTACGCTTCACGAATCGCAGACTCACTTTGACTCGCGGCAAAACGATCAGGAAAAATCTGATAGAAAACTTGTTCTTGAACCCACTTTGGCGGTTGATGGTTTACATTCAATTTGAAATGAAATTCTTTGGGCGGAATACGTTTTTGCACTCCACGTGCGTCTAGCCAATATTGCTGACCGTTTCTAACGACTTTAAATACATAGTGGGTGATGTCTCGATCTCTATTCGGCTCGAACGATACTTCCCACAGCAGTAACTCTCCAACTCTGCCGCATTGCACCATGGCGACAAGGTATTCTTCGTTGTCTGGCTCAATACGCGCATAAACAGCATCAAATGTTAACGCTTCTGTTTTTAGACAGACCTTCACGCGTTTACCATCGAAGGCTAAACCATCAACCGTCTGGCTATGAAAGAGAAATGGCAAAGACATAATAAGCACTCTTTAATAAGTGGATATGCCACTATTTTATTAAAGAATGAGAG
>NZ_JAWOTH010000062.1:0-1782 GCF_033338745.1 Vibrio sp. Vb1026
AATCATGGCGTAAGTTTCACCAACCTGAGCATTGTAGTTTCTCAGACTTAATCGCCCACCTAGCAACTGCTTCACGCGATACATGGCTGTTTCAGAGAGCGAACGCTTGTGATAACCATACCGCTTTTTCCACTTCTTGTTGGAGCCGTAGAGCTTCTGACAACCTACTGCTAAATTGCGAGGGTGTCCTTGCTCCCAGAAGGCAGCCCCTTCTCGTGGCGGGATAAGCGGAACCGCTCGCTTGATCCGTATGGCATCATGGCAATTCCTTGTGTCATAAGCGCCATCGCCTGATATCTCAATGATTTTGCGACGTGTCTGCTTGAGTAAGTTGGGGAGCACTTCGGCATCGGTTACGTTAGATAAGCTCAGCTCTGCTGCGACTATTTCGTGGGTGCTTGTATCTACCGCGATATGCAGCTTACGCCAGACTCTTCGCTTCCCATCAGTTCCATGCTTCTTGACCTTCCATTCACCTTCGCCATAAACCTTGAGGCCAGTGGCATCAATTGCTAGGTGTTGTATTGCTCCTCTGGTTTTGGTTTTAAATGAAACCTCAACTTCCTTAGCTCGGCGGCTTATACAGGTGTAGTGCGGGCAAACAAGCGGGATGTTAGCCAGCTTAAATACAGAGTCTAGAAAACCTTGTAGCGCTCTCAACGGCATAGAGAAAACGCGTTTTACCATCAGTGCTGTAGTAATGGCTAAGTCGCTGAATCGGCGAGGTCTACCACGCTTGCCTTGTTTGTTTTGCTTCCACTCAGCTATCGCTTCCTCATCAATCCAAAAAGTCAGAGAACCACGGTTGATTAAGGCTTTATTGTACTGCTTCCAGTTAGTTGTTTTGTAACGAGGTTTCGGCATAAGGCTACGATGATTAACTGATGTAACCGATCAGATCGTAACTTCCTGATTTAGTTCCATCGAATTACGCAACAAAGCCGTAAAAAAGTAAATAACTGTACGCTTTTTTGTTGTGGAAATAAGTACAGTATTGATAAAAGGGTCAGCATTATAGAGCGATGCAAAATAAAGCGCTAGAGCTCGACATCAATCATTTTGATGATTTTATCAACGGTATATGTGTTGTTTTGGTATACAGTGCATTCAGTTTTCTGTAAGAAAAGCCTTACGTTGGTAGTGAGGTTAGCGAAAATGAATGTTGTCTAAAAACAGACAAATAGATTGTCTTTTCATGGTCATTGAGGAATGCTACGCAAGGCGGGCTTAGGCAATTATCTCGAAATTCGATAAGTCTAGCGCCCTTATTGATTGTCTGAATATAAGAATAATCTAGATGGAATTTGATTCGGTTAACTTGCTTGCGATGGGACTGATTTTTCTCGGTTCTTTTGTCCAAACTGCGATTGGTTTTGGCTTAGCCATTGTGGCCGCGCCATTGCTCATTCTATGGGCGCCCGAATATGTGCCTGCACCTATCTGTTTGGTCGCGTTGTTTATTTCGATCATGAATGCGCTGAAACATCGCAGTAGCGTCGAAATCGGTGGTTTAAAAATGGCATTGATTGGCCGAGTTCCCGGTTCTATTGCTGGTGGCTTCATGCTGTTCTTTGTCTCCACTCAAGCACTGACGTTATGGATCGGTTTACTCGTTCTATTCGCGGTTATCGTTAGTGTGCTTCCGTTTCGTATTGAACCAACACCCCAGCGTATGACGTTAGCTGGATTTTTCTCCGGTTTGTTTGGTACCAGCTCGGCAATCGGTGGCCCTCCGATGGCATTGCTACTGCAGCATCAAGAAGCGAACCAGTTACGCGGTAA
>NZ_JAWOTH010000063.1:0-1764 GCF_033338745.1 Vibrio sp. Vb1026
TTGAGTCGCAGAAAAAAACAGGGTAAAAAAGAGCGGACTTTTGATAAGGAAACCAATAATGAATATTAAGGAAAATAGCTATTTTGCAGGCGGTGTAAAGTCACTAGGTTTTAACCAGCACGGACAGGATGTTAGTGTCGGTGTGATGCTTCCGGGCGAGTACACATTTGGTACGCAGGCTCCTGAGCGCATGACAGTCGTTAAAGGTGCTCTCGTGGTGAAACGCGTAGGTGAAGCCGATTGGACAACCTACAGCAGCGGTGAGTCGTTTGATGTTGAAGGTAACTCATCATTTGAGCTGCAAGTGAAAGACGCAACGGCTTCCTTGTGCGACTACCTATAATCGGTACAGCTGCTGAATTGCTTTAAGCCACCTTCGGGTGGCTTTTTTAGTTGCGTAATTTCCTTGAACTGGCGCACGAGATATCGCTTAGAATTCGGTATCTTGGCGCTATTTATGCGCAACTGTGTATATACTTAGTATAAGTACACCCATCAACCAAGGAGGAAGTGATGGCAGTACAACGCAAGCATTCTGATCTCCCTCCTCGCTACGAAGCGAGCGATTTAACGAATGAACAGCGACACCGCTTTACTGAAGTAGCGAACGCGGCGCACAAAAGACGCAAGTTTTACAAACAGGCGATAGAAAAAAGCTTGGTCGGAAAAATGAAGGAGCGAGCTTTTAAGCCAGTGATTGCCCCACAACAAGGAAAACCAAGCCGGGCGCGTCAAGCCTTCTGGTTGATCGTGTTTTTAGCGCTTGGGTTGTGGGCGATGCACTTTTTTGCATAATCGGGCAACTCACAGAGGCTTAGCACGCCTCTGTCATCTCAAGCATTGATTCTTGTTTTTTGCGCAGCTCACCAGCATGAGAACAATGTTCGTAAAACGCGTACTGATTTTTACCCGTGTGTTTCGCGGCATACATCGCTTTGTCTGCGCAGCGGGTAAGCTCTGATAAATCGTTGGCGTCTTGTTTATAGATTGCGGCTCCTACGCTCATCGTCAGCTCATTATAGGTATCGTAGTTTTGATATCCCTTTGGGAACAAATTAACGATGCGATCCAAAATGCCATCTAGGTCTTGTTTACTGCGCACATCGTAAAGCATTAACACGAACTCATCGCCTGCAAAGCGCGCAATGGAGTAGTCATGTTTATCGGTTTTTCGGTCGCTGTTGCGAAGGCTTTTCTTCAATCGAGTTGCAAATGCTTTCAACACTTGGTCGCCAACATCGTGGCCATAGGTGTCGTTGATGTACTTAAAATTGTCGATATCGAGAAAAACCAACGCAGTGACACTGCGTTCGTCTGAGTGGTCAATGTCGTGCAGTTTTGCTCTGGCCCACGTTTCAAAGCTCCAACGATTCGCTAAGCCCGTCAGTTGGTCTAGGTAGGCCAACTCCTCAATCCCTTCTCGGTAAAGGGTTTGAATGTAGCTGACGACTTTTGCGTAGTAGTAGGAGAAGGTATGGCAGACAAAACTGATGGCTATCAAGGTGAACATGAATCGGCGTTCGATCATATCGCCAGTGGCAGGTAAGCCGTCTAAAAACGTAATGCCAAAGAAAACCAAAATAATGTAGGTAGCGCTAAAGAGTAAACCGACTTTGAACTCGTTAATCAAAATGATGGTTGCGACGATGGGGTAGAGCCACAATAACTTTCCGGAGGGCGCATCATTAAAAAGAAGCAGTAATGACCCCTCAAACATGATGACGGCGCTGAGCAGTAAATCGGCATATTTGTGATGCCTTTGTA
>NZ_JAWOTH010000064.1:0-1747 GCF_033338745.1 Vibrio sp. Vb1026
TATCGCCTCTTATTATTGTTCTCTTCATCCTCCGTAATGATTGAGTGTTAGTTTAACCTTCGTTCAATAGCAAATTTTCTCGCTTTATTTCCGAAAATACTCATTAGATGGTGTCATGCGCCTTAGGCTAGTTTAAGGGCGCTTGTTAAGCATTGTGCCAATGGTTTGCTGTTTGCCGCCCTTAAATGTGAAAGGAGCCTTTACAGCTCCTTCAAATGCCCTTTGCCTCAACCAAAAACGCGTGGTCAATGCGCCGGGTATAATGTTGTGAGTAAGTTCTAGTGACACTTTCTGAACCGCGCAATGGGCTCCCTTACTTAAACAGAATGCGTCGATTACTATCGAACAAAGTTCCTTCCCGGTGTAACCGTCAAAACGCCGAGATCGCGTTCAAACAATTGAGTTTGCTTGTTCCTATCGTAGTTTTTCAACTCTGACTCATGGTGATTTAAACGAATCGATGCCAAGGAAACGCACAAGCTGCAACAATAGTTTTCGTCACAACGGAGCGAGATTATGACATATCGCTGATAATTTTCCTCATTTCAGTGACATTCGCCATCTTTATAGTTACTTTCCGCAATGATTAACTGCTCAATATCATTTCCACAGATAAAAGAGCGAAGCGCGTTAAACTTAGCCTCATCCCAAGAATACATCTTAAGAGCCAATAACTTATCAATCGTCTCTGGGTCAAAACGAGTTTTGATCGGCTTAGCAGGAGCGCCCGCTACCACGGTGTACGGCGGCACGTTTTTCGTCACGACACTGTTTGCGGCAATCACCGCGCCCTCGCCAATCGTAACGCCTGGCATGATCATCGCGCGCATTCCAATCCAAACAGCATCTCCGATAGTCGTGTCGCCCCTGCTTTGATAGGAACGTTCGACATCATCAAGAAACGGATACAAGCAGAACCAATCGGTTCGATGATTGTGGTTACCACCCATTAAAATCACCGCTTCGGCGGCGATACAAACGTAGTCACCAATATAGAGTTGGTCGACTTCCCAACTGGGTTGCCACTGCTTGCTGATTTCATCCCCCAGCAGATAACGAACGACGGATTGCTCAAAACCATTATCCCAGCAATCGCTGTAATAACTGTGAGTACCTTTAATATGGATGTTGGCGTTTTGCACCACTTGGTGCAGATACTGAACTTTAGACCAATGTTTAGTCATGGCATTTGCCTCTTCAATAGAGAGTAAAATTTTGCCACGGAACGATTTCTCGTGGCGCTGTTGCTGCGTTCTCAGTCAACAACGCCTATTGGATTCGGGGTTGTAACAACAGTGGATTAGGCATAGTGATCTCCTTTAGGCGAACTATAAAACGAATTGGCGCAAAGTGACAAACG
Source organism: Vibrio sp. Vb1026 (assembly GCF_033338745.1). Lineage (NCBI taxonomy): Bacteria > Pseudomonadati > Pseudomonadota > Gammaproteobacteria > Vibrionales > Vibrionaceae > Vibrio > Vibrio sp. Vb1026. The sequence continues at coordinate 1,361 of NZ_JAWOTH010000064.1, forward strand.
CCAATCCCGATTATTCATTCGCCAAAAACATGTATAATTTTTATGCAAGCCATTCAAATAACAAGAGCTCAACATGAAAATTCAATCGCATCTCCCTGCACTATTACTCTGCGCCGCTTCTGCCAACGCAGCGGACAATATTCGTATCGAGTACATGCCCGCAGAAACAACCCATGACAAACTTGCCGAGCAATCCATTCAAAGCAGCGATGTGAACCCGATTTTTGTTCGACTTTCTCAAGACTACTTCCCTTTTCGTAAACCGCTCACCCTGATTTATGGCGGCGAAGATGGCCCTATGTACGATCCCGACACGCACACCATCCATATTCCTTATACGTTTTACTTGGAGTCGCTCAATTACTTCTCCAACAACCAATATGAAGA
>NZ_JAWOTH010000065.1:0-1686 GCF_033338745.1 Vibrio sp. Vb1026
AAACAAACTAAGCAGTTATGTTGTAACTCAAGGTTCAGTGTTAATTCGTTGATAGGCGCTTTTTGAGTACTTCCTAATCCTAATGCGAGCAATATTATGGTCATGTAACGTTTTTTGAAGTTCATGCTTTTCGTCCTTTCTTTTCGTAAATCTCGACACAAGTTAGCGTGTTTCATTTTTCTCTATGATCTTAAGATCTCACGCTGTTAGTTTGCTGTCATTTGAGCCAAGTTTTGAAGTAACAAGAGTTACTCTTTGGTTCAGTGAATGTGAGTTTAATTCGAATGATTGTTGTGACGCGGCAAATGACCGTTTGTGCGGTTTGAGCCAACTAGGCATTTTTATTTTTGGATAATGATAGATGCCTAGTTGCAGGTTGAACATGTGAAAAACGAGCATTTCAGAGGTGTTTCTGAGTGAGTTTAGAAGTTAGTTAGATTGCTATGTAAATCGCTCTCAAAGTGTCACAAACTTTCAAATGTTTTTTGGTGGGTAATGTGCCGGATTTCAGTCTGAAATCGTGCCTAGAGCGTTTGAGGGGCTTCTAAGTGGTGTTTTTGATAGTGAAGTTGCCTATTTAACATATGACCAATATTACGCACCTTTAAGTGTCGTTATGATGTCATCACGTTAATTGAGGTTAGGTGAACTGATGCCACACAATTTTTTGGATAGAAAGAAAAAACCGTTGAGTTCTTCTGGTGGAGGTTATAAGCCACTCCATGAAGAAGAGTCATTAAGAAAACCGCAAGCTCGAGAAGAAACAGTAAGGGAGCGAGCTGCCCGCCAACGTCGAGAGCGTCAAGCTGAATTGACGTATACCCAAGAAGATTACGCTCGTTGGGAACGAAATCGAAAAAGAAGACAGCTAGAGGTCGAAGCTCAAAAGGCGATTGAAGGATTATTAATTTTTCTTCCCGCATTGGATCTGGAAACTTTGGTTCACAGCCAAGCGGTAAAAGAATTTAGCGAAGCGTTCGATGTTATCTTGAAAGGGTACAACGGGGGCAATATTTCCTATGAGACTGGATATGATCTTATTCATCAGGTCAAAAATGGCTTCATTGAGGGAGGTGGTGCGCTTAGAAAAGTCGAAGAGAATCGGTTATCACGCCAGACAGAAAAGGCTGATAATTTCTCTCAAGATGGCAGTTATCGACGCAATCTAGTAGTGAATGATGAATCGTTTAATGTTCGCTTTAAAGCGAGTTGCGCTACGCCTGAATGCTTAATGAGAAATGCCAATATCGACATGGAAGATGATGCTTTTCAGGATTACATTGAGGCTGCAACACAAGATAAACGTTCGGATGTGATGCAGGTGATCGGTGTTGCTCTTATCGCTAACCCATATCTCAAACCTTTAGAATATGTTGTGTTTGGAGATATAGCCTACGCTGGACTTAAAGATAAAAACCTTGATCCTCTTTGGGCTTATTTAATGGGTAGAGGGGCTTACTCTCGCCTACATTTACTTAGCGTGTGTAAGAGAGTGAAAGATACCTCAGAAAATGTTGTAAGTTATTTTTCAGGGAGCGTTTTAAGTAGTGATTGATAAGGTTAAGACGCAAAAGTATGTGAATGTATCCGATGGTATTAATGCATCTTGCTTAGGGATATGTTTATTCTTTTTTTCTGCGGAATTTATCTATCTTTTAAGCTTCTGGGGATTAACATTTTTTTTCT
>NZ_JAWOTH010000066.1:0-1679 GCF_033338745.1 Vibrio sp. Vb1026
GTACTAGCGAGCAATTCTGTCCCTGTTCGCGCAACATTCCCTGTTGTCTGAGGACTAGACCCATTTGCTTCGCCCGCTGCGGTTTCAAACTCTTGACCTAGTTGGGTCGGGTCTTGCCCCGCTGCAATAGCTTCTATCAACGCAGTAATATCACCAGTTACATTGATGGAACTGCCTTGCGGTGTCACTTGCTCAATGACCAGTTCTGAAGTGTCTGAAACTTCGTTAATGATTAGTTCCCCTGGTTTAGGCAACTGTCCTTGTTCGAGGGTTCTAATTTCCCCATCGAGACCGATAACTACAATATTACTCATCAATGAGCCAAAAGTTACTCGTTCCATATCTACCTCGCCCCACTTTGAACTAAGTCAAAAGTTTGTCACCCCAATATTTACGTCTATAGTTTAGTCAAAATCTTCATATTTTCGTTGTATGTGCAAGGGGCGATGTGCTGATTAACTCAGGGGGCGGGGTTACAGGTGCAGCAGGGAATTGCACAGGTCGTGGAATGCTATGATATTAAGAAATCAAGCTTTTCTCTTGCTTAAACACAAACGGTTGCCAAGCAACATTTTGCACATGTGCTAAGGTTTAATCAGGCGAACTTCTGGATATTCTAAACAAAAGCCTAGGTTTAACAGTAGGTTGATAATTTACTTACTCAAACACTGTTATTTGTGATGTTTTATCTCAAATGTGAGATGAAACAGCAAAAAGCAACACGATTTTTTAGGAGAAACACCGTGAAATGGAACCGACTAAGTATTGCTTGCTGCTGTAGCTTAATAGTGTCTATACCCGTTTTCGGTCAAACTTTAGAGCAAGCCGTGGCATTAACGTTAAAAAATAACCCAGATATCAAAAGCGCATTTAATGAATTTGAGAGCCGAAGGTACATCAATGAGGCGTCAACAGGCGCCTATTTGCCTTCTCTCGATCTTGATGCGGGCATTGGTTACGAAGGCCTCGACCCATCTGATGAAGTCGGACGAGGCAACACTGACTATACGAGAAAAGAAGCGTCTATCACCCTAACCCAATTAATTTGGGATGGCAGCGCGACATTAAACGATATTGACCGTACCGCTGCTGATGCAGAATCGGTGCGATTCCAACTGTTAGCTGATGCTTCAGACAAGGCATTAGAAGTCACTAAAGTCTACTTAGATGCGGTAAAGGCTTATGAAGTCTTAAAGCTGTCTGAGAACAATCTTGCCGTTCACAAAGACATCTATACGGACATCAAAAAACGCGTCACTTCCGGCATCGGCTCGACTGCGGACTTAACACAGGTTGAAGCGCGTTTAGCGAAAGCGCATGGTAATCTGGCAGCTGCACAAAACAACCTGTACGACTCCCACACAATGTTTACTCGCTTGGTGGGACAAACGCCACAAGGGTTAATTTTTCCAAGAGCTGATCAGAACTTTATCCCCTACACCGTCGATGAAGCGGTTGGCTTGGCATTTGAATTACACCCAGTGATTCAAATCGCATTGGCGGATGTGGATTCTGCCAAGTTCCAATACAAACAATCGAAAGGCGTTAACTACCCGACGATCTCGATTGAAGCTTCTCAAACTTGGAAAGACGATGCGGATGGCTTAAAAGGTCGAAGCGATGAAACTCTCGCCATGTTGCGTTTACGCTATAACTTGTTCAACGGCGGTAGCGATGCG
>NZ_JAWOTH010000067.1:0-1661 GCF_033338745.1 Vibrio sp. Vb1026
CCGACTAACTCTGCTGACTTTACCATTCTTTATTACCGCGTGTGGTGCGGAAGAAAGTCAGGCAAAAACCGAAACTCCTGCACAACAGGCTGCGCCAACTGCGCAACAACACTTTGATGAAGCGGCGCTAAAAGCGAAGTTCTCGAAACTAGGTCTGTCTATTATTGATATTCAACCTTCAGATGTGGCGGGCCTGCTAGAAATTCAAACCAACGGCGGCATATTGTTTGCGTCAAACAATGGCGATCACTTTATTGCAGGTACGCTATACGCGATTGATGACAACGGCGGTTACAAAGACGTACTTGCAGAACGCCAAGCGCCTTTGAATGCTGAGAAAATTGCCAAGTTTGCAGACAGCATGATCGAATACAAAGCGGACAACGAAAAGTACGTGGTGACTGTGTTTACTGACATCACTTGTGGCTACTGTGTTCGTCTGCATAACCAAATGCAGGGCTACAATGATCTAGGTATTACTGTGCGTTACATGGCATACCCTCGCCAAGGTGCGACAGGGCCTGTTGCTGAGCAAATGGCAACGATTTGGTGTGCAGAAGATCCAAAAGCGGCGATGCATAACGCGAAAGTGAGCCGTACTTTCGATAATCCAGCAAAAGATCTTGAACAATGTAAAGAGACCATCCAAGCGCACTACAACGTTGGTCGTCAGTTAGGTATTTCAGGTACACCTGCAATCTTCCTTCCAAACGGTGAGATGGTTGGTGGTTACTTACCGCCAGCTGAACTACTGAAACGTTTAGAGCAACTGTAATCCTTTAAGGAGCAGAGCCGACGCAATAGTCGGCTCTTTTCAAGCATGATAGAAATTCAACGACGTCCCGAACCGGATCTTTCCCTTCTCCCAGATTCCATTCCTCCGATCTTAAAACGCATTTACATCAATCGCGGTATTACTGACATCGCGCAGCTAGAAACCTCTGCTCGTGGATTGCATTCGTACCAAAAGCTTGGCGGCATTGAGCAGGCGGTTGAGTTATTGTTCCAAGCGATTCAAGAGCAAAAACGCATCATCGTGGTGGGTGACTTTGACGCAGATGGCGCAACGAGTTCTGCTCTTTCTGTATTGGCATTGCGTATGCTTGGCAGCAATAACGTCGATTACTTGGTGCCGAACCGCTTTGAAGATGGCTACGGTTTGAGCCCAGAGGTGGTCGATCAAGCATTGGAACTTGGCGCAGAAATGATCATGACGGTCGACAATGGCGTATCGTCGATTGAAGGTGTGCGCTACGCCAAAGAAAATGGCATTACCGTATTGGTGACAGACCACCATTTGCCAGGACAAGTTCTGCCAGAAGTGGATGCGATGGTGAACCCAAACCTCGACAGTTGTGCGTTTCCTTCTAAAGCGTTGGCTGGCGTTGGTGTGGCGTTCTATCTGATGATGGCGTTGTGTGTCCACATGCGCAAACACAACTGGTTTGCTCAGCAAGGCATGCAAGAGCCGAAACTGATGGAGCTGATCGACCTTGTCGCACTGGGCACTGTTGCTGATGTTGTGCCGCTTGATGAGAACAACCGAATTCTGGTGCATCAAGGTTTGCAGCGTATTCGTGCGGGGAAAGCGCGCCCAGGTATTCAGGCACTGATTGAAGTGGCGAAACGCGATGCGCGACGTTTGGTGGCATCGGACTTCG
>NZ_JAWOTH010000068.1:0-1628 GCF_033338745.1 Vibrio sp. Vb1026
CCACCTCCGCAGCCATTTATTGGTGTGGTCTACAGAGGATTAAGTCTTTTTAGAGGGGAAAATCCCTAGAACCCCATCTCCAAACATATCAAGCGTGTCTGTATCCCACTCTATTGTAAACAAGACATTTTTATCTTTTATATTCAATGGTTTATTTTCCTGCTAATTGGTAATACCATGAAAAATACCATGCTCAGAAAAGGCTTAACAATATTTTGAAAAATTGCCTACTGAGCGCTGCCGCACAGCTCCATAGGCCGCTTTCCTGGCTTTGCTTCCAGATGTATGCTATTCTGCTCCTGCAGCTAATGGATCACCGCAAACAGGTTACTCGCCTGGGGATTCCCTTTCGACCCGAGCATCCGTATGAGACTCATGCTCGATTATTATTATTATAGAAGCCCCCATGAATAAATCGCTCATCATTTTCGGCATCGTCAACATAACCTCGGACAGTTTCTCCGATGGAGGCCGGTATCTGGCGCCAGACGCAGCCATTGCGCAGGCGCGTAAGCTGATGGCCGAGGGGGCAGATGTGATCGACCTCGGTCCGGCATCCAGCAATCCCGACGCCGCGCCTGTTTCGTCCGACACAGAAATCGCGCGTATCGCGCCGGTGCTGGACGCGCTCAAGGCAGATGGCATTCCCGTCTCGCTCGACAGTTATCAACCCGCGACGCAAGCCTATGCCTTGTCGCGTGGTGTGGCCTATCTCAATGATATTCGCGGTTTTCCAGACGCTGCGTTCTATCCGCAATTGGCGAAATCATCTGCCAAACTCGTCGTTATGCATTCGGTGCAAGACGGGCAGGCAGATCGGCGCGAGGCACCCGCTGGCGACATCATGGATCACATTGCGGCGTTCTTTGACGCGCGCATCGCGGCGCTGACGGGTGCCGGTATCAAACGCAACCGCCTTGTCCTTGATCCCGGCATGGGGTTTTTTCTGGGGGCTGCTCCCGAAACCTCGCTCTCGGTGCTGGCGCGGTTCGATGAATTGCGGCTGCGCTTCGATTTGCCGGTGCTTCTGTCTGTTTCGCGCAAATCCTTTCTGCGCGCGCTCACAGGCCGTGGTCCGGGGGATGTCGGGGCCGCGACACTCGCTGCAGAGCTTGCCGCCGCCGCAGGTGGAGCTGACTTCATCCGCACACACGAGCCGCGCCCCTTGCGCGACGGGCTGGCGGTATTGGCGGCGCTGAAAGAAACCGCAAGAATTCGTTAACTGCACATTCGGGATATTTCTCTATATTCGCGGTTCAGCAGGCATGTCCCCTTTGAGGGCGACCCGACGACAGGATAATCGACCTTATGGTGCGCAAATATTTCGGCACAGACGGTATTCGTGGCAAAGCCAACGAAGGCGCGATGACGGCGGAAACCGCCTTGCGCGTCGGCATGGCGGCTGGCCGTGTCTTTCGTCGCGGTGACCACCGCCATCGTGTCGTGATCGGCAAGGATACGCGCCTGTCGGGCTATATGCTTGAACCCGCGCTCACAGCCGGTTTCACCTCGATGGGCATGGACGTATTCCTTTTTGGCCCGCTGCCGACAACGTATAGGAAGAATAAACGCCCTTTTCACCCAAGTCCAACAGCTTTGGACCGCAGTTGACTCTTTCGACACCCCTG
>NZ_JAWOTH010000069.1:0-1621 GCF_033338745.1 Vibrio sp. Vb1026
GATTACAAACCCTACAATTAAGCAGTTGGGTGTTTTAGCTGAAGATACATTAAATGGATTTAAGAAAGGGGCTGTTTTAAGTTTAATTATATCGGCAACAATCAATACTAATGAATTGATGTTTAATGATGATTATCATTTAGTTGATTGGTGCGGTAGTATGGGAAGTGATTTGTTTAAGCTTTTAGCCACTGGCGCAGTTGTCGGTGGGATTGTTTGCTTGACGGTCGCTCTTGGAGTTGCCATTCCTATGGTGGTTGGTGCGATGGTTTGGGTTGGTGTTGATGTAATTATTTCTAATATTTGGGATGAAAACAAGATAGAAGAAAACATAATAAATGGCTTAAAAGAGGCCACAAATGCCAAATAGAATTCTGATTTTTTTAGGAGTTCCTCTTGTATTAATAGGGATGCCTTTCTTATTATTTGATGCGATAAGCCCAATACTGGATGTTTATATATATCATCCAGAATCTATAGCGTTAACCTCCGTTTTTTCTATAGTTCCTTTTTTATCATGGTTTTGGTTTTTAAGTATAATAGGGTTTGTTTGTATTTGTTTTAATAAGCGTCCTGAATTACCTAAAGAGTGGAGTAAATATTTAGGAACTTACATTCCTTGTTTTCTATTTGTCATTGGGGTTGTTTTTGGAACGATTGGAAAAGATGCAATAAAGAAACACCTTGTTGATAGTGGTTACTTTTTAATTACTACAGAAAAGATAAGAACATCATTTTATATATCTCTTGATAAAGATATATACCATAGGGCTGATTAAACAAAAATTTGAGAAGAGTATGCAACAAAGATCTTTGCATTGATCATTGAGATCTAACGATTTTAGGATTAATCTCTATCCCCAGATGTGAAAAAACCACTCTTGCCGGAGTGGTTTTTTCGGAATACTCACAAATGATGACCAAATCGTTGTGTAAGTCCTTCCATGATAGACCATATCAAGTAAGCACTTCAAGAGTATTTCTGCACTCTGTTTGGAATCAAGATGTTTTGGACAGAACGACGCGCATCACTCACCGACCAAGGGATGTTCCAAAGGTGAGAGGTAAAGGCACTAATCAGAACTAAGCGTAAAGCTCGATAACACCGCCCCTTGTAGCTGCTAGAGGGGACAAGCGGAAAAGGAATAACTGATTAGTGTTGTGTGACTGGAACGGGGGCGAAAGCTTTACACACAGCGCAGGGCAGTCCGAAATAAGGGGAGAAATCCTTAATTCTGAAAGCGACCAAAATGATGCTCAAATTCACTCAAAAAGAGTCGAAATTGGGTAGGGGTCGGCACAGCCGAAATAAGCAAATTTCGCGCCTCTTGAGGCAGCATTATCTCTGTTGGTGGAGCTGAGCGAGCTTGCGAGCGACTTCATTACTCGCGGCTTTAGCCGCTTTTTTTTTACTGCTTCAATATCATTATTTTTAAACCTCTTATACCTAGCGCACGGTTTGTTGTTGAATATGCGAGCGTAGCGAGTCTTTCAATTACAAATGCGCAATATAACCCTCACCCAAACCTTGCCACTGCCTCTCTGAAGCCATAATTCACCATAATTCACCCCCGTGTGACCGTCACAAAATCCGCCTTTTTTTTGCGCTGAAACTGTACGA
>NZ_JAWOTH010000070.1:0-1612 GCF_033338745.1 Vibrio sp. Vb1026
TAACTAAGGGTTGAGATGAACTAGAAAAGAACATTTTCAAATACTCCGAAACCTAATTTAATTTTGGTACTAACGCCGCGTTAAGTAGTGAGCAACGCTATCACCCACCTAAACCATAGCTCTGTAAACACAGAACTCGACCTGAAATAAAAATGCCGAGTGTTGCGAATCTGTCTTAAACGCTTTGTTATATTTTTATTGCTTGCCTATGATTGGATTAAACACTTCTCTGAGAGATTTTTCTATAACTTCGACACCAAAATATGCTCTAGCGTTTATATTAAACTCATGAAAACTATATCTTAATTCGACACCAGAAAGTAATTCAGGACGACTTCTAAGTTTTAGCGCATATGTACCCGACTCTTCGCTTCCGTCTAAATGATTGATAATCCTGTCACTCAAATTGTCGCGCTTACCGAGGTATAACGGTATAAATTTCCCTTGCTTTAAACGGGAAATATGCTTCTTCGCTCGACTCGGATAGTACCTAGAAACCCCTTTAGGAAGGTTTCTTGACCGAATTACTCCCCAACGGTTACCAAAGTCTTCAAGATATTCATAATCTTTGAAGTTGAATTTAGCTTCAAAGTAATAAATCCCAGGACTCGAGGGTAAAGACAGATCACTATTTGGTGCATTCAACGTTAAAGTTCGACTCTGTTGTTTTAGTTTTTTTGCCAATGACCAAATAGATTTTGGATCTACTAAAGAATCCCGTATTTGTCCCAACCTATCCAGATTTACATCAAAGTCGTTCATCAGACACTCCAAAAATATAACGCCCTGTTAAGGTGTGAGCAACGCAATACCGAAGCTTCCGCATACCACCTTACACACTAAACGCAACGCATAGTAAAAATGCCAAGCGTTGCGAATCACTCTTAAACAGTTTGTTAGCCGCTCATTCCCAAAGGTTATTGCTTGCTCAATAGGAACTTACGCAAGTCTCTCTCAGCACGCATAACAAACAGAATAAATACTTTGTCGCCGTCTTGTTTATAGAAAACGCGGCACGGATTAACTACAACTTCACGATAGCTTAGATGTTCTAGTTCAGGCGGAATGCGACCCGATTCAGGGAAAGCCTCTAAGCGCTCGACTTTAGAAAAGATCGTTTGAACCAATTGTTTTGCAGCTACGATATTTTCAAGTGCGATGTATTCAGCGATATCATTGAGGTCGGATAGCGCTGGCTCAGTCCAGATTATTTCAGCCATTTTGACATTTTGTCCTTGGCTTCATCGTGACTCACCACTTTACCGTCCGCTAATGCACGTTCACCTCGTGCAATCCCCTCCAGAATCACCAAACGATTTTGCATAAACTCGTAATCATCAACATCAACCAGATATGCCGATGGCTTACCATGTTCGGTAATTAACACTGGTTCTTTAGTGTCGTGGAGATCGGCAAGGATTTTTGTTGCTTGACGTTTGAGTGATGTAACTAGTTCTACTTTCATGAGAGCTGCTCCAAAGGAATACTAAAGTGATACTATTCTATCACTTTGAGTATAGCAAGCTCCATGACGGCTAACGCCTTGCTAAGGTGTGAAGTACGCAATGACCAAGCCGCCGCATGGCACTTCAACACCAAAAGCACCGCATAC
>NZ_JAWOTH010000071.1:0-1601 GCF_033338745.1 Vibrio sp. Vb1026
TAACCACGCGCGACGCATGCAAAACTCTAAAAACTTTTTATATGCCACAAAAATAATGCCGTTATATGGGTCGTTTTCCTCACCTTCACCTTGCTTGATTTTCTGTCCCTTAAAGAAAATATCGGCAAAGAACGGCGTTAGCGAAATAGCGGTAAACCAACTCAGCATGAGGGAAATCAGCAGCACCGTAAACAAGGTGCCACAGTACTCACCCGTGGAGTCTTCCGACAAACCAATTGGCGCAAATGCCGTTACCGCAATTACAGTTGCACCCAATAGCGGCCATTTGGTTTGAGTGACAATATCCGTCGCAGCTTGTAATCGCGTTCGCCCTTTTTGAGTGCCGATTAATATCCCTTCCACAACCACGATGGCATTATCCACCAACATACCGAGTGCGATAACCAACGCACCCAGAGAGATGCGCTGCAAGTCAATCGCGAGATATTTCATGAAGATGAACGTACCTAAAACCGTGAGTAGCAAGATCAGGCCTATCAGTAGACCCGAGCGCAGCCCCATAAAGAACAGCAATACAATAATTACGATGCCAACCGCCTGCGCCAAACTGATCACAAAGCCGCTGACCGATTTATCTACCTCTTTCGGTTGGCTGTAAATCTCTGAGATTTCGACACCAGCCGGGTGTTGATACTTCAACTCGGCAAGGCGACGATCAAAGGCCTTACCGACTTCAACCACGTTGACACCTTGAGCAAACGACACACCAACGTTCAGCGCTAAGCTGCCGTTAAAGTTGATGATGTTACTCGGCACTTCAACATAGCCACGTTTAATTTCTGCTACGTCTTTGAGGAAAATAAGCCCTTGCGCGCCAGATTCGGTGATCAACAGATCCCCTAACTCATCAACGCTTTGGAACTCACCCGTAGGCTGAATTCGAATGTACTCATCACCAATACGAATAGCGCCAGCATCAGACACAATATTTTGCGTGGACAGCAAGTTAAAAACCGTATTTGGCGACAAACCAATACTGCTTAACTTCTTCATCGAAACTTCAATAAAGACTTGCTCTTGCTGCTGACCAGAGACAGAAACCTTGCTGACGCCATCGACCAGTTCAAGTTCACGGCGTAAGTAGTCGACATAATCCAGCAACTCTTTATAGCTGTAGCCATCCCCTGTCACTGCCAACAAGATGCCGTACACATCACCGAAGTCATCAATAACCTGAGGCTCATTAACACCCGGTGGTAACGTGACTTTTAAGTCGTTCACTTTTCGACGCAATTCATCCCAAATTTGTGGTAAATCATCGGGACCATAGTTGTTTTTCATCGTCACGGTGATCTGAGATAAACCACGGTTGGAAATGGAGTTCACTTCGTCAACGTAAGTCAGTTGCTGGATGGCTTTTTCCAGCGGGTACGTCACTTCTTCTTCCACTTGTTGCGGCGTCGCACCTGGGTATGACGTCACTACCATCGCATCTTTGATAGTAAAGGCCGGATCTTCTAAACGTCCCAACCCGAAGAAGGCAGCAATACCACCAATCAATAAGATCAAAGACACCATCCAGCTAATCACGCGATTTCGAATGAAATAAGCCGCAATGCCCGTTACATCATCATCACTTT
>NZ_JAWOTH010000072.1:0-1566 GCF_033338745.1 Vibrio sp. Vb1026
TAATCATCGTTTAAGGAGGTGATCCAGCGCCAGGTTCCCCTAGCGCTACCTTGTTACGACTTCACCCCAGTCATGAACCACAAAGTGGTAAGCGTCCCCCCGAAGGTTAAACTACCTACTTCTTTTGCAGCCCACTCCCATGGTGTGACGGGCGGTGTGTACAAGGCCCGGGAACGTATTCACCGTGGCATTCTGATCCACGATTACTAGCGATTCCGACTTCATGGAGTCGAGTTGCAGACTCCAATCCGGACTACGACGCACTTTTTGGGATTCGCTCACTTTCGCAAGTTGGCCGCCCTCTGTATGCGCCATTGTAGCACGTGTGTAGCCCTACTCGTAAGGGCCATGATGACTTGACGTCGTCCCCACCTTCCTCCGGTTTATCACCGGCAGTCTCCCTGGAGTTCCCGACATTACTCGCTGGCAAACAAGGATAAGGGTTGCGCTCGTTGCGGGACTTAACCCAACATTTCACAACACGAGCTGACGACAGCCATGCAGCACCTGTCTCAGAGTTCCCGAAGGCACCAATCCATCTCTGGAAAGTTCTCTGGATGTCAAGAGTAGGTAAGGTTCTTCGCGTTGCATCGAATTAAACCACATGCTCCACCGCTTGTGCGGGCCCCCGTCAATTCATTTGAGTTTTAATCTTGCGACCGTACTCCCCAGGCGGTCTACTTAACGCGTTAGCTCCGAAAGCCACGGCTCAAGGCCACAACCTCCAAGTAGACATCGTTTACGGCGTGGACTACCAGGGTATCTAATCCTGTTTGCTCCCCACGCTTTCGCATCTGAGTGTCAGTATCTGTCCAGGGGGCCGCCTTCGCCACCGGTATTCCTTCAGATCTCTACGCATTTCACCGCTACACCTGAAATTCTACCCCCCTCTACAGTACTCTAGTCTGCCAGTTTCAAATGCTATTCCGAGGTTGAGCCCCGGGCTTTCACATCTGACTTAACAAACCACCTGCATGCGCTTTACGCCCAGTAATTCCGATTAACGCTCGCACCCTCCGTATTACCGCGGCTGCTGGCACGGAGTTAGCCGGTGCTTCTTCTGTCGCTAACGTCAAATGATAGTGCTATTAACACTACCACCTTCCTCACGACTGAAAGTGCTTTACAACCCGAAGGCCTTCTTCACACACGCGGCATGGCTGCATCAGGCTTGCGCCCATTGTGCAATATTCCCCACTGCTGCCTCCCGTAGGAGTCTGGACCGTGTCTCAGTTCCAGTGTGGCTGATCATCCTCTCAGACCAGCTAGGGATCGTCGCCTTGGTGAGCCCTTACCTCACCAACTAGCTAATCCCACCTAGGCATATCCTGACGCGAGAGGCCCGAAGGTCCCCCTCTTTGGCCCGTAGGCATCATGCGGTATTAGCCATCGTTTCCAATGGTTATCCCCCACATCAGGGCAATTTCCTAGGCATTACTCACCCGTCCGCCGCTCGACGCCGTTATCGTTCCCCGAAGGTTCAGATAACTCGTTTCCGCTCGACTTGCATGTGTTAGGCCTGCCGCCAGCGTTCAATCTGAGCCATGATCAAACTCTTCAATTTAA
>NZ_JAWOTH010000073.1:0-1565 GCF_033338745.1 Vibrio sp. Vb1026
GCATCAAGCTGATAGCTCACCACTCGGTCCGAGCCTTGTGTGGTGGTGAAGTTGCCATCGATTGAAATCGGGTCAGTTTGATCTGAGCCAATCGTGCCTAAATCATCTTCATCAACGGTAATCGCATCGACATCGGTAATGGTCGGCTTATCATCCACGATGGTGACTGGGATCGTTTCTGTGGTGGTATCACCATCAAAATCCGTCGCGATGATTGGGAAGTTCAGTGTCAGCTCATCACTGTCTGTCGCATGGTCAATTGGCCCCTGAAGCGTGAAGTTGTATGAACCATCCGTATTCACGGTCAGCGTAAATACGGCTTCAGTTCCTGCTGTCGCTTCATAAGTGTAGCTACCGTCGCCGTTTGCAGTTTCCGTCAGCGTCACTGCCACACCTTGCGATGTTAGGCCATCAACTGGCGTTGCAGCAGTATCTAATTGGTAGCTTACTACCCCATCAGAGCCTTGCGTTGTAGTGAAGTTGCCATCGATTGAAATTGGATCTGAGCCGTCAGAGCCAATCGTCGCTAGGTCATCTTCATCCACACGGATTGCGTCTACGTCAGTGATGGTTGGTTTATCATCAACGATAGTGACAGGTAACGTCTCCGATGAGGTGTCGCCATCAAAGTCTGTTGCGATAATCGGGAAGTCGATTTGCAGACTGTCGCTATTCACCGCATGGTCTAGTGGACCTTGCAGTGTAAAGTTGTAGCTGCCATCTGGCTTCACAATCAATTCAAATACGGCATTGCCATCTGCCGTGGCTGTGTAAGTAAAACTACCGTCGCCGTTAGCAGTTTCAGCAAGCACGACAGGCTCACCATGAGAGGTCAACCCAGATACTGGATCTGCTGTTGCATCAAGCTGGTATTTAACAACGCTGTCTGAGCCTTCAGTTGTGGTGAAAGAACCCGACATAAACGCATCATCGTTTTGGTCTGAGCCAATTGAGGCGAGATCATCTTCGTCCACCGTGAGTGGAACAACGTTGTCGATAGTTGGAACGTCATCAGTAATCGTGACGGGAATGGTCGCGGTCGTCGTATCGCCGTCAAAGTCTGTTGCAATGATTGGGAAGTTCAGTACTAATTCATCGCTGTTTAACGCGTGATCTACCGGCCCTTCCAGACGGAAATTGTATGTGCCATCAGCATTCACGTTCATGGTGAAAACCGGATTGCCATCCGCGGTAGCCACGTAAGTAAAGCTGCCATCAGCATTCGCAGTCTCTACCAGAGTAACTGGCTCACCTTGGGAGGTTAGCCCCGAAACAGGATCAGAAGTTGAATCAAGTTGGTAGCTCACCACACGGTCTGAACCTTGGGTAGTGGTGAACGCGCCTTCAACAAACACAGCGTCAGTTTGGTCTGAGCCAATACCTGATAAATCATCTTCGTCTACAGCCAGAGGCAAAACATTATCGATGATTGGTGCATCATCCGTAATCGTGACTGGAATGGTTGCCGAAGTCGTATCACCATCAAAATCGGTGGCAATAATTGGGAAATCAATCGTCAGGCTGTCACTGTTAGCTGCATGGTCAATCGGGCCTTGCAGCGTAAA
>NZ_JAWOTH010000074.1:0-1513 GCF_033338745.1 Vibrio sp. Vb1026
ATCAGCTGTTGTACCGACCAACTAAACGCTCCGTAAGTCAGCATTGCGCCTTTTGGCAAACCTGATGTGCCGGAGGTATACACCAATGACATCAACTTATCGTCGTAGTGTTGTGGACGCTCTTCACTTGGCACGGCATCCGCAATCAATGCGTTGAACTGGTATTGGCATTGTGGTGCTGAATCATACGGCAGCGCGATGCTGATAAGCTCTGGTATGGCATCAATGACTTGCTGAGTTGCTGCTGGGTCATCAAGCTTCCCCCCGATCAGCGCCTTACTTTCACTGTGAGTTACACAGTATTCAATCGTGTCGGCCCCTGCGGTAGGGAAAATAGGTACGCTTACGTAATCCCCTAGCATCATGGCCAAATCGCAGATAAACCACTCTGCGCAGTTTTTCGATACCAGTGCGACTTTATCGCCAGGCTGAATACCCAGCCCACGTAGTGCGCTGACGAGCTTGAGAGCCTGATCGGCGACTTCTGCGTAAGTAAACTCGACAAACTGTCGGTTAATGATTTGTTTTAGGTAGACCTCATTCGGGCGCTCCGCTGCCCATTTAAGGATCATTTCATTTGGTGGTGGGAGAGCGCAACCAGCAGTGCTATTTATTTTCGGCTGATTCATGTTTGGTGACTCCATGTCTTCTCATTGTATTTATAGTTGTTAATGCATTGTTAACTTTAGCATGTTGAATTACGACACGGGAACGCATTTTGATGAATTCTGTGGGCAAGTTAGCGTTAGATCGGCAAAAAACGCTGTGATTTGAGCTTAAAACTGTTGGCGATAATTCGCCGGAGAAGGCCCCGTTTTCTTTTTAAAGATACGAGAAAAGTACGAGACATCGCGATAACCACATTGGTAAGCGATATACGCGATTTTCATGGATTCGTTCTCGATCAGCATTTTTTTGGCTAATGAAATGCGTTTCGCAGTCACATAGTCACGAAAACACATACCAACTTTGCGGTGAAACACCTTTGAGAAGTAAGTCGGAGAGTAATGGCACAGTGCCGCGGCTTCTTCTTCTCTTAGGTCTTTATGAACATTGTTGGCGATGTAATTGACGACATCTGAGAAATTGGACTTGCCATTGCGGGAAAAAATATTGTCCGCAGAAATTTGAGCGTCATCGACTTTGGCGTGTAAAAAGTATTTGAGCTTAGCTTGAGAAAGCCACACTGGTAGCGTGTTTTCATTGAGCTCATAACACTCAGCGGTGATGTGACTTGGCGGTAAGCAACACTCGGTGTTTTCTTTTGTGACAACAATCAGTTTCTTATCAAGGTTTTCACAAAGGGTAGCAATGCTTTTGGCATGGTCGGTTGGGTCATGGGTGATGTAGTAAAAGAAGTAGCAAAACTCTTTATCACTCAATACTGATATGTCGTTGCTGCAATCTAGCAAATCAAAATGCTGCTCAAACTCTGCCTTAAATTCTTCAGGCAGAGTGTGTAACGGCTCTCCAATCCAATACGCTTTTGTCACTCTTTCCATATGACATCCTT
>NZ_JAWOTH010000075.1:0-1503 GCF_033338745.1 Vibrio sp. Vb1026
TGGCTTACTTGGTCGACAAAGGTTGTATCTACGGTCAGGGATATTTATTCAGCCCACCCGTTGCGGCGGAAAAGTTATTTAACTAAGCACAACGTTCAATACACTGGCAACTTTGCGGTTAGATGTTCGTCGAACCGCAAAGCGCCAAACGATCCGCTAAAATGTTGATGCACACCAACAGCGGCACGCCAATCAACAGCCCCATACCACCCCACAACCAACCCCAAAAGACCAGCCACATAAAGATGACTAACGGGTTGAGGTTAAACCGCCTCCCTAGCAAAGTTGGGGTGACAAACTGACTCTCGATTAAATTCAGCAACAGATATATCGATACCACTGTCAGCATAAAACTGACCGAATCTAGCTGCAAATACGCGACAAAACCAAAGCTCACCATCGAAATCACTGGTCCCAAATACGGCGCGAAATTCATTACCCCCGCAAACGCACCCCATAGAAATGGGTCTTCAAGGCCGAGAACAAAAAACACCAATCCAACACACAAGCCTAAACCCGCATTGACCAAAGTAATGGTGCCGATGTAGCGCGATAAATCTTTCTGCAGAGCCTGCACCAACTCCACCGCCTGACGTTGTTTCGAAAAACCACGCAAACGCGATACCGATTTACGAAACAGACTTCGACCATGATTAAGCATGAAATACACCATAAACAGCACAATCATCGCCTGAGTTAACAGCGTTGGTGTGGTGGTCGCGAGCGCTTTCAGCAGAGAAAACACCGTGTTGTTGCCCATCTCGTCAATGTTCATGTCACTGGCGATCTCAAGCGGCGCGTTCATGTGCTCTGACGACGCTTTGGTCACTTCATTCACTTCTTGCGAAACGTTTTGGACGATGCTTGGCAACTCAGCCCACCATTGTTTCGCGGGTTCTGATATCGCCGCTAAACCGAGTATTGAAACACTCACCAATAACGTCAACGTCACCACCACAGTTATCGTGCGTGGCAGGCCTTTGTCTTCAAAATAATTGATCAGCGGGCTAAACAGCAGTGCCACGAACGTACTTATCACCATAGGTAACAGCACCGGTTTGGCGAAGTAGAGCGCAGGAACAAGCAATAACACCAGCAGAGACACACCAATCACGGTATTGATAGGAAGGTTTAATTTTCCATTCATGTGCGTCCTCTACTGATGAGGTGGTAAATCGGAAGGTTGAGCCGCTTCTTCACCTGCTTCTTTTGAGGATGCAGCAGACGACGAAGAAGATTTGGCTAGCTGACCACTCAAATCCATCGCGCCATTGAGCAGCAAACTGATGGAGGAGAGAGATGACGTGACGCGAGAAAGTCGCCCAGCTTTCGCAACAGCAATCGCGGCAAAAGCGCTCAACCCAAGCGCAGTCCACGGGTTTTCTTGCACGAATCGGTTCGAGGTAAATTTGAGGGTTTGCTTATTCAGCAAGCATTGCTCCAAAACCGCTTTACCCTCGATGCGTTTTATCTGCATGGCTCGGTCGAGTTTGGTTAGAGAAC
>NZ_JAWOTH010000076.1:0-1500 GCF_033338745.1 Vibrio sp. Vb1026
CTTAACCATAAATTTAAAGGCATATTTTCAAATGGTTAACAACGAAATCCTGTGGTTTCCTGGCCACATGCATAAAGCGCGTAAAGAGATCGAAGAAGCCATCCCGCAGGTGGATGTGATCATCGAAGTACTGGATGCTCGTATTCCTTTCAGTAGCGAAAACCCTATGATTTCAAAAATCCGCGGTGAAAAGCCTGTTGTAAAAGTGCTAAACAAGCGCGATTTGGCTGATCCAGAGCTGACGCAACTGTGGATTGACCATCTTGAGAAAGAACAAAACGTAAAAGCAATGGCAATTACGACTTCTGAGCCTCAAGAAGTACATAAAATTATGGAGCTTTGTCGTAAGCTTGCGCCACACCGTGAAGAAGTTGGTAAAAACATTCGTACCATGATCCTGGGCATCCAACACGTGGGTAACTCGTCCATCATCAACACACTGGCTGGTCGCACTATCGCAGTAACGGGTAACCAACCAGCGGTAACGCGTCGCCAACAACGCATTAATTTACAAAACGGCATTGTTCTATCTGACACACCTGGGATTCTTTGGCCAAAAGTGGAAAACCCGCATAGTGGTTTCCGTTTAGCGGCAACGGGTGCCGTAAAAGATACAGCAATGGAGTACGACGAAGTTGCGTTTTACACTGTTGAGTATCTAGCAGCACATTACCCAGAACGTCTAAAAGAACGTTACCAAATCGAAGAGCTGCCAGAGTCTGACATTGAGATCATGGAAGAAATTGGCCGTCGTCGCGGCGCGCTACGAGCAGGTGGCCGAGTGGATCTTCATAAAGTATCTGAGATTCTACTTCACGAGCTTCGACAAGGTACACTAGGACAAATCACTCTTGAGCTTCCTGAGATGATTACTCAAGAACTGATCGAAGTCGAAATAGAAACGGCTCGCAAAGAAGAAGAGAAAGCGAAACGTAAGGAAGAACGTCGTAAACGTTACTTACGTAACAAACGCTAAGTTCTTTTTCTCACTCTATTCCTAGGCGCGATTTTCGCGCCTTTTTTTGTCCGCCACTTTTACACCCAACTAGATAACCCCGCCTCATCAACGTAACCACTTTTTGTCGTATTTACGTGTAATTTTGTACTACATTTTTTACGGCGTACAAGCACAAAAAAACATGTTTATTTATTGAACACAAACTAGTTTAGACCCCCGTAGCCTAAGGAGTTACAGCCACCATCCAACCCTTAAATATCGAGTTTGCAAGCGCTAGCAAAGTTATGCAACTTGATTAGTGACACTCTCCCCAAAATCCTCAATATAAATAAGGTCAGCGCTGGCGTTTTTCCAAATCACAAAGAGATTTATTATGTGTACTAAAAACGAAACTAAACCACTGCCCTCTTTTATCGAGGAACGCCTTAATTTCCATATTCAAGATTTAATTAAATCTAACGAAAATCAAAAGCACCTCGTTCTTGGCAAACGACCGTCCGAAAATGCTGTGGTTATGCAAAGCAATGATTACCTTTCGCTCT
>NZ_JAWOTH010000077.1:0-1485 GCF_033338745.1 Vibrio sp. Vb1026
CGAGCAATTAACGAGTTGGGCTTCCACCTTGGTTTAGGCGGTGTATCGACATTTAAAAACGGCGGCATGGACCAAGGCATTCCACACTTAGACATGCAATGGGTCATCTTAGAAACAGACTGCCCATATTTGGCGCCAGTGCCGCATCGCGGTAAACGCAATGAGCCAGCTTACACATCGCTCGTCGCGCAGCGCGTGGCAGACTTGCGTGGCGAAGAGGTCGCAACCATAGATGCTATCACCACGGAAAATGCAAAAAACTTATTCAAGATTTAAGCAAGACAACAAACGCAACAAGCGGCCACACTAGGTCGCTTTTTATTGCCTAAACGGTTGGGTGAACAGGCCAAACCTGAAACGACTCAACCAGCAATACTGTAGTGTTGATAGACATAACTATTAACTTGTAACCCTACCCACTTCGCATCATGCGTATTCCATCAGTACGCTTCTTGTGACTGTCCACAACTCGACACATTCTTTTCTTATACTGCTATTCGCCTACGTCTTAGCACAGGTGTAAAACAACATGAATACGGATATTGAAATGTGTACACATGGTGCTTACTTGCAACGCGTACCACGCAACTTTTTTCAAAAGCTGCTAGGCATCAAAGAAGTTTATGTCTGTACTAAATGTGGTTACGTATTGAAAGTTAAGTAGTTAGCCCAAAATAACAAACCAACCGCAACAAAAAAGCGGCTCATTTGAGCCGCTTTTTACTGTCTAAAAACTGAAGGATTACTCCTCTTCTTCCTCATCTTTACGAGTGTAAAAACGAGCAAAGAACAGACCAACCTCAAACAGTAAACACATTGGGATCGCAAGTAACGTCTGCGAAATCATGTCTGGCGGCGTCAGCAGCATGCCGACAACGAACGCAGCCACAATAATGTATGGACGCTTCTCTTTTAGGTCTTGCGGCGTGGTCGCCCCAGTCCAACAAAGTAGGATAATCGCCACGGGCACTTCGAACGCAATACCAAACGCCATAAACAGCGCCAGCACAAAATCTAGGTAGCTCGAAATATCGGTCGCAAACTCAACCCCACCGAGAGAAATCGCAGTAAAGAAGCCAAATACCAGTGGAAATACCACGTAATACGCAAAGGCCACGCCACAGTAAAACAGCAACGAGCTAGAAAACAGCAATGGCATGATCAAACGACGTTCGTGCTTGTACAGACCTGGCGCAACAAAGGCCCAAACCTGATACAAAATAAAC
This sequence comes from Vibrio sp. Vb1026, assembly GCF_033338745.1. Taxonomy (NCBI): domain Bacteria; kingdom Pseudomonadati; phylum Pseudomonadota; class Gammaproteobacteria; order Vibrionales; family Vibrionaceae; genus Vibrio; species Vibrio sp. Vb1026. The sequence goes on from NZ_JAWOTH010000077.1 coordinate 1,227, forward strand.
GGCACCGCAACAAATACTGAAGCGATAAGCGTCAGTTTTAGAGGTGTGAAACATGGTGATGCCACATCGGTTGCGATCATCGTCGCGCCTTCTGGTAAACGTTCAACCAAAGGTGCGGAGATAAACTCATAAATGTGGTTAGAGAAATAAATTAGCCCGACAAACACCACCAACACTGCCAAAATTGAACGCAGTAGTCGGTTGCGAAGCTCCAACAAATGACTAATTAAAGGTTGTGTCTGCTCGACGGTAGACATGG
>NZ_JAWOTH010000078.1:0-1466 GCF_033338745.1 Vibrio sp. Vb1026
GAAGCGTACGACGCAGTGGCTCAGCAGCACCCCAAAGTAATTGGTCACCAACAGTGAACGCGTTTAGGAAATCATCACCCATTGCCATCTTGCGTAGACGACCAACAGGAACTGACATAGTGCCGGTGACCTTCGCTGGCGTTAGCTCTTGAGCCGTGATGTCACGATCGTTTGGAATCACCTTCACCCAGTCATTGTGAGTTGCAATGATTTCTTCGATTTCATCCATCGGCACATTTTGCTTAAGCTTAATAGTCAATGCTTGAGAGTGACAACGCATCGCACCGATACGCACACATGTACCATCGATAGGAACTGGAGCGCCTTGAGAACCAAGGATCTTGTTCGCTTCAACACCCGCTTTCCACTCTTCTTTGCTCTGACATTATCGCGCTTCACATCGATCCACGGGATCAACGAGCCAGCTAGTGGTACGCCGAACTTGTCTGTAGGGAATGACGCGCTGCGCATTGTGTCTGCAACTTTCTTGTCAATATCAAGAATTGAGCTTGCTGGATTTGCCAGTTCTGAACTTACTGCATCGTTGATAACGCCCATTTGAGAGATCAACTCACGCATGTTTTGCGCGCCAGCGCCAGAAGCGGCTTGGTAAGTCATCGCACTGGTCCATTCCACCAACCCTTTTTCAAACAGGCCACCAAGACCCATCAGCATCAGGCTAACGGTACAGTTACCACCTACAAAGGTGTTCGTGCCGCCATGAATACCATGTTGAATTTGTTTTAGGTTCACAGGGTCTAGCGTGATGATCGAATCTTCCGCCATACGCAGTGTTGAAGCTGCATCAATCCAGTAACCTTTCCAGCCTGCTTGACGAAGTGCTGGGTACACTTTTTCAGTGTAGCTGCCACCTTGACACGTAATGATCGCATCAAGCTGTTTTAAACTTTCGATATCAAAGGCATCTTGAAGCATACCTGCATCTTTTCCTAGATTAGGCGCAGGGATACCTACTTGAGAAGTGCTGTAGAAAACTGGTTCAATCAAGTCAAAGTCTTTTTCTTCGACCATACGCTGCATTAGAACCGAACCGACCATGCCGCGCCAACCAACTAAACCTACTCTCATCGCATAACTCTCCATGTAATAAATTAAACCTACCCCATAGTTCATTTTTCGCAGAAAAATCTCAAGCCCTAATTTGTAAATGAGGTCAATTTTTACCCTTTTACCGAGAAAATTCACGTTAGCCGTAATTTCGAACTATTTCTGCTGCCTTTACTCCTCGATTAACAAGTAGGGAAATCCCCTACTCCGAGCGTATTGGTCTTACCACTCAGTGAGAAAACAACAACTGAAGCACAATAAATTCACATCACACAACATTTAAATACATAGATTTTAAAATTAATTGGCAGTTAATTTTACAAGCAAACGTTTTAGCCGACGAACATCAAGATAAAACACCAAATGTTCGAAATATAATTTTTGTTAATGTATGTTAT
>NZ_JAWOTH010000079.1:0-1465 GCF_033338745.1 Vibrio sp. Vb1026
TTGTCGTTTGGCGTGTAAGTGACGCTGCCGTCCGGGTTGACCGAGACCGTGCCGTTGGCTGGACCGTGATTGGTATCGATCGACACCACTTTGTCGTCGCCTTCGAACGTGTCGTTACCTAAAACCTTAATGATGGTCGGCGTGTCTTCCACAACCGTCGCTTTATCTGCCACGATGTCCGCCACAGGCGCCACTGTGAAGTTCACCGTTTGGCTGACGCTTTCACCGCTTGGATCGGTAGCCGTAAACGTTAGGATTTCAGAGCCGTTCCAGTCTGCCGTTGGGCTAATAGTCGCAATGCCATTTTCTATTGAGACATTGACATTACTGTTGCCTGAGACGCTAAACGTTAACTCACTATCAACGTTATCCACATCACTGAAGGCCGTATTCAGATCGATGCTGTATGGCGTAAAGTCTTCCGCCAAGGTTTGGTCTGCAATGTTGCTTTCAACTACAGGCGTGTCGTTCACCGCATTCACGGTGACGTTGACCGTCGCTTGGTCAGTCAGTGAACCATCGGTCACGGTGTAAGTGATTTCAGCATCGCCATGGAAGTTCTCGGCCGGTGTGAAGACCAGTTTGCCATCAACGATCTCAACTGTACCTTGTGTTTCAGGTACGGAAGCCGATTCAATCGACAGCGTATCGCCATCAATATCGGTGTCGTTTGGCAGGACATCAATCGTCACTGGCGTGTCTTCGTCAGTAACGGCGTTGTCATTGGTCGCCACTGGCGCGTCATTCACTGGCGTGACATCGATGTTCACCGTGGTGGACTCCGATACCCCACCGGAGGTAACGATGTAGGTAAAGCTGTCTGCACCGTGGTAGTTGTCGTTTGGCGTGTAAGTGACGCTGCCATCCGGGTTGACCGAGACCGTGCCGTTCGCTGGACCGTGATTGCTATCGAGCGACACCACTTTGTCATTGCCTTCGAACGTGTCGTTATCTAAGACCTTAATGATGGTTGGCGTATCTTCCACAACCGTCGCTTTATCTGCCACGATGTCCGCCACTGGCGCAACTGTGAAGTTCACCGTTTGGCTGACGCTTTCGCCGCTTGGATCGGTAGCCGTAAACGTTAGGTTTTCTGAGCCGTTCCAGTCTGCCGTTGGGCTAATAGTCGCAATGCCATTTTCTATTGAGACATTGACATTACTGTTGCCTGAGACGCTAAACGTTAACTCACTATCAACGTTATCCACATCACTGAAAGCCGTATTCAGATCGATGCTGTATGGCGTAAAGTCTTCCGCCAAGGTTTGGTCTGCAATGTTGCTTTCAACCACAGGCGTGTCGTTCACCGCATTCACGGTGACGTTGACCGTCGCTTGGTCAGTCAGTGAACCATCGGTGATGGTGTAAGTAATTTCGGCGTCACCATGGAAGTTCTCGGCCGGTGTGAAGACCAGTTTGCCGTCAACAATCTCGACTGTGCCTTGTGCTTCAGGTACGGAAGCTG
>NZ_JAWOTH010000080.1:0-1463 GCF_033338745.1 Vibrio sp. Vb1026
GCGATTGATCATGGTGTAGGTCAAGATGAGCTGGTGACTAACGTATTGGTTGAAAGCATTCAAAGTGATGCTGACGGCACACAAGAGGCTGTTGTGGCTCCCCTAGAAATCGCCATCCTTGATGCCGATCCAGTGATCGAAAATGAGTCATATAGTGTAACCGAAGGCCAAGTCATTTCTGGCAATGTACTGGAGAATGACATTGATATTGATGGTGACCTGTACATTCGATATGTCAGAGCCGGAGGAGAGATCCAGTCTGTCCCTGATGGTGGCTCAGTAAGTTTTAGTCTAGAGAAGGGTGAATTAACCGTATTTTCAGATGGCTCTTGGCAGTTGAATGCCAGTCGCAACTTAGATCACACGGTCGAGCAAAGTCTCGTTTTTGATTATCTCGCAGCCGATGATTCAAAAGATTACGGTGTAGCAACCGCGACCATCGACATTATAGATGGCCAAGCGGGTTATGTAGGTAGCGCTACTATAAAAACAGCAGAAGTACCTCTGGGAGCGGCATTATTAACCACCGAAGGCAGTGTTAATGTGATTGCTGGCTCTGATAACCCTGATCCGACTAGTTTGTATTTTGGTGAGGCATCCATTACTAAGTTAGAGGCATTAGGGCTTACAAGCTCAGTCTCTAATACTGAGCTTAGCTACACGTTAAGTTCCAGTGGGAAGCAAATCACAGCATTTGCCAATGGTGTCACTGTATTTACGTTAACATTGAGTGGCATTGAGTCGGGTAACGATGTACTAGCTTCAATTTCGCTTACTCTTGATCATCCTATCGATCAATTCAATAGTAGTGATACGGTCACTTTCCCGTTGACCATTGGAGGGACAGATCTAGACTCCACACCGCTTGTAGAGAATGAAATTGATTTCGTGTTGAAAGATGGTGTTGATCCTACGTTGAGCAACTTGACTGTTGTTGCAATGGAGGAGATTAATCTAGAAAGTGGGACAATCTTTAAGACTGGGAGCCTTCAACTCGATATCGGGAGTGATTATGTTGACTCTCTTCGATTTAGCGAATTAAACCAGCCCACATTAGTGAGTAGTGAAAGTGAGTTGCTTTACCGTCTGTCTGATGACGGTACGACAATTACTGGCTATATCTTAGAAGGTGGGGTGGAAGTAAATATTTTTCAATCGAAACTATTATCCACATTACCTTTAGAGTCGAGTAGTGAAATAGAGTATTCCTTTGAATTATATCGCTCTTTCGATCTGTCAAAAGATCAAATCCTGGATATACCATTGTTAGTTAATGCAACAGATTCAGACGGTGACACCACCTCGGTAACATTGGATATTACCTTAGAGGCAATAGAAGGTTTGAACGATGATGCCTCTTTAACGGTGGATATTCTTGATGGCGGTGATGGATACGAAAACCAGTTTGAAGTTCCTAGTGTCACGATTCAAGGTGACGCACTCAAGATAAGCGATGAGTGGCT
>NZ_JAWOTH010000081.1:0-1450 GCF_033338745.1 Vibrio sp. Vb1026
TCTTCAGTGGTCCACCGAATGCGATTTCCGTCTGCATCTGTTGAAGTTGGGCGACGACGGCTTCTGAGCCTTTACCGGCCTCACATTCAAGGCACAAGAACACCTGCCTTAACAGTTGCTCCAGGAGATTGCATTGTTCATCGTAATGTTGCCACTGGTACTCTTCCACGGTCCGTTTCTGTTTTTTCAGGTAAAGGCAGAGGGTCTGGATATCCCTGTCATTCATGACCTTCAATGCCTGTTGTCTGACTACTGAGAAGGGTTGATTATCATCAATGTTCTCATCCACAAACAGATGCAGTAACTCTGCCGCTTTCGTGACATTGTCCGCGGCTGACTGCCAGGACAGGAACACTGCTTGTTGTGCAAAGGTGTTGGCAGCTTCTTGTTGCTTGCGGATATGGTAAATGAACCCATCAGTTAACCGTTCCAGTGCCAGTTGTATCCGCTCTGTCAGGTGACATAGCAACCATAGATGCTGCTGTGCGCGTTTGAATCGTTTGAGTTTACTACCGTAATAGTTGATGAGCTCACCGAAGTGTTGTCGATTTTTAAGAGACAGATTAAGCCCATCGATAACGCCATTGATTTGCGTGCGCCATGGCGCTAACTGATGATAAAGGGCAAGCTCTTTTTTAAGTTCAGGTACGGTCAGACTTTTTGCACCGCCTCTGAGCTGGTTCAGGCTTAGTCCGTCATCAATGGCTGTTATGCTGTCCAGAAAGACGTGAAGTTCAGGACTGGTGAGTTGATTAAGTTGGTGCGCCAGGTCTTTTCTGACCTGCTGCATCGCTCTGCTTATCAGTCTCTGGAGTACGGTGTACCTAGGGATAGCAATGCTGTGACTGGTTAGGAATTCAATAGCAGTATCAAAGAGGTAACGCGGCTCCAGCCAGGCATTGCCCACCTGAACAAGGTGGTCGAAAAGAGAATTGAAGTGCTGACTTTCGTCCCATTTGTGATAACCAGCAAGGTCTAATACTTTTGCGTAGAGTCGATCTTTTTGTTTTTGTGAGGGAGTGAATGGTCTGAGCCCCTTGCCGCCAAGCAGCTCTTTACTGATGAACATTAAATCCTTAGAAACCTGCGAGTAAGCGATATCTAGGATGACGGGCTTTGATTTGAAGTATCCCAAAATCGCGACAAAGTAACATCTATGAGCTCTGAGACGAATTGACCGAAAAACTGCCAATTCCGCATCGTTCAGAGAAAAGTACAGACGTTGTTCTTCGATTGAAAAAATGGGTGGGGAATAAAGATCTGCCTGTTCTGCTCTCGTGAGAATAGTAATTTCGTTTTTGATGGCCATATCAGGGCTGTTCCGTATTAAATGTACGATATTTACCTAATTTGCCACACTTATAAGTAGTAACCCACCTCCGCAGCCATTTATTGGTGTGGTCTACAGAGGATTAAGTCTTTTTAGAGGGGAAAATCCCTAGAACCCCAT
>NZ_JAWOTH010000082.1:0-1450 GCF_033338745.1 Vibrio sp. Vb1026
TTCTACCGTTTGAAAAGGCGTTTTACGATAAATTTAACGTGCCTTGTGAGTTTATCGGCCACACCTTAGCGGATGCTATTCCTTTGCAATCTGAGCAAGCGCCTGCGCGAGATCTGCTAGGACTTGAACAAGACAAAAAATGGTTAGCAGTTTTACCGGGTAGCCGTGGTAGTGAGCTCAAGATGCTCTCTCAGCCATTCATTGAGACGTGCAAGCTTCTGCACCAAAAATACCCAGGTTTGGGCTTTGTAGTGGCGCTAGTTAATCAAAAACGTCGAGAGCAATTTGAGCAAGCGTGGAAAGAGCATGCGCCCGAGCTTGATTTCAAATTGGTGGATGATACGGCTCGCAATGTTATTACAGCCTCTGATGCGGTAATGCTAGCATCTGGAACGGTAGCGTTAGAGTGCATGTTGCTTAAGCGTCCTATGGTTGTTGGCTATCGCGTCAATACCTTTACCGCCTTTCTGGCCAAGCGCCTATTGAAAACTAAGTACGTGTCACTACCCAATATTCTCGCAGATGACGAACTGGTTAAAGAGTATCTTCAAGACGATTGCACACCAGACAACTTGTTCAATGAAGTTTCTCGTTTGCTAGAGAGTGATAATAAGCCAATGCTTGATAAGTTCACCGAAATGCATCATTGGATTCGTAAAGACGCGGATCAACAAGCTGCGAATGCAGTATTGAAATTGATTGAAAAATAGAGAAGTACCATGGTCGCGAAAGCAAAAACGACAAAAGCAAAAGTAGAGCTCCCTCCGTTTGAATACCCTCAAGGTTACCAATTGATCGCCGGAGTCGATGAAGTTGGACGCGGCCCTTTGGTTGGAGATGTCGTCACCGCTGCAGTTATCCTCGATCCCAATAACCCAATCGAAGGCTTGAATGACTCTAAGAAGCTGAGCGAGAAAAAGCGTCTGGCACTGCTTCCTGAAATCAAAGAAAAAGCGCTAGCGTGGGCGGTAGGCCGTTGCTCTCCCGAAGAGATTGATGAACTGAATATTCTGCAAGCTACCATGGTTGCCATGCAACGTGCGATTGCGGGACTGAAGGTACAGCCAGATTTAGTGCTGATCGATGGTAATCGTTGCCCTGAGCTACCGATGGATTCTCAAGCTGTGGTGAAAGGCGATTTACGAGTGGCTGAAATCAGTGCCGCTTCCATCATTGCTAAAGTTGTGCGCGACCAAGAGATGGAAGAGCTGGATAAACAATATCCGCAATTCGGCTTTGCGAAGCACAAAGGTTATCCAACCAAAGCGCACTTTGAAGCAATTGAGCAACATGGTGTGATAAGCGAGCACCGTAAGAGCTTCAAACCAGTAAAGAAAGCTTTAGGCTTAGATTAATAAATTGGGTGGATTGGTGTTATAAACCCAGCCCCCTTTAGGTTAGAATCCCAAACAAAATAGAGTTACACGGTACCTGTTAATGTCAGATCCCA
>NZ_JAWOTH010000083.1:0-1436 GCF_033338745.1 Vibrio sp. Vb1026
GCAGCGGGCTTCTTGCGCGCAATATCTTTGACGGTTAGCACGCTGGCGACATTAACGCCGCGGAAAAACGCCTCGACATAATCATTGGCGGGGTTATGAAGAATTTCATCTGGTGTGCCGACTTGCACAACTTCGCCGTTTTGCATGATGGCAATTCGGTCACCGATGCGCATGGCTTCGTCCAAGTCGTGCGAAATGAATACGATGGTGCGTTTATCGTCATTTTGCAGACGAATCAATTCATCCTGCATTTCAGAACGAATCAAAGGATCGAGCGCTGAGAACGCTTCATCCATCAGCAAAATATCGGGGTCGCAAGCTAGGGCGCGGGCAAGACCGACACGCTGCTTCATACCACCTGATAGTTCATCAGGAAACGATTCAGCGTAGGTATCTAATCCAACTCTCTGCAACGCTGATAATGCACTTTCGTGGCGAGCAGTCACATCGACGCCTGCGAGTTCCAGGCCGAAAGCGGCATTTTCTATCACCGACATGTGGGGCATGAGCGCAAAATTTTGAAAAACCATTGAAATGTTGTTCCGACGAACTTCGCGCAGTTCTTCTTCGGAGATGTGAGCAATGTCTTTCCCTTTGAGGTAAACACTGCCTTTGGTGGGTTCAATGAGTCGATTGAGAAGTCGAACGAGAGTGGATTTTCCTGAGCCAGAGAGACCCATAATGACAAAAATCTCGCCTTCATTGATGGTCAGAGATACATCGTTGACGCCAACGGTTAAGCCAGTTTGTTCAAAAATATCGTCTTTATCAACGCCTTTTTCGATGAGTGAGAATGCTCGCTCCGGAGCTTCTCCAAACACTTTATAAAGTCCCTTAACTTCCAGTATGGGATCCATGTTAATTGTCCTTTGTTATGTGTTTATCACGAGTTAATGTTTTGTACTCTAATTAAATTGATAAAAGTTTTCAAATGATTGGCTTAGCTTATTGGTGTTCTGTGGTCATATTTTTCGTAGTAATGAACTTTCATTGTTTTATTGATAAATCATTTAAAACATCTAGTTATGAATGTGTTCGTTTGTGTTTTTAGGCGATAAACACGACGTTGAATTTATTTTTAAGTTTTTAATACATGTCGGCACAGTAGGGTTGCATATTTATTGCTCAGTATTTAGAGGCAGAAAGAATAGTGAAATGATTAGAGTTCAAATCTGTGTTTGGAAGAAACAAACATAACATGATGAGGTAAGCAGAAGTCTTAGCGTTATCTGTTGCTTATGCTAAATCGAGATGATATTGATCTGGTTACTTTAGGCAACGCATGGAATAAAGAATGGAAGCCGAGCAGTTAGAAGTACTCAATTTCATTAGCCAACATCCTCCTTTCGATGAACTGCCAGAAGAGCAGTTAAAAAAAATCGCCATTCATGCAGAAGTGGCGTATTTCCGTCAAGGTACCGACATCCTCAAATTTG
>NZ_JAWOTH010000084.1:0-1431 GCF_033338745.1 Vibrio sp. Vb1026
ATCGATCGCTTGCTCGCGGCTCTCACCGTAGTTGTCTAGTTGAGTTGCTACACCAAGTTGGTGGTAGAACGCTTCGATGGTTTCGATAGTGCGTTCTGCAAGATCATCACCAGACTCCAAACCAAATACATTACGACCCATTTGCTCAAGCTTTGCGCGCTTAAATTGCATCTGGTTACGCAGCAGTGATGGTTGGATGATGGCAAGGGAACGTGCGTGATCAACGCCCCAAAGAGCAGTCAGCTCGTGACCGATCATGTGCGTTGCCCAATCGTGAGGAACGCCGCTACCAATCAAACCATTCAATGCTTGGTTTGCAGACCACATGAGGTTTGCGCGCCATTGGTCGTCATCGCGCTCTGCGAACTGTTCGCCAAGCGTTTTTAGAGTTTTTAGCAAGGTTTCTGCGTAACCGTCTTGTACCATCGCTCCAGTAGGCAGTGTAATGTATTGCTCACATACGTGTACCCACGCATCCACAATGCCGTTAATAAGCTGACGTTCAGGCAGCGTTTTCATTACATCTGGATCTAACACTGCAAACTTAGGCTGTACAGCAGGAGACATGAACGGCAGTTTGTCTTGAGTTTCTGCTTTTGTAATCACTGCACCCATGTTGGATTCTGAACCAGTTGCAGGTAGCGTTAGGATAGCCGCAAGCGGTGCTGCTTCTGTAACTTGATGCTTACCGATCATAATGTCCCAACCGTCACCATCGTACTTTGATGCTGCCGCAACGTATTTAGAACCGTCGATAACCGAACCACCACCAACAGCAAGAATGAAGTCGATGTTTTGACCTTTTACGATAGCGACCGCTTTATCCAATGTTTCTTTTGTTGGGTTTGGTTCTACACCAGAAAACTCAGACCATTCGTGGCCAGTGAGCGCTTCTGCTACTTGGTCGTATACGCCGTTCTTTTTGATTGAGCCACCACCGTAAATCACCAAGACCTTTTGATCCGCTGGGATCGCGTCTTTGATTGCTGCGATTTGTTGTTGGCCAAAGAAAATTTTGGTTGGGTTGACATAAGAAAAGTTCATTGCAGACCTCTTGTTTCCAGTTGAGGAGATTGAATACGTGCATATTAGTACGACTTTTTGTCGTGTTGTAGGTCGATTTCTGTAAATTACTTGCCTATTTCTACAAAATTGTTGTTATAGCGCTGGAATCGGAAATAGAAGAGAAAGTATAGTGAGCAAAATGACAACAGAGCGTAGACCGATTGACGGTTTATGGAGCATTACATGAACACATTAGCCGAAACCATGCAGCGGTATGTTGAAAAGCATGATCTGCACAATTTCGAAGGCATCAAGCAAACCGCTATCGAAGGCGTTTGGTTTTATCGCAGTAGCAAAGGCAATAACCGTCAACCATTTGTGTATCAATCAGGGATCATTGTGCTTGGCCAAGGGCATAAAAACATC
>NZ_JAWOTH010000085.1:0-1408 GCF_033338745.1 Vibrio sp. Vb1026
AACCAACGACAAGCAGCCGAATTGCTGGGATTAAGCTATCACCAGCTACGAGGTATGGTCAGAAAGTACGGTTTAGTCGGGCAAAGTTAACAAAACCAAAAACACCACTAGCCATAGATAACGCAACTCATGTCTGCAAAATTCGGGCTACAGTGTTAAATAGACATCGTATTTTGATCTAACACCCTACCAGCAAAAGATTTTGTGTTTGGAGCGAGTTCACAAAGGTGTTAAATTAGCGAGATCATTTTCGCTTGTGAGCTCTGGACGAGTAAGATCAAATGAAACAAGCAAAATCCAATGAACATTTCATATTATGAATGCTTTTATAAGATTATCGCTGAGCCTTATTGGTATTAGCTTACTGACTGCCTGTGGTGAAGACATCGATCACAACGATATTCGCCAAGCAGGTTTTGTGTTTTGTGGGCAAGGTAAACCAACAACATTTAATCCTCAGCTTATAGACAGTGGTATTACAGCCGAGGCGTTAAGCCCTCAGTTGTACGACACATTACTCACGCTTGATCCTAAAACACACCAACCTATTGCAAGCATTGCGGAAAGTTGGTCTGTGAACAAGGAAGGTACTGAGTACACATTCAAGCTCAAACATGGCGTTCAGTTCCAAACGACACCGTGGTTCTCTCCGACTCGCCCGTTAAATTCAAAAGACGTGGTATTCAGCTTTAAGCGAATCATTGATGTAGACCATCCTTTTCATCAAGTTGGTGGTGGTTTTTATCCATGGTTTGCTGGTTTAGATTTTCAAAATCTATTGCAAGATGTGATTGCTGTCGATGATTACACAGTGACGTTTAAACTCGCTCAGCCAAACTTTTCATTCTTGGCAAACATCGCCACCAGCCATGCGGTAATACTGTCAGCAGAATACGGTCAACAATTGGCGGCAAAAGACAACAAAGAGCAAATCGACCAACTCCCTATTGGTTCAGGACCTTACCAGCTCAAAGAGTATCAAGTAAACGATTTGATTCGCTTGGAACGTCACCCGAACTACTGGAACTCGCCAGCGAAAATGGAACAGGTAGTGTTCGACATTTCACACCGTGGTACTGGCACGTTAGCTAAGTTGCTGCGCAATGAATGCGATGTTTTGTCTTCACCTATCTCTAGCCAGATCCCAATCATTCAAGAAGATGAAAACCTTGAGTTGACGGCGACACCAGCAAATAACGTTTCCTTTATTGCGATTAATACCGAGACTCCAGCACTTCGCGACCCAAGAGTCCGCCAAGCGTTGAACCTTGCGATCAATCGTCAAAATATCTTGGATTCGGTTTATTACGGTACAGGAACCCTAGCTTATACATTGCTGCCGCCGAACTCTTGGGCGTATCAAAAAGACAGTGCGAAAATTCGTTATGACCGAAATTACGCTCTCGCT
>NZ_JAWOTH010000086.1:0-1403 GCF_033338745.1 Vibrio sp. Vb1026
AGGCTGCTGAGCGAAAGAAATTCACAAAAAAGGCCTGTATCCAACAAGATACAGGCCTTTTTTTATGCGTTTTTAGACAGAATTTAGACAAAAATTAAGAAAATACATCGGAGGAAGGGATGCGAGTATTGAAGTTTGGCGGTTCATCACTAGCGGATGCAGATCGCTTTTTAAGAGCGGCAGATATCATTGCCAATAACGCTCAACAAGAAGAAGTGGCCGTTGTACTTTCGGCGCCGGGTAAAACGACGAACAAGTTAGTAGCAGTCATTGAAGGTGCACTTCGCAATGGTGAAGCTGAGCTGCAAATCAATGAGTTGGAAGAGTCGTTTAAAACGCTTTTTGCTGATATCCAAGCGGTATTGCCTAACCTAGAAGGTGCGGCGTTCGATAACCAAGTTAAAACCCCTCTTTCTCAACTGCGTCAGTTTGTGCACGGCATTAACTTACTTGGTATGTGTCCAAACAACGTCAATGCTCGCATCATCAGTAAAGGTGAGCGGGTTTCGATTCAATTGATGAAAGCGGTACTGGAAGCCAAAGGGCAAAAAGCGAACCTCATTGATCCTGTTGAATATCTGTATGCGAAAGGCGATCACCTAGAAGCCATGGTAGATGTTGATGTATCGACACAGAACTTCCGTCAAAATCCTCTTCCTAAAGATCATGTGAACATCATGCCGGGCTTTACTGCGGGTAATGAAAAAGGCGAATTGGTGACGCTGGGTCGTAACGGTTCTGACTATTCAGCGGCAGTATTAGCGGCTTGTTTACGTGCTGATTGTTGTGAAATCTGGACGGACGTGGATGGCGTTTACAACTGCGATCCTCGATTGGTTGAAGATGCACGACTACTTAAGTCACTCAGCTATCAAGAAGCAATGGAGCTTTCTTACTTCGGTGCATCCGTTCTGCATCCGAAGACCATTGCTCCTATCGCGCAATTCCACATTCCATGTCTGATCAAAAACAGCTTTAACCCTCAAGGTGCAGGTACGCTTATCGGCCAAGATACTGGAGAAGATAATCTTGCGATCAAAGGTATTACAACGCTTAACGACCTAACCATGGTTAACGTATCAGGCCCAGGTATGAAGGGGATGGTAGGCATGGCGAGCCGAGTATTTGGTGCGATGTCTTCTGCTGGTGTCTCTATTGTATTAATTACTCAATCATCGTCTGAGTACAGCATCAGCTTCTGTATCGAGGCCGATGATAAGCTGAAAGCTCAACAAGTTTTGGCGGATGCGTTTGAGCTTGAACTAAAAGACGGTCTATTGGAACCGGTTGATTTTATCGATGATGTTTCTATCGTTACCTTGGTTGGTGACGGCATGCGTACATCTCGTGGTGTTGCTTCACGTTTCTTCTCTTCTCTTGCGGAAGTGAACGTCAATATTGTC
>NZ_JAWOTH010000087.1:0-1399 GCF_033338745.1 Vibrio sp. Vb1026
CAAAAAATATTTCCTGTTAGACAGTGCGAAGATACGGTTTACTCCAATCGAACGCGCCCTTGCTTGATGTATCAAATTGGTCGTTGCGCTGGCCCGTGTGTTAGCTCGATTATCTCAGATGAAGAGTATGCAGAGCTGGTGGGTTTCGTCCGTCTATTTCTGCAAGGTAAAGATCAGCAAGTACTGAAGCAGTTGATAGAGAAAATGGAGGTTGCTAGTCAGCAACTTCGGTTTGAAGACGCGGCAAAGTTTCGTGATCAGATACAAGCGATAAGACGAGTCCAAGAACAGCAATATGTATCGGAAGACAGCATGGATGATATGGATGTGCTGGGTTTTGCGCAAGAGAACGGCATTGCTTGCATCCACATATTGATGATTCGTCAGGGTAAAGTGTTAGGCAGTCGCAGTCATTTCCCTAAGATTCCTCAAAACACGAGCCAACAAGAGGTATTCGATAGCTTTTTGACTCAGTATTACCTGAGCCACAATGAGGCGCGAACAATCCCATCTCGAATAATACTGAACCAAGAGTTGGCCGACGATCTCGAACCCATTCAAAAAGCACTGAGTGAAGTCGCAGGGCGTAAGGTTCATTTCCATACTTCTCCGACTGGTGCGAGAGGGAGATATCTTAAGCTGTCTAATACCAATGCACTTACTGCCATCACGACAAAAATCAACCATAAGATGACGATCAACCAACGTTTCAAAGCACTTCGCGAGACGCTGGGAATGGAGTCTATTATGAGGATGGAGTGTTTTGATATTTCCCATACGATGGGCGAGAGCACTATCGCATCATGTGTGGTCTTCAACAACGAAGGTCCGGTAAAGCAAGAATACCGACGCTATAACATTACTGGAATCACGGGTGGCGATGATTATGCAGCGATGGGGCAGGCGTTAGAGCGGCGCTACTCAAAGCAGTTGGACGTAGAAAAAATCCCTGACATCATCTTTATTGATGGTGGTAAAGGTCAGTTAAATCGTGCGCATGAAATCATCGCCCAGTATTGGGGAGATTGGCCTAAGCGACCAATCATGATTGGTATTGCCAAAGGTGTAACACGTAAACCTGGCCTTGAAACCTTAATTACGGTTGATGGCGAAGAGTTCAACTTACCTAGTGACGCTCCAGCGCTACATTTGATTCAACATATTCGCGATGAGAGTCATAATCATGCGATTGCGGGTCACAGAGCGAAACGTGGTAAAACTCGACGTACAAGCGCGTTGGAGGGGATTGAAGGTGTTGGGCCAAAACGACGCCAAGCTTTATTGAAATACATGGGTGGATTGCAGGAACTTAAGCGCGCAAGTGTTGAAGAAATCGCCAAAGTACCGGGAATAAGTCACTCTTTAGCAGAAATTATTTTCCAAGCATTGAAACAATAAG
>NZ_JAWOTH010000088.1:0-1398 GCF_033338745.1 Vibrio sp. Vb1026
CAGACAAATCTCAACTGGAATGCCTCGCCGTCGATCTGCAACATACGATTACAGAACTTGATTTTGAAGGCGAATGGGGCGAGAGACTGCTTGATATTCGTGCAAAACTGTTGCTTGGCGTGAATGCAGAATCCTTAATCGAGCTGACGTTAAGCACTCTGAAGTTAGTCGTCGAAGCGACTAAGTTTGAGCGCAAAGCGTCAAGCCAATTTCTCGATCAGTTAAACTCAGCGCTGGCGAGTAACCTCAAAACCGTCCATCAAAACGTCGATCAACACCATACTTATTTTGAGCATCGCCAAGAGCTAAATGCAGAAATGAATGGTTTGGTTGAGCTCAGCCAACAATCTCTCGACCAAGCACAGGATTTAGCAGAACTCAAACAAGAAGTCGCTCCATTACTGGCCAAAATGGCCTCGTTAACCGAGCGCCTCAAGATGACGGAAGAGAGAGAACAGGCCCTGCAAGAGCGTTTAAGCTACAGCAAAAATCAGCTTGAAGCGGTGTTTGAAACCACACAAGATTACCGCCGCCGCTTAGACGACCAGACACAGCGAATGTTGCTTGATCCACTCACGAAGGTTTACAACCGAACAGCATTTAACGATCGTCTTGAGCTCGAATACCGTCGTTGGATTCGCTCTCAACAAAATCTACGAGTGGTACTGTTTGATGTCGATAACTTCAAAGCCGTAAACGACAGCTATGGTTATACCGCTGGTGATAAAGCGCTGAAGATCATCGCTCGTGCTATCAATAAGCGCGTGTCTGATACCGAAACCGTCGCTCGCTTTGGCGGTGAAGAGTTTATTCTGCTGATTCCAGAACAAAGTGAAGAATACACATTAGAACTGATGAAGAATATTCAGCGCGATATCTGTCAGCTGCCCTTTAAGTTCCGCGAGCAAAACATCATCATTACTCTGACAGCCGTCTCTACTTCATTTAAGGAATCAGACGCACCAGAATATGTGCTCGATCGCCTTGGGCAAATGCTCACTGACGCTAAAAAACGGGGCACAAACCAGCTAAACTGGAACTAAAAACCGTTCAAAAAACAAGCAAACAAACACTTTTATCCCCTCTCAAACGCTCATAACCTCCCATTTTCAACGAGTTATCACATTTATCCCCTTTCAGTCTGCTAAGCTATTAAAACCCAAGTCACTTCAAGATGATGTATTCATTCATGACGAATATGGCATCTTGAGGTTGCTTGGGACTCGATAACCATAAAACCAAACCCTCCAGCCATCTGAGTAAAACGACACGTACAACTAAGTAAGATGCGTTGGAACTATCCCTCAAAATAATGCAACACAAGGAGGCGTTATGATTACCCATATAAGCCCCGCAGGTAGCATGGACTTGCTATCCCAACTGGAAGTTGAACGCTTA
>NZ_JAWOTH010000089.1:0-1394 GCF_033338745.1 Vibrio sp. Vb1026
GAGCCAAAGCGTCGTCGCGGTCTAATTCTCTCTATTAGTATGAAACTTTTATGAAGGCAAGAGCGTGGCTCTTGACGCCTTGGCACAATTAAATAAACATATACGCATATCCATATATAGGTATGTTAACTATGCTTCCACATCAGTTTTTCAAGCTTTTATCTGACGAGACTCGTGTGCGCTGCTTAATGCTGGTGGCCCGCGAAGGAGAAATTTGCGTAGGTGATTTGGCGTTTGCATTGCAAGAGAGTCAGCCGAAAGTTTCTCGTCATCTTGCTCAGTTAAGATCGAGTGGCATTTTAGTCGATAAGCGTCAGGGACAATGGGTGTACTACGAGTTATCGCAGCAATTGCCAGGATGGATGCGCAAGTTGATTGAAGACTTAGTAGCATCGAATTGCTTGAAGCAAGAATACCAAGACGACATTACACGCTTGCACGATAAAAGTCGTGAGGCTTGCTGTTAACAGCGAACAAAGATTCAAGGTTGAAGATTAAAGGGTAAGACTATGACGATTAAAGTAGGGATTAACGGGTTTGGGCGCATTGGGCGTTTGGCGCTGCGCGCGGCATTCGATTGGCCAGAATTGGAATTTGTGCAAATCAATGATGTTGCGGGCGATGCAGCAACGTTGGGCCACTTATTGGAGTTCGACTCTGTTCAAGGCCGTTGGCACCATGAAGTGCAGGTTGAGGGAAATGAACTCGTCATCAATGGCAAGCGCATCGCGACGACACAGCATCGCGACATCGATGCAGTGAATTGGCCTGGTTGTGATGTTGTGATTGAAGCGACAGGCGTGCACCGCAAAACATCGTACCTTGACCAATATCTCGATCAGGGCGTGAAGCGAGTGGTGGTTAGCGCACCAGTGAAAGAAGAAGGTATTGCGAACATCGTTGTTGGCGTGAACGACCACATTTTCGATCCTGACAAACATCGTATCGTGACAGCGGCTTCGTGCACGACCAACTGCATCGCACCAGTAGTAAAAGTCATTCATGAGAAATTGGGCATTGAGCAATCCTCTTTCACGACGATTCATGATTTGACCAATACGCAAACCATTTTGGATGCACCGCACAAAGATCTGCGTCGTGCTCGTGCGTGTGGCATGAGTCTTATCCCGACCACCACGGGCAGTGCGACTGCGATTGTGGAAATTTTCCCTGATTTAAAAGGCAAGATTAACGGCCACGCAGTGCGTGTCCCGTTGGCGAATGCGTCACTGACAGACATCATCTTCGATGTGAAACGCGATACCACCGCAGAAGAAGTGAATGCTTTGCTGAAAGAAGCGTCAGAAGGTGAGCTAAAAGGCATTCTTGGCTTTGAAGAGCGTCCGTTGGTGTCGATCGATTACAAAGGCGATCAACGCTCAACCATCGTTGAT
>NZ_JAWOTH010000090.1:0-1384 GCF_033338745.1 Vibrio sp. Vb1026
AACAAACACCCAGATAACAGCTTGTTAGAAGCATACGCTTCGGGAAGCATTGATGCGGTTTCTGGTCTTGTGGTCGCCACACATTTAGAGACGTGCTCAAAGTGCCGAGCGTATGTAAACCAAGTAGAAGCAAGTCAAGCAAACACAGTGAGTGAAAGTCCATTAGAGTATTCACATGAGTTTGATGACATGTTTAACGACATTATTAACGCAGAACCTGTGAACGACAATGTGGTGATTCAAGATACAGCTTTCGTCAATGTCGCAGGTAAAAGCTTCGAGCTTCCAAAAACGTTAGTGCGCTTTTCTGATTTGGTGGGATCGTGGCGAAGCTACGGTGGGAAAGTTTTCAGTGCACAAATTGATTTGGGTGAAGATGCTCGAGTGAGCCTGATGTACATCGGCGAAAATGTACAAATCCCACAACACACGCACAGAGGGTTGGAATCCACACTGGTTCTGCATGGTGGATTTAGCGATGAAGACGGGCAGTATGAAGAAGGCGACTTGATGATACGAGATGCCTCAGTCAAACACAGCCCCTTTACTCAGGAAGGTGAAGACTGTTTGTGTTTAACGGTACTCACTGAGCCAATGATTTTCACGCAAGGTGTTGCACGAATCTTCAACTTGTTCGGCAAAGGGCTTTACCCGTAAGCTTCGAATGCCGCGTTTTGTATAGAAAAAAACCACCGTATTGTGCGGTGGTTTATTATTCTTACTTTTGAGCAAATTTGCGGTCGTTAGTGCTTATGCCGCGCTTTTTCCAAAAGATCCGTAAAGTAATGACGCAGTGAATACAACATGATCAAGCTCGGGATCACCATTACGGCCGTGAGAATGAAAAACGTGCTCCAATCATTTAGGTAGTCAACCAATTCACCGCTGAATGACGCTAGCGTGGTTCGTCCAAAGTTTCCTAGCGACGCAAGCAATGCATATTGAGTGGCAGAGAACGCTTGCCCGGTTAAGAGAGTCAGAAACGAGACAAAGGCTACGGTGGAAAATGCCGTCGTAAAGTTATCAATGATGATGGTCGCTAAATACAGATGCTCGTTAGGGCCAACAGACGCTATCCAAGCAAACATCAAGTTACTCGCTGACATAGCAATGCCGCCAATCATCAAACCGCGCACGATACCAAACTTCACATTGAACATACTGCCAACGAGAGTAAAGAAGATGGTGGCTCCCCATCCAATCAACTTCGAGTAGTAGCCAATTTGTTCGTTGCTAAAGCCAATGTCTTTGTAGAAAGCAATCGACATGCGGCCCAGGAATGCTTCGCCAATCTTAAATAAGAAGACAAACAGCAACAGGGTTATCGCGACGCGAACACCATTGCGGTTGAAGAAATCGAGGAAAGGCTCAACAACGGTGACCG
>NZ_JAWOTH010000091.1:0-1382 GCF_033338745.1 Vibrio sp. Vb1026
AATGTTGCACAGATCTACTTACCGCCGCTTAGGGAGCGAGAAGAAGACGCGTTGATTCTGTTTGAGCACTTTGCATTGCAAACCAATCCAGACAGTCGACCGTTGAGTGATGCCGACAGAAATGCCGTGCTTTCTTACGCTTGGCCAGGAAATGTGCGCGAATTACGTAACGTCGCAATGCGTTTCGCGCTGGATGATACGGTTTCTGTGATGGAAATTCTTTCTAGCCGCCCTTCGTCAACCACGGAAGAAACTCAAGCGGGTGTGCCACTGATGATTCAGCTGCACAACTTTGAGCGCAAAGTGTTGCATGATTCATTAGTGAGGCACCAAGGACGGATTAATGAAGTGATGCAAGAGCTCGATTTACCACGTCGCACCTTAAATCAGAAAATGCAAAAATTTGGTCTGAATCGCTCCGATTACACCGATTCGTGAATGGAATAATAGGAGCGATGTCGTTTTACCTTTCCGTTATGCGCTTTTGGTCGGTGTTTGGATGAACTTGCCACCCACTTCGCTTTCATCTTGGAATGTCGTGACTTGATTTCGCCCGGTGTGCTTCGAACAATACAGTGCTTCGTCGGCTCGGGTGAGTGCATCTTGCAAGCGGTCATTGGGCATTAACTCGCTGATGCCGAAGCTCATCGTGACTTGGTTTTTAAAAGCAAGCAGCGACGTTTCACGTTCAATGCTGCGACGTACTAACTCGGCATAGGCTTTCGCGTTTTCGGCATTGGCAAGCAACACAATCATAAACTCGTCACCACCAAAGCGAACGGTACATGCTGACTCTGGTAACGTTTGTTTAAAAATCGTGGCGATGGTTGCCATGACTGAGTCGCCAGTGGTGTGTCCGTATTGGTCATTAATGGTTTTAAAATCGTCCACGTCAGTCATAACGATGCTGATAGGCGTATTTTTTTCGCGTGCTTGATTCACAAGGTTAGGCACAATGACTTCCATTGCACGTCGATTGTATAACCCAGTTAATGCATCCAAATGAGAAAGATCGTTGATGGATTTCACCAATCTTGCGTTGATCAACCACAACATACTAAAGCTCAAAGCAACAATGAGGCAGATACTAAATAGAAACGTCAGCTGGTGGATGATACCTGCATTCATAAAACTGGTGACTTCTGGTGCCCAAATGCTCCAAACGGTTCTGCCCGCCATAAAAGCACTAAACCCAAAGAAGGCGTACGCCATCACTTGAACGGGCAGTTTTAGATCGTCTCTTTTTCCCTTGATCATCGCAACACCA
Source organism: Vibrio sp. Vb1026 (assembly GCF_033338745.1). Taxonomy (NCBI): domain Bacteria; kingdom Pseudomonadati; phylum Pseudomonadota; class Gammaproteobacteria; order Vibrionales; family Vibrionaceae; genus Vibrio; species Vibrio sp. Vb1026. The sequence goes on from NZ_JAWOTH010000091.1 coordinate 1,268, forward strand.
CTGCAGAAGGTGACTAAGCTCAAATAGATACTAAGAAAAATGATTCGGATACGAATAGATGGCGAATAAAATGTGAAGTAATAAAAAAGGCCACTGAATACCGGTACCAGAAACG
>NZ_JAWOTH010000092.1:0-1359 GCF_033338745.1 Vibrio sp. Vb1026
GCGTATAGCTTTCAGACATTTACGCGGTTACCTCATCGTATAACTGTTTTAGGTACGTTTGCATAAAGGCTTTCCGTTTATTGGCTTCAAGTTTTGCAGACTGCGTGTTCATGGTGTCGACAATTTTAAACAACTTGGTTTGGAAATGATCTACGGTGAATTGCTTGTCGTTGAGTTCGCGCTCTTTAGCAAACATGTCGTTATCGTTGTAAAGCTGAGCGTTGAAATGAGTGCTGACTTGAATGCATCGCGTAACACCAATTGCGCCTAAAGCGTCCAGACGATCAGCATCTTGGACGATTTGTGCTTCCAACGTGTTTGGCCTGATGTTGGCGCTAAAGCTGTGCGCCTCTATCGCATGAGCGATGGCATCATGGTAGTGCTGAGGGTATTGAATACTCTCTAAATACGCGATGGCTTTTTTGGCTGCAATTGCAGAGCTTTGCTTGCGATTTGGATGATCTTTCGGGTAGGTGAAACAGTCATGCAAATAGGCCGCTGGTAACACAATGGCTATGTCTGCATTTTCTTCGTCGCAGAGCTGTTTCGCTGTTTTGACCACGCGTTTTACGTGTTCAATATCATGGGCCGCATCAACTTGCATCTCTTGCTGCATAAATTCCAAAAACAGCGGCTCAAACTGGCTTAATGACGTCATGGTTAATATCTACAACTAAAATGAAGCCAGAAGTATGCCCAACGCTAAGAAGAATTTCCAAATGCGATGGTGTAATTGAGAATTAGCCACCAGATTGTTGAATACCTGAGTGATGTCAAGAAGTGGGATTAAGAGCGCTGTCACTGATTCCATTTGAAAGGTTAATACGCAGTGAAATGACTGAACTTTTCGAAGGTTTCTCTCCAGCCAAGACTATTTCCAACAAACATTTTTATCAGTGTATCTATGAGTTATTAATTTTATAAATGTTACTCAGTAGCACAGAAAACTTGGGTTTATAGATTGCATTTTTGAGTGATCTCAATTCCATTTTTATAGTTGTTTAGTGTGGTTTTTGTGATCTTGATCATGATATTTTTGCTTTCAGAGCGATAGGATTCCGCGCAAATGGTGAGTTAACTGAGTCGATGATATGCAGGATTTATATGAGCTAGAGGGTAAACTGGTCGAAAATGGCGCAGATATGAAAGGCTTAAAAGTGGTACCCGCGGTCGTTGAGGAAGAAGGGCATGTTGTGTATCTGGGTAATAGCCCATCCATGATCAGAAACATCATTAGTTGTCGAAGACAATTAACGCAACGTACTAAAAAATAGTAAAAGGGTCTGACTAAATAGTCAGACCCTTTTCGTTTAGGTTGGTCTTTTTAAGAACTTTAGCGCTTGAACGTGACGTGGTCTG
>NZ_JAWOTH010000093.1:0-1358 GCF_033338745.1 Vibrio sp. Vb1026
GAAAAACTTTTAAAACTAAAAGACTTAATGAATACGAATGCAGCAAAACAAGAGGCTGAAGTTCGTCATCGTTATATGGAACAGTTTATTGAACAATTTATGAAAGAGTGGAATGCACAAATATGAAAATGTTAACTGTGGAAAACTTATCAAAATCATATGGAGAGAAACCGTTATTTGATGGATTATCATTTAGTATTGCAGAAGGACAACGTGCCGGAATTATTGGTGTAAATGGTACTGGTAAATCAACGTTGTTAAAAATTATTGCAGGGGCAGAAATTCCTGACACAGGTGATATGACTCATTCACGTGGGTATACAATTAGTTATTTATCACAGCAACCAGAGTTTGATGAACAATTAACAGTATTAGAACAAGTCTTCCATGGTGATACACCTTTAATTCGTCTTCTTCGTGATTATGAAAAGGCGCTATTACATATCGAAAAAGATCCAAGTAATGAGAAAGTGCAAGAGCAGTTATTTGCAGTGCAACAACGTATGGACGCAATGAGTGCGTGGGAAGCAAATGCGAATGCAAAATCGTTATTAACGAAACTAGGAATTACGGATTTCACAGCAACTGTTGGAAATTTATCTGGTGGGCAGAAAAAACGTATTGCGATGGCGCAGTGTTTTATTGAAACACCGGATCTATTAATTTTAGATGAGCCTACGAACCATCTTGACCATGAGACAGTTGAGTGGTTAGAGGAATATTTAGCAAGGTACACAGGTGCGGTATTACTTGTAACCCATGATCGTTATTTCTTAGATCGTGTGACGAATCGTATTTTCGAATTAGATAATGGAAAATTGTATAGTTATGAAGGGAATTACAGTACGTTTTTAGAAGCGAAAGCACTTCGTGAAGAACAAGAACTTGCGCAAGAATCAAAGCGTCAAAACTTATATCGCCGTGAACTAGCGTGGATTCGCCGTGGTGCAAAAGCTCGTTCGACAAAGCAAAAGGCACGTATTCAACGATTTGAAGAGTTAAAAGGTCAAGAAGGTCCAGCTGCAAAACAGTCAGTTGATATTGCGCTTAGCGGTAGTCGCCTTGGAAAAAAAGTACTTGAGTTAAAAGATGTAACGAAAAAATTTGGCGATAAAACAGTATTAAACAACTTCAATCATATCGTGAAACCAGGCGATCGTATCGGAATTATTGGAGCGAATGGAAGCGGGAAATCTTCGCTATTAAATATGCTTGCAGGTAAAATATCTCCTGATAGTGGGGAAATTGAAGTTGGACAAACAGTAAAAATCGCTTACTATACACAAGAAAATGAAGAAATGAATTTAAATCAACGTATGATTGAATACATTAAAGAAATCGCGGAAGTTATTCATACG
>NZ_JAWOTH010000094.1:0-1358 GCF_033338745.1 Vibrio sp. Vb1026
CTTCTTTGATTTACCGATGACGCAGATAAAAATCGATAAATCGATGGCTTGGAAAACGCTGACAAACCACTCTTCGCGAGAGTACCGAAAGTTTTTGATTGCAATGTGCCACGAGAACAATATTGAGGTAGTGATTGAAGGCATTGAGGATGCGAAGATGTGCGACTTCTTTACTCAGATGGGCGTCGATTATTTACAAGGTTACTGGTTCTCAAAACCCTTATCTGTCGCAAGTGCTAGCCGATATTCATTGAATTCATAGTTCGAATTTTGGAATTCTCACCTGTTCCGCACAGCCACCGTTTAGTTACCGGTTTTTACATCGAAACAGAACGTGGCTGTGGCGAAAACTCAGGTTAACTTTACCCACCTATCTTAAGCGGTCAAACACAACGTTTTGATCTAAGTGCTCGTGATATTGCGTGTAATCGAGCCCCATAGCAAAAATGTATTGTGTAACGAGGATTCTTACGCACTCAATCAACTGATTGGCTTGCCAAGGCTTTTCGAAATATCGATCGATGCCCGCAGAGTTAATCGCATTGATCGTATCAGTGTGCGTGGCCTGCCCAGTCAACAAGACTTTGCGAGTGCGAACAAAGCGGCTGTCTTTGGAAATTTCCGTCAGCAGCTCAACACCCGTTTTACCTGGCATCACGTGATCCGAAATAATTAACGCGATCATTTCACCATCTAATTGATCAAATGTGCCGATACCGAAATCACCACGTTTTTTCAAATCTTCAAAGCTAATCACACCATCATATATACCATCTAATAGCGCAAGCATTGTAGATGTTTGATATACTTCGTTATTCGTTTTCGTTCTTTTTGCATCAATATCAATTAATTGCGCAACGGTCATCTCAAATCTGCCTCCATTAGTTTAATTGGTTTGGTAATAATTTTTCGCTTAATTTAATGTTGTCACGATAGTCAATTGGAATATCAATAATGACAGGACCGTCTGCTGCTAATGCGGATTTTAATACCCCTTCTAATTCATCAGGCGTGTTAACGCGAAGACCTGTCGCACCGAAACTTTCTGCATATTTCACAATATCAACATCACCGAACTCTGTAGCTGATGTTCTACCATATTTCATCATTTGTTGGAACGCAACCATATCATACGTACCGTCTCTCCATACAAGATGTACGATTGGAGAATTTAAACGTACCGCTGTTTCTAATTCCATCGCTGAGAATAAGAAACCACCGTCACCTGATACAGAAACTACTTTCTTACCTGGTTCTACTAAAGTAGCAGCAATTGCCCAAGGCAGTGCCACACCTAACGTTTGCATACCGTTACTAAATAATAATCTACGTGGTTCATAAGAACGGAAACATCTTGC
>NZ_JAWOTH010000095.1:0-1353 GCF_033338745.1 Vibrio sp. Vb1026
TTTTACCACTAGATCTTGCGATATAGGCACGTTTTTCCTCTTGCAAACTAACGCCGCATTAAGGTGTGAGCAACGCTACCACGAAACTAAACCTTACCACCGTAAACACAAAACCCAACGATGGAATGAAAAATGCCATGCGTTGGGAATCACTCTTAAATGCTTTGTTAGCTTAATATAGACTCAGGAGTGCTTTTTACTTTCTAGGCTTTTTACTCTTGCTTTGTACGCAAAATAAAAACCAACGAAGAAGAATGCATTCGTAGCCACGAGAGCCAATCCCGCAACCTCGGGTAAATTGTAGCCTGTTATCATTGAAAGAATATAGTACTGGGCACATGCAGCCATAACACACAAAGATAATGGACGAAGAAAAGTAGTACTCGGCGATAACTTTTCTTCAGAGAACATATACTGCATCAATAGCACATGCGAGAAATGAATTGTTGCCAATGACAATATCACTATTAGTATTAAAACTAGCATTACAAATCTTCCGGTTGAAGTAGACCTCTGCGAAGAAGCTCCTTCCGCGCATCTTTTGCATTTAAGTGTGTTTGATAAGCAATTACACTGACCATTACGACCAAGATTGCCGATGCTTTGCCTGCAACTTGTTTGGTCACTCCCAGTCTATTTGCAATCTGCGCAACTGGTGAGCTTGTAACTTGCTTTTTCAACTGAGTCGCAACCTCTTTGGAAGCACTTTTTACCCCTTGTTGCGCTGATGAAAGCAAAAATGCTGATATACCTGCTGCTGTGAGAGGGAGCGAGAAGTCTATGCCAAGACCTTTCAATATATTAGTCACATCCTTATTGGTATCAAAAAATTCTCTGAGCTCCCGATCAGAAAGTGACCATGAGAACCAGTATGGATTTGCAACCACTTGAGAAACTAAACCATATAGTGAAGCTTTCAACTGGCCATCGTTCAAAGCCAATATTAGCTTCAAAACTTCGGACTGTTTGTTCTTAGGTAACTCTCTATAAAGTACAATTCCTGTAATAATTGTAATTGCATTAGGCTCCTGTCTCATACGAGCTTCGTACTTTTCCATACCAATCAAACGCGTGTAGTACTTAACTGGATCTGCGGCAATTTTTGATTTGTGCACTCTCATAAAGCCTCCAATATAGATTTTGATAATGCTTAATACACTTATTGGAACTTGAGCACAAATATGCTTACTACTTTTTTGTTTAGTTTCACACAACATTGCAATTTATAAATAGCATAATTGCCTGACTACCTTGTTCATGAACTTAAATGTTAAGCTAACGCCCTGCTAAGGGGTGAGCAACGCAATACCTAAGCCGCTGCATACCACCTTAATCACTAAATTCAACGCATAG
>NZ_JAWOTH010000096.1:0-1346 GCF_033338745.1 Vibrio sp. Vb1026
AAAGACATCGTTGTGACAATTCATGAGGATAACTCGGTTTCCGTTAGCGATGATGGTCGTGGCATTCCAACAGAAATGCACCCAGAAGAAAAAGTATCAGCAGCAGAAGTTATCATGACTGTACTGCACGCTGGTGGTAAGTTCGATGATAACTCGTACAAAGTATCAGGCGGTCTTCACGGCGTGGGTGTTTCGGTAGTAAACGCACTGTCAGAAAAAGTGGTACTAACCATCCATCGTGGCGGTCATATCCACACGCAAACTTACCGTCATGGTGAGCCTGAAGCGCCTCTAGCGGTTGTGGGTGATACGGATAAAACCGGTACACAAATTCGTTTCTGGCCAAGTGCAGAAACTTTCTCTAACACTGAATTCCATTACGACATCCTAGCAAAACGTCTGCGTGAGCTATCGTTCTTGAACTCAGGCGTTTCTATCAAGCTTATTGATGAGCGCGAAGCGGACAAGCAAGATCACTTCATGTATGAAGGTGGTATTCAAGCGTTCGTTCAGCACTTAAACACCAACAAAACACCAATCATCGAGAAAATCTTCCACTTCGACTTAGAACGTGAAGACGGCATTTCGGTAGAAGTGGCAATGCAGTGGAACGATGGTTTCCAAGAGAACATCTTCTGTTTCACCAACAACATTCCACAGCGCGATGGTGGTACTCACCTTGCTGGTTTCCGTGCGGCACTAACACGTACGCTAAACAGCTTTATGGATAAAGAAGGCTTCTCGAAGAAAGCGAAAACGGCAACGTCAGGCGACGATGCGCGTGAAGGTTTGACTGCCGTTGTTTCAGTAAAAGTGCCTGATCCAAAATTCTCGAGCCAAACCAAAGACAAACTGGTTTCTTCTGAAGTGAAATCAGCGGTTGAATCGGCGATGGGTGAGAAGCTATCTGAGTTCTTGGTCGAAAACCCAAGCGAAGCGAAGATGGTTTGTTCGAAAATCATCGATGCAGCACGTGCACGTGAAGCCGCACGTAAAGCGCGTGAAATGACTCGTCGTAAAGGCGCGCTAGACCTAGCAGGCCTACCAGGCAAACTTGCAGACTGTCAGGAAAAAGATCCGGCACTCTCTGAACTATACATTGTGGAGGGTGACTCTGCGGGTGGTTCAGCTAAGCAGGGTCGTAACCGTAAGAATCAGGCAATCCTACCGCTGAAAGGTAAGATCCTGAACGTAGAAAAAGCACGTTTCGACAAGATGTTGTCTTCGCAAGAAGTTGCAACGCTTATTACAGCACTTGGCTGTGGTATTGGTCGTGACGAGTACAACCCGGACAAGCTGCGTTACCACAACATCATCATCATGACCGATGCTGACGTCGATGGTTC
>NZ_JAWOTH010000097.1:0-1344 GCF_033338745.1 Vibrio sp. Vb1026
TGTATCCCATTCGCCAGTAGGGCCCAAACGTAAATAGCAATCGACCGCTCCTTCCGCCACCAAACACGCTTTTAGTGCTGCAGAACCGAGAGGAATTAAGTCGTAGTTCCAAGCGCTGCTCATGCGGCTGGTGATAAGATTAATGTCTTGGCGACGGCTAATAGCAATGGCAATGTTTTGTCCTGCTTGTTCATGTTTGTGCGTGTGGATTTTCACGCTTTCAGACATGTCTGGGATTTTCCACGCACCTTTGCCGCTGTATGCGTAATACGTGACGCCAGAAACAGGCCCATACACCACGCCCATCGCAGGCTTGTTGTTGTCAATTAATGCAATGATGGTCGCAAAGTCGCCACTGCGTGCGATGAATTCTTGTGTGCCATCTAATGGGTCGACCAACCAATAACGCTGCCATTGTGCGCGCTGCTCTAAGCTGATGTCGGCGGCTTCTTCAGACAACACGGGGATGTCTGGCGTCAGTTCACTTAAACGTTCAGTGATGAGTTTGTGCGCGGCAATATCGGCGCTTGTGACCGGTGTTTCATCACTTTTGGTGTACGCTTCATATTGCTTTTTCTCGTAGATATCGAGAATCATTTGTCCCGCACTGCGGGCAATTTCGATAACTTGAGGAAGCAGGTGAGATAGATCTTTTGTCATTGGCATAGGTGATAGTCCTTACTCACAATATTTTCGGTTTACACCGTTATTGATTGTTGTTGTGAGTGGTGTTTGGTAAGTGTTTCAGTGCCAACATTAACGCCGTGATGCTTCGTGCTTCACAGAAGTCCAAATGCGTTAATAGCTCTTCGGCTTGTGCGAGTGGCCAGCGCACAATTTCTAACGGCTCTGGTTCGTCACCTTCTTGCTTTTCAGGGTACAGCGATTGACCTAGAAACAGCGTCATCTTGCTCGAAAAATAAGAAGGAGCAAGGATCACTTGTTTTAACGGGGTGAGTTCCTTACAACCAAAACCAATTTCTTCTTTTAGTTCGCGGTCAGCGGCCTGATGTGGCGTTTCACCGGGATCGATAAGACCTTTAGGAAAACCCAGTTCGTAGCGCTCTGTACCAGCAGCGTATTCACGTACCAACAGTAAATCGCCCTGCTCGGTTATCGGTACAACCATTACGGCATCGCGACCACTTGGCTTCATGCGCTCATAAGTGCGATGCCCGCCCTTGGAGAAGCGAAGTTCGAGCGCTTCCACTGCAAACAGTTTTGATCGTGCGACCGTCTGACACGAGAGAATCTCTGGTGGGGTCCTTTTCGACATGGCGCTGACTCCTTGGTGTCGTTGGCTTTTGTAAGGTGCGTAAGATTCTTAATATATGAGAACTCTGC
>NZ_JAWOTH010000098.1:0-1335 GCF_033338745.1 Vibrio sp. Vb1026
CTGCCTTGCTCAAGGAGGGCAATATGAAAAAAATACTGGCTACAATGCTTAGCGTTGGCGTATGTACCTCAGCCTTTGCAAGTAGCGAGGGTTTTGAAGAATACTTAGATAAATTGCGTGCAGAAGCGCGTAACCAAGGTATCTCAGAGCAGGTAATCAGTGCCGCTTTCGCAAATGTTGAATACAAGCCGAGAGCAGTAACAGCAGACCGCAACCAACCAGAGAAAAAACTGACGTTGGATGAATACATTCCTCGTGCAGTCCCTGAGTGGAAAGTAAAGCAAGCCAAAGCACTATACAAAGAGCACTATGCGGAGCTTAAGCGCATAGGCGATCAATACGGCGTGCAACCTCGCTTTATTGTTGCGCTCTGGGGTGTAGAAAGTAACTTTGGCAAGTTTACAGGTAACTTCCGCGTAATTGATGCGTTGTCGACGATGGCATTTGAAGGTCGTCGTGAAGAATTTTTCCGCAAAGAGACCATGGCGGCGCTGCAAATCCTTGATCAAGGCCATATCGAGCTAGATAATTTTAAAGGTTCTTGGGCTGGTGCGATGGGACAGTGTCAATTTATGCCAAGCTCTTTCCTACGTTTTGCCGCCGATGGTAACGGAGACGGAAAAAAAGACATCTGGCAATCAGAAGCGGATGTGTTTGCGTCTACCGCTAACTACTTGAGCGAGTCTGGCTGGGACGATAAGTTTACTTGGGGGCGCCAAGTGAAGGTGCCGAAAGGGATTGATCGTAGCCTAGAAGGACGCGGGGCAGAAAAAGGCAAATATCTTCAGGAATGGAGTAAACTTGGCATCACGAAGTACGATGGCAGTCCATTACCTAAACTGAATGAAGATATCCAAGCATGGCTTATCATGCCTGACGATGAAAACGGTCGTACGTATCTGGTTTACAATAACTATAACGTACTGATGAAGTGGAACCGCTCTTACTACTTCGCGCTTGCCGTCAGCCATCTTGCTGATCGCATTTCATTCTAGTTCGTTAGTAAATACTGTTTTATAGGGGCTCTTCGGAGCCCTTTGTTTTTCCCACATTCTTATCGAGGTACTGCGTGTTATCTGAACGTGCTGCGCAAATGGTGATCTTTTCTGCATTGATCAAACATAAAAACTTTACTGCGGCGGCGAAAAGCCTTGGAGTGTCGGTATCTCACGTCAGCAAACAGCTTAGTCAGTTAGAGGAATCTCTTGGTATCAAGCTTGTTCAACGCACCACGCGTAGTTTTACGCCTACCGAAGCGGGAAAAACGTTTTATCATCATTGTGAACAAGTGGTGCAGGCGGTGAGTAGTGCGACGTTAGAAATGGAAAGCCAAAG
>NZ_JAWOTH010000099.1:0-1335 GCF_033338745.1 Vibrio sp. Vb1026
AAACTTCGCCATGAAGTTACCGACGTTAGTCAAACTCGATGCAGCCATCACGATAACAATCGCTGCTCCAGTTAGCGTTAAATACATTGGGTGTTGGTAATCACCGACGATATCTTTGCGTTTTGTCGCAACCAAGACGGTACCCAAAACGATAGGAAGGATAATGCTGTTCACTAAGCCCGCTAACATAAGCAGAAGAATTGGCATATCCATGGTAACCGTGCCTAGCGAGGTTAGGATAATGAAGCCGACACACCACGCTTTTTCGTTTCGTGCCACAACTGGGAAAAGCGTCTTAATTAATGAGATAGCCATGTAAGAGTTGCCCACCACAGATGTGATAGAAGCGACAAACAGTACTAAGCCAAAGATGAAGTAACCAAGCTGGCCAGCACCTTGACGGAAAGCGTCGGCTGCCGGGTTAGCTGAATCCAACGTTGCGCCTGTCGCGATAACGCCAAACACCGCTAAAAACAGTAGGACGCGAATAACCACTGCAATAGAGATACCAGCCCATGCCGTTGAAGTGATGGAAGGTACATTCTCTTTACCTTTCAAGCCGATGTCCACTAGACGTTGTGCACCCGTGTAGTAACCGCCAACTGCGCCGCCAACGATAGTCAACGTAGGCAGAAGCAAACTACCAACATCCATAGGCATCACCGCTGCACTTAGTGTCTCTCCCATCGGAGGTAAGCTCGTCATTGCCACATATGCAATCAGAACAATCATGAACAAGCCAAGGTAGCGAGCCATTTGGTCCATTCGTTTGGAGGCGTTATGAACCACAAACAGCAAACAGCCGACCACACCAGTAAACAGCGCACCCCAAGTCGTGTCCACGCCCGTTAACACATTAATGCCTAACGCCGCGCCACTTACGTTGCCAAAGTTAAACGCCACAGCTCCAAGCGCAAGGAGAATACCGACACCATAACCCATACCCGGCGCCACTTTGTTCGCAATGTCTTGGATTCGCATGCCAGAAACGCCCACAATGCGCCACAAGTTCATCACGATACCAAACGTGATAAAGATCGAAGCCAATACAGGAAACGCCATGTCGACTTTGTAGATGTTCGTGAAGACAGCAGTTTGAGTCAAAAAGCCAGGGCCAACAGAGGTCGTCGCCATCAAAAACGCGACACTTAGCATGGCTTTCTTTTGCCAACTGGTTTCTGTTACAGGAGCGGAAATGGAAGAGGTGCTGATAGTGCTTTGTGTAGTCATGCCAAGTCTCAAATTTGTTGTCTTTCTATTATTAGAAAAAAAGAAAGACAACTGACCGAGATCAGCTGAACTTAGAGAGATATCTCTTTTCAAAACAAACAATTA
>NZ_JAWOTH010000100.1:0-1333 GCF_033338745.1 Vibrio sp. Vb1026
TTTTCTGGTTCTTTGGTCACCCAGAAGTGTACATCATGATTTTGCCGTCGTTCGGGATCATCTCTGCCATTCTTCCCGCATTTAGTGGCAAAAAGCTGTTCGGCTATCACTCTATGGTGTACGCAACATGCAGTATTGCGCTTCTTTCTTTCCTTGTGTGGGCACACCACATGTTCACGACAGGCATGCCCGTGTTTGCAGAACTGTTCTTTATGTACTGCACCATGTTGATTGCGGTACCGACCGGAGTAAAAGTGTTTAACTGGGTCGCAACCATGTGGCGTGGCGCATTGACCTTTGAAACGCCAATGTTGTTTGCGATTGCGTTTATTGTTCTGTTCACTATCGGTGGTTTCTCGGGTTTGATGCTTGCTATTGTGCCGGCGGATTTCCAGTACCACGATACCTATTTTGTGGTTGCGCACTTCCATTATGTCTTGGTGTCTGGCGCGGTCTTCTCAATCATGGCGGCGTCGTATTATTGGTTGCCGAAATGGACGGGGAATATGTACGACCACAAGTTGAGTTTGTGGCATTTTTGGTGCTCAGTCATTTCCGTCAATGTCCTTTTCTTCCCGATGCATTTTTTAGGTTTGGCGGGCATGCCGCGAAGAATCCCTGATTACGCGATTCAATTTGCGGATGTGAACCAAATCGTATCTATCGGCGGCTTTGCCTTTGGTTTGTCGCAACTGATTTTCTTGTGGGTCGTGATCAAATGTATTCGTGGCGGAGAGAAAGCGTCGGCCAAGCCTTGGGAGCGTACAGAAGGATTAGAGTGGACTGTGCCAAGCCCTGCGCCTCATCACACCTTTAGTACGCCGCCTAAAGTGGATTAACGGAACGAGAGGCGAAGAACATGGCAGAAAAATCATCCCACAAAAAGCTCACGATAAAGTTAGTGCTGGCCACTTTTGCCATGTTCGGGTTCGGTTTTGCGCTCGTGCCGCTCTATGACGTGATGTGTGATGCGTTAGGCATCAACGGTAAAACCAGTGATGTTGCAGCGATTCAACCTACGGGGATGCAGCCCGATTTGAGCCGGACGATTCGTGTGGAGTTTATGGCACACGTCAACCCAGATATGCCGTGGGAGTTTAAGCCGAAAGTCATTTCGATGAATGTTCATCCAGGTGAGGTCGTGCAAACTGAATACTTGGCATTTAACGAAAGTGGACAAAGGCTGGTGGGGCAGGCGGTGCCTTCCGTTTCTCCCGGCAACGGTGCAGCTTACTTCAACAAAATAGAGTGCTTTTGTTTTACGCAACAGCCGCTGGATGGAAAGCAGCACGCTCAGATGCCATTGATTTTCTATATTGAGCACGATTTGCCG
>NZ_JAWOTH010000101.1:0-1332 GCF_033338745.1 Vibrio sp. Vb1026
GAGATTCGTGTATGCAAGCTGTGATGTTGTATCAATCAAAACACAATACTGAGGCGCAACATATGACGGTTGCGGCTGGTGGTGAAATCAGTTTTAAGTCTAAACAGGAACTGAAAAAACAGTTCAATACCGATGAAAGTGACATTGTTCGTGTAAACCCGAATCTCGATTGATTCTGTCACTTCATGCCAAAGTAAAAAGCCCAATCAATATTGGGCTTTTTTAATATCTAAGCATTGTTAGAGATTCGAAGAAGCGCTTACAGGCTCATTTCGCCACGCAGTACTTCCTGCATTTTCTCTTTTACTTCTTCGTAAGACAGGTTTTGGCTCAATAAGAAGTGCAGTTTTGCGAGCGCCGCTTCTGGCGTCATATCGTAACCGCTAATTACGCCCGCATCTGCCAACGCACAGCCTGTCGCATAACCGCCCATGTTGACTTTACCAGCCAAACATTGAGTCAGGTTGACCACAATAACACCACGCTCAGAGGCTTCTTTAAGATGGCCTAGTAGTTCTGGGTTTTGCGGAGCGTTACCCACACCAAAAGTCAGCAAAATCATCGCATTCACTGGCTGAAGCAAGGTATTGCGGATAACTTCATGTGAAATACCCGGATACATTGTGATCACACCGATTGGTTGAGGAGTAATGTTGTGAACTTTGAATTCACCTTCAGGTTGCGCGTTCACCTTGATGCTGTTGCTAATCTGAATGTTGATGCCCGCTTCCAACAGTGGCGGCAAGTTTGGTGACGTAAATGCATTAAAGCCGTCAGCATGAGATTTTGTGCTGCGGTTGCCACGCATCAACTGATTGTTGAAGAATAAGGTGACTTCGTTGATTGGGTAGTTTGCTGCGATGTGCAGAGCATTTAGTAAGTTTGCTTGACCATCAGAGCGCAGTTCAGCCAAAGGAATTTGAGAACCAGTAACGATAACTGGCTTACCCAGGTTTTCTAGCATGAAAGACAAAGCCGACGCGGTGTAAGCCATCGTGTCAGTGCCGTGCAGAATAACGAAACCATCGTACTTGTCGTAGTTGTCACGAATGTCATCAGCGATTTGTTGCCAGTCTGCTGGTGTCATATCTGATGAGTCGATAAGAGGATCATATTCGTGGATAGTGTATTCCGGCATCTCTGGACGGTGAAATTCCGGCATGCTGGCAAGCTGTTTTTCCATAAAGCCAGCGATAGGAACGTAACCGTGATCCGATTTTAGCATACCGATGGTGCCACCGGTGTAAGCGATGTAGATGGGTTTTCTAGTCATCGTTTTTACTTTCATGTAGGGGAACAGAGGCGGGATTATATACCTAAATAACCTTGAGA
>NZ_JAWOTH010000102.1:0-1326 GCF_033338745.1 Vibrio sp. Vb1026
CTGATGTTTGGTATGTTGATGGTGGATGCACTGCGCGGCAAAGGCATCACGGAGCGTTCTGCGACGACTAAGTACCTGATTTTTGCAGGTTGTATCGCTGCGGCTGGTCTAGCATTTGTTTACATTTCGCTATTCTACCTAGGCGCTACCAGCGCAACAGTTGCTGCGGGCGCAGACAACGGTGGTCTGATTTTAAGCCAGTACGTTCAAGCGTTGTTTGGCCCTTACGGTCAAATCGTTCTTTCTGTGATTGTATTGCTAGCGTGTCTGACAACGGCTATCGGCCTGATTTCAGCATGTTCTGATTTCTTCAGCTCGAAGACATCACTGTCATACAAGCAGTGGGTTCTAATCAACGGTGCAGTATGTGCGCTAGTTGCTAACGTTGGTCTAGCGCAATTGATGTCGCTCTCTGTACCTGTACTGTTTGCCCTTTACCCAGTGGCGATTGCTTTGGTTGCTCTTACCTTTGTTCGTAGCAAACTGCCAAATCCTCGCTTTGCATACCGTGCGGTACTGCTAGTATCACTATTGTTCGCACTTGTTGATGCAGCGAAAGTTGCTGGTTTGGATGTATCTGCGTTCAACGTACTACCGCTGTTTGAAGTGGGCATGGGTTGGGTTCTTCCTACTCTGGCAGCTATCATCTGCATGTTCTTCATCTCTAAATCTGTTCAACCAGAACTACGAGAAGAAGCGGCGTAAAGACGCTAGAAATTGAATAATGAAAAAGCCCGATGAAGTGATTCATCGGGCTTTTTTGTATCTGGTTCGCATCAACGTAAGCGTCGGTGCTTAAAGCGTATCGTGGAACTCCACAAGTACTTGTTCACACCACTTTTCAATTCGCTCGTCACTCAAATCGTATTGAGAGTCTTCATCTAGTGCTAGGCCAACAAATTGACTGCCATCTTCCATTAGCGCTTTAGAGGCTTCAAACTCATAGCCTTCGTTTGGCCAATAACCGATAAACTGGGCGCCGGTTGCTTTTAACTCGTCGTGCAGTAGGCCCATGGCATCAAGGTACCATTCACCGTAGCCTTCTTGGTCGCCAAGACCAAATAGCGCCACAACTTTGCCTTTCAAGGGCGTAGACGCGATGTCTTGCCAAATGGCGCTCCAATCTTCTTGGATCTCACCAAAGTCCCAAGTCGAGATACCTAGAAGCAATAAATCATACTCAGCCATCAGCGATAGCGGCGTCTCTTTCACATTGTGAATATCGACAAGGTCTGCACCAATAATGTTGCGAATTTTCTCTGCTGCCATTTCGGTGTAGCAGGTCGTTGAGCCGTAAAAGAGTCCGATTTTCATTATATTCGTCGT
>NZ_JAWOTH010000103.1:0-1322 GCF_033338745.1 Vibrio sp. Vb1026
TCGATGTGATCACCATCAGCTTCTGTCTTCGTAACGTAACCGACAAAGACAAAGCACTGCGTTCAATGTTCCGCGTCCTCAAGCCAGGTGGTCGTCTATTGGTTTTGGAATTCTCTAAACCAGTTCTCGAACCACTATCAAAAGTGTACGACGCGTACTCATTCCACCTATTGCCAAAAATGGGCGAATTGGTCGCGAATGACGCAGAAAGCTACCGCTACCTTGCTGAATCTATTCGCATGCACCCAGACCAAGAAACTCTGGAAGGCATGATGCAAGACGCTGGCTTCGAAAACACCAAATACTACAACCTAACGGGTGGTATTGTGGCGTTGCACCGCGGTTACAAATTCTAAGGGTTAACGGCATGCCATTTGAACCTCTTATCACTGCTGTCATTGAAACTTCGCTGAACACACTGATTAAAGACGATCCTGCATTGGGTCGTCGTTTAGCGCGTCTCAAGGGCCAAGTTATCCAAGTTCACCTCAAAGAAATCGACAAGACGCTGACGTTTGTTTTCAGTCAGCAGATTGATGTGCTGGGTAACTACGAAGGTCAGCCTGACTGCTATCTCTCGTTGAATTTGAGCGTGCTGCCTGAGCTGCGTGACCAAGCCAACATCACTCGCTTGATTAAGCAAGACAAGCTTGAACTTGAAGGTGATATTCAACTGGCGCAGAAATTTTCTCAGTTGATGACCGATTGCAAACCGGACATTGAAGAGTGGTTATCTCGCGTAACAGGCGATGTAGTTGCACACACTTTGGTACAAGGCACCAAAAACGTGGGTGGTTTCTTCGTTTCTCAAGCGGAAAAACATCAGCGTCACCTTGCTCAAGTGGTCACAGAAGAGTGGAAATTGGCACCCGCACCATTGGAAGTCGCGTATTTTTGCGATCAAGTGGATGAGGTACGCAGCCAAGCTTCTCGCGTTGAAGCGCGTCTCAATGCTCTATTGAGCAAAGTTGGTTCGGATAAGCCAGCGCTGGAGAAACCATGACGCCAGCAGAACTAAAGCGCTTATACCACATCATCAAAGTACAGCTGGAATACGGCTTGGATGAGTTGTTGCCCGACCATCAACTGACCAAAGCGCCATTATTGATGCGCAAGAGCCTATTCTGGATTAAGAACCAACACCCAGAAAAACCGCTTGGCGAGCGCTTACGTCTTGCGCTGCAAGAGCTTGGCCCTGTGTGGATTAAGTTCGGTCAGATGATGTCAACGCGCCGCGACTTATTTCCTCCGCATATCGCCGATCCACTGGCGCTGTTGCAAGACCAAGTTGCACCCTTTGACGGCGAGCTGGCCGAGCAGCA
>NZ_JAWOTH010000104.1:0-1321 GCF_033338745.1 Vibrio sp. Vb1026
GATCGCCATATTTCGATGCAAATTCGTTCATTTTCTCAACCAGTTCTTTCAAACCGAATTGATCCATATAACGGAATGGCCCGCCAAGGAATGGAGGGAAGCCAATACCAAAAATCGCACCAATATCGCCATCGCGCGGAGAGCGAATAATACCGTCGTCCAAGCATCGTACTGCTTCATTAAGCATTGGCAGTACACAGCGCAACGCAATATCGTTATCGCTGAGCTTCGATTCTGGCGTCAGTTTGAGTAGCTTGTAGATGGATTTATCGACTTCTTTCTTCTTACCTTTGTAAGTGTAGAAACCTTTCCCGCTCTTGCGTCCTTTGCGACCGTCATTCAATAAGATATCGAATACATCAGGACCTTTGAATCGCTCGCCCAACTCATTGACCAGAATCGGCATGATCTTCGCGCCAATATCAACACCAACTTCATCAAGTAACGTGATTGGCCCAACAGGGAAGCCGAAATCCAACAACGCACCATCTAACTTCTCAATCGGCTCATTTGCCAGCAAGATATGCGCAGCTTCATTCATGTAAGGCGCAAGAATGCGGTTTACGTAAAAGCCAGCTTTGTCCTTCACAACGATTGGGGTTTTACCCTGCTTCTTAGCCAATGCGACAACTGTCGAAATGGTTTCATCAGACGTTGTTTCATGCGGAATCACTTCCACCAGCGGCATTTTTTCTACTGGGCTAAAGTAGTGCAAACCGACGATGTTTTCTGGTCGCTCTGCCTTTTCTGCAATCTTGTGGATTGGTAACGAAGACGTGTTCGTAGCAAAAATAGTTTCAGATTTTGCGTTTGCTTCAATGTCCGCAACCATCTGTTGTTTTAGATCCAAGTCTTCGAAAACCGCTTCGATCACAACATCAATGTGGTTGTAACTTGTAAAGTCTACGCCACCTGACAGTTGCAACATCTTCGCCTGTAAATCGGCTTTCGACAGGATGCGACGTTTGCGCTGCTTCTCAAACAACTTGTAGTTGTAGTTAAGTGCATTCAACACACCGTCATTGCTCACATCTTTGATTCGAACAGGCACTTTTGCTTTTGCAACCGTTACATGGCTGATCCCAGCGCCCATTAAGCCGCCACCAAGAACACCCACTTTTTTCACCGCTGCAGGCTGTGCATCCGTGCCGTGTTCCTTCTTCATTTCAGTAGTCGCGAAGAAGATAGAGCGCAATGCTTTCGATTCGGAGCTCATCACAAGCTCACCAAATCGTTTCGCTTCTAGTTCTTGCCCTTGTGCAAAGCCTTTTTCCAGACCGTGTTGAATCACTTCAAGAATCGCGACCGTTGCTGGATAGTT
>NZ_JAWOTH010000105.1:0-1319 GCF_033338745.1 Vibrio sp. Vb1026
GGTCAGCCTGTTAATAGCACTTAGAACAAATCTATTTCGATATGCGTTTACAGCGTGTTGAGCTTTTAGGGTTAACTAAAGCGTAATGTTGGAAGCTCAACACGCTATAGATTACGTCGGTATTCGCGCAGTTAGCACTCGACGAAGATGACGAACTCGACGTTCAACTTTAACCGCTTCAGGCACGCTGGTTTGAGTAACTCGCCCTTCACGATCTAAACCAATATCCCTTAATAAATGAACATTGGTCCATGGAACATCATGAGAACTGCGGCGCACGGTACGTTGCCATTCTCTCTCTTCACGTTTTAAATCCGCTTTAATAAGCAAAGTCGCCAATGTTAAGTAAATTGAGTGACGCATAATTTTTCTCCAATTAAACGATAAATGATCGACTGGGAAAAATAGTACGCAGAGACACAGAGAGATCTGTTGAGACTAAGCCGCTACTTTTCCGCAGCCTAGTAAACATAAATTAGGTTACGGATTAATTTTTATCTTGTGAGCCAGTGGTATCGTTAATATCCGATTTAAAAGCTATCGGAGATTTAGACATACGATCAGCGCAAGCAGTGGTGTTAACAACGTAATGTTTCATCTTGCGCCTCCTAGCTAAAAAAATAATCCGTGTGTGAAGTGATATAACTCAACGAGTTATGGCTAAATTGTAAGCGCTGATGAATATATATCAAACAATTTCTATGCTTTCGATAAAAAACAAATCAATACCCTGAAGATAAGTTGCATATGTTTTTTCATATAACATATTCATCTAGGGAATATATAAAACTTCGAGTTTTATAAATCAGAACGTATACAACGAAAAAGAGCGACCAGCAAGGTCGCTCTTTCAATTCGATTCACTCATTGAATTACATCGCTTGATCGGAAATCAAGTTGTGCTTGTTAAGTAGTCGATACATGGTTGCACGCGACACACCAAGTTCTTTCGCCGCATTGGAAACTTGACCAGAGTGCGATTCCAACACGACCAATAACGCATCACGCTCACTCTTTTCTCGAATTGATTTCAAACTGCGTTTTGAATCATTACGTTGCGGCAAATCGAGATGATGCTCTTCAATCATCACGCTGTCAGACATCAACACCGCACGCTTAACTTGGTTCATCAACTCGCGAACATTACCAGGCCAGAAGTAACGAGTCAGAGCTTTCAAAGCGTCCTCAGAGAAACTTTTTGCTTGAGAGTTGTACTCTTTAGAGAACTCTTGCAGATAGAAGCGAGCCAACAGTGCAATGTCACTCGCGCGCTCTTTCAAGCTTGGTACGTTGATACGAAGTACATTGATGTAATGGTA
>NZ_JAWOTH010000106.1:0-1315 GCF_033338745.1 Vibrio sp. Vb1026
TCCGGTGGAATACCGTTTACCACGCATCACGCAAGTACAGATCAACAGCAAGATCGACCTGACATTTTCACGCGTGCTACGCACCTTCTTACGCCAAGACCCAGACATCATTTTGATTGGTGAGATGCGTGATCAAGAGACGGTAGAGATTGGCTTACGAGCAGCATTCACTGGTCACTTAGTATTGAGTACGTTGCATACCAACGATGCGGTCGACAGCGCACTGCGTATGATCGACATGGGGGCGCCAGGCTATCTCGTTGCCAGTGCCGTGCGTGCCGTTGTGGCTCAGCGATTGGTTCGCCGTGTTTGTCCAGATTGTAAAACCCAAGATCATCTCGATGAGTCGCGTCAACAATGGTTAGCGGGGCGTTTTCCAAATCAAGTTGGGGTGACTTTTCACAAAGGAGCAGGTTGTCAAAACTGTAACTTGACGGGATATCGAGGTCGAATCGGTGTGTTTGAAATGCTTGAGCTGGAACATGAGATGATGGATAAGCTGCGCGCGAATGATGCGGTTGGCTTTGCACAAGCGGCTCGACGTTCAGAAAACTACAAACCGCTTCTTGCCTCAGCAATGGAGCTTGCGCTGCAAGGTGCTGTGAGCCTGGATGAAGTGATGACCCTCGGCGAGGGTGACGCTTCGGGTAAAACTGATCCCATTTTCATGTAGGTAAGTGAATGCCAACTTTTCGTTATCAAGGCCGCACATTAGACGGCTCATCAACCAGTGGCAAAATCGATGCGGTGAATTCAGAAGCTGCAGCGGAAGCGTTGATGAATAAAGGGATCATCCCGCTCAATCTGCGCTTAGAGAAAGAAGGCGTAAAGAACCACGTTAGTTTGTCTAAATTGTTGGTTCCTGCCATTCCACTGGAAGTGATTATTCTGTTTTCTCGTCAGTTGTTCAGCTTAACTAAAGCTGGTGTGCCTTTGCTGCGCTCAATGCGCGGCTTACTGCAAAACTGTGAAAACAAACAGCTTAAAGAAGCGCTAGAAGATGTGGTTTCTGAGTTGAGTAATGGTCGTGGCTTGTCGTCTGCGATGCAGCCGCACAACAAAGTGTTTAGTCCGTTATTCGTTTCCATGATCAACGTGGGTGAGAATACTGGTCGACTCGATGAGGCATTGTTACAGCTAGCAAACTACTATGAGCAAGAGCTAGAAACACGCAAACGCATTAAAGCCGCGATGCGCTATCCGACGTTCGTTATCGTATTTATTACCATCGCCATGTTCATTCTGAACATTCTGGTTATCCCCGAGTTTGCATCGATGTTTACTCGTTTTGGGGTTGAGTTGCCGCTTCCAACTC
>NZ_JAWOTH010000107.1:0-1315 GCF_033338745.1 Vibrio sp. Vb1026
TCAGTCCTGTTATTCATGAAGCACTGCTTAAAGAGTTGAGCAAAGAGAGTGAGGAAACGGGCAAATCGATTGAAATCAAATACGTTTCGCACGAGGCCTTTAAAGCACGCACCGAGCAAAGTCGCGCAGTGGTTCGAACCGGTGAATGCACACCGTACGCGAACGTGATTTTCCAAGCGGGCGTGGTTTTTTACGCCTGAGAATTGAGGACAGATTATGACTCAAGCCATTCTACAACTGAGCGAAATCGAAAAAGCGTTCCCAGGTGTAAAGGCGCTAGATAAAGCGAGCCTGAACGTATACCCAGGTCGTGTTATGGCGCTCATGGGCGAAAATGGGGCAGGCAAGTCAACTTTGATGAAAGTGCTGACCGGTCTTTACCATATGGATGCGGGTAGCATCCAGTATCAGGATCAACCTGCTGCATTTAAAGGTCCGCGAGATTCTCAAGAAGCGGGCATCAGCATTATTCACCAAGAGTTGAACTTAATCCCTGAACTGACAATCGCTGAGAACATTTTTCTCGGTCGTGAATTTACCGGTTCTATGGGGCGCATTCAGTGGAGCAAAATGTACGCGGAAGCGGACAGACTTCTACAACGTTTGAACGTAAAACACAGCTCGAAAACCTTGCTTGGTGATCTAAGTTTGGGTGAGCAACAAATGGTGGAAATTGCTAAAGCGCTCTCGTTTGAATCGAAAGTCATCATCATGGATGAACCAACCGATGCGCTTACAGATACAGAAACCGAATCTCTGTTCAAAGTGATTAATGAGCTTCGTGAGCAAGGCTGCGGCATTGTATATATCTCACACCGCCTGAAAGAAATCTTTGAAATCTGTGACGACATTACCGTGCTTCGTGACGGTAAATTTATCGGTGAATGCCGAGTAGCAGACACGGATGAAGACGGCTTAATCGAAATGATGGTTGGCCGTAAATTAGAAGAGCAATACCCGCGTATTGATGTAAAGCACGGCGAGACATGCCTTGAAGTGATTGGCTTGACAGGCTCTGGCGTTCACGATGTGAGCTTCACGCTTAAACGCGGTGAGATTTTGGGTATCTCTGGTTTGATGGGCGCAGGCCGGACCGAGTGAATGAAAGTGATTTACGGCGCGCTACCAAGCGAGCATGGCGTTATCAATCGCGATAACAAAACCATTAATCCGGTTAGCCCGCAAGATGGCTTGGCAAATGGCATCGCTTACATCTCGGAAGACCGCAAAGGGGATGGTCTGGTGCTGGGTTTGTCCGTGAAAGAGAACATGTCTCTGTGTGCATTGGATAAGCTAACCAAAGGCGTACAAATCC
>NZ_JAWOTH010000108.1:0-1312 GCF_033338745.1 Vibrio sp. Vb1026
GTTACCGTGGCTGAGCTGGAAATGCTTGCCTCACGCTTTGTTGGCCGCACTCGGGTGAAAGTGGCTTTCCAAGCCTATTGGAGCCAGCAGAGAGAGGAGTTGTTACCGAACCAACAAGCGCCGTCTTCGTTGATTCGTCACACTGAACGCGTATTGGCTGGGGTGTTTGGTGCCTCTTCCGCTAAGTTAGTACTTACTTCTGCGTTGCAAGGCAGAAATATGCAGCTTGAAGAAGTCGCAACCATTGTTGATGAAGCATCCGAGCTGTACGACTTTAGCCGCGGGTTACTCCAAGGGGCGATAGAACATATCGGCCAAGGGATTGCGGTGGTCGACAAACAATTGCGGCTGGTGGCGTGGAACCAGCGTTACCTAGAGTTATTTGTATTCCCGCCCGGATTAATTCAAGTCGGCCGACCGATTGCTGATGTGATTCGCCACAATGCTGAGCAAGGTTTGTGTGGCCCCGGCGATCCAGAAGACCACGTACGCCGCCGCGTGTATCACCTTGAACAAGGTACGCGACATACCTCTTCCCGTGTGCGCCCTGATGGACGAGTGATTGAAGTGCAGGGTAACCCGATGCCCGGCGGTGGTTTTGTAATGAGCTTTACGGACATCACTGTATTCCGCGATGCCGAGCAAGCGCTGAAAGACGCCAATGAAACGTTAGAAGAACGAGTACGCGCGCGCACCAGAGAGTTGGAGCAACTCAACAAGCAGTTGGTGGCAGCGACGCAGCGTTCGGATTTGGAATCGAAATCGAAATCGCGTTTTTTAGCGGCCGTAAGTCACGACTTGATGCAGCCGCTCAATGCCGCTCGTTTGTTTGCGTCTTCACTTTCTGAAGTAGCCAAAGACAGCGAAACCCGCAAGTTGTCGGCACACATCGAAAGTGCGTTAGGCGCGGCGGAAGATTTGATCGGAGATTTGCTGGATATTTCGCGTTTGGAATCGGGTAAGTTGGAAGTCAATGTGCATGGCTTCGCGGTCAACGATGTTCTGGCGAACCTCAATGCGGAATTCAGCGCATTGGCCAAACAACAGGGGATCGAGTTCACTATGATCCCATCTTCTCTAATGGTGAAATCGGACCCTAAATTGTTGCGCCGTGTGGTGCAGAATTTCCTCACCAATGCCTTTCGTTACAGCCCAAATGGTAAAGTCGCGCTGGGAGTGCGCCGAGTTCAAGGGCGTGTGCGCATTGATGTGTGGGATAACGGCATGGGCATCGAGGAAGAAAAACAGCAGGAAATCTTCGAAGAGTTTAATCGCGGAACGCAAGTGCGCTCCGATCAAGGCTTGGGATTAG
>NZ_JAWOTH010000109.1:0-1309 GCF_033338745.1 Vibrio sp. Vb1026
CTTCGGTTAAATGATGGGGTTAGCAAATAAAAAGGGCAGCCAGTTGGCTACCCTATGGAGTGGTACACCGAATTGAGAGAATCAGTGAATCAAGCCAAGTTCTCTTGCTTCTTCAATGCTTAACCCGCTTTCGCGGATTTCACGCAGTGCCTCAATGCGACGTCTGGCTTCTGCTGATTTCACTGTTTTCTCTGGCTTCACAACGGTTTCTTCTTCTTCGGGTAATTCCCACTTGTGAGCGATGTTGGTCATCTCGTCATGGTCGATAGAATTAATGGACATATTTCCTCCGAACACACCATGTTTTGGACAGCTAATCTATAGCAAACCCACTGTGCGGAGGTAAGAAAAACAGTGGGGAAATGTGACCCCTCCCGACCTTTCATCAACTCGTTAATAGATTCATCACTTACCTTTTGCCAAAGGCCAAATTTACGATTAAATTTGAAAAATTCCCCCTAAGAAAAGTGTGCTGATCCAGCTCTCACTTTTGTCTTTTTTTATCACACTCTCGTAACCAAAATT
The DNA here is from genome assembly GCF_033338745.1 of Vibrio sp. Vb1026. NCBI lineage: Bacteria > Pseudomonadati > Pseudomonadota > Gammaproteobacteria > Vibrionales > Vibrionaceae > Vibrio > Vibrio sp. Vb1026. The sequence continues at coordinate 526 of NZ_JAWOTH010000109.1, forward strand.
CGACTTTTTCTTTCATTCAAGTTTCGAGTCACTTCACCTATTCGGTCGATTACGCTTTCTTCTCATTTGCACATACGATAATGATAATAATTATCTTTTGTATTGGTTGGGTATTTTTAATGAGTGAGATTAATTTAAGTCACGCCTTTCACAGCGATCCGGTCATCCAGATCCGAGATTTGTGCGTGGACTACATCACCGACAATGGTGACTTTAATGCGGTGAAATCGGTCAGCTTTGATATTGGAAAAGGCGAAGTATTCGGCCTTGCTGGGGAATCTGGATGCGGAAAGAGTACCATCGCTTTTTCGATCAATCGTCTGCACAAGCCGCCCGCGTTTATCTCTGGTGGACAAATTCTGTTCCAAGGTAAGGACATCTTACGTTTGTCCGATAAGGAGCTAGGCGCGCTGCGGTGGAGCGAAATCGCCATGGTATTCCAAAGCGCCATGAACTCGCTTAATCCGGTACTGACCATTCAAGAGCAGTTTGCAGACGTCCTACGTCATCATCAAGGACTCAGCAACGAGCAAGCCAAAGATCGCGCCGAAAAACTGCTCGATTTGGTGAACATCCCTCGAGATCGACTGGGTGAATATCCGCACCAGTTCTCTGGGGGAATGCGCCAAAGGCTGGTTATTGCCATCGCGCTGTCTTTAAACCCTAAGCTCATTATTATGGATGAACCAACGACAGCGCTTGATGTGGTGGTGCAGCGAGAGATCCTGCAACAAATTTATCAGCTGAGAGAAGAATTTGGTTTCTCAGTTCTTTTCATCACCCA
>NZ_JAWOTH010000110.1:0-1308 GCF_033338745.1 Vibrio sp. Vb1026
GCGAACGCCAGAAAGGCGATGGACAGAGAGCGGTAAGCTCCTAAAAACTTATCCGCAATAAATCCGCCAGCGATGGCAAACAATGGCCCAATGGCAGAAAAAGCGCCCACGATCATCATCGTATCGGCTTCGTTGTAATTTAGATCTTCTAGAAAAAAGCGAGTTAAGCTCACTAACACGCCATAAAATGATAAGCCAAACATCATTTGGCAGAACATCATAGATTTGTTTAGTTTATTCCACATAATTTTGTACTCACATTAGCGGAGAAAGATAGTGATTATTTCTGTTAAATGTTACTTAAACGAGATATTGAGTATTGAAATAATTGTCGCATAACTAACAAAAGACGCACTATATTTTCTAATGTGAAGTTTGTTATTTGCTTATCCGTTGTTCTAGATCAAGTTGATAAGTGTAGTTATAAAAACCAATTTATAAATTATTATCAAAACAAAATGCTGATAACGAATTTAACGTATTGAAAAATAAATGATGGAAAGCAGGCGAGTATTGATACAAGGAAGGGAAGAAATCGCACTGTTGATGCTAAGTGCCACCAACAATGCGATGTGTAAAGAAAGATGCAAATTATGCGTACTTATTATTCACATGGTGGTGCCATATGGATGATTGCCAAACCACCTAGAGATGTCTCGCGATATTTCTTATTCATGTCTTTACCAGTTTGGTACATGGTTTCGATAACTTTATCTAATGAAATAAGACATTTGCTAGTGCGTTTTAGTGCCATTCGTGATGCGTTAATCGCTTTTACTGCGCCCATCGCGTTGCGTTCAATACAAGGCACTTGAACCAGTCCCCCTATTGGGTCGCAGGTCATACCGAGAGAGTGTTCCATTGCAATTTCAGCTGCGATACCAATTTGCTCGTTGCTGCCTCCTCGCAAGGCGGTTAGGCCAGCCGCTGCCATAGAAGAGGAAACTCCCACCTCACCTTGACAGCCCACTTCCGCCCCAGAAATGGACGCGTTGGTTTTGTATAAAATACCAATCGCTCCAGCAACGGCGAGAAAGTCTTTTAATTGCTTAAGATCCAGCTCTTTGATGAATCGATGGTAGTACATCAATACTGCTGGGATAACGCCTGCGGCACCGTTAGTTGGTGATGTAACGACTTGCCCGCCTGCCGCGTTCTCTTCGCTGACCGCAAAGGCAAACAAGTTAATCCAGTCCATGATCTCCATTGGATCATTTTCTACTGCTGCATTCGCTTCTAGTTTTTTCAACAGATTCGGAGCTCGGCGAGTGACGTTCAAGCCCCCTTCAAGGATCCCTTCAGTATCGA
>NZ_JAWOTH010000111.1:0-1302 GCF_033338745.1 Vibrio sp. Vb1026
ACTAAATCAGTTGATACACATGACTATGTAACTGAATATGCCAAAAAGGTTATCAGTGGGAAGATAGTTACTAGTAAAAAAGTGCGTAAGGCTTGTCAAAGGCACATTCGAGATTTACAACGTCAAGATGATGAAACATTTCCATATGAGTACAGTGTAAAAGAAGCGAATAGAGCTATTATATTCATTGAACGATTTTGCAAACATAGTATTGGTAAGATGGCAGGTAAGCCACTTTTACTTGAATTATGGCAGAAGTTTAATGTCGGTAGTCTTTTTGGTTGGGTGGAAAAAGAAACGGGTTATCGGCGATTCTTAGAAGCTCTTATTATGATTGCTCGTAAAAATGGTAAGAGTACTTTAGCATCAGCGATAGCTTTATATTTATTTATGAAAGATAACGAGTATGGAGCGCGTGTATATACGCTAGCAAATAAGCGCGATCAAGCTAAATTAGTATTTGAAGAAGCTAAGCGAATGGTTAAACAGTCACCAGCATTAAGGCGAAGGGTAAGGATAATACGAGATAAGTTGTATTACAATGCTATGAATTCTGAGCTAGAACCACTTGCCAGTGATTCGAAGAAACAAGATGGTTTAAATACACATGGAGCAATCTTTGATGAAATTCATGAGTATAAAGATCGTAAGTTAATAAATGTTATTCAATCGTCTTATGATGCTCGTACACAGCCACTTATTTTGCATATTACGACAGCTGGTTTTGTTCTTGATGGTCCCTTGATGAAGTTTTATGAAGTTGCAGATAAAATGTTAAACGAAACGGTCGAGCATGATCGTTTTTTTGTGTTGATTGCAGAGATTGATCCGGAAGATGATTGGAAAGATGAGGAGTGTTGGGTTAAAGCAAATCCAAACTTAGATGTCACAATCACTCTTGAAAAGTTAAGGGAAGCCTATAAAACATATGTTTTAAATAATGAAGTTAATGAGTTCAAGACGAAGCGTCTTAATTTATTTGTAAATGCAGCTGAGAAATGGCTTGAATGGGATGTAATTAAGAAAAATTATGAAACAGAATATGATCTTGACGTTCTTGAAGGTTGTATGTGTATCGGTGGTGCCGATTTATCTGAAACGACGGATTTAACAAGTTCCTTTTTAGAATTTCCACAAGAGGATGGTTCAGTGAAGTGTATTCATCATAGTTTCATTCCAGAGGCTAAATTACTAAATAGTGAGGATAGAGCGAATTATGAACTATGGGTCGAAAAAGGATATTTAACGGTTATTCCAGGAGAAGTAATTGACTACGATTTCGTTACAAATTGGTTTGTTAGA
>NZ_JAWOTH010000112.1:0-1297 GCF_033338745.1 Vibrio sp. Vb1026
GTTCATGCTTGTAACCCATCGTGCTGAGGAAGTTATCATTTGCTTTAAGCACTGTACCGTCTAACGTAAATTCAATGACTGCCATCGAGCGGCTCAGCGCATTCAGCATGTCTTCGTACTCGCGCGATGTCGTGATCGTTCGAGTCAGTTCAGAGGCAAACACAAAAAAGCTCTCAACCTGGTCACTTGTATTTCGCACAGGCTGAATAACCACTCTTAACCACGCCTCTTCACCATCCCCCTTGGTGATTTGAAACGCGCCATTCCAGAATGCTTTTGCTTGAACCGACTGTTTCATGCGGTAAAAGTGGTCAGTATTTCTAACGTTTGATGGTACAAGGTCAGAAATATGCTTCGCCAAGATGTCCTTATCTGACAGTGAAAGTTGCTGCAAAAACTTTTGGTTTGCCGATGTGACGTTGCCTTTCGCATCCAACGTCAGCCTTAACATTTCTTCGTCTAGGCTTTGCTGGATCTGTTGTAGGCTGTAGAGCTCTTGTTTTAATCGTTGGTTTTCTTGTTGAAGCGACTTATTAAAAAACATTACTTTCCCTTACTCGACCAATCTATTGATTAATCAAAGGTTTATTATTTATATCTATACAGCTCGATATTACTCAGGTAGCAGTATACTGGAATTTAGACTTGGCTCACAATTAATTACATTAATATCACTAGAGGACATTTGTTAATCAATGTGAACGACAAAATCGCAATCAGATTCGGGCAAGACGCTTATATGAGGAAAGTGAAGTGATAGATCAAAAAAAGCTCTTTCCTTACGGAAAGAGCTTTGACTTAGTTCCCAAAATTTTTGCCGTTTTACAGCAGTTCCACCGACTGTTGAGCGATTACCCACTCTTCGTTGGTAGGAATAACCAGTGCTTTCGCACCTAGCAACTCAGATGTAGCAATCACACCTGCGTTACCAAATCGAGCGTCTTCGTTACCTTTCACATCTTCAACAAAACCTAGCAGTTTTAGGTTTTTCAGAATTTCACGACGAATTGGCATAGAATTCTCGCCAATACCGCCAGTGAAGATGATGCCGTCGAATGAATCAAGCGCAGCAAGGTAAGAAGCGATGTATTTAGACACACGGTATGTGAACACTTGGAATGCAAGGGCAGCGCCTTCATGGCCTTCTTCCATTGCTTCCAAAATACCGCGTGCGTCGCTTGTTAGGCCAGAAACACCTAAGAAGCCAGAAGCTTTGTTCAGTTAGTTGAACACTTTCTCTTGAGACCAACCTTTCTTCAGAAGGTACTCAATGATGCCTGGGTCAAGGTCACCACAA
>NZ_JAWOTH010000113.1:0-1288 GCF_033338745.1 Vibrio sp. Vb1026
AGATTCAGTTTCTTGTTGCGCTTTACGCGCTTTTGCACGAGCAATAGCAGCGGCTACTGCGGCTTTTTTATCTTCTGGCTCTTCAGATGCGTTTTCTTCCTGCTGAGCTTTTTTCGCTTTCGCGCGCGCGATTGCTGCAGCAACTGCGGACTTTTTGTCATCAGCATTGTTAGCAGGGGTTTCGCTTTGTTCTTTTTCTGCTTTACGTTCACGAGCAAGACGCTTGCGCTCTTCACGCAGTTTTGCCATTTCGGAGTTGTCAGGCTCAGTTGCACCAGCTTTTGCTGCTGCGGCTTGCTTCGCTTTTGCTTTGGCAATGGCAGCCGCGACAGCAGGTTTAACTGCTGGCTCAGCTTTATTATCTTCGTTCGATTTTTGTGCTTTAACACGAGCAATGGCTGCGGCGATCGCATCATCACCACCGGTTGACTTCATCTCTTTTCGACGGTCATCCGCGGCTTTCTTGAAGCGGTTCTCACGTTCTGCTTTTTCGCGCTCCATACGCGCTTTTTTCTCTTCGAAGCGCAGTTTTGCACGCTCTGCGGCTTCTGCTTCTTGAGTTCGAGTACGAATTTCTGCTTTTGCTTGGCGGTAATATTGCACCAGTGGAATTTCACTTGGACAAACAAACGCACAAGCGCCACACTCGATACAATCTTTTAGATTTAGTTCTTCTAGCTTGTCATATTCTTCGGCCTTAGCATGCCATTGAAGCTGCTGTGGCAGTAGAGATGCAGGACAAGCTTCCGCACATTGACCACAACGTATACATTCCATCTCGTATTGATGAGCTGAAATCTCGTGACGAGTCGGAGCTAAAATACAGTTCGCCGTTTTGGTGATAGGAACCTGTGAGTGGGGCAGGGTAAAGCCCATCATTGGTCCGCCCATGATCAAACGCTGAAGTTTTTTATCGGCTTTGTACCCGAATTCGTCGAGCAGTGCTTGAACTGGGGTACCCAAGAGCGCCCATACGTTTCGAGGCTGTTTAAAGGTTTTACCTGTTAACGTAACGACACGTTCGATCATTGGCTCGCCATCGATGATAGCGCGCTTAATTGAGTATAAAGAACCGACGTTTTGAACCAAGATGCCAATATCTGCAGGGATAGAGCCGCTAGGAACTTCCTTGTTGGTCAGAATCTTTATCAGCTGCTTTTCACCGCCCGATGGGTATTTCGTCGGGATTACTCGAATAACAATGTCCTTGTTCAGCGCGGCACTTTCCAACGCTTTAATGGCATCTGGCTTGTTATCTTCGATACCAATGATCGTCAGCTTTGGCTTA
>NZ_JAWOTH010000114.1:0-1280 GCF_033338745.1 Vibrio sp. Vb1026
GTAATCACTGTTGCCGGAACCAATGGCAAAGGCTCAACGTGTGCGCTAATGGAAGCAATCTTACTCGACGCTGGCTATTCGGTAGGCGTTTACAGTTCTCCTCATCTGATTCGTTATAACGAGCGTGTGCGCATTAATGGTGTAGACGTGGAAGATGCTAAGCACTGTGAAGCGTTTGACTATGTAGAAAAACAACGTGGTGACATCAGTTTAAGTCTGTTCGAGTTCGGCACGCTTGCAGCGCTGCGTATTTTCCAAGTCGAAAACGTCGATGTAGTGCTTCTTGAAGTTGGCTTAGGTGGGCGACTAGATGCAACAAACGTCGTTGATCACGATGTGTCAGTGATCACCAGCCTGGCGATCGACCATGTAGATTGGCTTGGTGACGACATCAATGTTATCGGCTTTGAAAAAGCGGGCATCTACCGTGCAGGTAAACCCGCGATTTGTGGTCAACCACTGCCTCCAGCGACGGTTGCAGCCCATGCTGATGATATCGGTGCTGAATTCTTCCAAGTCGGCATCCAGTTTGACTACGCTCTAACTGAGAAAGGTTGGAAGTGGAGTAGTGGTGCTTTTGCGCTTGAGGATCTTCCTCTGCCTTCGCTACCTCTTCCAAATGCTGCCACTGCTTTAATGGCTCTAGGCGCGTCGGAATTGCAAATCACTGACATAAACATCGTGAATGGCTTGAATAATGCTCGACTCGCGGGTCGAATGCAGGTACTTCAACACGAGCCAGAAATTGTGTTGGACGTGGCGCACAACCCTCACTCTGCTGAGTATTTAGTTGAAAAGGTAAAAACTCAGTACGCAGGGAAAACTATCCACGTTGTAATTGCAATGCTGCATGATAAAGACATCAAAGCGACATTGGCCGCGCTTAAGCCCATCGCGACGCATTGGTATCCAGCATCGTTGACTGGGCCACGGGCTGCAACGGCGGATGAATTGTGCCAATACCTACCGCAAGGGCAAGTTCAGTTCCAAACACCGGTTGAAGCGTTTGAGAGTGCATTAAGCAGCGCTGCTTCAAACGATGTTGTGTTGGTCGCAGGCTCATTCCATACCGTAGGTGAGGTATTGGAGCATTGGCAATCAAAGAATAAGTAATCAAAGGTAACTTGATGGCAAGTAAATTCCAAAGTCGTTTAGTCGGCACCATCATTCTAGTCGCAGTGGGAGTCATTGTTCTCCCTGATGTTCTAGATGGTAAAAAACTGCACTACAAAGAAGAATTTGCCAGCATTCCTATCAAACCTGAACTTGATAGTGATGTG
>NZ_JAWOTH010000115.1:0-1278 GCF_033338745.1 Vibrio sp. Vb1026
AGCATTGAAATGCTCCATCGATGAAATAAGCCTCAACAGAGTCCGTCCTTCAAACATGCAAAAAAGCCTGCGAATATCGCAGGCTTTTTTTTGGAGCTGTGTGAGGTGCCCTAAGTATTACGGTGTGTAATACGTTGCAGCGCCCGGGCCGACTGGTAGACCAAATACGAATACCCATAGGTAGAACAGCAGACTCCAACCTACGATAAAGCAGATTGAGTAAGGCAGCATGGTCGCGATCAGCGTACCGATACCTAGATTCTTCATGTAGCGAGTCGCTACCGCCAAAATCAAACCAAAGTAGCTCATCATCGGTGTGATGATGTTCGTGGTTGAATCACCGATACGGTAAGCCGCTTGAATGGTTTCTGGGGCATAACCCACTAGCATTAGCATTGGCACGAAGATAGGAGCTGTCACGGCCCACTGCGCCGATGCAGAACCGATCATCAGGTTAATGAAGCCACACATCAGAATGAATGCGAAGAACAACATAGGGCCAGTCAGACCGATACTTTGCAGGAAGTCAGCACCTGCAACGGCAAATACTTGGCCAAAGTTCGTCCACTTAAAGAAAGCAACAAACTGCGCAGCGAAGAACACCAACACGATGTACATGCCCATCGAAGACATTGATTTAGACATCGCATCGATAACATCACGGTCGGTTTTCATCGTGCCAACGACTTTACCGTATACAAAGCCAGGGATAGCAAAGAATACGAAGATGAAAGCGACGATACTTTTCAGGAATGGGGATCCTGCAACAGTGCCAGCGTCTGAACGTAGGATGCCGTCTTCTGGAACAATCGTCCAAGCCAACAAAGCAGACACAACCAACACAGCAAGACCAGCAACTTTCAGACCTTTCTCCTCAAGGACAGTTAGGTTGCCCATTTTGTCGTTAGACAAATCTTCAGCCGCTTCTTCTTCGTTGTACTTGCCAAGTTTCGGCTCAACGATTTTCTCTGTAACGAATGCACCCATACCCGCGATGAAGAACGTCGACACAAACATGAAGTACCAGTTTACTTCTGGTCCAACAGTGTAAGTCGGGTCAATCATTTGAGCTGCTGTCTCAGTAATACCTGAAAGCAGTGGGTCAACCGTACCAATTAGAAGGTTTGCTGAGTAACCGCCCGATACACCAGCAAATGCTGCCGCAAGACCAGCAAGAGGATGACGACCAAGGGAATGGAAAAGCATTGCAGCAAGTGGGATAAGAACCACGTAGCCAAGCTCAGAAGCGGTGTTTGAAATGATACCAGCAAAAACAAC
>NZ_JAWOTH010000116.1:0-1277 GCF_033338745.1 Vibrio sp. Vb1026
AAAACTTGGTTAGACTGCGGGCACATTTGTTGTTGATAAAGATTCTCATCCATGGCTTATCTATCCGCAGTTACCCTGCTTTGGGCATTTTCATTCAGCCTGATCGGCGTTTACCTTGCTGGTCAGGTTGATTCTTGGTTCTCCGTGTTCATGCGTGTGGCACTGGCCAGCGTTGTATTCATTCCTTTCCTTAAATTCCGCGGCGTAAGCAAATCTCTGATCGCGAAACTGATGATCGTCGGCGGCTTTCAGCTCGGTTTGATGTACTGCTTCTACTACCAGTCTTTCTTACTCCTTTCTGTTCCAGAAGTGTTGCTGTTCACTGTATTCACACCGATTTATGTAACGCTGATTTACGACTTCCTGAAAGGTCGTTTTTCGCCTTGGTATTTAGTCACTGCGCTGATCGCAGTCGCGGGTGCCGCATGGATCAAATTCGCTGGCATTAACGAAAACTTCCTAATGGGCTTTTTGGTCGTACAAGGGGCAAACCTCTGTTTTGCCATCGGTCAGGTGGGCTACAAATACATCATGGAAAGTGAGCCCGTCGATTTACCACAGCACACCGTGTTTGGTTACTTCTACTTGGGGGCGCTTTGTGTAGCAACCGTGGCTTTCGCGCTCATGGGCAACCTCGACAAACTGCCAACCACCGCAACCCAATGGGGCATTTTGACCTACCTTGGTTTGATTGCATCAGGCTTTGGTTACTTTGCGTGGAACAAAGGGGCAACCTTAGTGAATGCCGGCGCGTTAGCGGTAATGAACAACGCGTTAGTGCCAGCAGGCCTGATTGTGAACATCGTAATTTGGAACCGAGACGTCGACATCGTGCGCCTCGCGATTGGCGGCGCGATCATCATGCTATCGCTGTGGATTAACGAAACGTGGGTGAAAAAACGCGTTGAAATGAGCTACGCCAATAAGTAACGTGCCTTTCTCGACACATATTCCAGCAATAAAAAACGCTCTCCAACTGGAGAGCGTTTTTTTTAATTCAATTAATGCACTTTGGCTTGCGAGCTTCCGCCCATCAACACATTAGGCGGCGTTGGTAACAACACTTCCAACTTCGCATTGCGGGCTTCCAGTTTGCGTTGACGCTTGAGCAACTTCTGCTGTTTTTTTGCCACTTTTAGCAGCTTTTTCTGCTGTTTGTAGTGTTTTTTCAGTGCCTTTTTCGCTTTCTTAAGCGCTTTTTTATCGGCCAAATCAAACAGTGCAGGAACCGCCATCGACACTGGTGTCACCACTTTCGCAGCTTGTTTCTTCTCTTT
>NZ_JAWOTH010000117.1:0-1269 GCF_033338745.1 Vibrio sp. Vb1026
TCCAATCAACAGAATAGATAAAACTTTCGATTTCATCGGCGCTCATGCCTGTCGCGTACAAGCCGCCAACATAAGCTCCCATGCTTGTCCCTGTGATGATATCGACAGGAATGTGCATTTCTTCTAGCGCCTTGAGGACACCAATGTGGGCAGCACCTTTTGCGCCGCCACCAGCGAGAACAACCGCGACTTTAGGACGAGTCGGAGTATCCTCATTTTTGACTTGAGCAACAGAAGGAGTGGCTATCAAAAACAAACTTACCCACAACGCGAAATAGCGCGACATCGGGCTTGATGACAGCGTTTTGAACATCCACTTCTTCCTTTACTGAATACTTGATCACTAATATGTACTAAGAATTGACCAGTGAAACAAGTCCATGTTGTTGATTTGGAGATCCTACCAATCAAACAAACTATTCAACCAGTTAGATTTTTTCTCACACTGTTGTTTGATTTGACCCGTTTTATCCCATACTGGAAGTTTGTAATCGCTGCGGCAATTCATCTCTAAACCACCGTTGGAGGTCGGTTTAAAGCCAAGCGTCGTCACTTCTTTAGGCCAAGGCAACTCCAAACGCTCAGGAATTCGCTGCGCCAAGTATTCCGCGTAAACACGCAATGCACCGCTTGAGCCCGTAAGGTTGATTGGCTTGTTATCATCACGGCCTAGCCAAATGGTCGTCACTTCACGGCCATCAGTCCCGACAAACCAGCTATCACGAGTATCGTTACTGGTGCCCGTTTTGCCCGCCAATGCAGCCCAAGCGAATTGGCTTTGAAGATAGCGACCTGTACCTTGTGCGACACCTTGTTTCATCGCGTATGTCGTTAGCCAAGCCGCTTGTTCGTCAACCGCGCGAGAGGAGCGAGGCAACGATTGATAAAGCACGTTACCGTCCATATCGATGACGGAACGAAGCGCGGTCAACTTAGCACGTTTACCCGAGTTAGTCAGTGTTTGGTACATTTGCGCCACTTCAAATGGCGTCAATGAAAACGAACCCAAGAACATAGAAGGCACAGGACGAATCTCATCTTTGTTGACGCCTAAGCGTTCAAGTGTGCCAGATACTTCAGGAATACCAAGCTCCATCCCCAACCTTACCGTTGGTACATTCAATGACTTCGCAAGCGCAAGGTAAAGTGGCACATCACCACGATATTTACGGTCGTTGTTACGCGGAGTCCATACCGAGCCTTTGCTACCTTTCAAACTTAGAGGGGTGTCGTGCAGCGTCGTCCCCACATTGTATTTGTCTGGCTGTT
>NZ_JAWOTH010000118.1:0-1265 GCF_033338745.1 Vibrio sp. Vb1026
GCACCTGGTCAAGAAAGCGGGCCATACCCACCAAGTGGCCAAGACGGGCGCGGTCACCCTGATCCAGCGTTTTGGATCGGCGCTCAATCTGAATGTTCACTTCCACATGCTGTTTCTCGACGGTGTGTATGTCGAGCAATCCCACGGCTCAGCGCGTTTCCGCTGGGTCAAGGCGCCGACCAGCCCAGAGCTCACCCAGCTGACGCACACCATCGCCCACCGGGTGGGTCGCTATCTGGAACGGCAAGGCCTGCTGGAACGGGATGTCGAAAACAGCTATCTGGCCTCGGATGCGGTGGATGACGACCCGATGACACCCCTGCTGGGGCACTCGATCACTTACCGTATCGCTGTCGGTTCACAGGCGGGGCGAAAGGTGTTCACTTTGCAAACTCTGCCGACCAGTGGTGATCCGTTCGGTGACGGGATTGGCAAGGTAGCCGGGTCCAGCCTGCACGCCGGCGTGGCGGCCAGGGCCGATGAACGCAAGAAGCTCGAACGGCTGTGCCGGTACATCAGCCGCCCGGCGGTATCCGAGAAGCGGCTGTCGTTAACACGAGGCGGCAACGTGCGCTACCAGCTCAAGACGCCGTACCGGGACGGCACCACGCACGTCATTTTCGAACCATTGGATTTCATTGCAAGGCTGGCCGCCCTGGTACCGAAGCCCAGAGTCAACCTAACCCGCTTCCACGGGGTGTTCGCACCCAACAGTCGGCACCGGGCGTTGGTCACGCCGGCAAAACGGGGCAGGGGCAACAAGGTCAGGGTGGCTGATGAACCGGCAACACCAGCACAACGGCGAGCGTCGATGACATGGGCGCAACGGCTCAAGCGTGTTTTCAATATCGACATCGAGACCTGCAGCGGCTGCGGCGGCGCCATGAAAGTCATCGCCTGCATTGAAGACCCTATAGTGATCAAGCAGATCCTTGATCACCTGAAGCACAAAGCCGAAACCAGCGGGACCAGGGCGTTACCCGAAAGCCGGGCGCCACCGGCTGAGCTGCTCCTGGGTCTGTTTGACTGACGAGCCTGAAGGCCAACGATACCAATCAAAATGCTGCGTTCACAGCGCCGCGGCAGGGATCCGCCGTGCTGGTTGTCGGAAAAGGAGCCGCTAGTGGGAAAGAGGAGGGTAAATTTTCAGCGTTGCTGGCTCCCCGTCAGCCGGATTGGGTTGCATCGCAGGGGTGTCGAAAGAGTCAACTGCGGTCCAAAGCTGTTGGACTTGGGTGAAAAGGGCGTTTATTCTTCCTATACGT
>NZ_JAWOTH010000119.1:0-1262 GCF_033338745.1 Vibrio sp. Vb1026
GCCATTGGTATGAACGTTTTCTGCTAGAGGGTAAACTTCAACACTGCCGTCTTTGCCACGCGCACCAACTAAAGAGACTTCACGATTAAATGGCACAAACTCCTCTGCCACAATGGCTTGAGTTGGTGTTGCTGCAATGCACTCCGCCATTTCTGCCCAGATCGTCTCGATCTGAGCCGCTTCTTTCAAGCGCCATTGGCCTTTACCATCGTAACCACCTAATGCACTTTTCAGCACCATAGGCATGCCAACATGTTCAATTGCGCGTTCAAAATCTTCACGTGTCTCAATCACGTAGTACTTTGCATTACGCACACCAGCATTATCGAGTAGCGCTTTTTCAACACGGCGGTCACCGCCTGCTTTGATGGCTGCGGTACTAGGGAGGAACTTGCCACTTAATTCACAGATGTCGAGTACATCGTGAGGAATATGTTCGAATTCTGCGGTGATCGCATCCACTTGTTCAATGGCATTTTCCAAACCATGACCAAGCACCTGTTGGGTAAGAGGATGGACAACGTTACCGGTGCCGACATCGTAAGCCGAGATTTGGATATTCAGTGGTGCACCAGCCAGAGACATCATGCGAGCCAACTGACCTGATCCGAGAACCAGTACATGCATCTGATTAATCCTCAGCTGGATTTGGGTTAGCCAGTACGGTTTCCGTCTGTTCATTGCGGAACGCTTCTACCTTCGCCATGATGCTTTCGTCATGAGTGCCTAGGATTTGTGCCGCTAAGATGCCCGCGTTTGCAGCGCCCGCTTCGCCAATCGCTAACGTGCCGACAGCAATGCCTTTTGGCATTTGTACAATAGATAGCAAAGAGTCCATGCCTTTTAGAGCGCGAGATTGAACCGGAACGCCAAGTACAGGCAAACTGGTGAAGGCTGCCGCCATTCCCGGTAGGTGAGCTGCACCACCGGCACCTGCGATGATCACTTTGATGCCGCGTTCTTTCGCGCTGCTAGCGTAATCGGCTAATAGTTGAGGAGTACGGTGAGCTGACACCACCTTTGTTTCGTAAGACACGCCAAATTGATCCAGCATGTCTGCTGCTAGTTTCATGGTTGGCCAATCGGATTTAGAACCCATGATGATACCGACTTTCATCTCAAACTCCTTCAAGCTGCAAAATTAGGTGAGCTGATAAATTTGTGCGCATTATACGGGGATTTTTATCTCAAGCAAACGTTTGCGTCTTGTTGTTGACGCTATTGATACATTTTATAAAAAAATTGCTTTAGTGTCTGAGAAT
>NZ_JAWOTH010000120.1:0-1257 GCF_033338745.1 Vibrio sp. Vb1026
TGACTGAACATCCGACGACCAATGGTGAACCAAACCAGGCGTTAAATAGATATCAAGAGGCAAACCAAACAGTTCATCAGTCAACGGATGTCCGTAGAAAAACGAAGTGAGCTGATTATCGTATTCATCCTTTTCAGCGTTGAACTTGAAAATGTCGCCCATATTGGAAGGCGTCGCCCAGCCGTGCGCAATTCGCAAATATGGACGATTGTGAAGGTCAGATTTTCGCTCTTTGCCTTTGTCGTTAAAGAAGCCGAAACCGACAAACACTTCACCTTGGTAACGATCTTCGACAATTCCACTCTTGTAAGCTTCGTTGTCTAAGCGCGTCACGCTGGTTTCGCCCAACAAATAGAGGTTAGAAATCACGTGATAACGCGCTTTGATGCCAAGATTAGCATCTGCGCCAGCACCGATTCTTTCCCCTGTCACATCTTTGAAAGCGTAATACTCGCTGTTGAAATCAGAGTCCTTATAACGGATGGTAAAAGATGGTTCGAACTCCCAATCACCCAGCTCGTAATTTGCTGCAATTCTGTAGTTTGAGTGGAACTGAAACTCGTCATCCGTCATCAATTCCACTTCAGCGCGCCAGTTTTCATTGAAGTCATAACGCAGTTGGCCACCAAAATCGACGCGATCACCTTCAAACGCGTTTTGAACGGATTTAGGAATGTCGACAAAACGAAGACGCGTAATCGCACTCACTCGCCAGTCAGAATCCTCTTCGTTAAACAGAAAAGCGCCGCCCTCGAGTCCGTTAATGTACAAATGTTCATTTTCAAAAAACATCATCGGCACGAAGGTGCTCACCGTAGAGTCATCGTTAGCAGTGTAAAAAGGAATCGAGGCCGTGCGATACATGGCGGCAATGCCCCACGTTTGCTCATCTGTTGCATAAGCCGTTGATACAGCCGCAGCGAGCGGAAGCATCATGGTGGCTTGTTTCAATCTCTTCATGGGTTTTAATCAAAGTTGATGGAGAAAATCAGTGAATTAAGCTTATGTTCTTTCGATATTAGCCGTTACAATACTTAACGTTGTCATGGGCGTGACAGTTCGCGTCATGCACTTTGATACGTTGGCATGAACATAATCTCAGTGCGTTGTTAACCTAACCACGAACTATGCCAGTAATCTAGGCATGTCGTCATCAAAAATCATTAAAAGCAGCCACTTATGGGTTTAGCCTGAACTTAAACATAACGAAGTAAACGTGAAAGCATCAGAACTTATCTCTATCCTCAATAATTTGCC
>NZ_JAWOTH010000121.1:0-1255 GCF_033338745.1 Vibrio sp. Vb1026
TCATTACCGCCATTACTTCGCAAAACACGCAAGGCGTTTCTGCCATTTTCCCTATCCCACTTGATCACGTTGAAAGCCAACTCGATGCGGTGTTTACCGATCTCAATGTTGTGGCGGTAAAAGTCGGCATGCTGGCGGATTCGAACATCATCAAAGTGGTGGCCAGCAAGATCAGACAGTACCAGCCTAAACATCTTGTGATAGATCCCGTCATGGTCGCCACCAGCGGCGATTTGCTACTTGAGCAATCAGCAATCAGCACGTTAAAAGAAGAGCTAATTCCACTGGCAGACATCATCACTCCTAACCTGCCAGAGGGTGCAGCACTGACAGGTAAGCCTGTACCTCAATCTGAGGCAGAAATGAGTGACATGATTGACGACCTTCGTGCGCTTGGTGCCAAAGCCATTCTGCTCAAAGGCGGTCACCTTGAAGAAGATGAAAACAGCAACGATCTGCTGATCATGCAAAACAGTGTCGAGTTAATCAGCGCCAAGCGTTTTCCGACCCAAAACACCCACGGTACGGGCTGTACACTGTCTTCCGCTATTGCGTCTTACCTTGGTCAAGGCAACAACCTGCACAAAGCCGTGCATTTAGGAAAACAGTACATCAGCCAAGCCATCGCTCATGCGGATGAATTGGAAGTGGGGAAAGGTCACGGACCAGTACATCACTTCTTTGCGGGTCATACCTATGTTCGCTAACGCGATTGGCATTCAGCTTTCCGACGCCAGTTTGCAATACAAAGACAGCCAAACACCGACTTTAGCGAAAGTGAACATGGTCATTCCTATCGGTCAATGGACGGTATTACTCGGGCGAAGTGGCTGCGGAAAAACCACGATATTGCGTTACTTAGCTGGCCTACTGGATGACCAAGTTGACTGGCATGGCGAACTCATCACAACCGATGGCGCCGCATTGCATGACCGTGTCGCTTACATGGCTCAGCAGGATTTATTGCTGCCGTGGCTTAACGTGCTGGATAACGTCTGCCTCAGCTCGCGCTTTTCTCACGCCAACTCAAATTCAGCGGAAGAGAAACAACGTGCTCTCAACTTGTTAGAGCACGTTGGGTTAGCAGATTACGCTTACGCCAAACCCGCTCAACTCTCTGGAGGTATGCGACAGCGCGTACCCCTTGCTCGCACTCTAATGCAAGACAACCCTTTGGTCTCAATGGACGAACCTTTCCCGGCATTGGACGCCGTGCCTCGCCCCACATTGCAAACTCTCTCTGCCCCGCTACCAA
>NZ_JAWOTH010000122.1:0-1250 GCF_033338745.1 Vibrio sp. Vb1026
CCCGATGCGGACGTGGTCGTGGTGTACGCCAAAACAGACGCTGATGCGGGATCGCGCGGGATCACAGCGTTTATCGTCGAGCGCAGTTTTACCGGATTCAGTGACGCGCAAAAGCTCGATAAGTTGGGAATGCGAGGCTCAAACACATCTGAGCTCGTCTTCAACAATTGCAAAGTACCTAAAGAAAACATTCTCGGAGCACTCAATTGTGGCGTCGAAGTATTGATGAGTGGGCTTGATTACGAGCGCGTTGTTTTAGCTGCTGGCCCACTCGGCATTATGCAAGCGTGTATGGATATCGTCGTCCCCTACGTGCATGAGCGCAAACAGTTCGGCAAATCCATCGGCGAGTTTCAGCTTGTGCAGGGCAAATTGGCCGACATGTACTCACGTATGAACGCTGCAAAAGCGTACGTCTACACCGTCGCGGCGGCTTGTGATCGTGGTGAATGCACGCGCAAAGATGCCGCTGGGGTGATTTTGTACAGCGCAGAATTGGCAACACAAATGGCGCTCGACGCCATTCAGCTACTCGGCGGTAATGGCTACATCAATGAATACGCAACCGGACGCCTTCTGCGTGACGCAAAACTGTATGAAATTGGGGCAGGAACCTCCGAAATTCGCCGCATGCTCATCGGGCGCGAATTGTTTGAGGAATCACGCTAGCTCCTGATTCACTCGCTAGGAAAAGGAAGTCATCATGGCCATCATAAAAAGCAAAACCAAGCCAACTGACGAGCTATTTCTTTCTAACCAAGCCGCGATGGAAATGCTGGTTGAAAAGCTGCAAAAAGACATCGCCACCATCAAACTCGGTGGCGGCGAACGTGCCATTGCTCATCAGCGACAAAAAGGAAAACTCCCGGTTCGAGAACGAATTTCACATTTGCTCGATGATGGTAGCAACTTCCTTGAAATCGGTCAGTTTGCCGCTTGGCAAGTGTACGATGAGTCCATCCCATGCGCGGGTGTCGTGGCTGGCATCGGCATGATCGAAGGAGTTCAATGCATGGTGATTGCCAACGATCCTTCGGTCAAAGGCGGCACCTATTATCCTCTCACCGTGAAAAAGCACCTTCGAGCACAAGAGATTGCTCAGCGTTGCCAACTACCGTGTGTCTACCTTGTCGACTCTGGCGGCGCGAATCTCCCTCATCAATCAGACGTTTTTCCCGATAAAGATCACTTCGGCCGTATCTTCTTCAACCAAGCCAGAATGTCGGCCAAAGGCATTCCTCAAATCGCCG
>NZ_JAWOTH010000123.1:0-1243 GCF_033338745.1 Vibrio sp. Vb1026
TTTCTTTGTCGACCAACTCTTTGCATGCGGCTGCAAGATCGCGAGAAAAAGCATAATGATTCGCGGTGGGAATTGGCATTCCATTTTGCTTGGCCTGTTTCGCCATTTCCACGTGCAGACTTGCCGGGCCATGACACGCTTCGCAGCTGACGTTGATTTCCGACCACGTTGTTTGATAAGTATTGCTTTGCGCGTCGTAGTTTTTCTTCAAGTTGGTTGAGTGGCAATCAGCGCACATGAAGTTCCAGTTTTGCCCTGTATTGGCCCAGTAAAACTCATCGGTTGTGGTCGTGTCTGGATATAAATGAAACCAACGTTGCCCGCCTTGTTCCACACTTCTCGAATCCCAAGCAAAAGGAATCAGTTGTATGCGTCCATCATCAAATTCCACCATGTACTGTTGTAATGGCACCCAACCAAACGTATAGCTGATTTTGTAATCGTGCCACTGTCCATCTGGCCCTTGGATGTTGACCCAATATTCATCGCCTTTGCGAAAAAAACGGTTTGCCTTGCCCTGATGTTCAACGGCTTGATTGTCGAAGTTACCCAGTACGGATTCTGAATCAGCATGGCGCATCGCCATATCATGGTGCGAGCCTTGCCACGCTTCCACTTCGACTTGGTGACAATCGATGCACGTTTCATTACCAATAAACTGAGCTTGGACAACTTCTGGTGGAGTTTGGGCGTTTTGCTGCCCAAACAGAGAAAAACTGACGAGCATAGCAAGGCTCACTATTGCCTGCTTCCAACTTGCCCACTGAGTCATAACGATCCTTGTTATTCTAATTTTGTTCTTCATCAACTGTAGGATGACTTTTTCTTTTTGGACAAGTAATTACATGAGTTTTAAGAAAAACTTAAACGGTGCGCAAAAAAAGAGGCTCCTCAGAGCCTCTCGATTTGGAGTTTTGATCGTGCAACAAACCTACTTATTCGGGTTCTCTTGCAGTTTCTCCATCACTTGATCAAGCGAGAAACTTGCGGCTTTTTGCCTTGGCGGGAACTCTTTGAAGGTTTCTAGGAATCGACCAACATACGTTTGTGCTGGTACCAACATGTAGGCGCGATCAAGCATCCAATCGTAGTACGTGTTGGAGGTAACATCCGCAACTTCATAAGGGTCCATGCGCAAGTTGAAGATCTTCGGCACACGTAATTTGGTGAATGGTTCAGCCCAAATACGCAACGTACCTTTTGCACGTTGTTCCATGAAGACCAATTTCCACTTGTTGTAACG
>NZ_JAWOTH010000124.1:0-1240 GCF_033338745.1 Vibrio sp. Vb1026
GCAGAAATATCTGAAGATACTGACGCTTTTCTAAAACGACCAATGACACGCTGGAAGAAGCGCTTAATCGCTCGAAAGATGTTTTTAATATCTTCAAGCATTAGATACAGACAAGGCACTAACACCAACGTCAGGACTGTGGCATACAGCACAGCAAAGCCCAAAGCGACGGCCATTGGTATTACGAAACGTGCTTGTAGACTGGTTTCGAACATAATAGGCAATACACCCGCAAAGGTCGTGATGGATGTCAGCGTAATCGCTCGGAAACGTGCACAACCAGCCTCAACCACCGCCTGCTTGATGCTCATTCCTTTCTCTCGGACTTGGTTCACATAATCTGTCATCACCAACGAGTCGTTGATCACCACACCTGCGGCTGCGATCAAACCGAATGTCGACATCATGCTAATGTCTAGCCCCAACCAGAAATGTCCCCAAATCGCCCCTGTTAAACTAAACGGGATAACGGACATCACGATAAGAGGCTGGGTATAGCTCTTCAATGGTACGGCAAGCAAGATATAAACAATGATCATCCCTGCCACAAAGAACATGATTTGTTCGTTGCGCTGCGCGGCTTGCTCTTCGATGTCACCACCCAGCTCTGTTTTGACACTTGGGTGCAGCTTCTTCATATCAGGCAAAATACTATCGTCGATGATTTTCACAATTTCTTGTGGCTCAACGAGTTCTTCATCAATAGAGCCGTACACATAAACGGTTTGATAACCACCTTCACGACGAATTGTGCTAACCCCAGGCTGCTCACTGATATTCACTACATCGCCCAGCATCACTTTCTTGCCTGCTGGCGTAGTAATGACAGCGTAACGCAATGAAGAAAACGCTTCACGAGTCAGTTGAGGATAGCGAACCATGACTTTGATCTCTTCACCGTCGCGAATCAAACGCTGTGCTTCTCCGCCGTAAAAACTTCCGCCGACTTGTTGCGCAATCATGGTCAAGTCAAGACCGAGATCGTACGCAACAGGTGCAAGAGAAAGAAGCACTTCTTTGCTGCCTGAATCAATGGATGACGAGATATCGTACAACCCTTCTTCTTGCTGCAAACGTTCAATCAAGTAACGTCCTGCTTGATTAAGTTCATTGATGTTGGAGCCAAACAGTAAGTAGCCAAACTCATCACGATCGCCACCACCTGCACTTTGTTCGCGGATCTTGATACTCTTCATACCCGGAATAACAGGCATCGCCTCACGCCAGCGGCGAGCAAGTT
>NZ_JAWOTH010000125.1:0-1240 GCF_033338745.1 Vibrio sp. Vb1026
ACTTCAATCTTAATCAAATCAGAGAACAGTTTCCCGCGCTGGCTCAGTATCATAATGACAAACCAGTTACGTTTTTTGATGGGCCTGGAGGCTCGCAAGTTCCTCAATCTGTGCTTGATTCAATGGTCGGTTACCTTGGGCGTTTTAATTCCAACTTGGGTGGGCATTACTTCTCTAGCCAAGCTACAGTCGATGTCATGCAGAGTGCGCGCGAGTCGGCACAAGCGCTATTGAATGCACCTTCGTCTGGTAATATTGTCTTTGGCGCGAACATGACATCACTGACGTTCCAGTTAAGCCGTGCAATCAGTCGTGATTGGCAAGAAGGGGATGAGATCATTGTCTCAGCGCTTGACCATTACTCGAACGTTTCAAGCTGGCAACAAGCAGCAGAAGACAAAGGAGCGGTAGTTCGCCAAGTTCGAATCAATGAAGCGGACTGCACTTTAGATCTTGAGCACTTGCAAAGCCTACTTTCAGAAAAAACACGCTTGGTTGCCGTGACATATGCGTCAAACACCACGGGATCGATAGTCGATATTCAGCGCGTAGTTGACATGGCGCACGGTGTTGGTGCTCAAGTTTATGTCGATGCCGTGCATTATGCTCCTCACCACTTAGTCGATGTACAAGCGCTGGGCTGTGATTTCTTAGCGTGTTCAGCTTATAAGTTCTTTGGACCGCATGTAGGTATCGCTTACGTGGCTGACCAATGGTTGCACAGCCTTCGTCCTTATAAAGTAGAACCGGCTACGAATATTGGTCCGGGTCGTTTTGAAACGGGGACACAAAGCTTCGAAGGCCTTGCTGGTGTTGCGGCCGCAGTGGAATATTTGGCTCAGTTTGGCGACAACGACTTACCACTTCGTCAGCGATTAGAACAAAGTTACGCGCTTTACAATCAACACGAACAGCGCTTAAGTGAGCGTTTTTTGCAACGACTCGACGCGCTAGAAGGTGTGAAACTGTATGGCATTGAGAGCGAAGATTGTCAGCAACGTACGCCGACGTTTGCTCTAACGTTTGACAAGTATTCACCAGAGTTTATCGCTAAGACCTTAGGTGAGCACAATATCTGTGTTTGGAATGGCCACTTTTATGCACTTGGTTTGGTTCGTCAGCTTGGCATTGAAGAATCAGGTGGGGTCGTACGAATTGGTTGTATGCATTACAACACTATTGAAGAAGTGGATATGTTGTTTGATGTGCTAGAAAGCATCCTTGATACTTAATCTCTCAT
>NZ_JAWOTH010000126.1:0-1238 GCF_033338745.1 Vibrio sp. Vb1026
GTTCGAGTACCTGCCAAAACCGTTTGATATCGATGAAACCTTAACGCTGGTCGAACGTGCGATTGCCCACAGCCATGAAAACAAACGCGAGCAATTGTCTTCAGAAGATGCCCCGGCCGACACGCCAGAGATCATCGGTGAAGCGCCAGCAATGCAGGAAGTGTTCCGCGCTATTGGCCGCCTTTCTCGCTCGTCGATTTCCGTTTTGATCAACGGGGAGTCCGGTACGGGTAAAGAGCTGGTTGCTCATGCCCTTCACCGCCATAGCCCCCGCGCCAACAAACCTTTTATCGCTCTCAATATGGCCGCGATTCCAAAAGACTTGATTGAGTCTGAGTTGTTCGGTCACGAAAAAGGCGCATTTACTGGTGCAGACAGTCGGCGTATTGGTAAGTTTGAATTTGCGCAGGGCGGCACACTCTTCTTAGATGAAATCGAATCGATGCCAATTCAGGCACAAATTCGTTTGTTGCGCGTCCTGCAAGAGCGCGTGATTGAACGCGTTGGCTCAAACGAACTTTTACCTCTCGACATTCGCGTTGTCGCGGCAACGAAAGTGGATCTTAAACGTGCGGCGGAACAAGGCACATTTCGTCAAGACCTCTACTACCGCCTCAACGTGGTTACGCTAGATTTGCCTCCCTTACGTGAACGCAAGGAAGACATCCCTGCCCTTTTCCACCATTTTCTTTTAGTCGCGGCGTCGCGCTATGGTAAAAGTTCGCCAAGTCTTTCAGCACAAGATTTGGCTCAGCTAATGGCTCACGATTGGCCGGGAAATGTCCGAGAACTGCGCAATGCAGCAGAGCGTTTCGTTTTATTAGGTAAACTCATCCAATTAGGTGAACCAAGTTCCATCCCCGCCTCAACCAGTAGCCTTGCAGAGCAAGTGGCGGAGTTTGAAAAGGCAGCGATAGAAAATGCGCTACTGGAAAACAATGGCAGCATCAAACAAACGATGGAACAGTTGAATGTGCCTCGAAAAACGCTGTATGACAAAATGCAACGCTATCAGATAGATAAAGAGCTCTATAAATAAAACAGGTTCGCACGATTGGTATTATATCCAACTTGAATCATAATTTTGCTAAGGCAATTATTGGGCTCATATGGATATGAATGAAAAAGTGAGGATACCGATCATTACCGATACAGTGATGGTAGACGGCCAGTATCAAGAAGAAAGACGCTCCGGTGAAGACCGACGTAAAAACAAAAAGAAGTGGCACGGTTATGAG
>NZ_JAWOTH010000127.1:0-1236 GCF_033338745.1 Vibrio sp. Vb1026
ACACTTTTTAACTAAAACGCTCGATGTACTTCATCGGGCGTTTTGTATTTTAAAGCCGTATGAGGCCTCATTTGATTATAGATATCTACGGACTCTGCTACCATCGTCCTTGCTTCTTTCAGATCTTTCGGTTTCTTCAGCAAGAGCTCCATTTTGAGTATCCCATTTACACGCTCAGCTAAAGCATTCTGATAACAGTCATACCCGTCTGTCATTGAGCAAGTCACTCTATGTTTCTTATGGATATCTTGATATTCCTTCGAACAGTATTGTGAGCCTCTATCTGAGTGGTGTATTAGCTTTTCTTCACTCTGCCGTTGCCTGAGAGCTGAGATAAATGCCCGCTTAACTGATTGAGTTTTCATGTTGTCATCCACATAAAAACCAACAATCTTCCTTGAATAAGCGTCTGTCACCAAGCTGAGATAACTCTCTCCATTTTGAGTTGGCAAGTAAGTAATATCAGCAACCCACAGTTGTTCTGGCTTCGTTGGTGTCAGCCCATCTTTCACTTTGTTTGGGTGACAGAAAAATCGATGACGGCTGTCAGTCGTTCGGTGATAGGCTCGTCTTGCTCTCACTAACAGCCGATGCTTTCTGAGAAGTTCAAAGAGCTTATCGCGACCTATTTGAATGCCCTTTGTTGCTGCTAAGAACTTCAGTTTACGCGTGCCAATGCGTGGCTGCTTCAGCCTGACTTCACGGACAAAGCCAATGACAGTATGCTCATGATGTTCACAACGAGATTGAGTTTGGCATTGCTTATAATAAGCTTGGCGAGAGATTTGTACTAACTGACAAAACTTCGTAACGCTCAAACCTACTATGGTTTTCTCTTGGACAACGCTTCTTTGTGCTTTTTTGTCACTCTAACACCATAGTCACGTTCCATAACGTTCACGACAGCTTCAAAGAAGTCGGCTTTGAGTTGAGCATCTTCGAGCTGCTTTTCAAGCTCTTTAATACGTTGCTCTGGTGTAGGAGGTGAATTGAACTCGGTCATAGAGTCTCCTTTGGACATAAAGTTAGGTGTCCCTTTAGACCAATCTAGTCGACCATGCTTACGAAGCCAAACCAAAACCGTAGAGCAACCTTGGATGCCATACTTCTCTTGGGCTTGTTTGTAAGTGAGGCTTCCTTTTTCAACCTCATCAACTACAGTGAGTTTAAAAGCGAGGGAGTAATCGCGCTGAGTTCTTTTAGTTGTTGATTTCATAACACTCTCCAATTTTGGGG
>NZ_JAWOTH010000128.1:0-1235 GCF_033338745.1 Vibrio sp. Vb1026
AAAAACATAACTATTATTGCACTGTCATTAGTTGTTGCTGCATGTAGCTCTTCGAGTGATCGAGGCGACGAATACGATTACATCGACACTCCTATTGCAGATCAATGGGCCGACCACCAAGATGACGACAGCGACGGCGTCATTAACCAGCGCGATTTATGTCCAGGCACACCATTAGGTGCAGAAATTGATAATGATGGCTGCGGATCTTACGCAAACTCATCACAACAAATGCAAATTCGAGTGTTATTTGCGAATGATTCAGACGAAATCAACCCGGTTTTCGCGAAGCAGATTCGAGAACTCTCAGATTTCTTGAAAGAATACCCAAGCACATCCATTGAGTTGCAAGGTTACGCGAGCCGCACAGGAGGGTCTGAGCACAATTTAGATCTCTCCAAACGCCGAGCAGAGAACGTAAGAAAGGCGCTGCTTCAAAACGGTATTACTCCTGATCGAGTTACTATTGTTGGCTACGGCGATACGGTTTTAGCAACAACCGGAACAGACGAAGTAAGCCATGCTTTGAACCGACGTGTGACCGCAACAGTAGTAGGACATAAAGGTGAAGTGAAAAAAGAATGGACCATTTTCACCACACTTCCAAAAAGCTAACTATTCAAGAACATCAAAAAAGGTCTAGCAATTGCTAGACCTTTTTATTAGAGGCTGATTTGTCACTACATGTCTTTGTATTGAGAATCGAGACTTGCAATCAAATGCTGTGTGATATCATCCACGCTTGCGCTATTGAAGTGGATATCTAATGTTGAGCTACCTTTAGTAATACTCAAATTCGTATCTGCGCTACCATCTTGACTTACTTCAACATGATAGCCGCCAGCGTCTCCTGTATGACTACCTGATTGTAAATCACTTAACAGATCGCCTACTTCATCTTTCGATAAATCATCAAACAGATCGGAGAAGTCTAGAGAGTCTTCACTGCTAGAAAAATCTGTTACAGTGTCGCGTTCGTTGGCCACATCGATCCATTTGAAGATGTCCTCACCATCACCGCCAGTCAGAATGTCGCTGCCTAAACCACCAATCAAAATGTCATTATCTGCGCCACCGAACAGCTTGTCGTTTCCACCTTGCCCAAACAAGATGTCATTTCCTGCACCACCATAAATGGTGTCCGCTTGGTCATAATAACGAGATTGCTCAAACTCAGCTTGGTTTTCAGTAATGTAGTGATGAACTTCCTCCTTCGTTACCAGAGCAACATCTTT
>NZ_JAWOTH010000129.1:0-1232 GCF_033338745.1 Vibrio sp. Vb1026
CGTAGTAATGCGTGAAGCGCCTTCTGCAGATTCAAGCATTTGTGCTAATGCTTGCAAGATCTCTTCACGACGATTGGATTTTTTACTGCCGGCCATTAGTTACTTCCTTTCAAAATACAAAGTTGAGCGGAGGGGATTATAAGATGCTAAGTCGCATCACACTAGACTGCTGAGGGCGGAATGGGAGATTTAACACCCTCAGTTGTCATGTTTAGACTAAATTTGTGCCAGTTCTTAATTAGAAAATAAGTGCGAATTACATCAATTCACGCATTTTCTCGAGGATTTTGAAGCTCAGGGCTTCTTTTGACTCTAGAGCTAATGCAAGCTCACCATCAGGCCAAAATAGGGTGATGGCGTTGTCATTACTATTGAAGCCTTGGCCTTCGACTGACACATCGTTAGCGCAGATCATATTGAGGTTTTTCTTCGCTAACTTTCCTCGGGCATAAGTTTCGACATCGTTGGTTTCTGCTGCAAAACCTACCGTAAATGGGCGCTTATCAGTCAGTGCTGCGACGGACGCTACAATATCAGGGTTTTTCACCATTTTGATGGTCATCTGATCGTTGTCTGCCGTCTTTTTCAACTTTTGAGACGCAATGGCCTCTGGTCGATAATCCGCTACTGCTGCGCAGCTGATGAACGCGTCGTGACTGATGGCTTGAGCCATCACGGCCTCATACATTTCTTGTGCGCTAGACACGTTAATGCGCTCCACTCCCATCGGTGTGCTCAGGTTGACAGGGCCGCTCACTAGCGTGACTTTTGCGCCTAACTGCGCGGCAGCGTTTGCTAGTGCATACCCCATTTTCCCGGAGCTGTGGTTCGTAATGTAACGCACTGGGTCGATGGCTTCTCGCGTTGGGCCTGCTGAGATCAGAATGGACTTGCCTTCCAAGACTTTAGGTTGGAAAAACTGCTCACACAGATGCACCAATTGCATTGGTTCAAGCATTCGACCCGGACCAACATCACCACAGGCTTGTTCACCTGCTGCTGGACCCCAAATGTGCATACCGCGGCGAGCTAAAGTCGCAATGTTCTCTTGCGTCGCGATGTTGCGATACATCTGCTGATTCATTGCTGGAGATACCGCAACAGGCGAATCCGTTGCCAACACTAACGTCGTCAATAAATCATTGCCCATGCCAGCCGACATACGAGCAATGAGGTCTGCCGTAGCAGGAGCAAGCAGCACTAAATCCGCCCATTTAGCTAACTCGATGTGA
>NZ_JAWOTH010000130.1:0-1231 GCF_033338745.1 Vibrio sp. Vb1026
CAGTTACCAAATTAGTGACATTGTAACGTTTCTGGGTTACTTTTTTTGCAAGCGCATCAAACCCGCTGGTATAGGAATTTATGTACTGAGAATCAATGCATTGCTTTTCGATAAGAAACTTGAGCAACCCATTAAAAAGAGACACATCCCCATCGTTTTTTATCGCTAAATGTAAATCGGCTTGCTGCGCCGTAACAGTTTCTCGTGGATCGATCACTACTAACTTGAGACTTGGATTTTTCTCTCTCGCTTGCTGAATTCGACGAAATAACACCGGGTGCGTCCATGCCGTATTCGCTCCGCAAATAATCAGTAATTCCGTGCTATCAATGTCGTCATAATTGACCGGTACAACGTCCTCTCCAAAAGCGCGAATGTGTGCGGCAACTGCCGATGACATACACAAACGCGAGTTGGTATCGATATTAGCGCTGCCGACGTACCCTTTCATCAGCTTGTTAGCAACGTAATAGTCTTCCGTTAATAACTGACCTGACACATACATCGCGACGGAATCAGGCCCAAACTCCGCTTTAGCTCGATGGATCTTTTCAGCAATCATGTTTGTGGCTTGCGACCAGTGAATTTCTTTACCTTTTGGCCGCTCTTTGGTGACAAGCTTCGGATACAAAAGGCGTGATGGCATGTTTAAGCTTTCAGCCAACGCAACACCTTTCACACATAAGGCTCCCGCGTTCGCAGGATGGTTATCGTCCCCAACAATTCCTTTTGAGTTTACTTCAACCCCGCATCCTACCCCGCAATAAGGACAGGTCGTTTTTCTGCATCCTTGCGACATTACGCCTCCTGCTATTGACCAACACGACTTACAACCACAACCATGCGAGCAAAAAAAAGCCTCTCCAAACTGGAGAGGCTGCAATGCCTTTAACGCTGTAAGTACATTTTTAAAAAGTAATACCCTAACCCGCATCTCCGCCTGCTCTGGAGAGCGGTCATCGAGTTAACGATGAACATTCTACAAATAGCAAACAAAGTGCCAATAATGAAAATGCTTTAATTACAAGGCATTATGAAAAGTGATGAACGGGGTATTTTTAAATCCGCACATTTTAAGTGCAGATTAGACTCATTTCTGTGCAGGCCTACTTTACGAATTCCATCACCAAGCGGGATTCTTCATCACCGAAGTAATTCGCTTCTTCTTCTAGTACGGTAAAACCCAAAGATTGATAGAGAGACACTGCAGGTTGGTTGAGAGGGTCAACCG
>NZ_JAWOTH010000131.1:0-1226 GCF_033338745.1 Vibrio sp. Vb1026
GCTGCTATCAATAAAATCCAGCCGCGAGGCACAGTTGTAAATCATCACTACTTCCGGCTGATGCATGGCAAGTTCCACCACCCCATGACGCACTTGTTCTAACGTCAGAGAAGGATGGTTATAGCAAAACTGAACCTCATCACCGAGGCACCACGGCCTATCGAAACTCATGCTTCCATCGGCGTGAAGTTCTGTGACGGTACAAACTTCCTTGCGCCCCAACGTCTCTCGATACAACGGGAAACTGAGTAATTGGTTAATCGTCACGTCGTGCCCGTCGGCAAGATAATGCTTATAAACATCGAGGGCTTTACGCTCTCCTAAGCAATACAAGCGCGTGCCTTTCGCATGCGTCACTTTGTGCGGCATGCCGATTGGGTTCCACTCGGAATACGCGTCTGTCCAAGTTTTCAAAGTATCACTGTGCAAAGCCACTGCCACTACGGCGTTGTCGTATGTCTGGTTTTGATAGAGCACCCAACAGCCGTCTTCTATGGTCTGCGCTAATCCACCAGACACTCGCACGTTTTCGGTCGCAAAAGTTTGATACAAAGGATAATCACGACGTTCGATTTGCACGGCAAAACTGATGATGACTTGAGAGTTGCTTTGTAACTGCAGCGAACGTTTGAGCTCGCCACCGTCTATATCGGGAGAGAAAGAATACGCTTGGACGGCAGACGTTAGCGTGGTTTGGTCAAACTCAATCAGGTTGATGAGGCAGCCAGAGGTAAAAATGTCGCCATCCAAAATTACATTGCGAGTGCTGTGGCCGATGACATGAGCATTGGGCAACATCGACAAAACCGCTTTGGCGAGCGCAACCGCACATTCTCGTGATTGCGTAGACAAAATTTGCACCAAATACTGTTTATCTGGGTGCAACTGAGAAGTGACTAAAAAGTCATTAAGCTGACTTACATCGTGGACCCGTTTGGAAAAAGCTCGCATGTACCCTACTACTGCCGTAACACTATTTTCACCACGATGAGTGGCGTCGTTATTTTTACTTTAGGCTTAGTAATTTACGTTTCTTTTTGATGCTTTTCTAGGCACAAAATGACTTTAGAATGGATTAATGCGAAAGCAATTAAAAAAGTGTGAGTAACGGCTGCAAACTATTGATTTCAATGTCAGGTAACGTACGTGTTCTTGAATGATTAATGACATTTTTATTCATATTATTAAACCAACATGCGGCAAAACCCGCTAACTTTGCACCATGT
>NZ_JAWOTH010000132.1:0-1226 GCF_033338745.1 Vibrio sp. Vb1026
AGTGGCTCATAACCTGGGTGCTGCAATCATGTTGAGCCTGATTTGTGTAAGTCAGTTTTATTTGTGGCAAGGAAAAGCCGATTGGAATTATGCAGTGAAAGGAGTTCGCTATGAGTAAAGAAATTGCGTTAACACTCGATAGTCGAAAGCGTCTCGGCTCAACGTACTTAAAACTGACTAAACCTAAAGTTGTCGCGCTAATGTTAGTCACCGCCATTGTCGGCATGAGCTTGGCGCCGGTCACTGATTTCCCTTGGATTCAAGCATCCATCGGATTGATTGGAATAGGACTAATGGCTGGTTCTGCCGCGGCATTTAATCATCTTATTGACCGCAGAATTGATGCAAGAATGGCTCGTACTCATACGCGTCCTTTACCGTCGGGAGATACCAATCCCTTGTCGGTTGCGATTTTTGCCGTGGCAATCGGCGTGGTTGGTTTTGTACTCCTATATGCTTGGGTAAACGCGCTCACAGCGTGGATGACGTTTTTGAGTTTACTGGGCTATGCGGTGGTTTACACCATGTATTTGAAGCGAGCAACGCCGCAAAATATTGTGATTGCTGGCATTGCCGGTGCGATGCCGCCTCTTTTAGGCTGGACCGCGGTGACGGGCGAGCTGCATGGGAACGCTTGGCTATTGGTGATGATTATCTTCATCTGGACGCCTCCGCATTTCTGGGCTCTCGCGATACATCGAGTGGAAGATTACCGCAAGGTCGACATTCCCATGCTGCCGGTAACCCATGGCATTGAATACACCAAAACGTCGATCTTACTTTACACGGTATTGCTCACATTGGTGTGCGTGATGCCTGTATTGGTGGGGATGGTCGGTTTTATCTATCTCTTTTCAGCATTGCTGCTAAATGCGGGTTTCATTTATCACGCGTGGAAACTCAAGTTTGCACCCGAGCCTAATAGCGCAATAGAGACATTTAAGTTCTCCATTTATCATCTGTTGGCGCTGTTTGTTGCGCTCCTAGCCGATCACTATATTGCAATGGTGTTGCAGTAAGCGAATAACTTAATGGTATATCTGCTAATAAAAAACGCCGCGAAAATTGCGGCGTTTTTTATTGTACGAGAGGGGAGATTACTGAATCTCTAACAACTCAACATCAAAAATCAAAACACTTGCAGGTGGAATTGGACCCGTACCATTTTTGCCGTAGCCAAGTGTGCTCGGTACAAATAGACGGATTTTCTCGCCCACAACCATGTG
>NZ_JAWOTH010000133.1:0-1224 GCF_033338745.1 Vibrio sp. Vb1026
TTTGAGCTTCACAAACTTTCTTCGTTATTAGATAGTTTTTCCAGTCGCTATTTCCGTCACCAAGTCTTTGATTGGCGTTTATCTGAAAACGAATCTATTAAGGTTGAATTGTCCGGCCGAAAGAGTTTGCTACGTGGTCATCGTGTTTGGATCATGTACGCGCAACCTTATCAAGTCACTTTACAAGAGCAGCAGCAAGAGTTGGCGCAGTTAGAGATGGCTCGCTCAGCGCTAGATTCGCTGTCCGAGTTGATCTGCTTGCAAGATTGCCAAGGTAACTTATTGACGACGAATCGTGCCTTTGACCAGTTTTGGGAGGGGCGACGAGAAGAAGCCATCACTGCAACGGCGAGCCGAGTCGCTACCCGTAAAAGTGAACGCAAATGGACGACGGACACGCAAGGTCGCAGCTGCTTGCTTGAAGTGAATTTAAGCTCGTTAGTATCGCCAAGTGGTGAGCTACTCGGAACGTTGTCTATTAGTCACGATGTGACGGAATGGCATAAGATTCAGCAGAACTTACGTGATGAAATGGAACGTCGTAAAGACACTGAAGTCGCCTTGGCTCAACGTGACACCATTCTTCAAACAATCTTAGATGCAAGCCCTGACTCTATCGGTATTTTTAATGAGAATATGGTGTACCAAGCGTGCAATAAGCCATTTGTAAACGCTTTAGGTATATCTGAAGTTTCTGATTTGATTGGTAAGCGTCTTCAAGATGTCATTCCCGTTGAAATGTACACGCGGTTGGAAACGAGCGACCTACACGCTCTACGACAAGCCGAACCGGTAAGGTACATCGATAAGGTCGTGAGTAGTGATGGCCATATTACGTGGTTTGATGTGGTGAAATCGCCGTTTAAAGACAAGGCATCGGGTACGAATGGCGTTCTTATCATGGCGCGTGATATTTCAGAGCGTTATCTCGCCGAGCAAAAACTTGAACAAGCGAACCTTGAACTTGAGAAATTGAGCTTTATGGACAGCTTGACGCAAGTGGCGAATAGACGCCGATTTGATGAACGTCTTCATGTACTTTGGTATCACCACATTCGTGAAAAATTGCCTTTGACTATCATGTTGTGCGACATCGACTTCTTTAAAGATTACAACGACTGTTACGGGCACCAACAAGGCGACGAGGCGTTGATTCGTGTCGCGGCGGTCTTCAAGCAAGTGGTCAACCGTTCTTCAGACTGCGTGGCTCGATACGGTGGTGAA
>NZ_JAWOTH010000134.1:0-1222 GCF_033338745.1 Vibrio sp. Vb1026
TGAACCGGGTGAAATTACAGCGAAGCTGGTGGAGTTGGATGAGATCGAGAATGGCTATGTGCTAGCTCATCACGATGAGGAAGGACAAGTAAATCTATGTGCGTATATCGTGTGGAAGAAAGAGAGTGAGCCAGAGAAAATAAGACGAAAGCTGGCGCAAACTTTACCAGAATATATGATTCCTGTGCACTTCATGACAATAGATGAGTTGCCTTTAACACCAAATGGAAAAGTGAATGAACAGTTGCTTCCAATACCTGAAAAAGAAACAGAAACAGAAGAAGCATATGTGCCGCCTTGTACAGAGATTGAAAAGTTGCTCACTGACATTTGGCAGGAGGTGCTTGGTATAGAACGTGTTAGCATAAAAGGAAGCTTTTTTGACTATGGAGGAGATTCGATCAAAGCCATTCAAATTTCTTCTCAATTAAGAAAGTATCGATTGAAACTTGAAACAAAGTATTTATTTACACATGCAACAATTCAAGAAGTGGCTATCTATATCGAGCCTTTAAAGAAACAAATTGATCAACGACAGATATCTGGGGAAGTTTTACTTTCTCCTATACAAAATTGGTTTTTTTCAAAAAAATTTGTTAATCCGCACCACTATAATCAGGCTGAGACACTCTACAAAGCAGAAGGATTTGATCCTGAAGCGGTTGAATTGGCGTTGGACAAACTCATGGAGCACCATGATTTACTAAGAGCTGTTTTTGTAAAGAATCGGCAACAGATGGTTCAAATCAACCGAAAAGCGTATACAGCTGATTTTTATACATTGGAAGTGATGAACCTTAGAAATAAAAATAACTGGCGAGAGCTTGCAGAAAACCATATTGATAGTATTCAAAGTGAGCTCAATATAGAAAATGGACCTCTTATCAAAGCAAGTATCTTTCAAACCAATAAAGGGGACCACCTTGTTATAGTTGTACACCATCTCATCATAGACGGTGTTTCTTGGGGGATTCTGCTTGAGGATCTAGAAACAGCTTACGAACAAGCTGTTTCTGGAGAAAAAATACAATTACCTGAGAAGACGACTTCTTATAAAGAATGGACAACAGAATTGTGGAATTACGCCAAAGAGGAAGTAGTAAATGAAAAAGCTTATTGGGAAGATGTTGAAAACAGGTTGGTAGTACCTTCTTCTTTAGCCGTACGTCAATCGATCAATCAAAAGAGATGGTACAGCAAACAGCTTGTTCGGCAACTTAAC
>NZ_JAWOTH010000135.1:0-1222 GCF_033338745.1 Vibrio sp. Vb1026
CAAGAAAGCAATCAACATCGGTATTTCGTTTGCGTCTGGCGTTAACGTAGTGGAAGTAGGCGAGCGCCTTAACGCTGAGCTAAGCAGTTTAGAGTCCATCAAACCTGCGGGTTTGGACATGAGCTATTTCTACAACCAAGCGCAAGAGGTCGATGATTCTGTAAAAGCGTTTGTGATCAGCTTAGCTGAGGCGGTAGCCATCGTAATTATTGTGCTGTTGTTCACTATGGGCTTACGTAGTGGCGTGATCATTGGTATGGTTCTTCTGTTGACGGTGTTTGGTACGTTCATATTGATGAATTACAACAACATAGAACTTCATCGAATTTCGCTCGGTGCGTTGATCATCGCATTGGGTATGTTGGTGGACAACGCGATTGTTGTGGTTGAAGGTATTCTGGTTGGCCTGAAGAAAGGGCGCACAAAGGTTCAAGCTGCCGTCGATATCGTGAAACAAACACAGTGGCCTTTGCTTGGCGCGACAGTAATCGCAATTACCGCGTTTGCACCAATCGGTTTATCTCAAGACGCAACTGGTGAATTCATGGGCTCACTCTTCTGGGTGTTGTGTTTTTCATTGTTCTTGAGCTGGGTTACGGCAATTACACTCACCCCTTGCTTAGCAGACCTGCTTCTAAAAGAAAAAGAGAAAGACACGAACGGTGAAGACGAAGACCCTTACAAAGGCTGGTTGTTCGTTGTATTTGGCGCGTTGCTTAAATTCTCGTTACGTTTTCGTTGGATGACGGTCGCTGCGATGGTGGCGTTGTTAGTGGGTGCCGTTATTGCGTTTGGCAATGTGAAGCAGCAATTCTTCCCACCTTCGAATACGCCGATGTTCTACGTTGATATGTGGATGCCAGAAGGTACGGATATCCGTCAGACCATTAAGCAAGCGGAAAAAGTAGAAAGCTATATTCGTCAGCAAGATGACATCGATTTTGTCTCGGTTTCGATTGGCCAAGGTCTACAACGTTTTGCATTGACGTACCAACCGGAGAAAAGCTACGAGGCTTACGCTCAGTTCCAAGTGCGAACAACTGACCGTGACAATATGTTCAAGCTGCTTCACAAGCTGGATGACAATTTAGCTAAGACGTTCGATGAGCCTACATTCCAGTTCAAACTGATGGAATTTGGCCCGTCTCCAGCGTCTAAAATTGAAGCGCGTATTACTGGCCCAGATCCGAAAGTGTTGCGAGAGCTAGCGGTTCAGGTGGAA
>NZ_JAWOTH010000136.1:0-1211 GCF_033338745.1 Vibrio sp. Vb1026
TGGGGTGTTAAACGTGGTGTTTACTCAAATGAAGCAGGCCAAGGTACCGGCCCTCACGCAGCAGCGGCAGCAAGCGTTGATCATCCTGCACAGCAAGGTCTGGTTCAATCATTCTCAATCTACATCGATACACTACTAGTATGTTCGGCAACTGCGTTTATGATTCTTATCACAGGGGCGTACAACGTACACGGTGCGGTTGAAGGTGCATTCCTTGTGCAAAACCTACCAGCCGATATTGGTGCGAATGGTCCAGTATTCACGCAAATGGCGATTGAAAGTGCTCTGCCTGGAGTTGGTAAACCGTTCATCGCTGTTGCACTGTTCTTCTTCGCATTCACCACGATCTTGGCTTACTACTACATCGCAGAAACAAACATTGCCTACATTCGCCGTACCTTTAAAGTGAACGGTCTGATGTTTATCTTAAAACTGGTACTTATCTCAGCCGTGTTTTACGGTACAGTAAAAACCGCAAACCTAGCATGGGCGATGGGTGATGTTGGCGTAGGTTTGATGGCTTGGCTGAACATCGTGGGTATCTTGATCATCTTCTTTATGTCGAAGCCTGCTCTGAAAGCGCTGACCGACTACGAAGAACAACAGAAGCAAGGTGTCACAGAGTTTACGTTCAACCCAGTTGCGCTAGGTATCAAAGGTGCAGATTACTGGGAAGAGAAATACAAACGTAAAACGGGTCAAGCACCAACGACTGAAACTACCGCAACAGACACGGTAGAACAGCCTTCGACCTAAGTTTCTTTCCTTAAAAATAAGAAAAAGCAGTGGTCCGTTCTTCGGACACAACAAAGGGGTTAACCAGTGGTTAACCCCTTTTTATATCAGTCAGATTTGAAATCTTACTTGGTCGGATACACTTGCTTCCAATCGTTTTTCATATCAGCGATTAACCAACCTTTCGCTTTCGCTTCATCCAATCCTTTATCTAGCTTACCAATGCTAGAGGTGCGGTCATATTTCCACTCACGTTGGTCATCCGTGTGATGAACGTACATTGCTAAACGAGGACCAGTACCTGACGTAGTCCATTGCAGCATTTGTAGGTCACCATCTGAGTTGCCAAACGAAGCTATTGGGCGCTTACCAATGTGCTGATAAATTTGCTGCGGTTTTTCCGCTTTGTCGTTATTCACTTCAATGCCCGGTACGCGCTTAACTTGGTAACTACCATCAACATTAACGAACTCTGT
>NZ_JAWOTH010000137.1:0-1207 GCF_033338745.1 Vibrio sp. Vb1026
ATCCAAAACGCTGGATCAGGGTGACCGCGCCCGTCTTGGCCACTTGGTGGGTATGGCCCGCTTTCTTGACCAGGTGCCAATACCCATCTTTGTATCAACTCCCCTTCCTGCCCGGCATCCCCGCAATTGATGACTTCAGAACAAGATGCTACCAATTTTTCAATAACAGCAAATTGCCTTTTTACTCCATCGTTATCAATTAGTTTAATGCCAAATTTTTTAGGTACAATTGGCAGATCTTCCAATTTCCAGTATTTCCAATTTTCTTTGTAATCATGGGGTTCATTCAATGTACACAGATGGCCAAAAGTCCAGGTTACCCAATAGCCATTTCCTTCATAAAAGCCGTTGTTGCGTTGTTTTGCACCAATTACTTCGGCAATATCTTTTGCCACAGAAGGTTTTTCAGCTATACATAAAATCATAAGGAGGCAAAGTTAGTAAGGTCGTTGAAGTTTTGAAACCGTTACATACAAAACATTTCAACAAAAACAGTAAGTTTTAGAGTTATTTACGTGTATATTTTTTTATTTCAAAAGCAAAAGCGTGTTTTTCATCAATACCCTGTTTCAGTACAGTTTCACTATTCCACTCAGATTCAGAAAATTTAGGAAAAAAAGTATCTGCGTCAAACACTCCATCTACTTGTGTGATATACATTTCTTGAAGGATGTTTCGCTGCATAACTTCTGCATAAATTTGTCCCCCACCAATGATGAAAACAGTTCTTTCGGTTTCATTTTTATAGAACTCTAAACATTCAGTAAGTGAAAAAAAGACATGAGCTCCTGGTGCTTGATAGCCGATTTGGTGAGTTAAAACGGCATTTTCACGATTTGGCAAGGGTCTAAATTTCTCAGGAATAGATTCATAATTTTTACGTCCGGTTATTACTACATGACCTGTTGAAGTTTCTTTAAAGAATTTCATATCAGCCGGCAATTTCCATAACAAATCGTTGTCTTTACCAATGCCAAAATTTTTATCCATGGCAACAATTAATGATAGTTTCATAATGATCGGTATTGAATAATTAATTTTTTATTTGAGGCATTAAGCACATGCAATAATTTCTCAATTGGTTTTTTCACCTTTTCTTTCAAATGTAACTCATCTGCAGTTTGAATCATACGTATAGGAAGAATAAACGCCCTTTTCACCCAAGTCCAACAGCTTTGGACCGCAGTTGACTCTTTCGACACCCCTG
>NZ_JAWOTH010000138.1:0-1205 GCF_033338745.1 Vibrio sp. Vb1026
CTTACTTCCACCAGACA
The DNA here is from genome assembly GCF_033338745.1 of Vibrio sp. Vb1026. Taxonomy (NCBI): domain Bacteria; kingdom Pseudomonadati; phylum Pseudomonadota; class Gammaproteobacteria; order Vibrionales; family Vibrionaceae; genus Vibrio; species Vibrio sp. Vb1026. Next base: position 18 of record NZ_JAWOTH010000138.1, read on the forward strand.
CCAAGCTGCAATTGGAACCTTGGGAATATCTAGAAGGTCATCAGCTGGCGTTTTATTGTTGGTTAAAAGATCACATTGATGAGTTCGGCTTTTTCTTCCCTTATCTGCAAGATTTAGGTGGCGTCGCCATTGAACCTTGGCACATTAGCCACAAAGCCATCGGTCAACAATGTGCTGCTCAACTGAACGCCGAAATGCTAAAAGATGAGCTGGTTCGACAAAATCAACAACACAACATTGCAGGGTTAGAATCGATACTGAATAATTTAGATAGCATCTTATCTACCTATATTCGCAATATCACCCCACCACCGGAGGCGTTATGATCGAATTTCTTACCAACCCTTGGGTGATCATCATTGTGGTCTTGAGTGTGATCATCGGGAACATTGCCGCTCTGAAGTACACCGCCAAAATGAAGTTCAACCAGATGGATAAAGGTCGCAAGAACGATTTGGATCGTCTAAATGAGCTAGATAAAGAACGTTACGGCGACGATGAAAGTAACAAGCACGAACAAAAATAAGCGGCTTTCTAGTCGCTCTTGCTAATTGAGTTAAGCATCTGAATGCATTGATTTCAACTGTGCTCCGAGCAACAAAAAACGATCAAAAAAGGGACCGAATGGTCCCTTTTTACTTCAACTATCTAACTTACTCTTTCACCACCGCACCAAGAACTGGCACCAGTGATTTCAGGAACTCTTCTTCAACAGGTTTGCCTGATGAATCGGTAATGTTGATAGAAGTGCGGTTGCCCAAGTCCCCTAGCAAGAAGGTGTATTTACCTGCTTTTAGGTCGACTGGCTTCACGCCAATTTCATTCCAGAATTCATCATCTGGAGATGCATACTTCGCTGTTACCGTACCTTGTGACTGGCTGCGCTCTTCAATCGTGAAGCCCATCTTAGGCAGAATGTTCGGTAAACGCTGCCACAATACATTGTATTGCGCACGAGCGATGATAACAGGCAGACCACTGCGGTCTTTGCCCATCGTGACAGGAATCTGTTTTACCAACTCTTGAGCTTTACGCTGCGCTTCTTCACGAACTTCTTGATCGTAACGAGCCGTTACTAAGTTAGTCATGAACACGTTGTAACGCTCGCGGTTAGTCGCAGTCACTTCCTTAACTTGATCGCCTTCACGCCAGTCAATTAAGCTCACTTTGAAACCGTGTCGGCCATTT
>NZ_JAWOTH010000139.1:0-1200 GCF_033338745.1 Vibrio sp. Vb1026
AAACAAATGGAACTGGTTTCTGATTTGGTTCACGGCGTGATCAGCCGTCACCTCAGCCTTGAACGTGAAGTCAAGTTAAGAAAGCGAGCGGAAGAGTCAGAAAAAGCGACGAAAGAGTTTGTCGCGATGATTAACCACGAGTTAAGAACGCCACTTAATGGCGTACTCGGCAGCGCAGAGCTGTTAAGCAAAACTCAGTTGGGAGAAGATCAACGGCAATATCTCGGTAATTTGATTCAGTCGGGCGATTTACTTCGCGTCATCATCAACGACTTGCTCGATTTCAGCAAGATGAATGCTGGCATGATGGAAATTATCGACAAGGTTTTTGCGTGGGATGATCTCGAAAAAGCCATTACGGGCGTATTTGCGGCGAAAGCGGCAGAGAAGCGCATTCATTTTTCTATCGACAAGAAGTTAGGCATTCCGGAGTTTCTGATTGGCGATTTAGAACGAATCACCCAAATCTTAGTCAATCTGATTGGGAACGCGATCAAATTTACCCATTTGGGCGGCGTGGTCTTGCGAGTCGAGTGGGTAAACGGCACTGCGTTTTTTTGAGGTGGAAGATACTGGAATTGGGATACCGTTAGCGGCGCAAAGTTCGTTGTTTGACCCTTTTGTACAAGTTGACCGCTCGGCAAAACGCAGTTTTGAAGGCTCAGGTTTGGGCTTAGCGATTTGTAAGAACCTCGTGGATTTAATGCAAGGTGAGATCAGTTTCGAAAGTGAAGAGCGCAAAGGTACAACGTTTAAAGTTTCCATCCCTTTAAAAGAGGGGCAAGCTCAAGGCGCAGCGTCGGGGGAGTTGGCTGTTGTCGAACGAAGCGACTTAGCTGGGCGCTCGATATTGGTGGTGGATGATATCCGAATGAACCAAGTCATTGTGACGCAGATGCTGAAAAAGCTCGACATTACTCCTGATTTAAAAGCCAATGGTTTGGAAGCGCTAGAAGCGGTTAAAAACAAAGATTACGAATTGATATTTATGGATTGTCGAATGCCGGAAATGGATGGTTACGAAGCAACGACTCACTTGCGACAAAAAGGCTTCGACCGTCCAATCATCGCCTTAACAGCAGGCACAACGATTGAAGAACGTCAAAAGTGCATTGATTCAGGCATGGACGACATCCTCACTAAGCCGTACACCGCAACCGATATTGAACAGATTATGTGTAAGTGGCTCGAGCAGTAGAC
>NZ_JAWOTH010000140.1:0-1198 GCF_033338745.1 Vibrio sp. Vb1026
AAGAAAGGGGTATACATTACTCTTGGCTTGGAAGAGGGCGAAGTGTACACCGTCAAAGATGTAAAATTCCGCGGTGACCTGATTGGTGAAGAAGCGACCTTCGAACGACTCGTTCCATTCGAAGACAATGAAACGTACAACGGTTCTCTTGTGACTTCAATGGAAGAAGGCATCAAGCGTGTGCTTGGTGAATCTGGCTACGCTTACCCTCAAGTAAACACCATCCCTGAATTTGACGATGAAAACAAACAAGTCTCCTTGGTTGTGAATGTTGATCCAGGTAATCGAATTTACGTTCGCGACATTCGTTTTACTGGTAATAACTCAACGAAAGATGAAGTGTTGCGTCGTGAAATGCGCCAAATGGAAGGCAGCTGGCTAAACTCCAAGTCGATTGAAACTGGTAAGACACGTCTTAACCGTCTTGGCTATTTTGAAAACGTAGAAGTACAAACGGTTCGTGTACCGGGTAGTGATGATCAAGTTGATCTGGTTTACTCGGTTAAAGAAGCGAACTCAGGCAGCGTTAACTTTGGTGTTGGCTACGGTACCGAATCAGGCGTCAGCTTCCAAGTTGGTCTGCAACAAGACAACTTCTTAGGTAGCGGTAACCGCGTTGGTATCAACGCGATGATGAACGACTATCAAAAGAACGTGAGCTTAGACTACCGCGACCCATACTGGAACCTTGATGGTGTAAGCTTGGGCGGTAAGATTTTCTACGATGAATTTGAAGCATCGGAAGCGGGTATCGTTGACTATACCAACCAAAGTTATGGTGCAAGTTTGACATGGGGTTTCCCATTTGACGAACTGAACCGTTTTGAATTCGGCGTTGGTTATACCCACAACAAGATCGGTAACTTGTCACCTTACTTGCAGGTAGAGCAATTCTTGCAAGCTCAAGCAGACAATATCGACTCAAGCGGTGCGTTAAACACCAACGACTTTGATTTCAACATCTCTTGGACTCGTAACAACCTGAACCGAGGTTATTTCCCGACAGCGGGTAACCACCAACGTGCATTCTACAAGATGACCGTACCTGGCTCTGACGTTCAATACTTCAAAATGCAGTACGATGTGCGTCAGTACGTGCCTTTGACTAAGAAGCATGAGTTCACGCTCTTGTTCCGTGGTCGCTTAGGTTATGGTAACGGTTACGGTCAGACGGATGGCAACGATAACTTGTTCCCAT
>NZ_JAWOTH010000141.1:0-1194 GCF_033338745.1 Vibrio sp. Vb1026
TTCTGCAATCCCTTGTCCTGGATTTGCCGCATCAACGTACTCATGGTCAATCTCTTTCACGGTCAACGTTGTGCTCAAATCAAAGTCGGTACTGGAATCTTGTTCCAACTCAACTTGAACATAACCACTCTGCGTAACGCGAGCAGAGAAGTCTTGCTCCGATTCATTGGCTTGCGGCGTTAATGTTAACGTACCAGCGACGAGCGTTTGCGCTACACCATCCACGAACACGGTACAACTCGGAGGGAAGCCAGAAATCGTCACTTCTGAGAAGAACTCATCGGCATCTGGACTTTGGCTGGTCGTTGGTTTCCAGTCGATGTTGAAGCGCGTATCTTCGTCACCTTCCGAAACCACGGTATAGTTATTTCTTGCGTCAATCACAGGGCCAACAATCACACGAATTTCCCCAGTTGAGGTGCGCGTATGACCATCGTTTTCAGTAACGATCGTGGTTGCTGTGATGTGAATATTCTCGGTAGACGATGCTTCCGGTTTAATCACAATGCCCGAGTTGATGTTTGCTTGCGTAATATTCGCTTCATAGATTGGCTGGTTATTACCATCGTACCCAACGAACGTTAAATCGACCGAGTTGCCATCATTATCAAATATCTCAACGCCATCAGGAATGTTGGAAAGCAGTACCGTTACCGTTTCAGAATGATCGTTCGGGTTGTCTTTGAACTCTCCAGAAAGAATGCTGAACGAAATATCAACTTGGCCATTTTCATCCACAAATGTTTGAACGCCACGTACGTTACCATCATCAAACTCTTGCCAAATACCTGACTTATCATTGAGTTCAACGATTGGAATATCCGCTACGCCTTTCACATCAACAATGACGGTTTTGTTCCCGAGTGAAAGTACATCTTGCGCGGAACCTGTTGATAGCGATGCGTTGTCTTTTACGATGCCTTCTACGTTGAAGGTGAAATCGTCGTTACTGTGCAGTGGTGGCAGCACTTCTACATTCGTCAGATGCGACTCAGGAATTTCGTAATACAGCACATTGCCGCTGCCATCCGTCACTTCAACAATCTGTGAAGGATCCGCGCCATCGAGCCAGACAAGCGTCACGCCGTCGATAGAGAAATTCGAGATGCGAACAAACAGCTCTTCTGAACCATCCATATCCGCGGATGGTTTCATTGAAATCACTTCGCTTAATTGAAGTGGATCGTGGTCAGT
>NZ_JAWOTH010000142.1:0-1190 GCF_033338745.1 Vibrio sp. Vb1026
TGTCTAAAGAAAAATTTGAACGTACGAAACCGCACGTTAACGTTGGTACTATCGGCCACGTTGACCACGGTAAAACAACTCTAACTGCAGCTATCTGTACTACTCTTGCTAAAGTTTACGGCGGTGTAGCTAAAGACTTCGCATCTATCGATAACGCTCCAGAAGAGCGTGAGCGCGGTATCACAATCGCAACTTCTCACGTTGAGTACGACACTCCATCACGCCACTACGCACACGTTGACTGTCCAGGACACGCTGACTATGTTAAAAACATGATCACTGGTGCTGCACAGATGGACGGTGGTATCCTAGTTGTTGCTGCGACAGATGGCCCAATGCCACAAACTCGTGAGCACATCCTACTAGGCCGTCAGGTTGGTATCCCATACATCATCGTATTCATGAACAAATGTGACATGGTTGACGATGAAGAGCTACTAGAACTAGTAGAAATGGAAGTTCGTGAACTTCTATCTGAATACGATTTCCCAGGTGATGACCTACCAGTTATCCAAGGTTCTGCACTAGGCGCACTAAACGGCGAAGAGCAGTGGGAAGCGAAAATCGTTGAACTAGCAGAAGCTCTAGATACTTACATCCCTGAGCCAGAGCGTGCGGTAGATCAGCCATTCCTAATGCCTATCGAAGACGTATTCTCAATCCAAGGTCGTGGTACAGTAGTAACTGGCCGTATCGAGCGTGGTATCCTAACTGTAGGTGACGAAGTTGCTATCGTAGGTATCAAAGACACTACTACAACTACATGTACTGGTGTTGAGATGTTCCGTAAGCTTCTAGACGAAGGCCGTGCAGGTGAGAACGTTGGTGCACTTCTACGTGGTACTAAGCGTGACGAAGTTGAACGTGGTCAAGTACTAGCTAAGCCTGGTTCAATCACTCCACACACTAAGTTCGAATCAGAAGTATACGTACTGTCTAAAGATGAAGGTGGTCGTCACACTCCATTCTTCAAAGGCTACCGTCCACAATTCTACTTCCGTACAACTGACGTAACTGGTGACATCCAGCTACCAGACGGCGTAGAAATGGTAATGCCAGGCGACAACGTACAGATGACTGTAGAGCTAATCGCACCAATCGCAATGGACGAAGGTCTACGTTTCGCGATCCGTGAAGGTGGCCGTACAGTAGGTGCTGGTGTTGTTGCTAAGATCTTCGACTAATTCATA
>NZ_JAWOTH010000143.1:0-1190 GCF_033338745.1 Vibrio sp. Vb1026
TCGAAACCTGCAAGCTCAGCGGTGCCAGCCACTCGTATGCGGTCATCAAATCGAGTCATAGCGACTTTGTAAGTCTCATCCATGACAGTAGAGCGCGGTGCGTATTCTTCATTTTCTATCGGAAGCGTCAGTGAATATCCTTTAACCGGATACACTGGGATATCAATATCGAGCTGCTTTAAAAGCGCAGTGGAAAAGCTACCAGAAGCAACGACAAATTGGTCGGCCTTAAACAAACCGTGGTTCGTTTGGACTCCTATGATCTTTTTGCCTACAGTAACCCAATTACTCACTTCGGTATTGAATTTGAACGTGACATCATGCGCTTTCGCAAGTTCTGTCAGTTGTTGGCAAAACTGAAAGCAGTCACCTGTTTCATCATCAGGCAAATACAACCCGCCTACGATTTTATCTTTGACCAGCGCTAAACCGAGTTCTTGTCGAAGGCACTGTTCAACGTCCATCAACTCAAATCGAGTACCACTTTGCTCAAGCAGCTTGAGGTCTTTTTCGATTGCGGTTAACTGTTGAGTTGTGCGAAACACTTGCAAGGTACCAAACTGGCGTCCTTGGTATTCAATCGCGTGCTCATTACGTAATTGTTCCAAGCAAGTTCGGCTGTGGTTGGCGATAGACAGCATGCGAGCTTTGTTGATTTGATAGCGAGGCAAGGTGCAGTTCGCAACCATCTTGCTTGCCCAACTGATCATGTCTGTGCTTAGCGACGGCTTTATTTTTAGTGGAGCGTGTTCTTCCATCAGCCATTTGATCGCCTTGAGCGGGATACCCGGAGCCGCCCATGGGGATGAGTAGCCATAAGAAATTTGCCCTGCATTGGCAAAGCTTGTTTCCATCGCGCTGCTTGGTTGGCGATCGATGACCGTGACTTGATAGCCTGCTTGAGATAAATACCAAGCAGAGGTTAAGCCGATAACGCCGCTGCCTAATACGATGACTTCCATTGAGGTACTCCACACATTTATCAGTAGCGGTTAGTTTCTTTTCTTTACCTTTTGTTAACAATCGATATAAATTACATACAGCGTTTAGAAAAACTATAGGCTTAGTGATGAGAAGTAACGTGATAAGTGGTTTATGGTTATTTAACCAAGTGGCGGCACATGCCAGGTTTACGGGCGCTGCTAAGCATCTACACCTTACGACAGGGGCTGTAAGCCAACAAATAATCC
>NZ_JAWOTH010000144.1:0-1190 GCF_033338745.1 Vibrio sp. Vb1026
CATCTCAAGTTACAAAAGGGCGGTTTGTGCTGATCGCACTGATTTGCTTATTCGCCTTACCAGCGATTGTTGCAAAGTTGATTTTGGCGCAAGGCTGGTACGAAACGGGCGTGACAAACCGAGGAAAGCTCATCGAACCGTACACAACGTTAGCGCAGTTAGGCCAATCTGCTCCATCGGCGGTGCACGGTTGGCAACTGGCTTATGTGGTGCCTGATTCTTGCGACAGCCAATGTCAAAGACAGCTCTATTTACTCAAACAAAGCCATGTTGCTTTAGGCAAGTATCAAGAACGCGTTGTGCCAGTTTTGTGGACTTCTACAACATCAGACACGATAGAAATGCCGATGGAAACCATGGCGATGAATGAGAACGTGGCGGCAAAAGTGCAACAAGGGCAAGTGCTGATTGTGGATCCTCTGGGGCAACTGGTGATGTCGTACACTGCAGAGCCAAACGAAGATTTGGTCAAACTCAGCAAAGATATGCTGGCGGATTTGCGTAAGTTGCTCAAATTGTCGCGAGTGGGATAGGGAGCGCATCATGACGTTAACAAAGTTGGTTAGATTAAGTTTGTGCCTGACGTTAGTCGTCATCATGTTGGGCGCCTATACCCGTTTGTCAGATGCGGGTTTGGGGTGTCCTGACTGGCCGGGGTGTTATGGTCATTTTTCTGTACCACACCATGAAGACGATGTTCTGCGCGCCAACATCAATTTTCCAGAACGCGAGATTGAGCATGAAAAAGCGTGGCTAGAGATGATTCATCGCTATTTTGCTGGAACACTCGGCATGGTGATTTTTGCTATTACCGTTATTGCTATTCGAACTGAACGCGTGAACCCATCCATTCCTATTCTGCTCAGCTTTTTGGTTGTGGGGCAGGCGATGTTAGGTATGTGGACGGTGACTCTAAAACTGATGCCTGTCATTGTCATGCTTCATCTGCTTGGTGGGTTCACCTTGCTCGCGATGCAAGCGGTGTTTTATTGCCAACTGAAAGCGAGAGACAATCTTTATTTTTCCCCCTCCTCTCGGTCGGTTAGGTTGTTTTCGGTGTTTGCCTTTTTGATTGTGTTCTCCCAAGTGCTGCTCGGCGGTTGGACTTCATCAAACTACGCGGCTTTGATGTGTACAACGTTGCCCATTTGCGAAGGAGATTGGATGAACTACTTGGATTGGAAAGAGGC
>NZ_JAWOTH010000145.1:0-1184 GCF_033338745.1 Vibrio sp. Vb1026
AACTGAAACACCAGATATTTTCTCGCTCGTGGTAAACATTGTACCAAGCAATCCAGTACAAGCTTTTGCTAACGGCGACATGCTACAAATTATCTTTATGGCTATTTTGACAGGTCTAGCCATTCAAGCTCTGGACTCTCGTGGAGGCCCTGCTATCCGCACGTTTAAGATGGCCAATGAGATCATGATGAAGCTGGTTGGTTTGGTCATGAGTCTAGCACCTTACGGTGTGTTTGCTCTGATGATTCAACTAGGTGCAACCTTAAATGCGAATACACTGATGTCTGTTGCAGGTTACGTTGCGCTTGTCGTGGCTATGCTTGTGTTCTGGATTTTCATCTTCTATCCAATGGCAGTTGGCATTACGACTGGAACTTCTCCAAAGGCGTTTCTCCGTGCAACTCGTGAACAAATCCTATTTTCCCTATCTACGGCAAGTTCAAATGCAACCATCCCTGTAACCATGCGTACTCTGACAGAGAAACTGCAAGTTTCTAAATCAGTTGCGGGTTTTGGTGTACCGCTAGGCGCGACGATGAACATGTCAGGTGTATCTATTTACATCGCGCTTGCTACAATCTTCGTTGCTAACGCGTTTGGCCAGCCAATTAACACCGCTGATGTGTTTACACTCGGTCTGACGATTCTTCTTCTTTCTATTGGTGCTGGTGGCGTACCAGGTGGTGGTGTGGTGATGGTTGGTGTGCTTCTTCACCAATTGGGTCTTCCACCAGAAGGTTTAGCTATCATTGCAGCGGTTGACCGTATCAACGATATGTTCTGTACCTCTTCGAACGTGGTAGGGGATACCGCAGTGAACACTATTGTCGCCAAAACAGAAGGTGAGATTGGCAATCAAGAAGAAGTAGAGGCGCAGCCTGCACAAGCTAATGCCTAGTCTTGAACAATAGAGTTGAATCTATATATAGAAAGCGAGCGGAATGAGCTCGCTTTCTTGTTTTTTTATGTCACAGAAAAATAACCGCTTTTCATCATGTTTACTTTGGAAGTTGTCTCTGGAATGTGATGCATTCCCAACAAGCTGGAAAGAAATCAATTAATTCATAAAAAATACGCTTTTTTTCAATTCTGCCCTTGAAAAGCGTTTTGACGCCCTTATCTATGTGGCATAGAGAAGCAAACATTGATTATTTTTGTTTGTGAGCAAGGGTTGAAACCCGATT
>NZ_JAWOTH010000146.1:0-1178 GCF_033338745.1 Vibrio sp. Vb1026
ACATACACAAGCGTTATAAAACCAACGCGAGACAATAAGATCTCATCCATCATCTATCGTGGAAAAATCAATGAAAACAATTCAACGTATTGGACTAGCTCTCTCCGCGTTTGGGCTTATGGCGGGTTGTCAGCTAACATCTTCTAAACCGCTTTACCCAACCGCCAATCAAAAAACTATCCAATCAGCAAAAAATGAATTCAAGGGAATGGAAGAGTTTGAAGTCAGTGACGATGGTGTCATTTCTTTTCGTGCCCGCCTGCCTGGACCAGACTATTACTGGGAGCCATATAAAATCAAACAGTTAAGTTACGAGATATCCTGTGTTTTCCTCACTAATTATGTGGATCGTGGGATGGTGGTGAAGTCTTGGTATTTAGGCGCTCGTGGCCGCGTTGAGTACTATGATATGGAGCGCTGTATGGACAACACACCCTTCGAGTAATTTTCTCAGCACATAAAAAAAGCTCCACCGAAGTGGAGCTTTTTGGGTATTGGATTACTTGAGATTACGGACGAGCAACAAAACCGACAGCTTCGTATGCTTTCTTCAGTGTTTCCGCCGCGCGAGCCGATGCTTTCTCCGCGCCTTGCTTCATCACTTCATCCATAAACGCGCGATCTGCGCGAATACGACGGTATTCTTCTTGAATTGGCTCAAGCATCGCAACAACCGCTTCACCCACGTCTTTCTTGAATGGGCCGTACATTTCAACGCCTTTGTATTTCGCTTCAATCTCTTCAAAGCTCATGCCTGTCGCTGCAGAGTAAAGACCCATTAGGTTTGCAATACCCGCTTTGTTTTCAACATCATGGCGAATGCTTGGTGGCGTTTCGGTATCGGTTTGCGCTTTGTTGATCTTCTTGATGATCGATTTTGGCTCTTCAAGCAGCGTGATAACGTTCTTACGGTTATCATCAGACTTCGACATTTTCTTCGTCGCATCTTGAAGGCTCATTACGCGCGCGTTAACCGTTGGAATATATGGCTCAGGTACCGTAAAGATTGGGCTTTCTGGCGAGTAAATGTTGTTGAAACGCGTTGCGATATCACGCGCTAATTCTAGGTGCTGCTTCTGGTCGCTACCTACTGGCACTTGGTGTGCGCCGTAAAGCAGGATGTCTGCTGCCATTAGCACTGGGTAATCAAACAGACCCACGTTTACGTCGTTCGCGTA
>NZ_JAWOTH010000147.1:0-1173 GCF_033338745.1 Vibrio sp. Vb1026
CGCGACTTCTCACGTTCTTGAATGTAAAAGCCGCGACGACTGGCTGTCTTTGTTACTGATTTAACTCAGCTTGCATGGCACGAAACGCCGTTACCTGCTCAGCAATAAGTTCGCGTTTTTCATCACGCCCTAAGTACACTTTGAAGATATTGCTGCCGCATTCAGAGAAAAAGCCAAAGTAGTGACTGTCACGTCCCATAAACGTTTTACTGACCAGCGCGATATTTTTCACGTTATCCAATTTGAGGTGACCATGCAGCTCACCTTCTCGCCCCATTAGATTGTAATAACCACGCGCAACTTTGCCTTTCGGAAAAGGCGCTTTCACTTCGAAAATGGAGCCGAAGGAGTGTACGATCGTCGTCACTGGGCCAAAGCCAACTAGGCTTTCAAGGATTGTTTGCGCTTGTTCGCCCGGAGCAATCGCAACCATCTCTTGCGGCAGTGCAGCGACAACATCAAATTCTGTCACACCTAAACGCTCTGCCATTGCGGCAGGCAGAAGTTGAGGTTCTTGTTCCAATAGAGCTTCTACCTGTTGCTTGATTGATTCCATTTTGTTTTCCATCTTTTCTTCAATTTGTCTTCATTAATTATTGGATACTTTTGGCACGCTTTCGTTCATCTCTGATGTCAGTACCTGAATACAGGCTTGCGCTAACGAAACGGCCCAAAAACTGCCCGCTAAAGTAAGCACTAAGCTTCGCTCTTGAAGCTCAACTAAGCCTTTGTCTTGCCATACTTTAAACAGCGGCATGAGAAAATCGAACGTATCGCTACCCATAAACACCGGCAATTTACTTGCCTGAACAATGCCGCGGTCAAACCCGGATTTTAGCGCCGCAAATAATGGCTCTAATGGGCTGTGCTTCATCATCATCGCAATCGTACTTTGCCCTTCATTCACCGCTTTGATGTAGGTGTCTAAAGTACGGTGCAGCATCATCCCGTAGCCGCCAATGTTGCCACCAGCACCGCATCCAATCGGTAACACTTCTGCGTACGTCTTGGCTAAGCTGTTGTATAGGCTACGCTCACGGTTATCGACGGCCCAGTGGTTCACGCTCAACTGCTTCATATGGTGCTTCGCCATAAAGTTCACACCCAACTCATACATGCCCGCTTTCTCTGGCGTCGTCGCTGGTGGGGGGATCTTGCCTTTTTCAACGAGAT
>NZ_JAWOTH010000148.1:0-1171 GCF_033338745.1 Vibrio sp. Vb1026
GCGTTCCTCGCCGGTTATGATTCAGGTGAGCTCAATCCGGATTATACGGAGTTATCCGATGCACAATGGTTCGGTGTGAAAGAAATGCCACCAGTGGCACCAACAGGCACTATTGCAAGGGCGCTAATTGAGCAGACCGTTAGTGATATTCTTTCAGACTGAGATGCTGATCGTAAAGGAAGTAAAGGTTAAAAATTAATCATTTTTGAGACATCACTGTTGCTAGACTAGCTTGGTATGACGTTCTGTATTGATGGGTTTATAAATAATGGAGTATACCGAATGAAGTTGAAATCAGCGTTATGGCTAGGATTAGTATCGTGCACAATGGTAAGCATGTCGGCAAATGCAAGTATCGAAGTAAAAGCGAAGCGCATGTTGACAGAAAATACCATGACAGAAAATGTAACCAAGGTGCAGCAGGCTTGTGGTAATGAAGTACTAGAAACCAATATCGATTGGGCTCAGTGGGATAATTATGATTTTTCTGAAGCTCGACTTGATAAAGTAAAAACCACAGGTTGGTTAGGTGGCCTTATTAACTACATCTATGATGATATGGTGAAGTTGTGCACGACAACTGAGCACGCAGCTTTGTATAAAGAAGAGTTTCAAAAAGTTCAAAAAATCCAATTCGTAGGTCAAGATTCAGTGAATGCGAAAAAAGCAGGTTTCGCGTTAGATGAAGGTGGTAGCGTACTCAAAGTTGCCCTGAATCCAAATGCGGCTTACGACTCTTCAACGTTGAAGTACCTTAAGCAGGCATGGAACTAAAACGATGAAGAAAACGTTATTGTCGTTATTCATGGTGTCCGTCAGCTTTGCCGTGGTCGGTGAAGAAGCTCGTTACACCATGGACGACTTAAAGGCATTGAACGGCTCTAAAAATTGGAATGAGCTATTAGAGCATGCGGAAGATATTCGTCCATCTCAACGTAATAGCGAGTGGGAAAGCCTAGTTCAAAATGCGGCGTTGGGAGCGTTTGAACACTATGTTGCATCTGGAGCAAAAGATGATGCGATTGGTCTGGGTCAGCAGTTAATCCTATCTTACCCGTTTCTTTCTCAATCTAAGAGTTTTACTCAGCAGTTCTCGAAAGAGCTGGTGCCTGCAGCACAACCATGTATTCAATATGCGATAGAGGGATGTGTGGAAAATTATGGTCAGCTT
>NZ_JAWOTH010000149.1:0-1168 GCF_033338745.1 Vibrio sp. Vb1026
TCGAACTCAAATGCAAGAGTTAGAACCTTGGCAGCTTAAGCAGGCATTAAAAACGCATCAAGGCGTGCTGCAAGCGACGTATGAAGGATTGGTCGCGATAAACTCCGAGGGAAATTTGTATCTTATTAATGATTCCGCTCGCGCTATGCTCAACTATCATCAAGAGCTTGGCAACGTATTTACTGACGGGATAGATAACCCAGAAAGTTTTTCGCTGAAAGGTGACGATTACATTAATGGATTGATTCGCGTGAATGGCAAAAACTTGGTGATGAACCGAGTTACGCTTCGTACGTCGACAGGTGAGCCTTATGGCGCAGTGTTTAGCTTGCGTGACCAAAATGAGATGCACGTACTCTCGGAGAAAATCAGTCAGGTGACGCAGTACATGGAGAACATGCGCGTTGCGCGTCACGAGTATCAAAATAAGCTTTCGACTATCTCGGGCCTCTTACAAATGGGGGCTTACGATAAAGCGCTTTCAGTTTGTTTGTCGCAAGCGAAAGCCAGTCAATCACAACTGGATTCGCTACATGCGCTGAATAGCAGACCGGCCTTGTCAGCCTTGATTTTGGCAAAGGCGAGCAAAGCCAACGAACTGGGTGTGGCACTGAGCATTGATTGCCAAAGTGATTTGAGCGCGCTGTCTCGCCGTTTGTCAGAAGAACAATTGTGTGGGTTGATTGGCAATTTAGCTCAAAACGCTTTGGAAGCGGTGAAAGGACGAGAGAACGGTCATGTACACATCGGTATTTCAGAATCGGCCTGCGAGTACACCATTCAGGTTTCGAACAACGGCCCGCTGATCGAGAGTGGATTTGATGCGTTGTGCGAATTGGGCTTTACCACTAAGCAAAACAAAGCCGATCATGGAGTAGGCATGTACCTTGTACGTTCCATCGTTGAGCAAGGCAATGGGCATATGGAGTTGGACAGTGACGAGCAAGAAACCGCGTTTACGATCTATTTCCCCAAGGAGTTAGGATGATAAAAGTAGTCATAGTGGAAGATGATCCCAACATTGCAGAGCTTCATCACCATTTCATTGAGCAAGTGGAACAATATCAAGTCGTCGGTATTGCCGGCAGTATTCACATTGCCCAGCAGCTAGTTACGCATACTAAGCCGGATTTGGTCATCGTCGACAACTACTTGCCAGACGGGCAAG
>NZ_JAWOTH010000150.1:0-1168 GCF_033338745.1 Vibrio sp. Vb1026
TTAAGGCTGGAGAAGCACCATGCTTAAGCTAAATAAGAACGACATTACCCTCTCGCAATCAGCGACAGATAAGTTTGCAGCACTCAAGAATATTGCGCAAAGCCTGACAGACAAAGGCCTTGTTGAACAAGGTTATGTGGAAGGCATGCTAAATCGTGAAAACCAAAACTCAACGTTTTTAGGTAACGGCATCGCGATCCCTCACGGCACAACCGACACTCGCTCAATGGTAAAAACCACTGGCGTCGCTGTTCACCACTTTCCTAAAGGTGTGGATTGGGGTGACGGAAACAAAGTCTTCGTTGCGATTGGTATCGCGGCAAAATCAGACGAGCACTTAGGCATTCTGAAGCAACTGACCAAAGTGCTAGGTGCTGATGGCGTGCAAGAGCGTCTTCGCGATGCAAAAAACGAAAAAGACATCATTGCCTTACTTCATGGTGATGTTCAGCTTGAAGCGGACTTCGATGCGTCTCTTATCCAGCTGCTTTTCCCTGCAAGCGATATGGTACAGATGAGCGCTGTGGCAGGTGGCCTCTTGAAAAACACTGGCTGTGCTGGCGCTGAATTTGTTGCGGATCTCGTGACAAAAGCACCGACTCATCTCGGCAACGGTTTGTGGCTAGTTGGTAGCGACAAGCACGTTTCTCGCACGGGTGTGTCTTTTGTCTCGACGGCTAACGATTGCGAATACGAAGGCCAAAAAGTGCGTGCTTTGGTTGCGTTTGCGGCTTGTAACAACGCTCACCAATCAATTCTGCACAACTTGTCTAAAATTGTTTTCAACAACGAACACAATAAGCTGTTAGATGCCTCTGCAGAACAGATTCTCGCGCTATTCAAAGGCGAAGAAGTGGCAGCGCCAGCCGAAGATGGCAACGTAGCAGTCTTTAAGATCAAAAACGCACATGGCCTTCACGCTCGCCCGGGTGCGATGCTGGTTGCAGAAGCGAAGAAATTCGAATCAAACATTCGCGTGGCAAACCTAGATGGTGATGGTAAAGCAGTAAATGCGAAAAGCCTGATGAAAGTGATTGCCCTTGGTGTGAAACACGGTCACCAATTGCAGTTCTCTGCTGAAGGCCCAGACGCGGCTCAAGCGCTGGAGTCTATTGGCAACGCGATTGCTACTGGCCTAGGTGAAGGTTAAGGGGCACGCAAATGACAG
>NZ_JAWOTH010000151.1:0-1165 GCF_033338745.1 Vibrio sp. Vb1026
GATTAATGGTAAGTGCACATGCGTTTGCCATTTAACTCAATGATGTTAAATGGTGTTTCGTAGATGTCTTCCAATGTTGTTGCCTTAATCACCTCTTCAACCGCGCCACTTGCCACCACTTTACCTTGTTTAAGCGCCAGAATGACATCGGAATAGCACGCTGCAAAGTTGATATCGTGAATCACAACCACCATTGCTTTGTTCATGTCATGAGCAAGCCTTTGAATCACCTTCATGATCTGCAATGAATGCTTGATATCCAAGTTGTTCAGCGGTTCATCTAAGAAAACGTAGTCCGTATCCTGAGCAATCACCATGGCGATAAACGCCAACTGACGCTGACCACCACTCAACTCATCCAAGTATTTATCTTGAATGTCTTGCAGGTCTAAGTAATCAATGGCTTGTGCAATGACCGCATGATCGTCTTTGGTAAGATTGCCTTTTGAATAAGGGAAACGACCAAAAGAGACCAGCTCTTTCACGGTAAATCGCATCGTGATTGAGTTCGCTTGGCGCAACACAGCAAGCTTTTTCGCCAGCTCTTTGGTATCCCACTCAGCGATCTCTTTACAGTCGATGATGACGCTACCACCGTCTCGCTCTGTTAGGCGAGAAGCCATGGAGAGTAAGGTACTCTTGCCAGCTCCATTTGGGCCAATGATCGACGTCACTTTGCCTTTTTCGAACTGAGTATCCGCGCTATCAACGACTTTACTCGAACCAAATGCTTTGGTTAGTTTCTCTATGACTATCATGTTTACACGACTTTGTTTTTCAACAGCAGATACAAGAAATAAATGCCGCCAAGGAAGTTAATGACCACGCTTAGCGTTGTCTCAAAATTAAATACGTTTTCAATGATCCACTGCCCTGAAAGCAAGGAGCTAATGGCCAACAGCGAACAGCCTATCAACAATGTTTTATGTTGATAGGAATGAAACATCTCGCGGCTCAAGTTGGTCACAAGCAAACCAAAGAACATAATTGGGCCAACCAAAGCGGTAGAAATTGCAATCAAAACCGCAGAAAGGATGAAGACGTTGCGCGTCACTTTCGGCACATCAACACCCAAGCTTTTTGCGTTGTCTTGATCTAACCAGAACACATCCAATGTGCGATGCATACGAAACAATAACCAACAAGCCAATATCAACATCGGCGC
>NZ_JAWOTH010000152.1:0-1164 GCF_033338745.1 Vibrio sp. Vb1026
CACCATGCCCATTTTCTTCACCAGATGCAGTTTTTTGATCGGTTCTAGGATATTCGGGTCAGTGAACTCGTAGTCCGATGCATCGCTGTTCAGTTGGTTTTTCAGCTTAATGATGTCTTCGATATCGTGGTAGATGTCGTCGGGCAATACACCTAGACCAAACAATAACTTCAAACGAACCGATGAGTCGCCAAGTGGTCCTGAATCTTGAAGTAATGGGCCGACGACCGATTGCACAGCAAAGTTATCTTTACGGAAGATTCTTTGGATGAGTCCGTCGATGTATTCGTTAAATACGTCGACGGTCGCAAGAAAGAAGCCACGTACCGATGGTGCGCTGTTGAGTCGTTCAATGATCTCGGTTTCGTTGATGTTATCTGCCATATACTGATCAGTTGTTTCATTATTATATTAAGGGGAGCAGAGCTCCCCCTGAGTCAATCAAAGCTGGTTGTAAAGTGTCTCGATTTGAGCCACTACATCACTGTCTTCAGCCAGACCTGTGTATTTCGCTAGCGTTTTTGTCACGCCAACCTCTTTTAATGAGGTCTGTAGCTCAACCGCTTGCGGATCGGTGTCGTTGGTGTATTTCAACGCCGCCGCGATCCCTTTCAAAAGTGTTTGATTTTCAGTGCCATACTCGATTGTACCGAGTAATGGCTTCACTAATCTATCATTTGCACCCAATTTACGAATTGGTTGTCGTCCAACGCGATCCACTTCATCCACTAAATATGGGTTGGCGAAGCGACCTAAAATCTTTTCGATGTAGGCATTGTGCATGTCGCGGTCGAAGCCGTAACGACGAATCAACACTTCGCCACTTTCCTGCATTGCTTGTTTTACTTCGGCATGAATGTTTGGGTCTTCAATCGCTTCGCGGATGGTGCGATGGCCTTTCAAACAGCCTAAATAAGCGGTAATGCAGTGACCTGTGTTTAGGGTGAACAGCTTACGTTCGACAAAGGCCATTAGGTTGTTGGTTTTTTCCATGCCAGCAATGTTTGGGATGTCGCCTTTGAACTGTTGCTCATCGACAATCCATTCGCTGAAGCTTTCAACCGTCACTTCCAATGGGTCATCGTTGGCCGCTTCTGCTGGTGGTACGATGCGGTCTACCGCTGAATCGACAAAGCCAACCAACTCGTCTGCTTTTGCGTGCAA
>NZ_JAWOTH010000153.1:0-1155 GCF_033338745.1 Vibrio sp. Vb1026
CTTTTGGGAGAGGATCGGGTTATTAGCTACGCATTAGAGTTTATTGAAACGCCATTGTTTGAATCTCAGCGAAAAGAGATGCTCACGGATGAAGAGTTTCGAGCGTTGCAGTCAGACATCATCAAAAACCCAGAAATGGGATCGTTGATTGTCGGAACGGGAGGGCTAAGAAAAGTTCGCCTTGCTGGAGAATCGACAGGTAAGAGTGGTGGTTATCGAACGATTTACTTACTGATCCAACCTGATGTTGTCTATTTGGTGTTGCTGTACAAGAAAGGGAGAAAGGACTCTTTAACTCAGAAAGAGAAGAATCTCCTTAAAGAAGTGTCGAGGTCGATTAAGAGAGAGTATGACAATGAGCAATAGTATTTTTGATGAACTTTATACATCGATGAAGCAAGCCGAAGCGATTGCAAAAGGAGAGCAGACTCCTGCGAATGTCACTCGTTATGAGATTGCCGATGTTAAAGCGATCCGAGCACAACTGGATGTCAGCCAAAAAGAGTTGGCACAAGCGATGGATGTGAGTATTGATACCGTGAAAAGTTGGGAGCAAGGACGGAGAAATCCGACAGGTTTAGCAAGCAAAGTCCTAACTCTACTCTCTAAAGAGCCAGAGCTTTATGCGAAGTTTTCAGTTTAAAGATTAAGAGGTGTCTATGAGTGCAGCTGTTACTTTTGAGCAATTCTGTCAGCGTTACGAGTACGATCCGAGAAGTTCGTTATCTCGATTTGAATATGAGAAGTACAAAGAGAAGAAGTACAAAGAGAACTTAGAGATAGCTAACGAGCTGATCACCAAAGACGCCATCGATAAGATGAAAACATAGAAAAAACGCCCTTAGAGGGCGTTTTTTGTTTCAAACGAACAGCGCCATCTTTGCCCTGTAAATCGCCTGAAAAGCGTCACAAACTTTCAGCCCGATTTCTGGGTCAGTAGGGCATAGTAAGTGCTTAAAAACGTGCCTAGAGCCTCTGATGGCGTTCTAAGGGCTGTTTTTGATAGCTAACTCGCCCGTTTAACATAATAGGAATAATAATCACCACCACAACGTTATGTTGCTTTAAATTATGAGCTTCTTTGCTTCGATTTGAAGCCATTCAAATGTGTTTTTGGGCTCTCCATGCATTTCCATTTGATGCCAAAGTTTTTCA
>NZ_JAWOTH010000154.1:0-1153 GCF_033338745.1 Vibrio sp. Vb1026
GCGAGGATGATGATTGGTTGCTTAAAGCCGTTGAACATCGCGACTAAAATGATCACCATGATCAGCATTGCTTTTGGTTGCTGCTTCATGATGTCGGTGACCGCTTTGTCTTCATCGTAATATTCGCCTCCCCATTCCATGCTGTAACCCGCCGGAAGTTGGATAGCTTCAACCTGATCTTTAATGGCATTTCTTACGTTCGCTGGTGTGGAGTCTCGGCTCACACCCGCTTGAACCGTGATGGTTTTCACGCGGTCGCGTTGCCAAATCATGCTCTCTTCGGTGACCAGTTCGAATCCATCCACCACTTGACCAAGTGGAACGCTGTTAAAGCCAAGTAGAGAGCGCACAGGTAGCGTTTCTAGTGACGCCATGTTTTGCGATGTGCCACGTAGCTGAATTGGAATCAACTCATCATTCAGGTTCATTTGTCCGAGCGGCATGCCGTCTGATGCGCGTTTTAGCGCGAAAGCGACATCGGCGCGGTTAATGCCTGCTTGACGCATTTTGTCTTGGTTTAGAATCGGCTTGAGCACTTTGCTTTCTTGGCGCCAATCATCGCGAATGTATTTTGCATCAGGGTTTGAAGCAAAAATCGTTTTCGTTTCCGCCGCTAGTTGATGCAATACGGTTTCATCCGGACCAGAAAAACGCACCTCAACCGCGAACTTATCTTTGGTTGCCAACTTCAGTGCTCGGAAGCGAGGTTCGGCATCCGGAAACGCCTCTTTCAGCCAATCATCACCACGCGTCACCAAGTAACTGATGCTCTCGTAGTCTTTGGTGTTGATCAGAATCTGGCCGTAGGCAGGGTCGAGCGGCTCAGGCTCTACCGTTACCGAGAAGCGAGGTGCACTGGTGCCGACATAGCTAGAGATACTTTCCACTTCTGGTTGTGCGACCAACCATTCTTCAACTTTGCGCATGTCTGCCGAGGTTTGTTCAATCTTGGCACCATTGGGTAGCCAGTAATCGAGAAACACAATTGAGCGATCCGACTGAGGAATAAAGTTCACGGCCACATACGGGATTGCCACGGCGGTGATTAAAATCAGCGGAACCAAAGCGGCTAATGCTTTACGCGGGTTGTCCACCGTCCAGAATACCAACTGTTTATAACGGCTCGGTTTGGTCTCTTCGCTGTTAGCTTTTG
>NZ_JAWOTH010000155.1:0-1149 GCF_033338745.1 Vibrio sp. Vb1026
TTGAGCGCGACAAAATCAAAGAGGTCGCAGAAACTTATCAGAAAACCCAGCAGGCCATCTATATTGCGCTGTTGGAAGAGTTTGCTAAAGATCTTGATACGTGGGGCGCTGAAATTGATCGAGATACATTGAGTGTCAACTTTACTGCGCCTGAAGTATTGTTCGGTAATGGTAAGGCGAACTTAACTCAGCAATTTCCAATACTGGCGTGTTCGAGGCTTCCAAAAGCTGATTAGTACGTTGGCTGTGTTCATTACCAAACAGCACGACTCCGGC
The DNA here is from genome assembly GCF_033338745.1 of Vibrio sp. Vb1026. Taxonomy (NCBI): domain Bacteria; kingdom Pseudomonadati; phylum Pseudomonadota; class Gammaproteobacteria; order Vibrionales; family Vibrionaceae; genus Vibrio; species Vibrio sp. Vb1026. Next base: position 277 of record NZ_JAWOTH010000155.1, read on the forward strand.
TGGGCGACTCTCAAGAAATGTCGAAAGCAGTTTCTCTTCTTGCTCTACCGAGTAGTCGCTGTAGCCAAGCAGTAACTGATAACCCGCTTTGTTCAACGCTTGTTGAAAGCTCGGTAAGAAAAGCGCGCACGCTTTTTCAAACAGGGAAGGAATGATAAGAGCGATGGAGTAACTTTCAGCAGACGCCAAAGCCCCTGCCGCTTTATTCGGGATATAGCCGAGCTCATCAACCACTTGTTGAATTTTTTCTCTCAGCTTATCGGATACCAGCTCTGGCGTTCGTAATGCTCGCGACACCGTCATCGTGCCTACGCCTGCTTGTTTGGCGACATCAGCCAAAGTGACATTGCCGGTACTTCTTCGTTTGCGAGGTTCGCTCATTGTTTTTATTTAATGTTCTCTAATTTCAGCTGCAACATCTTATCACAGCGCTTTAATGGTTTTGATATTAGCGCATTAGAAGTCGATCACAAGCATATGAAACTCGGATGACTGATAAAAATGGTAGCGCTATCACAATTTATGGTAGCGCTATCAGATAGCGCTACCATTTGTGATCACTCTCAGGTTTTTCTGGCAAATTGATCGATAAAGTACGCAGCAACAAAACAACAAATCGGAAACATTCCCATGCTACGTGAACTGATTACCTCTGATGTCATTCGCATCCATTCTGACGCAACCGACTGGAAAGATGCGATCAGCAAATCTTGTGAAGCTTTGATTGAAAATGGCGCGATAGAACCAAGTTACGTTGAGGCAATTTACCGCTCGCACGAAGAGCTTGGCCCTTACTACGTGGTAGGTCCGGGCATGGCGATGCCACACGCTCGCCCTGAAGATGGCGTTAACCGCTTGTCATTGGCGATCACG
>NZ_JAWOTH010000156.1:0-1148 GCF_033338745.1 Vibrio sp. Vb1026
TTTTTCCATTCCAGATTGCCGTATTTTTGGTGGGTATCCCACAACAGTTTGACGGTGCCCGGCGTCGCGACAGATCGTCCACCTACAACCGCATCATAGAATTGCAGCGGCTGGCCTTGGTCGTCCAAAAACAGTGTTGGGGTTGCGGCGAGGGGCGCAGTTTCTCGACCATCATAAGTGGTGAGCTTTTGTTGTTCGCCATCCCAATACACCAAAAATGCGCCGCCACCAATGCCGGAAGATTGTGGTTCGACTAAGCCAAGCATCAGTTGTACCGCCACCATAGCATCAATGGCATTGCCGCCTTGCTCCAGTACATCAGCACCAGCTTGGGTGGCGATTGGGTTCGCTGCTGTCACCATATAGTCTTTGGCTTTGACCAGTTGTTTGTGCTCAAGCCCAGTACTCTGCTCTGGGGCAATCGCATCGGTGGCTTGGTTTGCAAACGCGGTGTGGGTGATAGAGGCGCTAAGAAAAAGACCCGTAGACACGAGTCGGTTGAACGTCCAATGCATGATGACTCTCCATGTTGCCAGTTTGATTGTTCAGCTTGGCAGCCATGGAGAAGATCGTCGAGTCAGCGTTTTAATAAATGTCGGGTGTGCGACGCTTTTAAATCAGAGAGTTAACCGATTAATGTGCTGATGGTTTGCACCAAGATACTGCCGCCAACGAGGGTAAACACCACACCACAGATGCCATCGATGTAGATGCCTGCTTGTTGTAATCGACGTTGTAAACGTTGCGTTGAGAGCATCCACGCCAAGCTGGAAAACCAAACCAGAGACAAGCTGAACAGGATAACTAACGCGATGCTTTTGCCTGAGACCGACATTCCGGCTGGCACCAAGCTCGACATCAAGCTGATGAAGAAAACCAGTGCTTTGGGGTTGAGAATGTTGGTTGCAAAACCTTTGGCAAAAGCCTGACGCTTGTTGCTGATCACGAAGCTGTTTGTTTTATTTTGTTGATCCGTTTGCGGGTTTTTGATCGTAGCGATCACGCCGCGCAGGGCCCCAACACCGAGGTAAAGCAGGTAACTGCCACCTAGCAGTTGTAATACCGAATACAGCAAAGGATGTTGATGCACAAGGTAGCTCACACCTGTCAGGCTGAACAACGAGTGCAGCAAAATACCAACGGATAAG
>NZ_JAWOTH010000157.1:0-1147 GCF_033338745.1 Vibrio sp. Vb1026
GTTCTCAAACTCAGGAGCACATCAATTCAAGCGTTAAAGAGATTTTGACCAGTGTGAGCAACACCGTTCAATCCGAAATGAACGCGAAGAAAGATCTCGCACGCTCGATCACAGAGATCATAGAACTATCACCAAACGACCGCACATACGTAAAAGACATTCTTGAAAAGCCAACTCCGAAATCGAGCTTCCTAGCGATTGGTTTTGGTTACGAAAGTAATGGCTTCGTGATTGAAAACGACGACGGTTGGGATGCAGGGCCTGATTATGATCCTCGCCAACGCCCTTGGTTTATCGCAGCCAAAAACAAAGGCGATTTGGTGGTTACCGACCCTTATGTTGATGCATCATCTAAGAATGTGATCATCTCTGTTGGTACGCCAGTAAAACAAAACGGCCAGTTCTTAGCTGGCATGTTTTACGACCTAGAGCTAACTACCCTTTCCGACCTAGTTAACCAAGTGAACCTGTTTGATGCTGGTTACTTGTTCTTAGTCACTGACGATGGTACGACGATTGCGCACCCGCAAAGTAAGTACAACGGTGAAAAGCTCAATAGCTACCTACCGCAAGTTGACTTAAATAAGGCGACTCAACACATCGAAGTTGATAACAATCCTTACATGGTTAGCCTTACTCATATCCCAAGTGAGAACTGGTATGTGGGCGCAATCATTGATGAAACGGCAGCTTACTCAGTGGTTGGAGAGCTACGTAATAGCGCGATCATTTACTCAATCATCGCTGTACTTGCTTCAGTTATCGCATTAACACTTCTGATCAGAACCCTAATGCGCCCGCTAGATACACTAAACACGGCAATTAAAGACGTCGCATCTGGCAAAGGTGATTTAACGCAACGCCTAGAAACTGACACCGATCAGGAGTTTTCTGAGCTAGCGAAAAACTTCAACACCTTTATGGAAAATCTTCAGCAGCAGATCATTGAATCGAAATCTATCTCTGATCAGATTCTTACTGGTACTCAAATCACGGCGGAAGGCGCACGCGACTCCGCTGGTGCCATTCAAACTCAGCTTCAAGAATTGGAGCAACTGGCAACCGCAATGCACGAAATGTCTGTCACCGCGACAGAAGTTGCGAACAACGCACAAGGCGCCGCAAGCGCTGCGAAAGAAGCCGATCA
>NZ_JAWOTH010000158.1:0-1145 GCF_033338745.1 Vibrio sp. Vb1026
ATCCCCGCATGAAGGAGTTATGCAAATGAAAACCATGAAAAGCAAATTAGCAGTGGCGCTAATGGCTGCGGGCCTTAGTTTTAATGCGCTAGCAGCAGATATTAAAGTTGGCTACGCTGCTGACCCAGTATCGCTTGACCCGCATGAGCAATTGTCTGGCGGTACACTGCAAATGTCACACATGGTATTTGACCCTCTAGTTCGTTTCACTCAAACAATGGACTTCGAACCTCGTCTAGCAGAAAGCTGGGAACGTGTTAACGACACAACGGTACGCTTCAAACTGCGTGAAGGCGTGAAGTTCCACTCTGGTAACTCGCTAACAGCGGATGATGTGGTGTGGACATTTGAGCGTCTACAAAGCTCTCCAGACTTTAAAGCGATCTTCGACCCGTACGAGAAAATCGTAAAAGTGGATGACTACACGTTCGATTTGGTTACTAAAGGCCCATACCCACTTGTTCTGCAAACGGCGACGTACATCTTCCCTATGGACAGCAAGTTCTACTCAGGTAAGACAGAAGACGGCAAAGACAAGTCTGAGCTAGTGAAGCACGGTAACTCATTTGCATCGACTCACGTTTCCGGTACTGGCCCATTCATCGTGACATCACGTGAACAAGGCGTAAAAGTGGAATTTGAACGCTTCAAAGATTACTGGGATAAAGCGTCGAAAGGTAACGTTGATAAGCTAACGCTAGTACCAATCAAAGAAGACGCGACTCGTGTGGCTGCGCTTCTTTCTGGTGGCGTCGATATGATTCACCCAGTAGCGCCAAACGATCACCAACGTGTGAAAGATGCGAAAGGCATCGATCTCGTGACACTACCTGGTACGCGAATCATCACGTTCCAAATGAACCAAAACAGCAATGAAGCGTTGAAAGACGTGCGCGTTCGTCAAGCTATCGTGCATGCGATCAACAACGAAGGCATCGTGAAGAAAATCATGAAAGGCTTCGCGACAGCTGCTGGTCAGCAAAGCCCTGCGGGTTACGTTGGCCACAACGAAAAACTGGTTCCTCGCTACGATCTGAAGAAAGCTAAAGAGCTGATGAAAGAAGCGGGCTACGAGAACGGCTTTGCCCTAACTATGATTGCGCCAAACAACCGTTACGTGAACGATGCAAAAGTTGCACAGGCTG
>NZ_JAWOTH010000159.1:0-1137 GCF_033338745.1 Vibrio sp. Vb1026
ATAAATAGCACCATCAACATCGGCTTCGCCAACGCCATCAAACCCAACATCGCCGGAATCCCGAGCAGCGTTACCATGCGAACGCCCCAATCCATGGTATGTGCAAAACCTTCGCTCTGCGAGTCCACATGTTTACGAGACAGCGCAGGCAAAATCACCGTCGCAATCGCAATACCAAACAGCCCCAGCGGGAACTCCAACAAACGATCGGAATAATACAACCAGCTGATTGAGCCAGTTTGTAGAAAGCTGGCAATAAAAGTATCAAATAGCAGGTTGATTTGACTGACAGAGACGCCAAACAAAGCGGGAATCATCAACGTGCGGATTTTTACCACCCCAGGATCGCGCCACCCCCACTTAGGCTTAACCATCACGCCCGCTTTAATAAGGAAAGGGATTTGAAATAAGAACTGAACCAAACCACCTAAAAACACACCGATAGCCAGACCGATTTCCGGTTGAGACATCTGTGGCGAGATAAACCAAGCCGCCAGAATGATCATGACATTCAAAAAGACCGGAGTGAATGAGGAGACGGCAAACTTGCCGAGTGTGTTAAGAATGGCTCCGGAAAGCGCAACAAAGGTGATGAACCATAAATAAGGGAAGGTAATTTTGAGCATCAGACTGGCTAGCTCAAATTTCTCTGCGGCCGGCCCACCATGCATCCAATCTAAAAACCAGCCAAAACCAAACAGCGCGGTTACCACACCAGAGCCCAGCACGCCCAGCACGGTAACAATAGAGACAATAACCCCTAACGTACCGGCAGCACGAGCAATCAACTCGCGTGTTTTGTCCATATCACCTTGAGCGTGATTCTCCGTTAAAACAGGGACAAACGCTTGAGAAAAAGCCCCTTCAGCAAACAAACGTCGTAAGAAATTCGGAATTTTGTTGGCGAAGAAAAAGACGTCAGCGCTTGCTCCTGCCCCCATCACACTTGCCACTACAACATCGCGAACTAAACCCAGAACGCGGGAAATTAATGTCATAGCACTGACGATCATGCCAGACTTGAGTAGTCGTTTACTCACTGTAACCTCGGAATATCACTATAAGACAGCCAACCCTATACTGTTAAGCTCGTGGAGGCTCTAAATAGACGTCAAAAATATATCCGTTTATTGTTAG
>NZ_JAWOTH010000160.1:0-1137 GCF_033338745.1 Vibrio sp. Vb1026
ATGAAATAGCAATTTTGGTATCCGTTTGCCAATTGATTTGAGCAAATTTAACTCGATCACCAATAAACACGCTGTCTAGCAACACCACTCGGCTCGGGATCGGATCAAACTTAAATAACCCAACATAATAAAATGCCCCTGAGCCTTGAGTCGTAACAATCATCGGCGCCGCAATCCAAAATTCTTTGTTGATTTTACGTTGAGCGATAAACGCGGTCGGTACCAAAACCTGCCCCTTTGTCGCGCCTGCATCATACTGACCAATCAGGTAGCCATTCTCCTTGTCCCACTCTTCTAAAAAAGAGACGGCATTTTGCTCTGGTACTTGAATTGTCCACGGATTCTTCGCTTGCACTCCCAACACTTCGGCAACGATAGGATTAGATTGCACCTCTGCTTGCGGAAACTTGGCCATGATTTCATCATCAGACAAGCTAAAGCGATACACACCAGCAATGATAACAATCGCTAATAGCACGATAGGAATAAGAAGAATGAGTGGAATTGGCAGAATTCTGCTGCGAGCCATGGCGACTTCCTTGTTTTTGTTCTAAAAATTGTGTTCGGAGTATATACCAATTCCAATAGGATGACCGCATACACTCAAATCTCGATGAACCAAGTATCGTGAAATCACTCGAGCGGATTTAGGTATAAACTGTTTAGTGGGCAATCGATAGGTAATAACGATGACAAACATAATTCACACCGGAGAGTGCGCCTGTGGCTTAGTTCAACTTCGCTGTAAAGATGAACCTCTGCGAACCTCTATTTGTCACTGCTTTGAATGCCAGAAACGAACAGGCAGCGTTTTTGGTGTCCAGGCCAAATTCGATAAGGAGCAGGTCATTTTAGATGGTGACACGACCAACTACACCAGAATCAGCGACGATGGTAATGAAGTGAAATACGAATTTTGCCCTGCTTGTGGCACGACGATGCTACTGTTGTTATCCGCAGCACCCGAAATCGTTGTTGTTCCCGTTGGAATTTTCAATAACACCGAATTTCATGAGCCAAAAGTTTCGATTTATGAGCAAAGGAAACATGGCTGGGTGAGTTTCGAGTGCACAATGGAACACATTCAATAGAGGGGAATCCCCCTTTATTGGCTTGTTGTTATCTGAGCAAAAGCTC
>NZ_JAWOTH010000161.1:0-1136 GCF_033338745.1 Vibrio sp. Vb1026
AACATGTCTTTCCTTTTTTGCGACTGTTTTTATTAGTTGTGCTTTGTTTACACAATTGCCTTATAAGCTGCAAGCAATAGACCGCAAGAATACGGCTTGATTCCATTATCGATTCAAAAAATATCAAATCAGCCAAATCATTCAGCAAGCAAATGCCCGTTATTTGTCTCTAAATGTCGTATTTGTCGATAACTATTTGCAATTTGTACTTAAATTGAGCAGTATTTGTATAGTCAATTTAAAAGGTATCATTATGTCTGCGCCACTCTACATGCAAATCAAACAATTTATCCTCGATAAAATTGATTCCGGAGATTGGATGGTCGGACAGCGCATTGCGACTGAAATCGAGCTGACTGAACAGTTTGGTGTAAGCCGAATGACAGTAAACAAAGCGATACGAGATCTGGTGAATGAAGGGAAACTACAACGTCGCCCAAGGTTGGGAACGTTCGTTTGTGACCCTAGTGAGAAATCAGAATCCCCATTACTAGATATTCGCAATATAGCGGAAGAAGTCAGTGACCGAGGACGCCAATACAGCAGTAAAGTAGTTCAGCAAGTCGCGATAAAAGCGGATGATAGCATCGCAATAAAACTTGGTGTAATGCTTGGTACAACGGTGTTTTACAGTGAGATCATTCACTATGAAGACAGCACACCTATTCAGTTAGAACTGCGTTGGGTAAACAGCCAGTACGCCCCGAGTTATCTTAACCAAGACTTCACCCAAATTACTCCTAATCAATACCTATCTAATAACTGTCCGTTGAGCGCGATTGAACACACGGTTGAAGCCATTGTTCCCGATAATCGCATCAAACTGGATTTGAAAATGCAGGCCAATGAACCTTGTCTTCTTCTTAATCGTAGAACATGGAGCCAAGACAAATTGGTCAGTACAGCTCTACTCTACCACCCAGGTAACAAGTACAAGCTGAGCTCTAAAGTTCTGCTCTAGGTGCATATAAATAGCCTTTCTCACCACGTTTTGATCACATTTTAGCAACATCACGCTTGTCACCGCATTCTTTTTGACCTATTTATTTGTATATACATTTAAAGATACAAATCAAAGTAGGAATGAGAGAATGGATTTGCTGATTGAGAATGCCCGACTAGTTAGCATGGAACGT
>NZ_JAWOTH010000162.1:0-1136 GCF_033338745.1 Vibrio sp. Vb1026
GCCCATACTTTCTATCATTGCCTACTTTGGTACCGATATGGCACTGAGCGAAAAGCCTCATGCCGCTAAAGAAGGGGAAACTTACAAGCTCGCGAGTAAGTCCAACTGCCGTTACACCAGTGGCCTATGTGACATGGAAAATGGCGATTTTAAAGTTAAGTTCCGTTCTGAAAAACTGACAAAAGATAGCCTAGAACTTTCTCTCAACGCTGCCTATCCGCTGGAAGGCGTCAAGCTGTCCGTAGTAGATGACCAACAACAGAACGCTCAGCCGATTGATATGACACGCGCCGATCAAGCTGGCCAAAACTGGTACATCTCTCTGCCAAAGGCAACCTCCGCAGAGAGCTGGTTACGAGTCGTTATCCAAGCCGAAGGCACGCTTTACTACGGCGAAACACAAACAGCATTTGTGAAATACGAAACCTTGTTTACTGAGTAACATTACGCTGCTTATCCTTCTAAACAACGGATAAGCTTTGCTGCGGGATGAAAACCTAACCATTTCTGCCGATGCGACTGCGTCGGCTTTTTTATATCTAATCTTGTCGAAAATAGAGGGTTGCTAATTTATTCTTAATTGATAATAATTATCATTATCTAATTAATTGAGGCAGATATGAAACGCAGAAAGGACATATTCAACGCCTTCTTCAAAGCGCAAGATCGCTTCCAACTTGCCGCGCCAAGTGGCTTTGAGCCCGACGTCATTCATGACTATATTCATTGGGGTATGGTGTTGTCATCCAGCTATGAGCATGAAGCAGAAGACGAAAACTTACTCTTGTGCGAACTGTTTTTACGCCAAGTGTATTTCCACCTTCTCGAAGCGATTCAAGACCCAACTCGCACTCGTACATTTCGCCGAGTCTGCCTTGATTCGGTTCACACGCCCTTATTCTGCCTCAAACGTTACTACTATCAGTTTGAACATGGCGACGTAAAGTTTCTCCAATTACAACAACAATTACGCCTCATTCAGACTTCTCTTGATTAAACGAAAGGAACCCTACTATGACCACCGAATTTCGTATTGAAACCGACAGCATGGGCGAAGTAAAATTCCCGGCGAATGCCTTGTATCAAGCGCAAACTCAGCGCGCTATCGATAACTTCGCATTCAGCCAGCACACCAT
>NZ_JAWOTH010000163.1:0-1135 GCF_033338745.1 Vibrio sp. Vb1026
TAAGTCGTTTTCGCATCTACTGTTACAGAGTAGGCAAATTGAGGAGCTGTTGGTGCATGTAGAAGAATATCAGTTTTTCCAGAACCACCTAAATGTTCAACATTTAATCCTAATAGATTAAATCCATCTTTTAATGCTTTTTCAAAATTCTCAGGTGCAGATGATTCTTTTGAGGCCAGTCTTATTTTATTTAAACATTTGTCCACAAAATTAGAATTTCCATTCAAATTAGAAGGAACTTGAACTTTAGTTTTTTCAATTGAATTTAACGAAATATAATCTTTTATTAATCCATAAAAATTCATTCCACGTTTCGTCAATCCAAATAACTCCATACCTATTTCCTGGATTAATTTAGCATTTTTTAATATATGTAACCTTTTACGCAGTTCACTTAAGTCTTTATACGAAAAATTATAAGAAACTTGACCAAGTGTAGCGAGTTGTTTGGAACTTAACTCTCCTTGAGATAGTTCACCCAATATTTCAAATACAAAGTTATATTTTTTATTAATACAGCAGGCAAAATCTATCTCAAAGCTTTCAGTAGGGAACTTCCTCCCTAAATTGGTTGTTTGATAGTGTATTTTAGTTTTTCTTTCAATAAAATCTAAATTTGATAACGCCGTGAGAGTCGCATTAACAGAGCTTTCTTTAATACCATAAGTTTCTTTAGAATACTGTATTATTTTCTCAACTTCAATCGGCTTATCCATTAATTGCAAATAGGCATAGGCAGTATCATGCATTACCTGTACATTTCCAGGAAAATATCCTATTCCATTTTTTCTTTGTGCCTTTTCCTCTTCATTCAACTCACACAATTCTAACGCCCACTTCGATATAGGCACCTTTGTTTCACTGGTTGTACTATCTACATCAACTACCATATCTTCACAATTAAAATAACCTACCGTATTTAAAAATTTTTCACCCAATTCGGTAATACTATAAGTATATGAAAAATCCTCATATTTAATTAGCCCTAAGTCTTGAAGCCAAGCCAATCTGTTAAATATTTCAGACTTTCCTTTCCATGGTAATTTATAATCAAATAAAGCAATATCCCTAATCATCTTTATTTGAGCAGGGTTTTCAGATAAAATATAAAGAATCTCTGAAAAAAATCTTATAT
>NZ_JAWOTH010000164.1:0-1122 GCF_033338745.1 Vibrio sp. Vb1026
TTTGGTGGTGTCTCAATTTACATTACCGGCAGATACCAAGAAAGGCACACGTGCAGGCTTTTCTCGTGGTGCGCATCCAGCCGACGCTGAACGTCTGTATGACTACTTTTCTGACTTGTGTGAGCAGGAATTGCCAACCGAGCGTGGTCGCTTCGCGGCCGATATGAAAGTGTCATTAATTAATGACGGCCCAGGGACTTTTTGGCTACAGGTCTAATCTGGCGTGCATACACCCATGGTCTAAGCTATATACCCAAGTGATTTGATTTTACTTGGGTATTTTCTCCCCAAGATTCTTACTGATTTGCACTTTCAAAGGATTGATATGTTCAAACTCATAACTCCAACAACCGAAAATCAGCTTAACAAGTACTATCAATTTCGTTGGCAAATGCTTCGAGAGCCATGGCGCATGCCAGTAGGCTCTGAACGTGATGAATATGACGTGGTGAGCCACCACCGCATGATTGTGGATAGCCGTGGTCGTCCAATGGCGATCGGACGTTTGTACATTACTCCGGATAACGATGGTCAAATCCGTTATATGGCGGTGAAAGGCAATCGTCGCAGCAAAGGCATGGGCTCACTGGTGTTGGTCGCATTGGAATCGCTTGCGCGCCAAGAAGGTGCGAAACGTTTGGTATGTAATGCCCGTGAAGATGCGATTGCGTTTTATGAAAAAAACGGTTTTGAACGTCGTGGTGAGTTGACCGATGAACGCGGTCCGGTCCGTCACCAACAAATGGTGAAGCCGCTTGATCCGATGGCGAATGTGTTACGTCGCCCAGAATGGTGCACGGAATTGCAGCAGCGCTGGGAAGCGCAGATCCCAATTGCGGACAAAATGGGCATCAAAATCAACCAATACACTGGTTATCAGTTCGAATGCAGTGCCCAGCTCAATCCGAATTTGAACCCGCACAATACCATGTTTGCTGGTTCGGCATTTACGTTGGCAACGCTGACGGGATGGGGAATGACGTGGTTACTGCTCAAAGAGCGCGGTTTGCATGGCGATATTGTTTTGGCAGACAGCTCGATTCGTTATCGTCATCCGGTGGAGCAAAATCCGGTGGCGAGTACCTCGCTTGATGGTATCAGTGGTGATTTGGATCGTTTGGC
>NZ_JAWOTH010000165.1:0-1117 GCF_033338745.1 Vibrio sp. Vb1026
GTTGACTAAGCTTTGCTTCTAGATCGGAAATGGCAACTTGCTGTTGGTTGTAGACTAATCCAAGACCTGCCACAAACAATAAGCTGGCTGCGACACCAGTGGCCAAGGGCCAATATTGCTTGTTCAAACGACGCTTAACTGTCTTTGCATTAAAATCAGCTGGAATTGTGCCAGTTGAAAAAATCTTCGAGAAAATCGGCCATTTCGCTATTGGCATATTTGCTGGTTTAGAGACCTTAATATTTTTCTTTAGTGCTTCATTAACTGGTGTTCTTGAATATGGATGCTTACAACTCAACAATTCATACGTAATACAACATAAGGCGAACATATCATCGCTTATGTTTGGTTCTTTTCCTGAGAGCAGGTTGAGTGAGGCGTAGTTAGGCGTGTAGCCCAGCGTTTCTAGATCTTCTGTTTTACGTTTTGCTGCATACTGATCCTGTTTGATCTGGTGAGTTTTCGACACACCAAAATCCAAAAGCTTTACATGGCCTTCGGAGGTTAAAATTACGTTGGCTGGTTTTAAGTCGGCGTGTACAACGCCGAGCGAATGAGCATAGGATAGTGCGTCGAGGATTTGGTTGAGGATAGAAAGCATTGCATGGTACTTCAAACCATTTGGACGAGATCGTTGGATTAAACTTTCCAACGTTTCGCCGTCAATCTATTCCATCACTAAAAAGTAGATATCACCGTCGACTCCGAAATCAAAGACCCGGATTACGTTTGGATGACTAAGTCTTTGTGTTTGTTGCGCTTCTCGAATCAACATTCTTGCTGTCTCTGGCTGAGACGCAAACTCTTTCTGTAAAACTTTTAGAGCAACATAAGGGGACTCCGAGCCAGAAGACTCAAGAATTTTGTCTTTTGCTAAATAAACATCACAGAGTCCACCATGACCTAAAATAGACTCAATTTCGTAACGGTTTTTTACTGTTTGCCCAATTAAATTTGAGTTAATAACACTTTTGTTTTTTGTGTTCTTATTATCACTTTTGTTGATAGGTGGTATTGTGTTTTCTTTTTGAGACAGTTTTGTATCCGTTTCATTTATATTTTCAGTGGAGTCTTGTTTATTAACGTTTTTAGCGGGTTCAATTGCGTTTTCTCTTTT
>NZ_JAWOTH010000166.1:0-1116 GCF_033338745.1 Vibrio sp. Vb1026
CATGATCTTGGTTGAGCCCGTCAGACTATCGCCATAGATATAAGATCCAGTCAGTTGTGGGCCAAGGAGCGTGAATGTTCCCGGTTGTTCTGCGGTTAAGCGGAAAGATTGCTCCACCACTGTCACTTCAAGCCCAGAAATGACTCGCTGCCCTTGTTGTATTTCACCAACAGGTTCGAGCTTCATGCCTTCAATACGTGGTGGCACAACTTGTGGGTTGTCTAAACGGCGAGTGTCGGCCTTGATGATCAGTTGCATGCGTAAATTCGCAGATTGCTGCGGATATAGCGTATGGTTATCGACACTCATATTGAAGCTGAACAAATCATCCAGATCGGGTGCCGATTTGTTCGCCGTGACTTTTAGCTGAATTGGCTCGGTTTTCATGCCATCGGCCGAAAAACTCGGGATCGTAATTATCCCTTCTTTCATTGGCGCTATAGAAATGCTCCATTCTGTGCGCTGATATTTTCGACCATTGATGTTGTTACTCGAACGCCCGTAGCGAGGCTGTCCTAGGAAGAAGTCTTTTTCCAATACGCTGAAGTCGATGGCGTCGGACGCCACTTCTGAGTCTGCCATTATCCGTAGGTTGATGACTTCATTTTTAGCCACTTCAGTTTTGTTGACACTTGCCTGGAGGCTTTGTGCCATCACCGAGAAACTAGATAACAGGCTGGCCACAAGAATAAAGACCAGATGTACGCCTTTTTTCATCACGGGCTTACCACTCCTTCTGAGATTGTTGTGGACGTTGTTTTTGTTGAGCTTGCAACTGCATTTGTGCACGAATCAAAAAGCTTGGATCTCGAGCACTTTCGACAGCTTCTAGGCGGCGGAATTCAGGATCATCCTGAGGTGTTTTTTCTGGTTGGGCTTGCGCTTGCATAGGTTCACCTTTTTTGTGCTCACCTTTCTTTTCTACTTCCGTTTCGGCCTTTTGCTGCTTAGCTTTGTGTTCGGATTCTTGTTTTTCTTTTTATTTTCAACGTCTTGTTGATTTTGTGACTGCCGTCCTTGATCTTGTTTAGTACTATTCTGAGACTTTTGTTGCTGTTGCTGTTGCTGTTGCTGTTGCTGTTGCTGTTGCTGTTGCTGTTGCTGTTGCTGTTGCTG
>NZ_JAWOTH010000167.1:0-1115 GCF_033338745.1 Vibrio sp. Vb1026
CCGACCATCCTTTGGTCGGTGACATTGTGTATCGCCTCGAAACCACACAAAACCTTGGCGGTATCGCGTACGCGTATGAAGTGGTGTATTGCGAAGCATTTCAGTTTGAAAACGAAGAAGTGTACTTTGCCGCCTCCAACAACAAGCGGTTATGCCCAGAAAAGGGAGCACTAAAAAAAGTGGGCCATTATAAAATCAGTGATGACTCGTTGATTGTTAGCGCAAATGGTGCTCGTCAAATCTGGACCACCAAAAAGGTGTACCCATCTCAGGTTCATAAAGAGACTCAGAACTATTTCACCACCGTGTTTGATGGCAAACAATTCGAAAGCTATACCATGCAAAAGAACAAGCAATCGATGGAAAAACGCATCAACGCACCGACAGGACGATATTTATACCAGATATCCTTTTTTGACTATTTGCTACCTCGCCCAAACGGCGATTATCTCGTGGCTGAAATTGGCAATTATATTTATCACCATGGAACTCAAGTCATTGGGCCTCATGGTGAAAGCATCGATTCCGATCTCAACTTACGCACTTACAATCCAAACTTGTATTGTGCTGATGTCGCCATCTGGTATGGCAGCCATGTCATTGCTGGTCAAGGAGACTATCAGGTCGACATCATCTCCGATCCTAACCCCTACGATCCGACTTACCTAATAGACTGCTACGAATACATTAGTAACCCCACGACCAGACAACAATCGTTAGCATTTGATCTGAGCTACTCGCCTTACGACGAACTACTTGATGGCGAGGTGTACAGCTACATTTTGCGTCCAAAGCCTGAACTGGCTGATCGCGTTGAAGAATTTAAAATCAATATGATTTATCACAGCCCAAAGCCGTTACGCTCAAGCAACAAAAAATAACCACTTAAAATACATAATGTTATTTTGACCATTAAATCACTAAAAACAAAAAGTGGAACCGTGATCAAAGTCTCATTTCCTTCCTCATCGACAAAAAACTCAAATAAATTTTACGGGTTTTATGCGGTTTTTCGTGTCTTGATTTCTCCTAACCAAAGTCCTAAAAGTGACTCATTTATAAGAAAGTAAACCTTAGTGTTAGTTTTAGTAATTGAAAATAAAAGATAACTAACC
>NZ_JAWOTH010000168.1:0-1115 GCF_033338745.1 Vibrio sp. Vb1026
CAAAACGGTAACGGCGAGATGGTTTGATGACGATATTCCAACAGGGCCGAATTTGACCATTCAACTGCGCTGAGTGAACAGCAAGGAGCTTTTATGGACTTTGAACTTAATGAAGATCAACGTGCATTTGCCGATACGGCTCAGCAGTTTTCGTTAGAGCGTTTAGCACCAATGGCCGCAGAGTGGGATGAAAAACAGAACTTTCCTAAAGACGTATTGAGAGAGGCGGGAGAGCTGGGTTTTCTCAGCCTCTACACGCCAGAAGCACATGGTGGTTTGGGGTTAAGCCGTTTGGATGCGTCGATTGTTTTTGAGCAGCTCTCCATGGGGTGCACGTCGACGACTGCTTTCATGACCATCCACAATATGGTGAGTTGGATGGTGGCGAGTTTCGCGACCGAAGACGTGAGAGCCAAATATTGTCCTAAACTCGTCACCGGAGAATGGTTGGGCTCGTATTGCTTGACAGAGCCCAATGCGGGTTCGGATGCCGCTTCGTTGGCCACAACCGCGAGCAAAAAAGGCGATACATACGTGTTGAATGGCGGTAAAGCATTTATCTCCGGCGCAGGAGAGACGGATGTTTTGGTCGTGATGGCGCGAACGGGCGAAGCGGGTGCCAAAGGTGTGTCTGCATTTGTTGTTCCTGCTCAAGCTGACGGCATCAGTTATGGGCGAAAAGAGCCCAAAATGGGCTGGAACAGCCAACCAACACGCGCGGTTACGTTTGACAATGTCGTTATTCCCGCAAGTCATTTACTGGGCGAAGAAGGGCAAGGCTTCATATTTGCCATGAAAGGATTGGACGGTGGGCGCATTAATATCGCGACCTGTTCCGTTGGTACGGCGCAACAAGCTCTGAATCAAGCTACGCAATATATGCAGGAGCGAAAGCAGTTCGGAAAATCGTTAGCGCAATTTCAGGCACTGCAATTCAAGTTAGCGGACATGGCGACGGAGCTTGTCGCAGCACGGCAATTGGTGCGTTATGCCGCCAGCAAACTCGATCGAGGCGATCCCGATGCGACGACGTACTGCGCGATGGCGAAACGCTTTGCAACCGACGTCGGTTTTCAAATTTGCGACCAAGCGTTGCAGATCTATGGCGGTTACGG
>NZ_JAWOTH010000169.1:0-1108 GCF_033338745.1 Vibrio sp. Vb1026
AGTTACAGTTCCAGTCGTCGCACTGTCTCTTTACGCGGTTGCTTCAGGCTATTTGATGAGCTTGATCCCACTCATGCTCGGCGAATACAACATCTCTGCTGATTACGCGAGTTGGTTGGCGAGCGTGTTTTATGGCGGCTTGTTGATTGGTGCCATGTTTATCGAACGCATTGTTCGCAATGTTGGCCACCGCAAAGCATTTATTGGCTGTTTGGCTGCCTTTTCGCTCACCATCGTTGCCCTACCAGCATTCCCGAATGGCCTAGTTTGGCTCGTTGCGCGCTTTATTGCTGGTGTAGCAGTTGCAGGTGTGTTCGTGATCGTTGAATCCTGGTTGATGTCAGGCGACGAAGCATCACGCGCAAAACGCCTAAGCCTATACATGCTTTCTCTATACGGCGGCTCGGCTCTAGGTCAATTTGGTATTGGCGTTCTTGGCGTAAGTGGCGGCGTACCCTTTGTTGCGATTACAACATTGATCCTAATGGCGATGCTGGTACTGATGTTTATTGATTGCGAACAACCGAATAGCCATGAATCGACTTCATTGTCATTCAAACAGATTGCAAAACTCAATCATGCAGCGATCATCGGTTGCGTCGTATCTGGTTTAACCTTGGGTGCGATTTACGGCCTTATGCCTGTTGAATTGGCGAACCGTAAAATTACCCACCAAGACATTGGTACGCTTATGGCGTTGGTGATCCTTGGCGGCATGTTGGTTCAACCTATGGTGACCACATTAAACAAATACATGAGCCGAACAGTCTTAATGGCATTCTTCTGTATTTTGGGTATTTTCTCTATCGGTTTGACGTTCATCTCTACATCTACCGCAGTGTTGGCGGCGTCGCTTTTCCTATTGGGCATGGCCACGTTTGCTCTATACCCAGTGGCAATCAACCTCGGCTGTGAAGGACTTGATGAACGCTTTATTGTCTCTGCAACTCAAGTCATGCTGTTCAGCTACAGCGTAGGCTCAGTAGCAGGCCCAGTGGTCGCAGACAAATTTATGGGCCAAGTACACGGCTTGTTGGGTTACTTGTTTGCGGCTTTGGTAGCGACATGCGTTTACATGTTGCTTGCAGCGAGCAAAACCAAACAGCAA
>NZ_JAWOTH010000170.1:0-1103 GCF_033338745.1 Vibrio sp. Vb1026
TCAGGGTTGATGCTAGTGAGTGGTGTGCGGCCAAAGAATTCGCCTACCATTTCACGGACAAGCAAGGTACGAGTTGAGCCACCAACCATCACCACTTCAAGTACTTCCTCCGCTTCTACGTCAGCATCTTTCAGTGCACGACGACAAGACATCAGAGTTTTCTTCACGAGTGGGCGAATCAGACCTTCGACCTGCTCGCGTGTTACAGTGCCTTTCCAGCCAAACACGTCAACTTCTACGCTGTCTTGCTCAGAGAAAGCAATTTTGGTCGCCGTTGCAATGTTCAGTAATGCACGGTTTTTCTCAGCAGAAAGCGGCGCTTCTAGGCCAGCTTGCTCCATTAGGTAATCCGCTAATAGATGGTCAAAATCATCACCGCCTAGTGCAGAGTCACCGCCTGTTGCTAATACTTCAAATACGCCTTTCGACAAACGTAGGATAGAGATATCGAACGTACCGCCACCTAAATCGTAAACTGCAATCACGCCCTCTTGACCTGAATCCAGACCGTAGGCAATCGCCGCTGCGGTTGGCTCATTAAGAAGACGCAGTACATGTAAACCCGCTAGCTTAGCCGCATCTTTCGTGCCCGCGCGTTGTGCGTCATCGAAGTACGCAGGAACGGTAATTACCACGCCCGCAAGCTCTCCACCCAGCGTTTCTTCTGCACGTTTACCTAGCGCTTTTAGAATATCTGCAGAAACTTCAATCGGGTTTTTATCCCCTTGAGCAGTTTGCAGTACTGGTAAGCCATTATCACTCTCTTTAAAACGGTAAGGTAATGATGGGTAGCGAGATTGAATGTCTTTTAGCGAGCGGCCAATCAAGCGTTTCACTGAGATAATGGTGTTCTCAGGTTCAAACTCTGCTTTGGCTTTCGCATCGTAACCAACCACTGTTGATTCTGCTGAGTAATTCACCACCGACGGCAAAATGCTACGACCTTGCTCATCATTTAATGTGGTGGCATCGCCACTGCGTACAGAAGCGACCAAAGAGTTGGTAGTACCTAAGTCGATACCAGCCGCTAACTTATGCTCATGAGGTGCCGAGCTTTGGCCCGGTTCTGCGATTTGAAGTAGTGCCATGATAGGTCCTTGTCA
>NZ_JAWOTH010000171.1:0-1097 GCF_033338745.1 Vibrio sp. Vb1026
ACGTCTAAGCCCTTAGGTAGCTGAGTAATTGGCGTTTGGGAAATGTCCACATTCCCTTTTATGACCAAGCCAGATGGGAGTTCAGTGTATGGCTTGTTTCGAAGATCTAGATTGCCATAGTTGTCGATGTGGCCAAATTTGGAATAGTAATCGAGCTCGTAAGCACTAGGAGACGAGCTAAATGCAATTAACGCGAGGGCGAAAGGGATGAAACGCATAACGATTACTTTCCAATAAAAAACGATAAAAGCATAACCTAAAGAGTCAGTGACGGCTATATCGGCCTGAACTTAACTCGCCGTTGTTCGTAACGACGTGGAGGAATATCTGAGAATTAGAAGTAAGAACAAATTGCTAGAATATGAGATTCTGCCAAGAACCTGAAATACTTCCTTGCTAGTATTGTTCGGGCATAAGGGGATATTCATGAAGTTTAAAAGAGTTTCTATTTTTACTCTGAGCGCCATGGTCGCGCTATTGTCTGGTTCAGTTTTTGCCAAATCTTACAGTACGCCGGAGTCAAAGGCTTTGGTGGTTGCTGATGGTAAAATAGGCCAGCGAATTTGTTACTACGAAGATAAAGCCTATACCGCTGGTGCGGTAATCAAAGTCGATGATGTGCTTTTGGTGTGCTCTGATGAAAACGACTACGAAACCAATGGGTCGTTAAAGTGGGTCGTGTTGAAGCAAAAGAAGTGATTTAGATAAGAATAAAGCGAGCTCGTTGCTCGCTTTAAATTGAATTAACGCGCTAGAGAGCGAGTTTTCAGTTCAAAAATAAGCTTTTCTGCACTTACTTCAAACTTGAATCGAGCGGTTAGCTCTTTAGATTCTTCTGTCAGCTCTGACACATTGTATTCAACGCCAGCGCAGACTGATTTAGCTAGTTCGATGTATTTCGCTAACTCAGACTCTAATGCATCTTTAGTCTCTGCGAAAATCGTTACGTCAGCAACCTCGTCGCCTTCTTTGATGATGAAACCAATCTCACCAGCACAGCCACAAGCTTCACATACTTGGCTTTCTTCTAATTCGACACTCATAACGAATCCTCTTGTAAATACTAAGGGTATTCTAGCAGGTATTTGATCTGTATC
>NZ_JAWOTH010000172.1:0-1097 GCF_033338745.1 Vibrio sp. Vb1026
AAGACGCTATCGAGAAGCATGTTCTAGAAGCAGACCTTGTTATTGGTGCAGTTCTAATCCCAGGCGCGGCAGCTCCGAAACTGGTAACAAAAGAGCATATTGCTAAGATGAAGCCAGGCGCAGCAATCGTTGACGTAGCTATCGACCAAGGTGGTTGTTTCGAAACATCTCACGCGACAACACACGCCGAGCCTACTTACGTGGTTGATGATGTCGTTCACTACTGTGTAGCAAACATGCCTGGTGCAGTTGCACGTACTTCAACTTTCGCATTGAATAATGCCACTCTCCCTTACATTGTGAAACTTGCAAACAAAGGCTATCAACAAGCTCTTATGGAAGACAAAGGCTTCCTAGAAGGTCTAAACGTGATTCACGGTAAAGTCACTTGTAAAGAAGTCGCAGAAAGCTTTGACCTTGAATATGTAGATCCTGAACAAGCTATCGCCATGTTCAACTAACAACAAAATTAAGCAATTTTGTCACGTTTTGTTTACAAAAGCCCACAATAAAGTGGGCTTTTTCATATAGTCGATTTAGATATAAAAAATAACTAATTCTTATATGCACAAATTAAAATATTTCTCGGCGTAACTGATTTAGGGCAAAACTCTGCCAATCTAACACGATAACCACGTTCTTCAAGATAAAGCACTTTGTCTAATGCGAGCCAGATCTCCAAAGGTCGCTGAAAAACCAGTTGCACTAAGCTCATTCTTTCCATATGCCAAAAACGTTTTATTGCCCGCTTTTCAAACTCGGCAAAGTCAATCGCTTGGTTAATCTCGATACCTTTTTCTTTCGCAGCCCAGAGACACAATGCCTCAAAACCATCACTTAACTGTGATTTTCGAATACTTGGCACGGGTTGATACTCATCAACTCCCAAAATCTCACGTGTCAGTAAATCAAAACCAAGCCTGAATACCATCTCTTGTTGGCGATGGCGACGCACACGTTCACCGCCTGTCACCGTCTGTTGCAATGGAATGCGCAGTTCATGCTTAGACAAAATGAGTTCAGACGCTCGTACTGATTGGGATAACGCTTGGTACGTCTCGCTTTGAATCAAATGATAACAGCAAGGTGAAATCGTC
>NZ_JAWOTH010000173.1:0-1097 GCF_033338745.1 Vibrio sp. Vb1026
GCTCTGCCTCTGTCCCCAATACGGAAAGAATATCTCGCGAAGTGGTGACAGCAAGGTCATCGGTCATTTGAATGCTGGATTCATAGTAATCTTTCGGTTTATGTAGAATAAAACCACGGTCTTCTGAGATTGGACCGCCATTGTAGACGGGTCTATCTAAGCTGGCTTCAAACAGGCGCGGGTGAACAGGCTGCACGTCAACTTGCTTGAGCATGTTGCCTACGGTGATATCAACAGGCGCGTTGATCATCAGGCCCATAGCGCCTTCTTCGTTATGTTCACAAACGTAGATAACGCTATTCTGGAAATACGGATCTTTCATTCCAGGCATGGCTACTAAAAAATGGTTTGTGAGGTTCATTCTCATACCGACCTTTAAGACTCGTAAATGCACTTAAGCAAACTCGCGACTATGTGCATGAGTTTGCTTAAGATAATGTCTGGTTCTCTACTATAACTGTACTATAAATTCAGTTATTCGCCTTTCACACGACGTTCAATGGCATCCATCAGTTTGCCAGTGATAGAAATGTTGAATGCCGCTTCGATTTCACGAATACAAGTTGGGCTAGTCACGTTGATTTCAGTTAGCTTGTCGCCAATCACATCAAGACCAACAAAGAGAAGACCTGTTTCTTTTAGAGTCGGAGCAACAGCTTGAGCAATCTTCATATCTGTTTCGCTTAGCGGACGAGCTTCACCAGTACCACCAGCAGCTAGGTTACCGCGCGTTTCGCCTTTAGCAGGAATACGCGCAAGACAGTAAGGCATCGGTTCACCGTCAACAACAAGAATACGCTTATCACCATTGCTGATGTCTGGCACGAAGGTTTGCGCCATCGCGTAGTTTTGACCATGGTTAGTCAGCGTCTCGATGATCACCGACACGTTTGGATCGTTTTCTTTTACGCGGAAAATTGAAGCGCCGCCCATACCATCAAGAGGTTTTAGGATCACATCGCCGTGCTCTTCACGGAAGGCTTTAATTTTTTCTGCTTTGCGTGTCACGATTGTGGTTGGCGTAAGTTCTGGGAACCAAGCGGTAAACAGTTTTTCGTTGCAGTCGCGTAGGCTTTGAGGTTTGTTAACGATCAATG
>NZ_JAWOTH010000174.1:0-1095 GCF_033338745.1 Vibrio sp. Vb1026
TCGGTGGCAATAATTGGGAAATCAATCGTCAGGCTGTCACTGTTAGCTGCATGGTCAATCGGGCCTTGCAGCGTAAAGTCGTACGTACCATCTGTTGCTACATTCAACGTGAAGACTGGATTGCCATCTGCGGTTGCCACATAGGTAAAGCTGCCGTCGCCATTCTCGGTTTCCACCAAGGTAATCGCCTCACCTTGAGAGGTCAGGCCCGCAACAGGATCAGCAGTTGAATCCAGTTGATAGCTCACCACTCGGTCAGAGCCTTGAGTGGTCGTAAACGCCCCTTCTACGAATAGATCGCCGCCTGGATCTGAGCCCACACCGCTAAGGTCGTCTTCATCGACACTTAACGCATCCACCGCTGTGATGGTCGGTACATCATCAACAATCGTAACTGGAATGGTTTCAGTAACGGTGTCGCCATCAAAGTCGGTTGCGATAATTGGGAAGTTCAGTGTCAACTCGTCACTATCAACCGCGTGATCAATTGGCCCTTCAAGTGTGAAGTTATAAGAACCATCAGTATCTACTGTCAGAGTAAATACTGGGTTACCACCCGCAGTCGCTTCATAAGTGAAACTACCATCACCATTTGCGGTTTCTGTCAGCGTTACCGCTACACCTTGCGAGGTTAAACCGTCCACTGGTGTTGCTGAAGCATCGAGTTGGTAGCTCACCACTCGGTCTGAACCTTGTGTGGTGGTGAAGTTACCATCAATAGAAATCGGGTTGCTTTGGTCTGAGCCAATTGAGGCTAGGTCATCTTCATCAACCGTGATTGCGTCTACGTCAGTAATCACTGGCTTATCGTCCACGATTGTCACAGGGATCGTGGCGTTTGTTACATCACCATCAAAGTCGGTCGCGATGATTGGGAAGTTGAGTATCAACTCATCACTATCTACTGCGTGGTCGATTGGACCTTCAAGCGTGAAGTTATAGCTACCATCAGTATTCACTGTCAGCGTAAAGACCGCTTCAGTACCCGCTGTCGCCTCGTAAGTAAAGCTGCCATCACCGTTTGCGGTTTCAGTCAGCGTGACTGCCACCCCTTGTGATGTAAGGCCGTCAACTGGTGTTGCAGAAGCATCAAGC
>NZ_JAWOTH010000175.1:0-1095 GCF_033338745.1 Vibrio sp. Vb1026
GATGTGGCGTTTTGGTGCAGTTGATCGTCTTTGGTTCGGTGCCAATTGTAGCGATGGCGTTGGCGATGAGCTTTGGTTTTTACGGTTTGCTACGTAAGAAAGTCGCGGTGGATGCTCAAACGGGTTTGTTTGTCGAAACGCTAATCTTATTACCCGCTGCCGCCGTTTATCTTCTGTTTATTGCCAGCTCACCAACGGCAAACATGATTGAAAACCCATGGCAGCTCAATACGTTGTTGATTGCAGCCGGTGTGGTGACGACCTTGCCATTGCTGTGCTTCACTGGTGCCGCGACTCGCCTCAAATTATCAACGCTCGGCTTTTTCCAGTACATCGGTCCTAGCCTGATGTTCTTGCTTGCAGTGTTAATTTACGGCGAGACCTTCACGATGGATAAAGCGATTACGTTCGCCTTTATTTGGGGAGCTCTTGTGGTATTTAGCTTCGATGGGCTGCGCAACAATCGCCGTTCACGCCGAGCCATTCAGTCACAGTGATCGTTTTTTACAAGACAAGCTAACAATTGATGGATAAGCTTGGTCATTATGTGACCAAGCTTTTTTTGTATGTAATGGGACAGATTCAATACTACGCGACCGACCATGACCAACTGAGTCTGATCGAGGCGAAATACCAAAAGTTTGCCTTTCAACGGCACTATCATTTGGATTTTCATCTCGGCTTGATCACGCATGGTGAGCAGAAGTTTCATTATCAAGGCTCTCATCACCAAGTCGGTCATGGGCAAATCGTTATTATGCCGCCCGATGAACTGCACGACGGCCAATCTAAGCTTGCCAGTGGCTATCAAGTGAATGTTTTTTCGATCGAACCACACTTACTTAGCGATCTGGCAGATCTTAAGCAAAATGGTCAAATTATCCGCTTTAATGAGTTGATCATCTCCGATCCACAGATATTTTCACAACTTAGTAACTTACATGCTCTGTTGAGACGCGAAAATCTCAGTCAGTTAACCAAAGATTGTCTGCCTTTTGAGGGATTTAACCAACTTTTTGATCGCTACGGATCGCTGGCAAGGCAAAAAGTCATTCCATTAGGTAAGCAATCTCTCAACACCTTAAAAGATTACTT
>NZ_JAWOTH010000176.1:0-1093 GCF_033338745.1 Vibrio sp. Vb1026
CGCAGAAGCTCTGCCTGATGCGATCACGCACGCCGCTCAAGCCATGGTTTCGAGCTTGCTGAATGGCAACAAAATTCTTTGCTGCGGCAACGGTGGCAGCGCCTCAAATGCACAACAGTTTGTTTCTTGTCTTTTAAATCGCTTTGAGACCGAGCGCCCTAGCCTTCCCGCTATGGCGCTGACTGCGGACAACACCACACTAACGGCAGTTGCAAACGACTACCACTATCAAGAGATTTTCTCTAAGCAAGTTCGTGCATTTGGCCAACCAGGCGATATTCTTCTGGCGCTTTCTACCAGTGGCAACAGCAAAAACATCATCAAAGCGATGGAAGCCGCCGTAACTCGCGACATGACCATTATCGCCCTAACAGGTAAAGATGGTGGTGAGATGGCAGGATTACTGGGCGAAAACGATGTAGAAATTCGTATTCCATCCCATCGCACGGCTCGCATTCACGAAGTGCATATGGTCACTCTTCACTGCTTATGCGATTTAATTGACCAAGTACTTTTCCCTGCTCACGAAGAATAACAGATTTGAGAATCAGCATTATGATACGTAGCCTTGTCATTTTATGTACCATCTTAAGCTTGAGCGGATGTGCGGGACTGTTCATTGCTGGAGCTGCCACCACGGCAAATATTGTGACAGATACTCGCACCACGAAGCAGATCTGGCAAGACAACAATATTGAATTTGAAGTCGCAGCGATCGGTAATAAAGAACCATTTAAAGGGCATGTTCGAGTTGTTGCGAGCTCGTACAATGGTACGGTTGTTTTAATGGGCCAAGCTCCAACTCAAGATTTGATTAATCAAATTGAGCAACGAGCTAGAGCCATTGATGGCGTCAAAACCATTCATAACCAAATTAAGGCTAAAGAGCCATTGAGCGTGACGCAAATCAGCAACGACAGCTGGATCACAACCAAGGTAAAATCGGCTCTATTAACCGACTCAGACCTCAATGGCGTTAAAGTCAAAGTCATTACAGAGGATGGTGACGTATTTTTGTTTGGCTATGTAACCGCTCAGCAAGGTGAACGCGCGACGGAGATTTCGCGCAATATCTCTGGCGTAAAACAGGTGA
>NZ_JAWOTH010000177.1:0-1092 GCF_033338745.1 Vibrio sp. Vb1026
TAGCTAAGACGGCAAGAGTACAGAGATGGATTTTGTTCATTATTTACCTCGATTGATTTCACTAGGTTGTGATCCCTAAAAAGGGCAATGAGGGCGGATAACCTTAAACGACCACTTACACGTTGTACTCATGTCATTATCTCGCCCACGCGTTAGCGTTGAAAATTCGCCTTCATCATAAGCAAGCGTAGTCGCATTCCTTGGTTGTGCACGAAATGAATAGCGTAATGCTTCCCAAACGCCGCATACGGGTTATCTCAAACTGCCCAAAGTAGAGTAGCAACAAGCGCCATGAAAATAGGTTATAAGCGGTATAACAAGCCTGCGGTATTAATGAAATTTATGATTGGGTCATCAAGGTGAATCGCGGGCAAATATCCGGATCACGCCTTCAAATTCGCAACAGCAAAGGTGACTCATGCAAATTACTCAAAGTCCTCAGTTCAACGGCAAAGCGTCTAAGCGTTTACATGTTATGGCAAAGCCCATTGGTGCTGCCTGTAACATTGACTGTACTTACTGCTACTACCTCAGCAAACAGGACTTACTTGAGTATAAAAAAGGATGTTCACCAATGATGGATGAAGCCACGTTAGAGGCTTACATCAAACAGTATATTGAAGGGCAAAACACACCTGAGATCGTCTTCTCTTGGCAGGGTGGTGAGCCAACGATGCTGGGTTTGGATTACTTCAAGAAAATTGTCGAGTTTCAAGCGAAGGACCAGCCCGCAGGCGTGAAGATCTCAAACGATCTGCAAACAAACGGCACGTTATTGAATGACGAATGGTGCGAATTTTTAAGCGAGAACCATTTCTTGGTGGGCTTGAGTATTGATGGCCCTGAAATGCTGCACAACGCGTATCGAACCAACCGAGCCGGTCGGGGTACATTCAAACAAGTCATGAATGCGGTGGAGTTGCTGCATAAATATCAGGTGAACTTTGCCACGCTTACCTGTGTGAACAACCTGACGAGCCGAAATCCGCTTGAAGTTTACCGTTTTCTGCGAGATGAAGTCCGCTCGCCACAAATGCAGTTTATTCCTATTGTTGAACAGAAAACGTTCCGCACCACTGCGCCTCAAAAATG
>NZ_JAWOTH010000178.1:0-1087 GCF_033338745.1 Vibrio sp. Vb1026
TTTTGGGGCCAAATGGTTGTGGTAAGTCGACCACTATTCGTGTGCTCACCGGCCTTCTCAGCCCAAGCGAAGGCAGTGTGGATGTGCTTGGATTAGAAATCCCAAAACAATCCGAACAACTGCGGCTCAAAATTGGCTACATGACACAAAAGTTCTCGTTGTACGACGACCTATCCGTTCAAGAAAACCTCGAATTTATTGGGCAAATTTTTGGTTTAAGCAGCAAGTCGCTGAAAGAGCGGATAGAAGAGCAGCTCACCACTTACGGGTTGGATCAATTGCGCAAACAGCGCGTAAGCGGCATGAGTGGCGGTCAAAAGCAGCGCCTTTCACTCGCCGCGGCGACCATGCACAAACCCGAACTGCTATTTTTGGATGAGCCGACATCCGCCGTTGACCCCGAAAATCGACGCGATTTTTGGGAGCAGTTGTTCGACTTGTGCGATCAAGGTACGACGATTTTGGTCACCACGCATTACATGGACGAAGCGGAACGCTGCCACCGTCTGGCGATCATGGAATCGGGCGAAATTCGTGCCGATGGCGAACCCGAACAGTTAATGGAACAGATGGGCGTTAATATCATTGAGGTGAAAGCCGACAAACTTCGTGAACTCAAAGAAAAGCTGATTCAACGTGACGAAGTTCGCTCTGCGGCGCAGTTGGGGATTCGTTTACGCATCCTTATCCACCAGCATGTCGAGCAGCCGATTGAATGGTTAAAGCAGACGTTTCCTGAACTTCAAAACGCTGAAATGAACCACGCTCGCCCAAGCTTAGAAGATGTTTTTGTCAGCGTGACAGGGAAAGGCCGCCAATGATGAAATCTATCGCTCGCATGAAAGCCGTCATGATCAAAGAGATTCGCCAACTTTCCCGTGACCGAATCACGTTTGGCATGGTGGTGATGATCCCGCTTATCCAGCTTTTGCTGTTCGGCTTCGCAATCAATACGGACATTCGCAACATTCCGGTAGGTGTTGTCGACCAAAGTGGCAGTACCGCCGGGCGGATCATTACCCAGTCCGTCAAAGTCACTCAAGTGGTGGATATCAAAGAAACCTATGCCACCGCGCAAGAGGCTGAA
>NZ_JAWOTH010000179.1:0-1086 GCF_033338745.1 Vibrio sp. Vb1026
ACTCCAGCGGTTCTCGTAACGAGTCCAACACTTTACGGTCAAACTCCGGCATTTCATCAAGGAACAATAACCCATTGTGAGCCAAAGAAATCTCACCTGGTCTTGGCACCGAGCCACCACCAACTAATGCCGCCATCGAACTGGAATGGTGCGGCGCACGAAACGGACGCGACTTCCAGTTGTGCTCATTAATCTCACTTTGCGTCAGTGATGCGACTGAAGCCGTTTCCATCGCTTCTTCGTCGTTCATCTCCGGCAGTAAGTCGCATAAACGCGATGCCAGCATGGTTTTTCCTGTACCAGGAGGACCAAGGAAAAGTAGGTTGTGGTTTCCAGCCGCCGCAATTTCTAGAGCACGCTTGCCTTGTTGCTGGCCAATGATGTCTTGTAGATCTCGACCATGCTTTTCAACCGTTTTTCGCTTCGGAGTTTGATAAAGATTGAGACGATGCTGACCACATAACTCCGCACACACCTCAAGTAAGGATTGCGCTGACTTATGTTGCTCTTTGCCCACCAACGCTGCTTGATCGCCATTGACATGAGGCACCACCAAATGACGTCCTACTTTGCTTGCAGCCAACGCGGCAGGAAGCACACCTTTGACAGGTCTTAACCCTCCAGACAGGGCTAATTCGCCAACAAATTCGTAGTTTTTGAGCCTATCTGTCGCGATTTGCTCTGAAGCCGCCAAAATACCCAATGCGATAGGCAAATCAAAACGACCGCCTTCTTTAGGTAAATCCGCTGGGGCCAAATTGACCGTAATGCGCTTGGCTGGAAACTGGAAATTTGAATTGATGATCGCACTGCGTACACGATCTTTGGATTCCTTTACCGTAGTCTCCGGCAACCCAACGAGAGTAAAGCCGGGCATGCCATTACTGATATGCACTTCCACACTAACTGACGGCGCTTGCACCCCGACACTTGCCCGACTATGAATGATTGCCAGCCCCATAAACTCCCCAATCTATTGAACACTATATAAACAAATGTTTTATCTATGTGGTTATGTTATATACCGCGTCCCAATTGAGAGTTAATGTGAAAAAAGAATGACTTTTTGCTTGTCATGCAGCGGAA
>NZ_JAWOTH010000180.1:0-1081 GCF_033338745.1 Vibrio sp. Vb1026
TTTATCGCACACGTCATGAATCTGTTTGAGTGCTAACAGCACTGCCGGATGCATGGATTCATAGACATCAGCGACGCGAGAATTGTTCCGATCCACCGCCAGTAAATACTGAGTTAAGTCGTTAGTACCAACAGAGACAAAATCCACTCGATGCGCGATGGCAGGAAGCAGATATACCATCGATGGCACTTCTATCATCACCCCGACTTTTGGAGCCTGGATACGCTCATCAAGCAAGACAACTTCGCTGTAGGCTTGGTTGATCAGCGTCATCGCATCATCCAGCTCTTTAATACCAGATACCATGGGTAACAAGATACTTAAATTACCACTTTCAGCACTGGCTCTTAGCATCGCACGCAATTGAATCAAAAAGATATCAGGATGATCTAACGTAAAGCGAATCCCGCGCCAACCTAAAAACGGATTGTCCTCTTCGATTGGCAGGTATGGCAATGGTTTATCACCACCGATGTCTAGAGTACGCATCACCACGCGTTGGCTCGAGTAGCTGTTTAATATTGCTCGATATTGATGATACTGCTCATCTTCCGATGGAAAGTGATGTTGAAGTAAAAATGCAATTTCAGTTCGATATAAACCGACACCATCGACGCCCGTATTAATGGCAATGTTGCTATCGGCACTGAGACCCGCATTCAGCATCACTTCAATGTACTGGTTATCTAACGTTACGGCAGGTAACGCGAGGTCTTTATTGACCATCGCGAAGAGCTCTGACTCTTCACTAACCAAACTGCGATACTCACGTAACAGCTGACGGTTGGGCTCTAGAAAAATCTCGCCCGTATAGCCATCAACGATGCCTAATTTGCCGTTAACCACATCCGTATTGATGTTAGCGCCCATAACGGCCGGCACACCCAATGCGCGCGAAAGAATTGCAGCGTGTGAGTTTGCGCCCCCTTCAAGCGAAACGACCGCTAATAAATGTTCTTTCGGCACCGATGCTAACAAAGTCGCAGTAAGCTCATTGGCCACTAAGATGATAGGACGATCGATGGCCGCATTCTCTTGCTCACTGTTGTGCAGAAAATACAGCAACCTTTGCCCCAACTCT
>NZ_JAWOTH010000181.1:0-1078 GCF_033338745.1 Vibrio sp. Vb1026
GGGAAGTTTTTTCAGGCATCGTGTGTAAGCAGAATATATAAGTGCTGTTCCCTGGTGCTTCCTCGCTCACTCGAGGGCTTCGCCCTGTCGCTCGACTGCGGCGAGCACTACTGGCTGTAAAAGGACAGACCACATCATGGTTCTGTGTTCATTAGGTTGTTCTGTCCATTGCTGACATAATCCGCTCCACTTCAACGTAACACCGCACGAAGATTTCTATTGTTCCTGAAGGCATATTCAAATCGTTTTCGTTACCGCTTGCAGGCATCATGACAGAACACTACTTCCTATAAACGCTACACAGGCTCCTGAGATTAATAATGCGGATCTCTACGATAATGGGAGATTTTCCCGACTGGTTCGTTCGCTTCTCAGTGGATAACAGCCAGCTTCTCTGTTTAACAGACAAAAACAGCATATCCACTCAGTTCCACATTTCCATATAAAGGCCAAGGCATTTATTCTCAGGATAATTGTTTCAGCATCGCAACCGCATCAGACTCCGGCATCGCAAACTGCACCCGGTGCCGGGCAGCCACATCCAGCGCAAAAACCTTCGTGTAGACTTCCGTTGAACTGATGGACTTATGTCCCATCAGGCTTTGCAGAACTTTCAGCGGTATACCGGCATACAGCATGTGCATCGCATAGGAATGGCGGAACGTATGTGGTGTGACCGGAACAGAGAACGTCACACCGTCAGCAGCAGCGGCGGCAACCGCCTCCCCAATCCAGGTCCTGACCGTTCTGTCCGTCACTTCCCAGATCCGCGCTTTCTCTGTCCTTCCTGTGCGACGGTTACGCCGCTCCATGAGCTTATCGCGAATAAATACCTGTGACGGAAGATCACTTCGCAGAATAAATAAATCCTGGTGTCCCTGTTGATACCGGGAAGCCCTGGGCCAACTTTTGGCGAAAATGAGACGTTGATCGGCACGTAAGAGGTTCCAACTTTCACCATAATGAAATAAGATCACTACCGGGCGTATTTTTTGAGTTATCGAGATTTTCAGGAGCTAAGGAAGCTAAAAGGGAGAAAAAAATCACTGGATATACCACCGTTGATATAGCCCAATGG
>NZ_JAWOTH010000182.1:0-1078 GCF_033338745.1 Vibrio sp. Vb1026
CGCGCTCACCCCAACGGCCAGCTGTTCGTGCCATTGCGGCACCGCGCACGCCAGCACCTGGCAGCATGTAGTTGAAGGTTTCACGCGCAACGGTTAAACCAGCCACTGCTGCTGCGGAGATAAACCAACCAGACAGAGTGAGCAAGCCGATAGATGCAGCAAGTGTTAGGAACGCCAATAGCATACCCAGCGACAAACCGAACCAATGTTTTTTATACAGTTTTAGATAAGGGAGTAAATCACGCATCTAGGTTCCCCTTGTCTGATTCACGCTGCGCTAGGTTGGCAGCTAACATGTCTTTAAACAAACCTTCTTGTGAGGCTAGGGTAGCGTAGTCGCCACGTTGTACGATTTGACCATCTTCCATCACGAGAATTTGTGAAACGTTTTGCAAAGGCGCAAGTTGGTGAGTGATCATCAAGTTAGTGGTGGATTGGGTATACTTATTAATTCCCTCCATCACCAGTTTTTCACTGCGCGTATCTAAGCGCGCTGTTGGTTCGTCAAGCAACCAGAAGCGGCCGTTTTGTAGCATTGCTCGCGCAAGTGCAAGACGTTGAGCTTGTCCTACAGATAAACCGCCTGAACGGTCAGAGATTGCGTAATCCAGGCCATGCATTTCAACAAACTCAGCCGCGTAAGAATCGTTGAGCACTGTATTCACTTGTGCGTCTGGAATATCGTGTTTACCAAGCGTGACGTTATCACGAATGCTGCCGTGCAATAACATTGGGTTTTGACCAATCCAGCTGACAGCTTCGCGCCAAGTCGATAGATCAAGTTGAGACAACTCGCAGCCGTTAATTTTCAAACTGCCCTTGTATGGCATAAAGCCAAGAATGGTATTAACCAAACTGGTTTTACCTGCGCCACTTGGGCCAACAAGCGCAGTGCTTTGATTGGCTTCCAATGAAAATGACAGAGGGCCAGCCAATTGTTTCCCTTCAGGGCTGAAAACAACCAAATCTTGAGCTTCGATTTGAATTGGCGTGTTCTGTTCAAGAGATTGAGTTCCATCTTTCACTTGATCGACCTCTAGTTCAAGAAACTCGACAATACTTTCGGCAGCGCCCACCG
>NZ_JAWOTH010000183.1:0-1076 GCF_033338745.1 Vibrio sp. Vb1026
GGCGACGCGATGCTTTGTACATCAAGAGCTTTTAACTCGTCAATATGACAAGCTTCAAGTGTATAGGTTTCATGCGTGTATGGGTTGGTTTGCTCTCCCAAATAATCAACAAGCAACTCATAAGGTTTAACTGCAGGGTTCACGACAACCGCTTTAAAACCGTACTTAGCGTTTAACCACGTCGACATGTAACCACCAAGCGAGCTACCCACTAAGCCAATGTTGTAGTCGTCTTTGTATTGCTCAACAATATCCAACAACAATTGAGCGGCTTGTTCAGGAAAGCAAGGCAATTGTGGGACGATGACTTTGATGTCCGGACGATGCTGCGCGCAATATTCTCTCATTAAATTGGCTTTCATTGAGAGCGGTGAGCTGTTGAAACCGTGGATGTACAATAGAAGTGAAGGTTTACTCATAGAAGTCTCGCATGAAAAAGCGACCCCGAACTTAGAGCTCGGGCATCATTAATATCCGTTGGAAGACAAATCTGGCTGGAATTGGCCTTCTGGTAAACGGTCGACATGGGTTGTGATGTCGCCGTTGGTGTGCAGTTCTAGCTCACGCCAACCTGGGGATGTGGTATCAAGCGCGAAATCATCGGAATTCGGCTTAAACTGGACACACGTTGATGGTGTTGCCATCACTCGAATACCTTTGTGTATTACGTTCATGTCTTGATGAACGTGCCCACACAAAATGCCTTTTACATTGTCGAATCGATCCACAACTTGCCAAAACACTTCTGCGTCTTTCAACGTATGCTGGTCAAGCCAAGCGCTCCCCACCAGCAAAGGGTGGTGATGCAATAAAACCAGTGTATGACGCTCAGGAAATTCCGTTAATTTCTCTTCCAAAAGAGTCAACTGCTGATCGCTTAAACGCCCATGAGGCACGCCTACTACTTGAGAATCAAGCAAAATCAATTGCCACTTTTCACCCAGCAACACATGTTCTGCCGCTTGAATTTGTGGTGAAGGTAACACACTGCCCATATTGGGTTTGTAATCGTGATTTCCCGGCAGCCAATAACAATCCTTTTGCAGCGGCGCAATGCCATCAGCAAATCGTTGATA
>NZ_JAWOTH010000184.1:0-324 GCF_033338745.1 Vibrio sp. Vb1026
GCAACCGATTCATCAAAGGCCGTCATTTCGATGGCCTTTTTCATTTCCGCAATTTGTTGCAAAACATCCATTTCTAACGGTAAAGCGCGAAGTTGATTTATTGCTTGTTTAGCCCGCAGCAAAGGCTGTGCTCGAACGCTAGTTAAATCTCGTTGAAATGCCCCACTTTTAACGCCCTCCAGATACACTCGATACGTCGTCAGTTCATCAAGTAAAAGAAACGCTTCTGCCTGTGGCCCTTGATGTGGGTATGGCACGCTAATGTGCTTCTGAATATCTAGAGAAATGTGTAAATCTAAGCCCACGGACGCGCATTGAGATTTG
>NZ_JAWOTH010000184.1:334-1075 GCF_033338745.1 Vibrio sp. Vb1026
CTCATCCATTAGCGTTTGAATTTCTAATATGCGCTCAAGATGATAGGCGTTTGATAGCAAAATGACCTCAACCGCCGCTTGAGACGGTAACGGAAATAAACCGCTTTCACACAGAACTTTCGCTGCATTTCGCATGTTTTCAAACGTATTCAAAGAGCGATTTTCAAGCAGAATTTGGCTTGTCGGAAAAGGCTTGGCCAGCGACGTATTCAGGGTCTGAAAATATGCATACATAGCGTCAGCTTCCGAAATGCTTTGTCCTTGCGTTTTTCCACCACAAAATATGAGAGCAGTATTCTCCATTGGCATTTCGAGGATCTTAGCGGCTAGTGCTTCGACTCTCGTGATGCCTTCAGCACTCAATTGGTTATTAACCAATCGCTTACCTAGTACGATGACCACGTTACCTAACTTCATACTTCTCTCTCAATTTCCCCTGCGACAAAGTCACTGTTGTGTGGTCTTTGGCATAGTTACAAAAATCTTCTTTGCCAACCGCCTTACTGGCATTAACATCTAGTTAACAATATTGTTCTAGAGACCTATGAAAGGTTCATTGCTGAAGGAAGTCAATTATGCTGTCGATTTTCGATATTTTTAAGGTCGGTGTTGGGCCATCCAGCTCCCACACTAACGGTCCTATGCTCGCCGGATTCCATTTCACTCAACTACTTAGCGACTCTATGGCGAAAGTACGTCGGGTGCAAGTTGACTTATATGGCTCTTTATCACTGACTGGTA
>NZ_JAWOTH010000185.1:0-1075 GCF_033338745.1 Vibrio sp. Vb1026
CCAGTGCTTATATTGGTTTCGGTTCGCGACTCGATGAGGTGGTGTCTAAAGCCACGTTGTACTTTGACATCACACCTTCACCAGCGTTGCTCTCTTTGGTTTCTCACGTCAAAGTGTATTTGAACAACGAACTTATGGGAGTGGCGTCAATCGTCGATGGTCAGCAAGGTAAAAAGTTGAGCTTATCGATGCTGCTGGATACTCGTTACTTCAGCAACTACAACCAAATTCGCTTTGAGTTGATTGGGAATACTCAGAAAGACTGTGCCAACCCAAATGACTCGAGCATTTGGGCCGAGATCAGCCAAAGCAGTCGAATTGAAATGTTTGCCCAAAAGACAATGCTGGAAAGTGACTTGAGCTTGTTGCCAGCGCCGTTTTTTGATGTCCGTGATTTTAGCCAGTTAAATCTGCCCGTCGTTATGGGTGGCAAATATGATCTGGATGATGT
Organism: Vibrio sp. Vb1026; assembly: GCF_033338745.1. Lineage (NCBI taxonomy): Bacteria > Pseudomonadati > Pseudomonadota > Gammaproteobacteria > Vibrionales > Vibrionaceae > Vibrio > Vibrio sp. Vb1026. The sequence continues at coordinate 452 of NZ_JAWOTH010000185.1, forward strand.
CAAAGCAGCTGGTGTCTTGAGCTCTTACTTTGGTGCTCTTGCGGGTTGGCGTGGTGCTCAATTCCCTTTTAGTGTCGACACGTTACCTAAGCGCAACGCCATTGTCTTTGTTACCAATGACAACAAACCTGAGTTTCTGAGAGATTTTCCGGACACGGAGGGCCCTCGTCTTCAAGTTATCACTCACCCAACTGACCCATACGTGAAGCTTCTTCTAGTGATAGGCCGTGACAGTAAGGATCTTAACGTTGCGGTGCAAGGTTTGGCGTTGGGAAACCAACTTCTTACTGGGCCAATCGCGAAGATTAATGAAGTCAAACAAATCAAACCACGAGTCCCGTACGATGCGCCAAACTGGGTGAGTACGGCTCGTCCCGTTGCATTATCTGAATTAGTCGAACAAAAAAGCATGTTGCAAGTGGAAGGTCGAACGCCTCCTCCAATCAACGTGAGTTTGCGCTTACCACCCGATCTCTTTACTTGGCAGAGCCGTGGTATACCGATGGATCTTAACTATAGGTATTCGCCACCAGCTGCGGATCATTCTGGTTCTCGCCTGACTTTGAGCATCAATGACCAGTTCATTGAGGCGTTTAACTTAACCACAAAAGGCCAAGGTGGTGA
>NZ_JAWOTH010000186.1:0-1072 GCF_033338745.1 Vibrio sp. Vb1026
TGCCGTATTGCTCAATAACACCGTGGTTCATCACCGCCATTTTGTCGGCAAACGCAAATGCTTCTTCACGACTGTGAGTCACGAAAATCGCAGTAACGCCTTGTGCCTTAAAAATCTTACGGATCTCGCTGATTAACTCGTGACGAACCTGAGTATCAATATTCGAAAACGGTTCATCCAAAAGCAGTAAATCAGGGCTGTAAGCCAGAGAACGGGCAATCGCAACGCGCTGTTGTTGTCCACCAGAAAGCTGATGTGGATAACGATCGGCGTAACCTTGAAGGTGCACGAGTTCTAGCATTTCATCGACTTTCGCGCGCTTTTCCTTTGCAGCTTGATGCTTCAAACCAAAGGCTATATTTTGTGCAACTGTCAGATGAGGAAATAGTGCATAATCTTGGAAGATCATTCCGATATTGCGCTCTTCTGGCGGCAACCAATTTTCACCATCATCAATCGTCTGACAATTTAAGCTCATTTGACCAGAAGTAAGAGGCAGCAAACCAGCAATCGCTTTCAACAATGTCGTTTTGCCACAACCACTCGCCCCTAAAAGACAAACGATTTGCCCCTGTTCAACTTCAAGCGACAAAGACTCTAAAACGGTTTGAGCATCGTATTGGCAAGTTAGGTTTTTAATTGATAGTGCGCAGCTCATCAGTGATTTTGCTCCAGTGAACGGTTAACAACAACAAGCGGGATCAACCCAACAAGAACCAACAATACAGCAGGCAGAGCTGCCAATTCTAAATGCTCATCCGAGGCAAAGTTATATACGTATGTTGCCAGTGTTTCAAAATTGAATGGACGCAGAAGCAGAGAGGCATTGAGCTCTTTCATCGACTCAATAAACACCAACAATGCCGCAATCAGTGCACCACGTTTTACCAGTGGAAAGTGCACTCGCCACAGCATCGTATTTGGCGTACATCCCATCGTGCGTGACGCCATATCTAACGATGGAGAAATTTTATTTAGATTACTTTCGATACTACCAATCGCAACAGCAGAGAAACGCACCACCATCGCAAAGATCAACGCAAACATTGAGCCTGAGAAAATCAGCCCCGGT
>NZ_JAWOTH010000187.1:0-1070 GCF_033338745.1 Vibrio sp. Vb1026
ATCCACGGTTCGAGCGATGGTGTTCCCGTTTTAGGATATTAGTAATGTTGAAACCTTCTCCGTATGGCTGGATTTCCCAGTACTTTCTCGGATTCTTTTTTGCGTATGGCGTTTACCTGCCATTTTGGTCGTTGTGGTTTAAAGAACAGGGCGTTTCTTCCACGGACATTGGTTTACTGGTTGGTTTAGGTTTGGCGACACGCTGCGTGGCTAACCTCGTCATTACCCCTCGTGTACACCGAGTTGAACATCTAATGCCAACGTTGCGTTGGTTGAGTTTTGCTGCTCTCATTTTTGTTGGTTTCCACTTTTTTACGGGCGGCAGTTTTTGGCTCATGGCATTGGCAACGGTGTTGTTTAACTTGTGTTGTGGTCCGGTAGTTCCGCTATCAGACGCGATGGCAAACTACTACGCTCGCTTGAAAATGTTGGATTACGGGCGCAGGCGTTTGTGGGGGTTTATAGCCTTCAGTGCGGGTTCGACGGTGGTGGGTTTCCTTGTCGCAGAATTTGGCTCGGATATGATTCTGTACACCGCGATGGTGGGGGTGTTCTTTTCATTGCTTTTCGCGATGCGCAGCATCAATCCAATGCCTGTCACTCGCGGTGACCAGCATGCTGAACGTCCGAAATTATCCGCACTGCTTACCGATAAATCAGTGGTGAAGTTCTTGGTTTTGGTGTCACTTATCCAAGGTAGCCATGCGGCGTACTACGGCTTTAGTGCCATTCACTGGAAAGCGGCGGGTCACTCAGAAGACGTGATCGGCTACTTGTGGAGTCTAGGCGTTGCGGCAGAAGTGGCTGTGTTTGCATTGAGTAAGCGTCTGTTTGCTGGTTGGGCGCTGCGCACGCTGTTTATTGTTGCAGCTTGTGGTGTGATGATGCGTTGGGGAATGACCGCTGCAACAACGTCTATCGTTGCGTTGGTTATCGTGCAACTTCTGCACGGTGTGACATTCGCGACGGCGCACATTGCGGCCATTCAATACATCCAAAACTCTGAAGAGCACAAAATGGTGGCGCTGCAAGCGCTATACAACGCGATCCCGCTTGGCGCATTTATCGCG
>NZ_JAWOTH010000188.1:0-1070 GCF_033338745.1 Vibrio sp. Vb1026
TACCATACCTAATATTCAACCAGAGTCGACGTCTCTTTCATGTGCTCAATGTTTGAGCTTCATCCCATATCCGAAATTACGCCAAGTGAAGCGCGTCATAAATTTGATGAATATGACCTTCGTCCTGCTAACCTAGTAGTGGTTGAAAGAAGTTGGTAGGAGAGGCGCGGGCGTATGGAAGAAGATGAAAAGGCGATCATGATGCTGGTGGTGATCGTGGGGTTCGTGCTTATTTGGGTTGTGCTTGAAGAGCTGAACTATCTTGGTTTGCCGATCAAATAAGCCCCGTGAGACTTTCGATTCAACGGGGCTTTGTATTTCAATAATGGCTTTCTTGATTTCAGAGATTAGCTAACTGCTCTAACCTTACCTTGCTTCAAGTCGTTCAGCACTTGAGATTTTGGACCGTCTGCAATTACGCTGCCTTTCTCCACCACAATCACGCGATATACGATGTCGAGCATCGACGTTTTGTGTGTAATCAAAATCAGCGTTTCGCTCGGTTTTAACTGCGCCAATTGATGCTTGATGTGCATTTCTGAGCGGTTGTCCATTGCACTGGTTGGCTCATCCATCAAGAGTACCGGAGGACGTCCAAGGAACGCGCGAGCAATCGTCACCGCCTGACGTTGACCACCAGAAAGCATTGCGCCCCCTTCACCAACCTGACGCTCCAAACCTGCTGGATCCGATTGCGTAAAGGCGGTCACACCCGCACGATTGGCTGCATCCATCACGTCACGGTCATCGGTTAATGGACGGCCTAGCGTGATGTTGTCGCGGATGGAGCCAAAGAACAGATTGGAATCTTGCGCCACACACCCGATATTGCGGCGAATATCGACATGATGAAGCTGCGCGATGTCGGTGTCATCAATGCGAACATGACCTTCTGTCGGTTGGTATAAGCCCATGATGAGACGCTCTAACGTGGTTTTACCCGAGCCGATACGGCCGATAATCGCCACTTTCTCGCCAGGATTAATCGTCAAACTCAAATCTCGAATTGACGCGACTGGTGAGTCTGGGTAGTGGATGGTAACGCGTTCTAGCTCAATCTTACCTTGTAC
>NZ_JAWOTH010000189.1:0-1070 GCF_033338745.1 Vibrio sp. Vb1026
CCAAAACGGCGTTTGCTACGTCCATGACTTCTGCACGCGTTGGCATTGGGCTATTGATCATCGATTCCATCATTTGAGTTGCAGTAATGACGACGCGGTTCAAACTGCGAGCTCGACGAATGAGTTTTTTCTGAACACCGATCAGCTCAGGATCGCCAATCTCAACGCCTAAATCGCCGCGAGCGACCATCACGACGTCAGAAGCTAGGATGATATCGTCAATCGACTCGCTCGTGGCGACGGTTTCTGCACGTTCTACTTTTGCGACGAGTTTTGCTTCTAAGCCGGCATCCCGGGCCAAGCGTCTGGCATAGTGCATGTCCTCGCCATTGCGTGGGAAAGAAATGGCCAAATAGTCGACCTTAATTTCTGCGGCTGTGATGATGTCAGCTTTGTCTTTTTCCGTGAGTGCATCGGCTGATAAGCCACCGCCTTTTTTGTTGATGCCCTTGTTATTGGATAATGGGCCACCAACGGTCACACGGGTATGGACTTTATTTCCTTCTACGCTGGTGACTTGCAATTGAACTCTGCCATCATCAAGCAGTAGAATGTCGTTCGGTGAAACATCTTGAGGCAGTTCTTTGTAATCCAAACCAACGGATTCTTGGTTCCCTTCGCCTTTTGGTAAGTCGCTATCTAGTGTGAATTTATCGCCGACTTTGAGTGTGATTTTACCGTCTTTAAAGGTCGCAACACGAATTTTAGGTCCCTGTAAATCGCCAAGAATGGCAACCTGACGCCCTAATCTTGCGGCAATCGCGCGTACTTTTTTAGCGCGTTGAATGTGGTCTTCACTTGTACCGTGAGAAAAGTTCATACGAACGACGTTCGCACCAGCTTTAATGATCTCCTCCAGTACATTGTCTTTATCAGTTGAAGGGCCAAGAGTGGTGACAATTTTCGTTCTTCTTAATTTGGAAGTCATAAATTCTCCGAAGAATGCAGGTGTAGGACAAGGTAACTCAAATTTTATTCTTACTTAATCTAACCACTGTCGAGGTCAGTATTTTCTAAGCTCGATGCCAGTTAGGTATAAGTATATGCACAGATTGTTTGCATGAAGAGTG
>NZ_JAWOTH010000190.1:0-1064 GCF_033338745.1 Vibrio sp. Vb1026
TACTGCGAATTGCAGCAAGCAGCAAACCGTAAGCACGCTGAGGAGAAGATGGAATCACCACTTTACAGCCTGCGGTATGTGCAAACAGTGCTTCAATGCTTTCTGAGTGGTGTTCCGGCGCGTGAATGCCGCCACCAAAAGGCGCGCGGAATACAGCCGGACAAGTGAGGCGTCCACGAGTACGGTTACGCATCCTGGCGGCGTGACACATTAGGTGCTCCATAGCCGGGAAGACGAAACCTTGGAACTGAAATTCTGCAACAGGGCGTAAACCTTGAGTTGCCATGCCCACTGCAACGCCGCCGATTAAGGCTTCTGCAAGCGGAGTATCGATGACGCGTTTTAGTCCATACTTTTGTTTGAGCCCGACGGTTGCGCGGAATACGCCGCCGTTATCGCCCACGTCTTCGCCAAGTACGACGACGTTTGGATCGTGTTCCATTTCATGATGCAGAGCGAGGTTTACTGCTTCAACTAATGTAAGTTCAGCCATGTTTGCCTCCTTGCATTCGCATTGCTTTATTGATCAATTCATCGCGTTGAGCGTGAAGCTCTTGAGGAAGCGATTCGTAGAGGTAATCGAATCCAGTTTCAGGCGCTTGTTGAGGCAAGTTTAGGTAGCGTTCAACCGCGAGCTCGACTTGTTCCTTGCAGTCGCTTTGCCATTGTTGCTCTTGTTCATCGCTCCAAGCACCTTGATTGATCAAAAAGGTTTTTAGTCGGCTCACGGGCTCGAATTGCCATGCGGTTTGCACGTCATCTGCATTACGATAACGCGTCGCATCGTCGGCGGTGGTGTGGTCACTTAGGCGATAACTTACCGCTTCGATCAGTGTCGCCCCTTTGCCTTTTCGTGCTCGCTCTAATGCGGTCATGGTAGCGTCATACATAGCAACAACGTCGTTGCCATCGACGGTAATCCCTGGAATGCCAGCGCCTTTTGCTTTTTCAGAAAGAAACTCCGCCGCGCATTGCAAACTGCGTGGTACAGAAATCGCCCATTGGTTGTTATTCACCACGAAAACCAACGGAATGTTCCATGTCCCTGCGCAGTTGATGGATTC
>NZ_JAWOTH010000191.1:0-1062 GCF_033338745.1 Vibrio sp. Vb1026
TATTGTTAAATAGCGACATTTCAATATTTTTTGTTTAGTGAATGCTTAATTACAAAAAATATCCAGTCAATATGACTAAACAATAATAACAAAACAACATTAATCACTATTTAATAAAAATATCAGAGATTGGCTATTTTACAGACACATGACATAAAACTTGTCGGTATTTCAGTGATTTGTATGTAACTTGATACGTAACAATTAGTTCAAAGGTACGACCACTCCATATAGCTAATGTGCTTTGAGAAAGCTTGATTTAATCCACGGTTCTCATTGTTTCACCATGACGCAATGCATGAAGGTTTGATACTGTGATTACCACTTAGTTGATTAACCAACTAAGCGCACATCTACCTCATATACACTAAGGCGACCATGATTAATCAGATCATTAATATTCTTTTTCCTGTGTTCGCTCTTGTCGGTGTGGGCTATCTTGTCGGGCGCTATATCAAACCTGATTTTCGCCATATAAATCGAATTAATATCGATGTATTCACGCCAGCTCTGGTGTTTTCCTCATTAGTGAGCATGCCGCTCGACTCTGAACAAGGTCCCCTGCTCTTAGCCGCCATCATTGCGGTTTTAATTCCGGGGTTACTCATGATTCCGATTTGTAAAATCACTGGGCTAGCATTTAAAGCTTGGGCTCCACCTCATATGTTTCGAAATAGCGGGAACCTTGCGATACCGTTGTTCACTTATACATTTGGCGAAGTTGCCCTTTCTTCTGCTGTACTGCTGTTTGTAGTATCAGCTTGCTTACATATCAGCGTAGGTGTGATGTTGTTAAGTAACGGTAATCCATTGAAACAAATCATAAAGATGCCAATTTTCTTATCAGCGTCACTCGCATTATGTTTGAACTTATCAGGTATTGGCGCGTGGACACCGTTGTATGAAGCAACAGCACTGCTAGGGCAAGCCGCTGTTCCGGTAATGCTGCTTTCTCTGGCTCACAAATGTGCCATCTAAGACTGGATGGATTAAAAGTTGGCGTTTTGTGTACCGTTCAATCGTTAACGACTGGCGCAATCGCGTTTGCAATCATTTATTGGC
>NZ_JAWOTH010000192.1:0-1061 GCF_033338745.1 Vibrio sp. Vb1026
AACGGCCTACCCTTCTCGATACCTAAGAACTTCAGCTGAGCCATAACAAAACGATCGCGTTCTTCCACTGGGTTTTCTTGGATGATTTGATGGATGGTCTTCCAGTATTCCAAGCCATCTTTTGGAATATGCGTCCAATCAATTTCCGGCACTTGAGCAACCGGGATTTTACGACCTAGTTTGCCATCGGCGTATGGTTGCGTTGTGATGTTTGGCACCACTTGTTTCACTACGCGATCAACATCCGGTTCAAGAATACGGATGCCACCATATACAACATTGGTCTTCGGTCTAATTACGTAATAGCCTTTTGGATTTAGATCTTTGTATTTTTCACCCGGTGGCACAATCAAGTATTTACCACCTTTACCTTTATCTGGGCCCAATAAGCTCAAATCAGACAGTACGCGCTGATGGACATCAAGCAACATGCCCGCCATCTTAGCTTCAGGAAGATTAATAATTAGCGGGCCAGTCTTTTCCAAATTCCAAGTACCCACAACATATGGCGTTGTGTAATTGGCAGTAATAATGCCCTGCTTTTGTTTTAGAGTATTATAAAACCCTAACTGACCTTCTTCGAATTTAAAATCATTACGGCTAACGTTCAGCCATTCCATAATACTTGAGGCAGGGATTCCCCAAAGATAAGCTTGGGTTGCACGCTGAAAATCCATTTCATTCAACATGTTTTTCATTGTTTCTTGTGTCGGAAAATCTGATTCAAATTTCAAATCACCCACGCGGCTTGGAACCACCGTTTCTTGTGCAAAGACAGAGGCAGACAGAAGCATACTCGTCACTGCTACTGCTAAAATGCGCTTTTTCATATGGAAGTAATCCTTATCTTATTAGATGGTGTTGCTCAAATTAGAACAAGTCTTTTCAAGTCTAGATTAATGTTGAACCGATTATTCTTTGTTCATATCTCAAACCCACCATCATCATAAGGTTCATAGATAAGGAGATAAATTGACCATTTATTATTGGTAATATACCAATTTTGGTATAAGTTAATTTATGCAAACACGGATACGCCTTACACCACCAGAACGTAATCG
>NZ_JAWOTH010000193.1:0-1058 GCF_033338745.1 Vibrio sp. Vb1026
TCAGTCGCTTGTGAATCACCGTAAGAGACTTTGTTAGAACAACCACCCAAAATAACGGCTAGACCTAAAAGAGCAATAATACTTTTTTTCATGAGAGTTCCTTAGTTATATCAATACCAGCGCATGTTGGCGCGGCAGCTACGGCAAAGCCGTTAAGATTAATCGTCTTGTGCTTCTCTAATTTGAACACGGAAATGTGTGCCATTTGGATTGACCGTGACTTCCGAAAGCGTCACAGATTCAAATCCACGCACGATCATTTTGCGCCAAGGCCCCGGTTTGGTGTTCACTTCCAAACCATTGTTGTCGTACCAGTAGAAGCGATAAAGAATATGCTGGTCACCTTTGTAGTTACTGTTTAACTGCACCACACCACGTGGTCGATCATCGACGTAAGTCGTGGTGATGTTGTCAACCAACAGTCGGCTGCCCAATACGTTATCGTTAAAAAATACGTTTTGTGTTTGGCCATCAACTCGGATCCCAGCAGTGTTGTCCGCACAACCTGCCAAACCGATAATGACTGCTAAGCCAATAAGCCATGCTCTCATTACAATCTCCCTAATTGTTTATGCCATACCGTCGAATGCGCTCCCTGACGAGAAACCCACACCAGTGTGGTTTGCTGCGCAGGTACGTCAAATTGATAGACTTGATCGCCTAAATTTAGCTGCTGTGTACCCGGCTTCACAATTTGTGAGGCCGTCTTCACTTGCGCTGGCAGCGTTTGCCAGCTTCGAGTATCTGGTTGTTCTGTTAACGTATTCCAAACGTTGAAAAGAATATTGCCCACGTCATCGCCTTTTTTCGCTGCTTCTTTTCTGATTCGGTCTTTCGCCCAAACGCGAATGGCTTGGCGAATCACTATTGTCGTTAAGCGTTCATTCAAATCATTCTGAGCCATGGCATTAACGTCAGCCAACGTACTAGAAGGCAGCGTTTTTCCATTCAAAGCCACATCACTAAAGCGTGGTGTCCCACGTTTCGGATAATAAGGTAGTGCCAATGAGTAGATTGCGCCATTGCCGCGACTGTCAAAAATAGGTAAATCAATACGC
>NZ_JAWOTH010000194.1:0-1057 GCF_033338745.1 Vibrio sp. Vb1026
TCTGTTTGAGATCCATTTTGTAGACTTCAATTAGTTGATCGATTTGGCTAAGTCGAGAATTTGCTTCATCGTGCTTATCGCAAGCATCGGATTTTACATCCCACGACTTCCCTTCTAAGAACACATCACATTCTTTCTTCAGCTTGTCGATTTTCGGCAGTAGCTTCTCGCGCTCTTTCTCTAACGCTTCTAGATCTTGCGAGATTTTGAGTTCTTTCTGGAACACTTCACGAGAGCGTTCAAACATGGTTGCTTGCATATCCGCTTGGCGAGTGAGCTTTTCATTCTCTGTCTTGCTCGAGCTCAACTTGTCATTCTGTTGCTTCACTTGAGATTCCAACGACAAGTTAACCTTCTCGACCTCGGTAAGCTGAGTTTGTAATTTTTTCAGCGCTTTCTGATGTGCGGCGTCCTTTTCTGCGAGCAGTGCATCCACTTTCTCTTGGATTTCTTTGTCTAGCGACTCTTCACGAGTTTTAACTTGAGAAACTAACGCGGTTTTATCTTGCGCAAGCGCTTGATATTTATCTTCTAAAACTTGGTAAGTAGATTCCCATTTATTCGCCGTCAAAACAGAGCCAGCCAAGCCCCCAAATGCCAAGCCTAGTACCGCTGCAATTGCGATATATATGTGTGTGCGTTTGTCACGTTCCTCAATGACAACCACTTCATCTTGTTCTTCAATATTTTTTTGAGAAGTCACCGTATATTACTCCAAGGACTCTTCTATCTTGCTAGCGAATCAGTTCCGCAATCACAATGGATGCGGTATAAATCAGGAATGCGCCAATCAATGTTATGACGGTCGCTTTTTGGACTTTTTCATTGGTTCGATAACGGAATAGCACAAACGCTACAACTATCAATACCGCAATGGCTAACAATCTGGTCATACAGCCTCCTTGTCCAATCGCGTAAAACTGACTAACTCCTGAGACAGTTTCACAAAAGTTTATTGTAACTCATTTCTACGTTACGCAAGGTCAACTTAGCGTAGATTTTCATCCGCGTGCGCTAGATTGGATCAATTTTGTGCTCTTAATTGAATAACTTACCT
>NZ_JAWOTH010000195.1:0-1057 GCF_033338745.1 Vibrio sp. Vb1026
TCCAAAGCCAAAAGCACCAACGCAAACTATTTCGGATGAAGAAAGACAATTATTATTAAGCGATGTAAATACAACATTAAAAGACTTTGAAAAATATAAGAAATAACAGGAGGAATAAAATATGGAAATTAAAAGTAAATTCCCATTCCGAGTTGGGTTACAATTTTTTGCAGCACGATCTAAAACAATGATGGATATGAAACGTGATTTACAGATGTTAGGTGAAGAAGTTGTAAACGCAAGTGAGGCATTAAGATCTAAATTAACGGATGCAACAATTACATCTGAAGAGTTAGCTGATTTAAAGAGAGCAAAGTCATTCGCGCAGGAAAGATTTGATGCAGCAGAAGCTGAATACAAAGAAATGGAGCAAGAGCAGCGTTCTAGACTTCAAAGACAAGAGCCTATTTTAGCAGCCGAGAATAATGAAGAACGCATGATTGCAGCGAAAGCAGAATACTATCGTTCTATTTTAACAGGACAATCTGTTAGTGAGGAAACAAGAAATCTACTAGGGACAAAACAAACGACATCAACTGGTGGGGAAAAATTCTTACCAACAACACTATCTAATCAGATTGTATCTGAACCAAAACAAAAGAATCCGCTTCGTCCGAAAATGACATTAACTAATATTAAGGGGCTAGAGCGTCCGAAAATTAGTTTTGAGCTTGATGATGATGATTTTGTTACTGATGAAGAGACAGCGAAAGAATTGGAAGTCACAGGGGATAAAGTTTCGTTTGGACGCCATAAAGTGAAAGTTAAAGCGCGTATTTCTGATTCGGTTATTCATGGAAGTGATTTGGATTTAGTTACAGAAGTTGAATCAGCACTTCAAGCAGCACTTGCAGTGAAAGAAAAACGTTTAACATTTGCGGAATCCCCTAAAAAGGGTACTGAGCACATGTCATTATATGAGCCAGGTAAAATTAAAGCTGTCACTGGTGGGAATATGATTGAAGCAATTATTAATGCTTTAGGTGACCTAGGTGATGATTATCAAGAAAATGTAAGTGTAACAATGCGTCGTCAAGATTATTATGCATCACTAAAA
>NZ_JAWOTH010000196.1:0-1056 GCF_033338745.1 Vibrio sp. Vb1026
AAAACTGTACGGAGAGACGCATGTTGCGACTAATGCAAAAGTTACCTCAATGCTCCAATACACGCTGTGTGTATCGCGTATAGCACACTACGTCAAAGTTATGGGGCGAGACAAGATAGGTGGCTATCAGGACGCGGCATCGCTCGAGAGGGAGTTTCAGACTTGGTTACATCAATATACAACGGCTTCAGACGAAGCTTCGGATGAACTCAGAGCTAAGTACCCATTGAACGAAGCGAAGATCAAAGTTAGAGAGAAACGCGATACGCCAGGGCACTTCTACTCGGTGATACATTTACGCCCTCATTTTCAGCTCGACCAAATGGTCTCAAGTATCAAATTAATTACGGAATTATCACCAGAACATTTGGTGTAAGGAAAGAAAGATGACTCAGTGGAAAAATGCCTTATCGGAAGGGCAGTTGCAACAAGCTTTAGAGCTACTAATCGAAGCAATAAAGGCATCTCCAAAGGATGCCAGTTTGAGAAGCTCTTTTATTGAACTGCTTTGTATTGATGGTGATTTTGAGCGAGCTGATGAGCAACTGATGCAGTCTATTAAACTGTTTCCTGAATATCTTCCAGGCGCTAGCCAGTTAAGACATCTGGTTAAAGCTGCTCAAGCGCGAAAGGATTTCGCTCAAGGTGCGGCAACCGCGAAGGTATTGGGTGAGAACGAAGAACTAACTAAGTCATTGGTTAACTTCAACTTATCAATGGTGAGTCAAGATTATGAACAAGTTTCTGAACTTGCTCTTCAAATCGAAGAACTGAGACAAGAAAAAGGCTTTTTAGCTAATGATACTTCGTTCTCAGACGTGCGGGATATTGATGATCGTTTAGGTGGTTACATTGAGCTGTTTTCTACCGCTGGCAACTACTTTCTCGTTCCTATTGCTAGCATCAACACTTTAGAAATCAAATCTGCAACCTCTTTGCTAGAAAGTGTTTGGCGCCCAGTTGAGTTTGACATTAACGGTTTAGGTGAAGGTGAAGGCCATATGCCGATGACTTACGTGGATTCAGAAAGTGATGCTCAGAAACTGGGTCGTGAAA
>NZ_JAWOTH010000197.1:0-1052 GCF_033338745.1 Vibrio sp. Vb1026
CAGTTTTTGTGGCGGCGGTTTTGCACAAACAACTCTTCGATTTCATGTTTTGGCTGAGGTCGGTAGAAATGAAAACCTTGAATCGAGTTACATTGAAGGTTGGAAAGCAAAGTAGCTTGCTGATGCGTTTCTACGCCTTCTGCAACGACCGTTAGTTCCAAAGATTTGCCCAAGTTGATGATGTTCTCGATGACGGTCACCTGTTTTGGCAGGGCATCAATGTCATTAATGAACGCACGGTCGATTTTTAGTTCATCAATCGGGAAACGAGCTAAATAAGACAGCGACGAGTACCCAGTACCAAGGTCGTCGATCGACAAAGCAAAGCCCAGCTTTTTAATCGCATTCAGCATTTGCAGCGTATGTTCGCTGTCACTCATCACCGCGCTTTCCGTTAGCTCAAACGTGATGCAACTTGGATCAAGTTCGGTTGTGCGCAGCAGCTTCTCCATAAAGTCGATCAACTGAGGGTTGCCAAACTGTTCTGGAGACAAGTTGATCGCGACGCGACCCGGCAAAATGCCTTGTTGCTTCCAGCGTTTTACGGTGTTGAATACATCACGCATCACCACGCGACCCAGGTGCTCAATCAAACCTGCTCGTTCCGCCACAGGAATAAATGATCCTGGGCTAATGTAGCCCTCAACCGGATGTTTCCAACGTACTAAAGCCTCTGCGCCATTGATACTGAAATCACGGGCGTTCACTTTGGGCTGATACCAAACTTCAAGACCATTTTGCTGCAGGGCTTTTTGCAGTTCGATTTCGAGCCACAAACGCATACGCGCTTCTTTGTTCATTTGGTCATTGAATTTGATCAGACGGTTTCGCCCGCGATCTTTCGCTTCGTACATTGCGGTATCGGCGTTTTGTAGCAAGATACGAGCATCCTGCCCATCTTCCGGATAGCGGACGCTACCAATTGAGCAGGCAAGACGTTTACTGAAGTGGTGCAGATCAAAAGGTTGGTTTATCAACGAAACAATGCGATCTGATAACACTTCTGCCATGCGCGAGTTTTCTGGCTCTGGAAGGATGATGCCGAACTCATC
>NZ_JAWOTH010000198.1:0-1051 GCF_033338745.1 Vibrio sp. Vb1026
CCGCCGTAGAAAGTTCGTATTCACGTTTGGTTTGATTTGTGAGTTCATCTAACTCTGCACGCATGGTTTTCACCAAGTAGGTAAACGCCTCACGCTCAGACGCTTTTTGTTCATCAGAAAGCTTGGTATCTGGGTTCCAAGGCGACGTTGTTAAACCGCCACCGCCTGGGTATTCCCAATCCAAATCAATGCCATCAAAGAAATCATATTGAGCAAGCAACTCAACGGCACTTTTTGAGAACTGATCCATCGCTTGTTTGTTTTTCGCCATAGCATGGAACGGTTCGGACATTGTCCAACCACCAAAAGAAGGAAGAATTTTGAGATCAGGATGTTGTTTCTTCATTTCGGCAAGTTGAGCGAAGTGACCTTTGTATGGCACGTTAACTGAGACAGCGCCAAAGTTCTTTTCCAGTGCCGCTTCGGTATCGACAATGATCGCCGTATAGGGATCTTTTCCTTCGCATTGTTTAGCTACTAGGTTTTGCACCGTTTCAGAAGCACCGGTATGAGGACCGCACATACTGAGAAACGCGTAAATCACATGTGTCAGTTTATCGGCGGGAATATCTTTCACCGTGTATGGGTTTTCTGCGTTCGCGTACTGCCAATCCGCAAAGTAACCCGCTACGACTTTTTGCTCGGCGTGCGCCGCACCAGTTATCCCGATAATCAGTGCAGCAAGAAGTGTCTTTTTCATTGTTTTCTCCAGAGTAGGTGTACAAATTTAAAGCTACTCCTAGAGAATATTTTTAACTTGAAAACGAAATCAGGCTGCGAGTCATTTATAAATCCTCGCAGCCTGATTACATAAGTTGCATATTATTTGTGCTAACTCTCAGATGCCGCGTTGCCGTGCATCTGCTCATCCAAGTTCAATACTGTCAAAGCGTTGCTTACACTGGTAGCAATCACGTCGATTGCACCGGTACGTAACGCACCAAGTAATGCAAGCGGTTTACTGTTTTCAGCAGCGATAGCAATCACTTCTGCGATTGGCCGAAACTCTTCAATTCCAAGGCCAATGACACGGTCACTCATTACGGTGTTG
>NZ_JAWOTH010000199.1:0-1049 GCF_033338745.1 Vibrio sp. Vb1026
CGGTTTGGCTTATTATTAAGTTTATCAAGGAGTGCACATGGACGTCATTCAACCTTGCATCAAAATTCAAGTTCACACCAAATACATCGAAGAGCAATCCAATCCAGAGCTACAACGCTTTGTTTTCGCCTACGTCATTACCATTAAAAACCTCAGCCAACAGACAGTACAGCTCATAAGTCGCCGATGGTTGATTACCGATTCCAACGGTAAACAAATGACGGTAGAGGGAGAAGGTGTTGTTGGGCAGCAGCCGTTTATTCCAAGCAACGATGAATACACTTACAGCAGTGGTACCGCGTTAGAAACGCCTGTTGGTGTCATGCAAGGACACTACAAAATGCTGGATGAAAAAGGCCAGGAATTCATCACTGAAATTGAGCCATTTCGTTTAGCGATTCCGAACGTTTTAAATTAATAAGATTGGAGATTCAGTGGCTACCTATATCGTTGGTGACATCCAAGGCTGTTTTGACGAACTACAGCAGCTACTCAAGCGCGTCAACTTTTCCACTCAACATGACCAACTTTGGCTCGCAGGAGATTTGGTGGCTCGCGGCCCGAAATCACTCGAAACACTGCGCTTCGTAAAGTCACTCGGTGACAGCGCAAAAGTCGTACTCGGCAATCATGACTTGCATTTACTGGCAGTATCCTACGGCCTGAAAAAGCGAAAAGACAAAGATAAAACGACCCCTATTTTCCTCGCTAAAGACCGCGAAGAACTGCTCTCTTGGCTAGCTAAACAACCTCTTCTGGCAGAGCACGACGAGTTTGTGATGTGTCATGCGGGTATCTCACCGCAATGGGATTTAGAAACAGCCAGACAATGCGCTCGCGAAATAGAAAATATTATCCAAGGCGAAGAGTTGCCGTGGTTGCTAAAAAATATGTACAGCAACTTACCAGATCTTTGGGATGACTCTCTGGAAGGCCTGGATCGCTACCGCTATATCATCAATGCCTTTACAAGAATGCGTTTCTGCTTTTCTGATGGTCGTTTAGATATGGACTGCAAACTGCCTCCGCAAGAAGTCACAGGTGACCAA
>NZ_JAWOTH010000200.1:0-1048 GCF_033338745.1 Vibrio sp. Vb1026
GCGGTTTGTTGTCACCAATACTTGTAGACAGTGACTGAACTAGGGTTTCTACGCCACCTGTTTGCTTCATTACCGCTGCAAAACCCGCAGCTGCGATCATGATAAAGCCGATCATCGCCATCATGTGAACGCCTTTGGTGAATACGTCGTGGGTTTCCTTCCAAGCGATAACGCCACCAAACGTGAACACCATAAAACCAGCAAGAGCACCGATGATCATTGAGCCGGTGTAAAGCTGAACACCAAGCGCGGCAATAATACCAAGTGCAGCCACTAGGATGTGCTGTTTGTTAATGCTGTGGTCGGTTTCGTGAACCACCGTCAGTTCTGTTTCTTTGTACTCACGAGGTTTTCGGTAGCTAACAAAAATGGCCAGTAGCAAACCAAAAATCATACCCGCGCCAGGAAGCAACATTGCGGTTGGTACTTGGCTTGCGACAACGTTCTCTAAACCGTTGTCATGCAGGTTCTTCAGCAAGATGTTGTTTAAGAAGATCCCGCCAAAACCAACAGGAAGCACCATGTAAGGTGTAATCAGACCAAAAGTCAGCACACACGCAATTAAGCGACGATCCAGTTTAAGCTTCGCAAATACGCCCAAAAGAGGTGGAATCAAAATTGGAATAAAGGCGATATGAACAGGAATTACGTTCTGAGAAGACATGGTTACGAGCACTAACGCCACTAATACAGCGTATTTAAGGCCAGTAGTCGATGCCGCACTTTCTTTGCCGTTTAGGCGTTTAATCACGCTTTTTGCGAGCAGGTCAGTGATACCAGATTTAGAAATGGCAACGGCGAATGTGCCAAGCATAGCGTAGCTAAGTGCAATCGTTGCACCGCCACCTAAGCCACTTTCGAAGGCCGCTACGGTATCGCCTAAGCTCATTCCCGCAACAAGGCCACCAACAATGGCACTAAACGTGAGGGCGACCACCACGTTTACACGCATCAATGCTAACACGAGCATGACGCACACTGATATAACGACAGGATTCATACTATTCCCAATATGTTGTGTTTACTTATTATTCTTCGTTAACAAGCG
>NZ_JAWOTH010000201.1:0-1047 GCF_033338745.1 Vibrio sp. Vb1026
AAGAAAACTCGCTCAAGCGGCGAAAACCAGTTTGCAACCTATCTAGCATCGCGCTGTGTTTGTTGGCTAACTCGCACAGTTCTATTGGCAACGAATCGGGGTCGAGACGAATGCCCATTTGCTCTGGTGATATCTGTTGAATGTGCTGATTCAATCCCACAATCGGCTTCAACCCACGTTTTACCATCCAACCGCTCAACGCTGAAGAAATCACAAACGCCAAACCGAGCGCCCAAAACAAAATCCAGTCGAGTTTATCCAACAACAAAATATGGTGGTTGATACTCATGCCGAGCACCACCTGATACTCCCCAGCTTGAAACGCAAACGCGCGAATATTCAGCGAGTCCTCACTCCATTCGATGGCGCGCTCGTGATTTAAAACTTGAGGTGAGCTAATGCTGTAGGCTCGGTTCTGAGGAATCGTCAGGCTCGAATTCTGATAGACGTTCTGCTTGCCTTCAAACACCCACATGTAGAGCGTGCTGTTATTCGCTTGCTTGAACACGTCCTCTGGCGAACGTATTAATTCTTTCTCAATGGCATTGAACTTACTGGAAATATAGCTGAAATCTTGCGAATAAAAGTGGCGATCAATGGCGTACTGTAGGATGAAAGCCAAAGAAAAATAGGTCACAAACGTCATACTAACAAACATCAGCACGAGCTTGTTTTTCATGGAAAAAGGCAGCGAGAACTTAGGCATCACGACTCTCTTCGAGTTTGTAGCCCATCCCTCTGACAGTGTGAATCAGTGGTTTATCGAACGGTTTGTCCACTTTGCTACGCAGACGTTTGACCGCCACATCAATCACATTGGTATCGCTGTCAAAGTTCATATCCCACACTAACGACGCAATGGTGGTACGTGAAAGCACTTGGCCAGTTTTGCGCATCAACAACTCAAGCAGGGCATATTCTTTGGCGGTAAGCGACATCGACTGCCCCGCGCGCGTGGCAACGCGTTTGATCATATCAAGTTCTAAATCTGCCACACGTAATGTTTGCGGCGATGCGACCACTTGCGCGGCAATATGATGACGAAAT
>NZ_JAWOTH010000202.1:0-1046 GCF_033338745.1 Vibrio sp. Vb1026
ATAGAATCGGCACTTACCGGACGTTTCTCTAATGCGCGCTGAATGCCACCGACCATTTTATCTTCATCGAATGGTTCACGATTGCCATTCGACTTAATGACTTTAGGCATGACCAATTCAGCCGTTTCAAACGTAGTAAAACGTTCACTACAGGCTAAACATTGGCGGCGGCGACGGACTTGATGACCATCCGCAACCAATCGGGAATCAATTACTTTTGTATCGTTCTCTGAACAAAAAGGACAATGCATATCACCTCCAAATAACGTGCCATTGGGGCCGTCCCAAAAGCCAGACTAGTGTAGCGGAATTGATATGTGAGAGAAAACAAAAAGGGGCACTAGTGCCCCTTTTTCAATCAATATCGAGTCGAATCTGATTGAAAAAGGGGCACTAGTGCCCCTTTTTCAATCAATATCGAGTCGAATCTGTTAACTGCGTGCTAAGTAGTTCGCTTTGCCGACCCATTTGTAGCTTGTTAATTCTTCCAAACCCATCGGGCCACGTGCATGTAGCTTTTGAGTTGAGACGGCCACTTCAGCCCCCAAGCCAAACTGAGCACCGTCAGTAAAGCGCGTTGCCGCATTCACATAAACTGCAGCCGAGCCCACCGAATTGATGAACAACTCTGAGTTAATCAAGCTGTTGGTCATGATTGCATCTGAGTGACTCGCATTGTGAACTCGCATGTGATCAATCGCATCTTTCACGTCAGCGACAACTTTTACACCTAACGTGTAGCTTAGCCATTCGGTATCAAAATCACCTTCTGCGGCATCGCGAATTTGCGTAGCTTGAGCCATTAGCGCTTTCGCTTTTGGTTCTGCTACAAACGTCACTTTGTCACTCATTCGCTCGACAATCATTGGCAAGAATTTCGCCGCCACTTTCTCGTGAACAAGCAGTGTGTCTAGCGAGTTACATGCCGAAGGACGTTGAACTTTCGAGTTTTCAACCACGTTTAGCGATTTCTCTAGGTCCGCGGATTCATCAACAAAAATGTGACTGATACCAAAACCGCCGATGATCACTGGAATTGTGCTGTT
>NZ_JAWOTH010000203.1:0-1046 GCF_033338745.1 Vibrio sp. Vb1026
CTGCTGGGAGAAATCATGCGATTTTTGATAAAACTGTTGGGATGTTTGTTAAAACATTACCTATTAGGACTCATTTACCGTCTGCACAGCCAGTAAATGAATTTTTCTCAAAAGTACAGGAGCATTGTTTTGCAGCCTTCGAATGTGATGTGGATCCTGTAGAATGGATTATGAATCGAACTAGTATGACACGGAAGACAAATGGTACTCCTCTTATTCAAACCATGTTTTCGTTTCATCATGAGCAGGAAGAACTTGCTGCACAATGGGAGATACAAAACGTTTTCAATCCCAATGTACAATTTGATCTATCATTGGATGTGTTTGAACACAGTTCCCATTTAGACATCTATTTTGAATATAGTACAAGTTTATTCAGAAAAGAGACTATTGAACAGATGGCCCAAAATTTTGAATATCTTATCCAGAGGGTGTTGGCCGATCCACATCAATTGATTGGCGAAATCGGGTTGCTTTCTCAGGAGGAACAAACGCTATTGACCAGCATGAATGATACTTTTGTACCGATGCCTTCCTACCAATCTATCTCGGCTCAATTTGAAAAGCAGGCTAAGGTGCGTCCGGAGGAAACAGCGGCTGTTTTTAGAGGAAAATCCCTCTCCTACGGAGAATTGAACAGTCGTGCCAATCAGCTAGCACATGCCCTCATTCAACAAGGTGTTGGAACCGATATGTTGGTAGGCATCATGGTTCGCCCATCATTTGATCTACTCATCGGGATGCTGGGAATTTTAAAGGCGGGGGGAGCCTATGTGCCAATTGACCCTCAATATCCAGATAGCCGTATTGAGTACATGCTGAAAGACAGCGCGGTCCCTCTTTTGCTTACACAGTCGGTGTTGAAAGAAAGAATAGACTCATACTCAGGCAAAGTGATTTATTTGGATAAGGGGATGGAAGGAGAGCGTACAACGAATCCACCCTCAGTGGCAGAAGGGCATCATCTAGCCTATATGATTTATACTTCTGGATCAACTGGGGAGCCGAAAGGCGTATTGATTGAACAGCACAGTGTACTGAATTTA
>NZ_JAWOTH010000204.1:0-1043 GCF_033338745.1 Vibrio sp. Vb1026
AAGTGCGCCGCTCTAGTGAGAGTCGAAAATCACATCAAAAGGAAGTTATTATGAAAACTCTTATCGCAGTGAGTGTTTTATCTATATTGTCTTTCGGTGCCCATGCTGAACGTCAATCCAACGAACCCATCAAGGTCATCGAACCCATTTCTGGGCTCGACAGTAAAAAGATTGAATTGGGTAAAACGCTGTGGTTTGAACCGAGACTGTCGGCGTCGAACACCATTTCTTGTAATTCTTGCCATAACATCGCTAAAGGTGGCGTTGATAACTTACCAAGCTCAATTGGTCACAAATGGTCAATTGGTCCAATCAACTCACCTACGGTGTTTAATTCAGATTTGAATTTCGTTCAATTTTGGAATGGGCGAGCGAAAGATCTGCAAGAGCAAGCCGCACGCCCTATCGAAAACCCATTGGAAATGGCATTTACCCACCAACTCGCGGTCGACACTCTTCAATCTATCCCTCAATACCGCAAGTGGTTTCAACAAGCTTATGGCAGCGACAACATCACCATTGATAACGTGACCGATGCTATCGCAACATTTGAACAAACGCTGCGTACGCCAAACTCTCCATTCGATTTATGGTTGAAAGGTAACGACGACGCACTCACTACTGCACAAGTGGAAGGCTATCAACTGTTTAAAGACAAAGGCTGTACTGCTTGTCACAACGGGCCATTAGCGGGCGGACAAATGTATCAAAAAATGGGGTTAGTGAAGCCATTTGCGACAGACAACCCAGATGTTGGCCGCAAAGCCATTACCGGAAGTGATTTCGATAAGTTCGTCTTCAAAGTCCCAACCTTACGTAACGTAGAATTAACCTACCCGTACTTCCATGACGGGTCTGTTTGGGATCTTCAAGAAGCGGTAGAAATGATGGCCGATCTGCAACTTGGTCAAAAGCTAACAAAAGAAGAGTCCACCAAAATCACTGAATTCTTACGCTCTCTGACAGGTGAACAACCACAAGTCACCTTGCCTCACTTACCACCATCAACTCATGAAACCGCAAGGCCAAATATTTAAAATTTA
>NZ_JAWOTH010000205.1:0-1041 GCF_033338745.1 Vibrio sp. Vb1026
ATTTGTGCCTGTACCGACACATCCAACGCTGATGTCGGTTCATCACAAATCAAAAGTCGAGGACGAGTTGCCAGGGCGCGCGCAATCGAAATACGCTGACGCTGACCACCAGAGAATTCATGAGGATATTTCACGCCAGCCATGCGACCCAAACCAACATGATCACGCAAATCATTCACGATTTGACGTGGTTCTGCTTCATTTTTGGTGAGGTTATGGAAACGAATTGGCTCGGCAATAATGTCTGCCACCTTCATACGAGGGTTCATAGACGTGTATGAGTTTTGGAACACCATCTGCATTTGACGTCGCATCGGACGACGCTCTTTTTCCGACTTCATCGCCGTGAGATCGATGCCTTCAAATTTCACTTGGCCAGAGTTTGGCTCATACAAACCAGCAATCACGCGCGCGATGGTCGACTTACCCGAACCTGACTCACCCACCAGACCAAACGTCTCACCTTCGTGCACCTCAAAACTCACATTGTTCGATGCCTGCGCGTACTCACGGCAGCTTTCAAACAAAGAGTCCTTAGTCACAAACCTTAGGTTGACGTTTTTCACATCCAACAACGGGCCAGTGTACTCACGCTGATCTTGGCTTTGACCCAGCCAGTGATTCTTAATGTCCAGCGACTTCATTTCTGTCGCTTCTTCGATGTAACTCACCAGAGGGAAACGATCGAGCTTTCTGTCTGAGCGAGGAACCGCCGAAATCAAGCTGCGCGTGTATGGATGATCTGGGTTACCCAACACTTTTGCCGTTGGCCCAAACTCAACAAGATCGCCACGGTACATCACCGCCACGCGGTCTGTAACGTTTGAAACCACCCCCATGTCGTGCGTAACCAACATACAACCAACATTGTTCTGGATACACAACTCACGGATAAGGTTCAGGATTTGGTCTTGGATTGATACGTCCAGTGCCGTGGTTGGCTCATCGGCGATGATCAGATCTGGCTCACCAGCCAAAGAGATCGCGATAACCACACGCTGACGCATACCACCAGAAAACTGGTGAGGATACTGTTTAAGA
>NZ_JAWOTH010000206.1:0-1038 GCF_033338745.1 Vibrio sp. Vb1026
TCCCAAGACATCAGGTTGTAATCCTTGGCGATCAAACCATTGAATGACTTTTCGCCCCATCGCCGTTCGACTTGCTGGGATCAACAGCTTTTTCTTTTCCAAAATTTCAGGGAACTTCACGTCTGGAATGTCAGAAGATGCAAAGAAACTCATGCTACTCTCGCCAAGCTTCTTACTATAAAGGCCTGGGCTTTGCGTCGAGTCCACCGGGCAATCAGAAAGAATCATATCCAACTTGTGCTGCGATAGCCGTTCTAATAACAGTTCGTGCGTCGACTCGTAACAACGTAAGTGGATACTGTTGTCTTCAGGCACGGTTGTCATCAGCACTTTACTAACTAGCCGTTTTGACAGCGCATCGGCTACACCAACTTCAAACAAAATGTTGGAGTGCTGACTGTAGTTCACAAGATCAAGCATCTCATAGCTTAAACCAAACATACGATCCGCATATTTGAAGACCAATTGTCCGAGTTCTGTTGGTTCTACAGTACGGCCGTTTCGCTTGGTTAGCTTGCCTTTCATCCGCTCTTCAAGCGCTTTGATTTGCCCGGTCACCGTTTGAGGAGTGAGAAAAAGCGCATCCGCGGCCTTGGTAACAGAGCCTTGCTTGCACACCATCCAGAAGTAATAAAGATGGTTGTAATTTAGATGTGACATCTGCCAATTCCAGAAAAGAAGGTGATGCTTTTTATACCAAATGTGACAGAGACAGACAAGATACTCGGCAAAACCATCACTTTAACCAACTAAAATTAAGTTTTACCGAAAACTCAATCTCAGTATTGTCATAAAACTTGAAGTAAAACGCACTTTTTATCGAATTCTCATCAAAAAAACCTCAGTTTGTAAAACCAATAAAGCCTATATTTTTCAATGAATTAAAACAGGATAATCCGCTATCTTTTTTGAACTATTAAAAAGCACAATAAAAAGTGTCCACAGAAATCAATCTGTAATATTACTGAAATATTTGTTCTCTAACATCGCCCGAAGTTTCAACTTAAGACCGAAAAACGAACTTAAAGGTCAACGGAG
>NZ_JAWOTH010000207.1:0-1036 GCF_033338745.1 Vibrio sp. Vb1026
GTACTTTTCACCTAAACACAAACTAAGCAGCCAGAGCTTTTTACATTATCAGCCTTGCATCGCTGGTGAAAAATGGAAGTGGCAAGGATTGAACATGGAGGTACTTTGGCCTCCTAAACCTGTAGTACGTGCATACAACCCCCACTCTTGTGTCATCAGTCTGGAAGACCCTAGTACAGGTTTTAAAATGTTGTTTACTGGTGATATCGAAGCCATCAGCGAATGGATACTGCTTCGAGAGCCAGAAAAGCTGCGCAGTGATGTAATGCTAGTGCCGCATCATGGAAGCAAAACCTCTTCTAACCCTAAGTTTATCAATGTTGTTGAGCCTAGCTTGGCTATTGCTTCAACGGCAAAACTAAACCAGTGGGGAATGCCCGCACCTGAAGTCGTTCAAGCCTATACCGACAGTGGTGTTAGTTGGTTAGACACTGGAAGTGATGGCCAAATAACAATCTTACTTGATGGCAATAACTGGCGTTTTGAAAGTAAACGTCGTGAGACAATTGAGCCTTGGTATAGGCAGATGCTGCGTAACCGAGTAGAATAAGAGTCTTACTGTAAGAAAATAAAGCACTTCTATGTCGATAAATACTGATGAAACGACTTGGCAGACGTTTAAACGTCTTTGGCAATTTATCCGCCTTTACAAGTCTGGCCTTATCGTTGCCGTCATTGCATTAGTGATTAATGCTATCTCTGATACTTATATGATTTCCCTACTAAAACCGCTTCTCGATGAAGGTTTTGGTAACGCGGATTCTGATTTTCTACGTACACTTCCTTTAATTATATTTGTCATGATGTTCATTCGTGGCACGAGTGGTTTTGTCTCCACGTATTGTTTGAGTTGGGTCTCTGGCAATGTGGTGATGCTAGTACGACGCATGGTGTTTAATCACTTTATGCACATGCCTGTATCGTACTTTGACAAAGAAAAAACGGGTAACTTGCTTTCTCGAATCACTTACGATTCAGAGCAAGTCTCTGCGGCGACGAGCCAAGCGTTAGTGAGCATCGTACGTGAAGGCGCAAG
>NZ_JAWOTH010000208.1:0-1035 GCF_033338745.1 Vibrio sp. Vb1026
ATTTGTTTTTCTACGCACTGGGCAATAATTTTATCCAGTGAGTCTAAAAATATTTCTTCTTGGTTGTCTTCGTCGAGCGGAATATCCCAGCTCGCAAGACGAGACAGAAGTGCCTCATTCTGGCTGTTGCGCCAGTGCTCTAATAATTGGCCTGTGTTGATATGGGGATGCGCTTGGCATTTATCAAGTACATCTGCAAATAAACTTAGGCCTGGTATGGAGAAGTCTCTCACTGAGGAAAGGTCCGGTACCATTTGAGCATAGCTCGGATTTTGAATAAGTAGAGCAATAACCTCACGCATAGGAGTTCGTTTGATCTCTTTGTGCGGTTGAGGTCGAGTTTCACTTATCTTTTTACGAGGCTGACGTAGGCGGTTATCAAACCCCGTGCGCTCATCCAATAGTTTTTCGAGCAACTCCTGAAAGTATGGGTCAGGAATCTTGTCAATCAAGGCGCTAGCGTATGCTCTCAACGCAGACTTACCTTCGTTGTTACCCAAATTGATTTGGTGTAACTCAATCAAGTTGTCAAAAAGGTAGCTCGATAGTGGTGTCGCTTGTTCTATTTGTTGCTCGAACGCTGCTTTGCCGTATTTACGAACGTAGCTGTCAGGGTCTTCCCCATCAGGTAAGAATAAGAACTTCAATGTGTTCCCGGTTTTGAGGAATTGAAGTGCGTTTTCTAACGCTCGCCATGCCGCTTCTTTACCTGCTCGGTCGCCATCGTAACAACACACCACGGTATTGGTTTGGCGGAACAACATTTGAATATGATCGCCCGTTGTCGAAGTGCCTAGCGAAGCGACGGAATAATCTACGCCGTACTGAGCCAGAGCGACAACGTCCATATAGCCTTCAACCACCAAAATTTGTGCTGGTTCACGATGCGCTTGTAACACTTCGTACCGGCCATAAAGCTCTTTGCCTTTATGGAATATTGGCGTTTCCGGTGAGTTGAGATATTTTGGTGTACCTTCACCAAGTACTCGACCACCAAAGCCAATTACTCGACCACGACGATCACGAATTGGAAAC
>NZ_JAWOTH010000209.1:0-1035 GCF_033338745.1 Vibrio sp. Vb1026
AGCGCAATTGCTAGCTACCGTATGGAAAGCACTTTGCGTGGTGTAGATTTAAACCTACTGACTGTATTTGATGCTGTGATGCAAGAGCAAAATATCACTCGTGCAGCACACAACTTAGGCATGTCTCAACCGGCAGTAAGTAATGCCGTGGCACGTCTAAAAGTGATGTTTAACGATGAACTGTTCATGCGTCAGGGCCGTGGTATTCAACCAACTCAACGTGCGCGTCAACTGTTTGGCCCTATCCGCCAAGCATTGCAACTGATCCGTAACGAATTGCCAAGCTCGGTATTCCAACCAGAGTCGTCAACTCGTCTATTCAAGCTGGCGATTTGCAGCCCATGTGACATGCGCTTTGCTCCAAAAATCATGGCGAAGATTAATCAACAAGCGCCAAACGTTCAGCTGCATCTAGACGCGGAATTTGACCGTCTTCTTTCTGAGCGCATGCGTTACCAAGAAATCGACTTCGTGATCGATTACGCTCGTTTTGATGAGCAAGGTTTCTCAAGCACAGAAATCTTCAAAGATGAATTGGTGGTTATCGCTTCGAAAACGCACCCACGTATTCAAGGTGGCGTAAGCGCCGAGCAGCTAATTAACGAAAAGCACGCGAAACTGTCTAAAGTTCACGGTCAACGTAGCTTCTCTGAGCAGGCGTACCGCGAGCTTGACTGCCAAGCTGCGTACGAAGGTTCAAGCCTAAGCAACTTGCTTTACGTTGTTAGCCAATCTGAGTTAGTGACTATCGCACCACGCTGGATGGCGGAAAATGCGGTGAACAGTGACCAACTGCAGATTCTAGACTTCCCATTTGCGAACAAAGAAATCAGCGGCTTCCTTAGCTGGCATGAATCAAGTGAAAAAGACAAAGGCCACATTTGGCTACGTGACCAGCTAATGGTGACGTGTGGTGAAGTGGTTGCATCAAAATAAGTTTATTATTTGGTCTGATGAACTGGTCAGACTGGATTTGTAATCATCAATTTTTACAATTGTTTGGCCCCGAGAGACGCTTGTCTTTCGGGGCTTTTT
>NZ_JAWOTH010000210.1:0-1035 GCF_033338745.1 Vibrio sp. Vb1026
ATAAACCCAAATCCAAACAGCATTGAGAAGATCATGACACAATCCACACCGATTCGCATTGCAACTCGAAAAAGCCCACTTGCACTATGGCAAGCTCATTTTGTTAAAGACGCTCTTCAAGCCGCTCATCCTGGCTTGGAAGTCGAGTTGGTAACCATGGTGACCAAAGGTGACGTGATTTTGGATACACCGCTGGCTAAAGTTGGTGGCAAAGGCTTGTTCGTTAAAGAACTTGAAGTTGCCATGCTTGAAGGCCGCGCCGATCTAGCCGTGCACTCAATGAAAGACGTACCTGTCGACTTCCCTGAAGGCCTTGGCCTCGTGACTATTTGCGAGCGAGAAGACCCTCGCGACGCCTTCGTTTCTAATACCTATAGCAACATTAATGAACTCCCTCAAGGTGCGGTCGTCGGTACTTGCAGTTTGCGTCGCCAATGCCAACTGAAAGAATACCGCCCAGACATCATTATCAAAGAACTGCGTGGCAACGTGGGTACTCGACTTGGCAAACTGGATGCGGGTGAGTACGACGCTATCATTCTTGCAGCCGCAGGTCTAAAGCGCTTGAAATTGGAAGACCGAATTCGCAGCTTTATCGAACCAGAACAATCACTGCCAGCGGTTGGCCAAGGCGCAGTCGGTATTGAATGCCGCGTAGACGACGAACGCTTACTCAAACTTCTGGAGCCACTCAACCATAAAGACACCGCCGATCGCTTGTTGTGCGAACGTGCCATGAACCTAACGCTTGAAGGTGGCTGTCAGGTGCCAATCGGTAGCTACGCGCTACTTGAAGGTGATGAAATTTGGCTTCGCGCGCTCGTCGGAGAACCAGATGGCAGCGAAATTGTGCGTGGCGAAGTGCGTGGTCACCGTAAAGATGGAGAAGCGCTCGGTATCCAGTTGGCTAACGAGCTACTTGATAACGGTGCCCGCGACATTCTAACCAAGCTGTACGCAGACCACGATTAATCATGGCAGTGTTGGTCACTCGGCCGGGAGAGCAAGGCAACGCGCTTTGCTCTCTGCTCGAAA
>NZ_JAWOTH010000211.1:0-1035 GCF_033338745.1 Vibrio sp. Vb1026
ACGCTCATCAATTTTGGGGTGAAGTTAGGCGTGTTTAAAGCAGAAATTGCTTCTGCGAGTTGCGCGTTAAAGTTTTGGTTAGGCATGCGATCATCGAGTTGACATGATTTAATTTTGCGCAAGCATAACCAAAAGCAATCCAACGAGAAAGGGAAGTCACCATCTTCTCGTGACTTACCCCTAAAAAGTTGCTCAGGTACTCAGTTTTGCGTTCTCGATTGTTAATTCTATGATTTTTAATGCTCAGATTTTTATCAATTCCGGTGAAACCATTCGTTGTTGTGAAGTGTTTTCAACCAGAGCAGGTAAATTACTGGGCGTTGGTGAGCTCTTCATTTACCCAGTATTTTGAACCAGATACATTCGCATCGATAAGTAAGCCTTTTGAGTTGAGCTGATAAACGGCAACGCCGCTGTTGAATTGTGCAGAGAACTCTTCGGCATCTTCGCCTGCAACTGCTGAAGCTTCGCTGGTCGCTTCCCAGCCTTCGTTGACGAACGTATCGAAGTCCTGCTTGCTTTCAAACACAACCACTTGCTGATAAAACTTGCCGCCGAGGCCGAGCGCCACCCCCATACCAAACATGTTCATGTAGGTGCGTTTTTCGGTGGTCTTATCTACCGCCACACCAGAGCCTGAATTAGTGTGGAAAAGCAAAGAGAGTTTACGAGAATCAAAAACGGCGTAGCCGTAAGCTTTATCGTAAATCGCTTTCGCTTCTGGTTTTTCATTAAAGAGTTTGAGTAAGGTGCTATCGGCCATCAAATCAATCGCTTGACGCGCTTCTTCTGGCGTGTCGCCTTCGATCAACTCATCAATTTTTTTGTCTGCGGCATCTATCCATTCTTTGCTTTTTTCGATACTGGCATCTGTCCACTCGCCAGCCGTATTGATTGCTTCTTCGGACCAATTCGTGAAATCTTGCCACGCTTGTTTTGAAAAGGCTTTAGTGTCGTCCCAAACATCTTGAGCGGTATCCGAAACCGCTTCGCCTAGCTCAGACATTTTGTTGGATATCTCGTCCCAATCTGCAT
>NZ_JAWOTH010000212.1:0-1032 GCF_033338745.1 Vibrio sp. Vb1026
AAGTGTTTCAAACTTGCGTCTCGGAACTTGGTGTCAATCGGTACTGCGGAAGTCCACACTTGGTTCGGGTAGTCTTTTTTCAGTTGCGTCAAAGTCTGCAACGAAGCGCGAGTTCGCTTGTCGTACATGGTT
This sequence comes from Vibrio sp. Vb1026, assembly GCF_033338745.1. NCBI lineage: Bacteria > Pseudomonadati > Pseudomonadota > Gammaproteobacteria > Vibrionales > Vibrionaceae > Vibrio > Vibrio sp. Vb1026. Next base: position 133 of record NZ_JAWOTH010000212.1, read on the forward strand.
GGTACGATGGTGACTTTGAACCCATCTGGACGTGATTTCTGCATGATCGTCAACGTACGAATCATACGTTCCAAGCCTTTCATCGCGAGGAACTCAGTCTGTACTGGGATCAAGATACGATCACTCGCCGCGAGTGCATTAACCATCATCACACCAAGGATTGGCGGACAATCGATCAACACGTAGTCGTAATCTTGCGAAACCGCTTGAAGTGCGCGCTTCAAAATCAGCCCCATGCCACTACGGTTACCCATTACGCGGTCTAGCGTAGCCAATGACATGTGCGCAGGAATGATGTCCATTCCTTCCAACTCGGTTTCTAAGATCAACGGCTTAACCGTATCGCGAGTGAACGTCTTTAGCTGAAACAGATCGAACAAGCTTGATGACACGGTATCTGAGTCGTAACCAAGATAAGTCGTCAGTGACGCATGAGGATCGGTGTCGACCATCAATACACGATGACCTTTCTGGCTCAACAAACCTGCTAGTGTCACTGTTGATGTGGTTTTACCTACCCCACCTTTTTGGTTAGCTACACTCCAAACGATCATGATTTATCCTACGCTAAACCCACTTCCACCAGCATGCGTTCTGCAATTCGGTCAAGAGGTAAATCTTCAGAAGAAATGCCCGCTTTAGCAACAGCTTGAGGCATACCGTAAACCACACAGCTTTCTTCGTCTTGTGCCCAAATGGTTGAGCCTGCCGATTTCAGCATACGTGCACCTTCTCGGCCATCTGCACCCATTCCGGTGAGCACCATAGAAAGTACTTTGTCGCCGTAAACTTTCGCCGCAGAGCCAAAGGTCACATCCACACACGGTTTGTAGTTCATGCGATCACCGCCATCAATGATGCGAAGGCGAGCAGCACCTGCACGACCATCAATCATCATTT
>NZ_JAWOTH010000213.1:0-1031 GCF_033338745.1 Vibrio sp. Vb1026
AGGGTTCTTATATCTAAATAGTGACTCTCCATATGTGCTCCACAACGAAACATTACTCGGGCAACTCCTTTGCCCGTCATCAATAAACGTCCAGTATGTTAGCGTAATTATAGAATGATGTCTTAAGTTAAGCGGCTATTCGTTGACCAGCTCGAATTCTTTGATTTCTTCTGCTTTTTTAGTGAACAAAAGTCCGATCATTGCCATGATGACACTAGGTACAATCCAGCTCGCGAACTCATTGTACAAAGGCATGTTGTGGCTCATCCATTGATCTGCAGCTTCCGGCATGTAGCCCAAAATGTGCAGAGCATCGACACAACCAAATGCTAGTGCGGTGAACGCGGTAAGCACCAACATGAACTGAGACATTTTGTTGCGAACGGGTGCCATCATCATCAAAGCAATCGCCACAGGATGAAGTGCCACAACCGCAGGTAAAGTGATTGCCAATAGCTGCTCTAAACCGATGTTGGCGATAAAGCCTGACAGTACCATGGTGATGACGACACAGATTTTGTAGTTCACTTTGCTAAAGGTGTTGTCATAGAACTCGCTGCCTGCGGTTGTTACGCCAATCGCTGTGGTTAAACAGGCCAATACCATGACTGCACCCAACAACACGGAGCCAAACGCACCAAAGTGGTTGAAGGTGAACGCCGTTAAAATATCGCCACCATTGCTAAATTCTGAACCTAAGTAAGAGCTAGTGGAACCGATGTAAGACAACGAAATGTAAACAAACGCCATCGCGACAGCGTACATTAAGGCTGCAATTAGAGTGTATTTCGCCGTTGCTTTCGGGCAGTCCACTCCCATGCTGCGAATGGCACGGAAAATGATCCAACCAAAGCCAATTGAGCCTAACGCATCCATCGTCATGTACCCTTGCGTCAAACCTTCTGCAAACGCACCACTCACGTATGGGCCACTGGCTTGTGTCAACTCACCTGCCGGGTAAATCAAGGCAGTGACAGACATGATGATTAAAATCGCCATTAACGCCGGTGTTAGGATTTTGCCTAAGTTAT
>NZ_JAWOTH010000214.1:0-1029 GCF_033338745.1 Vibrio sp. Vb1026
TCCAATGCGATTTGGTGCACTTCTTGTTTGCTTAGAGCAATACTCTTGGTTCCACCAAGCAGCTTAGAACCACTGCCTAGCATGGTTATCTTTACTTCGTTAGGCGCGCTTGTTGAGAGCAGGTTTTCTTTGGCTTTACGAGTTTGTTGAATCAGCTTAGTCAGGCTTGCTGCAGTGAGTTTTTTGTTTTGACTGAAGCGACTTTCAGCAAGGTGCGCTAACGCTAAGTCGAGGTTATCACCCCCTAGCATTAAGTGTTCACCAACGCCAATACGATCAAGTGCTAAGTCGCTATTGGTGAACTTAGCTTCTATCAGGCTTAAGTCGGTCGTACCACCACCCACATCGCAAACAAGGATTAGTGGCAGACCTTTTAATTCGTCAGCCGCGGTTTGCTGGTGGCGTGCATACCAGTCGTAACACACCGCCTGTGGCTCTTCGAGCAAGACGATTTTTTTCAAGCCAGCAAGCTCGGCGGCTTCAAGTGTCAGTTTACGCGCGGTTTCATCAAACGATGCCGGAACGGTGACAACTACGTCTTGGTCTTCGAGTTTGTTACTTGGATGACGGTAGTTCCATGCTTGACGAATGTGATTGAGGTAACTTGCGCTGGCAATAACTGGCGAGACTTTATCCACGTCTTGCGCACCAGCCCAAGGAAGAATGTCTGAGTTACGATCAACCGCTTGATGTGAGAGCCAGCTTTTCGCGCTGGATACCTGACGGCCTTCTACTTTCGCGCCTAATTCGCGAGCCCATTCACCAACGATGACATTGTTAATGTCGCCGGCAACAGGTTCGTTGTCCCAAGGAAGAGTGAGGTCAGAAGGGGAGATTTGACCTACAGCTGGATGATAGCGGAAAGAGGGCAGAAGTGGTTTACGAACGACTTCGCCCGGACCAATCAGTTGGTCAATGTCAAATAGGGATACTTCGGATTGTTCAAGGTTGTCGGTTATTTCACAGTAGGCCACCACAGTGTTTGTGGTGCCAAGGTCAATACCAACAAGAAAACGAGGAGATGCCATA
>NZ_JAWOTH010000215.1:0-1021 GCF_033338745.1 Vibrio sp. Vb1026
GTGATCGTGGTCGGCGAAATGGTTGGATATTGCGACACTGGCAAGTTGAACAAGGACATGATCCCTGCAAGCATGGTCAGAATCGCCAATACCCAAGCAAAAACCGGACGATCAATAAAAAATCGAGCCATGATTATCCCTGCTCTCCCGTTTGGATGGTGACTGGGCTACCCGGACGCACCTTTTGCAAACCCGCAGTAATGATTTGGTCACCGGCTTTTAATCCATCAATGATGCGCCATTGGTTGTCTATAACTTCAGCCGTGATGACTGGCGTAATCGCAACGGTATTATCAGCACTCACCGTCATCACCGAAGCTTTGCCTGTTGCATCGCGAGTCACGGTGTTTTGTGGGATCAAAATCGCGCTAGGGTCAACACCAGTAATCACGGTCGCACGTACGAACATACCCGGAAGAAGTAAACCATCAGGATTTGGGAATTCCGCACGCAAAGTCACGCTTCCCGTACTTTCATCCACGTTAACTTCCGTGAACTTCATTGTGCCTTTATGCTCGTATGTCGAGCCATCTTCAAGCGTCAATGCGACTTGCGCAGATTGATCTTCTTGCATGTGACCTTGAGAAAGCGCCGCTTTTAGTCGCAGCAATTGAGCAGAAGACTGAACGATATCCACGTTGATCGGATCAAGTTGTTGAATCGTCGTTAGCTTGTCGGCTTGGTTTGCCGTAACCAACGCTCCCGCAGTCACATTTGACTTGCTGATCACGCCACTGATTGGCGCTTTCACACGGGTATAAGTCAAATTGATCTTTGCAGTATTGATCTTCGCTTTGGCTACGAGCACTTGCGCTTTCGCTTCTTTGTAAGCCGCTTCTGCTTCATCCAGATCTTGTTGACTGATCGATTTCTTGGTAATCAATGCGCGGTAACGTTTAACGGTTGCAAACGTCGATTCTTCAGAAGCTTGCGCACGAATCAGCCCCGCTTCTGCACTAAGCAAATCCGCTTGAAATGAAGAGTCATCAATTTGGTACAACGACTGACCTTTTTCCACAAC
>NZ_JAWOTH010000216.1:0-1019 GCF_033338745.1 Vibrio sp. Vb1026
GCAACGGCTGCCCTTCAATCAGTGCCATCAACGATTCGATTGCGAGTTTACCCATGTCTGAGTAGGGCAGTTCAACCGACGTTAATGCTGGAAAGCTTTCAGAGGCGATTTGCTGATTATCGTAACCGACAACGGCAACATCCTGAGGAATCTTCAACCCCAACTCCGCTATCGCTTGGTAGCACCCCATTGCCATATAGTCGCTGCCACAGAAAATCGCTTCTGGCGGCTGCTCCATATTCAGTAGAGACAGTGTTTGCTGGTGCGCTTCTTTTAGCGACCAGTTTGCATCGACTAAATACTCTGAGTTAGGAATGATGTCTGCATCAATGAGAGCCTGACGATAACCATCGGCACGTTGCTTACTGGCTAGCATCCAACTTTCACCAGACAGCATGGCAATGCGACGATAACCTTGCGCTGTGAGGTGTGAAACTGCTTTGTAAGCTCCAATCATATCGGCCGGCAAAATACTTGGCGTTTCGGTGTGTTCTTCGTTGGTGCAGTTCAGCAGCACAGTCGGTAAGGAAGTTGTGACGCGTTGCTGCTCCAACTCTCGCGTCATACTGGATGCGTAAACCAAACCTGCGTAATCACCGCCGTTTATCTCCGACTCAATCTTGCTTGCCAACACTTCATCATGGCTGTAATTGAACGTCACCAATATGTAGTCGTTCGACCACGCTTCTTCTCTCGCTGCATTGATGGCATCGATAAATGGGTCATAACTGGTTAAGCCGTTGATCACCAATGCGATCTTTTTAGGGCGTCCCAAAGCATGGGCAACCTTTTTGTTTTTGTAGCCAAGTGATTCTGCGGTTTCGAGCACTTTACGTTTGGTCGCTTCCGCGATTTTTACGGAAGTTGAGCCATTCAATACCAGCGATACGGTCGACTGAGAGACGCCAGCCGCCGCCGCAATGTCACTCATGGTGATTTTTTTAGCCATTCTGTTCTTTTACTTAATTTCGTTAGCTAAAGATATTAGCTAAAGATTAAGTTCGGATCATCCTTTAAAG
>NZ_JAWOTH010000217.1:0-1017 GCF_033338745.1 Vibrio sp. Vb1026
CATGACCAATTCCTAGCCGATCTTGCAGGCATTTTACCGAGTGGCACGACACCGCTTATAGTTAGTGATGCTGGCTTTAAAGTGCCATGGTATAAATCCGTTGAGAAGCTGGGTTGGTACTGGTTAAGTCGAGTAAGAGGAAAAGTACAATATGCAGACCTAGGAGCGGAAAACTGGAAACCTATCAGCAACTTACATGATATGTCATCTAGTCACTCAAAGACTTTAGGCTATAAGAGGCTGACTAAAAGCAATCCAATCTCATGCCAAATTCTATTGTATAAATCTCGCTCTAAAGGCCGAAAAAATCAGCGCTCGACACGGACTCATTGTCACCACCCGTCACCTAAAATCTACTCAGCGTCGGCAAAGGAGCCATGGATTCTAGCAACTAACTTACCTGTTGAAATTCGAACACCCAAACAACTTGTTAATATCTATTCGAAGCGAATGCAGATTGAAGAAACCTTCCGAGACTTGAAAAGTCCTGCCTACGGACTAGGCCTACGCCATAGCCGAACGAGCAGCTCAGAGCGTTTTGATATCATGCTGCTAATCGCCCTGATGCTTCAACTAACATGTTGGCTTGCGGGCGTTCATGCTCAGAAACAAGGTTGGGACAAGCACTTCCAGGCTAACACAGTCAGAAATCGAAACGTCCTCTCAACAGTTCGCTTAGGCATGGAAGTTTTGCGGCATTCTGGCTACACAATAACAAGGGAAGACTCACTCGTGGCTGCAACCCTGCTTACTCAAAATCTATTCACACATGGTTACGTTTTGGGGAAATTATGAGGGGATCTCTCAGTCCTTAGCCTTTAAGGCTTAAGTTTAGACAGTTACACAGAATTCAGGACACTCTCACTCTGATACTTATTGTTCGCAGAAGTGACCTTCTTTTGGCGATTGAGTAATCGCGTACTCTCCGTCGAGATTACGATACACAATAGTGTTCCAAATCGAGCCATCATCCATTTCAAATTCAATTGCGTAGTTCACACCGCTCACTATTTGTGC
>NZ_JAWOTH010000218.1:0-1015 GCF_033338745.1 Vibrio sp. Vb1026
TCAAACTTGCGCAGATCGCTTTCCGATCGAAGTTCTAGCTTCTTTAACGCGACACTCAATTTTTGCGTCGATTCGTAGAGCTCATAACTTTTTTGCTCTAAAAGCAGTTCTGCCGCCTTTCTTGAGGCGATTTCTCGTTTGAGTTTCCTTTCTAATGAGGAGTTACCCGTCATACTCTTCTTATTGTGCCTCCAGCCAAAATCGAACTTGGCTTCCGTCTTCGGTTTGGTTTTGATGCATAATATGAATGACCTGTCCAAAGTGCGCAGCACAGCCTTTGAGCAACCCTAAACAAACATGCGCCATACACCTTGCACTATGGTAGTCGAACACCAGTTCTGACTGTGTTTCGCTGATAAAATCGAACTTAGGCGGATTGGCGTCTGGGTAAAGTTTTTTAACTTCTACATGAATAAAGCTTTCTACATGTCGAACAAATTGAAAGGTATTGTCGCACTGCTGCAAGCTTGCATGACTGGGAATGGAGCGTAGCAGATTCAAAAATACGCTTTCACCAAACACTTCTTGTAACTGCTCTGGGGGAATATCAGAAACTTTGCTGAGATTGACGATCAGTTTGACTAAGTCTCGGTGATCATAACTGCCGACAGAGGTATATACCCCTACGTCATCGGAAAGTTCGAGCACTTGGTCAAGCACTTCAAGTCCAAATTTGCTTTCCACTAACTCCATGAACTCGGTAAAGATTATCCCTTTCATTGGCAAACACCAACCTCATTGCAACGCCTTAAAAATAAGAATGGTGTATAACCCTATAAGTTTCAAATCAATATGCTTCAGCAGAGTGAGACACAAAGCACAAAGCAAAAGGTTGCCTAGATGTGAAGCGATTTTCCTTTAACATTTGAGCTTACTGTTTTATTAACAATGAGGCGGAGTGCACTCACCACTCATTTTCTCACTCAAGCACGCTCGCTTCCGGAGTTTAGGGGTATTATCTTGGGTGTATAATAATGAGTAGACACGAAAATTAGGGGTTCGGTTTGGTGATCGA
>NZ_JAWOTH010000219.1:0-1014 GCF_033338745.1 Vibrio sp. Vb1026
TATATTGACTATTATTTATATCACCGCTTTTCATAACTTACATGTATACAATGCAAACTACGCTATTATTCGTACCGTTGTCATCGGCTTTTTTATGCTGAGTCTTCTTCGCATAGAACATATAAAAGAGAGTGAGCACTTACAAAATTATGCTAGAGAAATCTCAAAACTACTTAAACCTCTTACAATATTTATTGTATTGTTAGCAACCATCGCATACTTTGCGCCAAAATTTGGCCCTCAATGGCCAAACCCAATGGATTTTTTAAAATTCAACACATCCGAATCAAGTAAAAAACAAGAAGTTTCTAAAATTGGGTATGGTTTAGATGACTCACGATTAGGTGGTCCTTTTAAAGCAGATCCTACAATTGTTTTTACAGCAGCAACGCAAAACAAACAATATTGGAGAGTAGAAACGAAAGATTTTTATACCGGAAAAGGTTGGGAAGTTTCTGAAAATCAAAAGAAGGTTACTTTTAAAAATAAAAACGACGTCGTGAGTTGGTACGAACAAAATACAAAAACAGAGACAACTACGGCAACAATCACCATGCAAAAAAGTTATCCGCACCTTACCTATCCAGCAGGTTTAGTATCAGTTGAGGCTTCTTCTGATATATCATACAGCGTTGACCCATTTTCAGAAAAAATCTATACGATGGACGCAGACTCTTCTACTACTTTACATTCTTATAAAGTAACATATGAGGTCCCGGAGTTTTCCATAGAAAACTTGAAAGCTGTAAAAACGAATGAAGGTCAAGAAACAAATCCTTATTTCATGACAAAGTACACGCAACTTCCCGAATCATTACCGCAGCGAGTAAGAGACTTAGCTGTTAATCTAACAAATGATAAAAACAACCGATATGATAAAGTATTAGCTATTGAAAACTACTTTACTGACCATTCTTTTGTATATGAAACAACGAATGTCCCATTCCCTACCAAACACCAAGATTATGTAGATCAATTTCTTTTCGATACAAAAAGCGGCTACTGTAATAATTT
>NZ_JAWOTH010000220.1:0-1007 GCF_033338745.1 Vibrio sp. Vb1026
ATCGGCCTACAGCTAATTGTTTTGGCGGGTATTCTATTACTAGGTACTTACACTGGTTACCGTCTAACAGAACTACGTCGTTTCAAACCGCTAGCGGAGGATTAAACGATGTTTGAACGTTACACTACGCCATCAAAACTTCGCCACAAAGGCATTATGGGCATGAACAAGCGTAACCATAGCTACATTGGTCGCTATAACGATCGCTCTAAATACCCATTGGTGGATGACAAGCTAAAAACCAAGATCATCGCTCAAGCTGCAGGGGCAACCGTCCCTGCCCTTATCGGCGTGATCCACAACCAAGCAGAAGTAAAAACCATCCACAACATGGTGAAAGACTGGCCGGGTTTTGTGATTAAGCCAGCTCAAGGCAGCGGTGGTAAAGGTATTCTGGTGGTGACATCGCATAAAGACGGTGTGTACACCAAACCTTCTGGTGCGACAATCAACAAAGAAGAAGTGGAACGCCACATCAGTAATGCACTGGCAGGGCTGTTCTCGCTCGGCGGTAAGAACGATGTTGCGGTGGTTGAGAACTTGATTAAGTTTGATGACTGCTTCGATGGTTTCAGCTACGAAGGTGTGCCAGACGTACGCATCATCGTATTTAAAGGCTACCCTGTCATGGCGATGATGCGCTGCTCAACATCAGCGTCTGATGGTAAAGCTAACCTTCACCAAGGCGCGGTCGGCGTCGGCATTGATATCGCAACAGGCAAAGCCATTCGTGCGGTGCAATTCGACCAACCAGTAACGCACCACCCAGATACGGGTAAAGATTTATCGACTCTGCAAGTGCCTCATTGGGAGCGTTTGCTAGAACTTGCGTCAAGTGCTTGGGAAATGACGGGGCTTGGTTACATGGGCACCGACATGGTTCTCGACAAAGAAGAAGGTCCGATGGTACTTGAGCTGAATGCTCGTCCTGGTTTGGCTATTCAAATCGCGAACGGAGCAGGATTGCTTCCTCGCTTGAAGCATATTGAAAGCCTCGGCACTCCAGC
>NZ_JAWOTH010000221.1:0-1007 GCF_033338745.1 Vibrio sp. Vb1026
AATCCTTTGGCGACAGCAGTCATGAAGTCATGCTCCATCCCCGCCCCTGCGCCGTGAGCAAAAACAAACAGCGGCCCGTTTTCAGGCCCCTCAACTATCCACTGGCTCATCCAATACTTCCTCTTGTTCTTTTCTCGCCGTTGCCAGCATCCAATCTCTAAATGTGGCGATGCGTCCCATGTCTGCCTGCCGCTCATGGCACACCACATAGAAGGCATTTTTGAAGATAAGCACCTCATCAAATAGCGCAATCACCCGTCCCGCTTCCATTTCTGGTTTCGCTAACACGTTGTTGCCCAATGCTACGCCTTGTCCGTGTGCAGCAGCCTGCAGCACCATAGTCGAGTGGCTGAAAATCGGACCGTGATTCACGTTAATGCCTTCGATGTTGTAATGACGAGCGAACTGCTTCCAATCTTTACGCGAAGTATCATGTAACAAAGTGTGTAATTTGAGGTCACTTAAAGATTCTAATGGTTTGTTACCTAAAAGTAACGAAGGTGAACAAAGTGGGATCAGAAACTCTTGGTACAGTTTATCCGCTCGTAAACCCGGCCAGTTCCCACGGCCGTAGTAGATCGCTACATCTACATCATCAGTCAGTGAACCTTCATCCATATCCACAGCTTTGATGCGTACATCGATGTCTGGCTCTTGGGCATTAAAGTCCGCCAAACGAGGCACCAACCACTGAATGGCAAAACTCGGTGGCAAGCTGATGGTCAACGCGCCTTTTTCACTACGTTCCAATACCTTATCGGTCGCTTCAGCAATCGAGGTAAAGATGTCTTTGATGTCGAGAAAGTAACTTTGCCCTTCTTCTGTTAACAGCAAAGAACGGTTACGGCGACGGAAAAGTTTTAGAGATAGAAACTCTTCTAGGGCTTTAATTTGATGACTCACTGCGGCTTGAGTCACAAATAACTCTTCTGCCGCACGCGTAAAACTGAGATGACGAGCGGCTGCTTCAAATACTCGAAGCGAATTTAAAGGAGGCAATCTGCGAG
>NZ_JAWOTH010000222.1:0-1006 GCF_033338745.1 Vibrio sp. Vb1026
TTGACCTTCTTTGTCATGTCTCCTGTGCTCAACGAAATCAATGATACGGCTATCCAGCCATACCTCAACGAACAAGTGACAGCGCGCGAAGCATTCGATGCAGCGCAAGTGCCGATGAAGGCCTTCATGCTTAAGCAAACGCGCATTAAGGATTTGGAAACCTTCGTAAATATGTCGGGCGAGCAAGTAACCAATCCAGAAGATGTGTCGATGGCGGTGTTGATTCCCGCTTTTATCACCTCGGAGCTGAAAACGGCGTTCCAAATCGGTTTCATGTTGTTTCTGCCGTTCTTGATCATCGACTTGGTGGTGGCATCGGTTTTGATGGCCATGGGTATGATGATGCTTTCACCACTTATCGTCTCTTTGCCATTCAAGTTGGTGGTGTTCGTTCTGGTCGATGGCTGGGCGATGACGGTCGGCACTCTTTCAGCCAGTTTCGGTTAACAGGAGCCCATGATGACACCTGAATTAACCGTTACTCTATTTTCTGATGCGGTATGGCTCATCATCTTGATGGTGGCCGTACTGGTAGTGCCAGGCCTGATTGTGGGTTTGGGTATTGCCGTATTCCAAGCGGCAACGCAAATCAACGAACAGACATTGAGCTTTTTACCACGTCTGCTCGTCACTCTGTTGATGGTGATTTTTGCAGGACACTGGATTCTTCGCAAAATCATGGAGTTGTTTGATTTCTTGTTCCACAACATTCCGGGGATGATTGGCTAATGGCCATCACATTTGCAGACCTCTCCGCGATTCTCGGTCAACTTTGGTGGCCGTTTTTTCGTGTGGGAGCGGTATTTTTATCCATGCCATTTTTTGGTGATGCGTTGATTCCGATTTGGGTTCGCAGCTTATTAGCACTCTCTATCGTGGTCATCACAGCGCCATTAATGCCAACAATGCCTGCGGTTGAACTCTTCTCATTAACCTCTTTGTTTCTCGCATTTGAGCAAGCGATTTGGGGTTTGATGTTCGGTCTGATTCTGCACATGCTGTTTAA
>NZ_JAWOTH010000223.1:0-1003 GCF_033338745.1 Vibrio sp. Vb1026
TGCAAGTTGCAGTCATTCGTGACTATGGCGAAACGGCGAATGCGAAAGTAAACAACTTGGTATCAAGCCTTGGCATCTCTATTCTAACGGTCGTGGTGTTTGTCGGTTTGTTCTTGAACTGGCGAAGCGCATTGGTGGTTGGTATCGCGATTCCGATTAGCTATGGTGCCGCGCTCGGGATGGACTTGGCATTTGGCTATTCCATCAACCGAGTCACACTCTTTGCGTTGATTTTGGCGCTAGGTTTGATCGTGGACGATCCGATCGCGAGTATCGACAACATTGAACGCTACCTCAAACGAAAAAATCTAACACGAACCAATGCGATTGTTCTCGCCATGGCAGAAATTCGTAGCGCCTTGTTAATGTCGACGGTCGCGATTGTTATCGTGTTTACGCCGATGTTTTTTATCACTGGGATGATGGGGCCTTACATGGCGCCACTGGCGTTCAACGTTCCGATCAGCGTTATCTTTAGTACCGTTGTCGCGTTTATGATCACGCCTTGGCTTGCCAAGAAGCTACTCAAAGGTGCTGAGGAAAACGGCCACTATGACATCCAATCTTCGCCGATGTATCGTTTGTATCGTGGTGTGTTGATTCCGCTACTTGAAAGTCGCAAGAAAGCATGGCTTTTCCTTGGTTTGGTTGCCTTGTTGTTCGTCTTGGCAGCATTGTTGCCAGCACTTCGCTTAGTTCCACTCAAGTTGCTGCCTTATGACAATAAAAATGAGTTCCAATTGGTATTAAACATGCCAGAGTCTTCAAGCTTTGTGGATACCTCCAACGCGCTGTCGAGCTTTACGGACTATTTAATGACGGTGCCGGAAGTGACAAGTGTGTCGGGCTTTGCAGGCACCGCTTCCCCAATGGATTTCAACGGCATGGTGCGCCACTACTTTATGCGTAGCGAACCATACCAAGGCGAGCTTCGAGTCGTTTTTGCAGAGAAGAATAGCCGCGCAATGCAATCACACGAGTTGGTGACACGACTCAGGGCGGA
>NZ_JAWOTH010000224.1:0-1001 GCF_033338745.1 Vibrio sp. Vb1026
TTATCGATTTTTATGCTCACCATGGATTTGAAGTTATTTCTGACAGTTACTTAGAAGATGGAATTCCACACGTAGACATGCGCAGGAAGCATTCGACTCAATAAACCTCTACAAAACTGCAATAAAAAAGACGCGAGATGATCGCGTCTTTTTTAAATCTACAACGGAAACTATTTGTTTCTGCCGAAGCTGCCATCCGATAGACGGAAGAACATAACCGAATGATCGCTCTTTTCCAGTTGCAACATATCTAACTGGCCGTTTTCTGAGAGTTTAAAACGGATGAGTTGCCCCTGCTTGATATGGCTCAGTGGCTTGTCGCTTCCTTCTATTTTTACTAAGGCGCTAAGGTCAGCCATAGAAAGCTGATTGTTGCGAAAAACTTGAGCTAACGTATCACCATTCTTCACATGGTACTCTTTCCAGTCTTCTGACTTAGGCCCCGAGTTTTGCGACGTACGTTGCTGACTCAGGCTTTGCGCATTTAACTGGATCGCAACACGCTGGCTATCCACTTCACCCTGCGGTTCGACTAACGTTTCCGTTTTTTTCGGTAACGGTACAATCAGAAGTAGAAGTAATAATGGCATTAACACCATCAAAGCTCGTTGATGGAATTTAGGTAAGCGCTGCCAAAATGCCTTGATTGGTTCTACACGTTCCAACCACTTACTTTTGTTGAACGGCTGCTTCCAGTTGATAGCAGCGAACTTTTGTTTGACCAACTCGACGTAGTCGACTTGCTGCTTTTTCTTTCTGCGACGATTCATGTTGATGTGTCCCTTAATACTTCTACTACCAGTATAAAAATACCAGCGCGGAGAGTATATGGTTTTGACTAAAGTAAAATGGAATTTGGTTTAAATTAGCAGAAATTTCACTTGGAGTAAGAGATAAGTCACACGCTGACTGGTCAGATAACGCAATCGCCAGCAATTATTTAAACCTAAGCTCGAAACTGATATCCTGTTACCTTTATCACTCCTAATAAGAGCGACATT